>NZ_CP035376.1:0-643285 GCF_004118975.1 Luteimonas sp. YGD11-2 | reverse complement strand
GCGGCAGTCGTGGCCGCTCTGCCGCGCACGCTCTCGCGTGGCGCGGTGTCGTGGACGGCCGCGGCAGCGCCACTGGTTGGGCTCGTGTTGCTGGGGCTGATGTCGCCGGCGGTGATCGACGGCGACATCCTGCGCGCCAGCCTGCCGTGGATACCGTCGGCCGGGCTCGACCTGTCGCTGCGGCTGGATGGCCTGGCGTGGATGTTCGCGGGCCTGGTGCTGGGCATCGGCGCGCTGATCGTGATGTACGCCCACTACTACCTCGACAGCCGCGACAACGCACCGCGCTTCTACTCGTTCCTGCTGCTTTTCATGGGCGCCATGCTCGGCATGGTGCTGTCCGGCAACCTGTTGCTGCTGGTGGTCTTCTGGGAGCTCACCTCGATCAGCTCCTTCCTGCTGATCGGCTTCTGGACCCACCGCGAGGACGCACGCCAGGGCGCGCGCATGGCGCTGACGATCACCGCACTCGGTGGACTGGCCCTGCTTGGCGGCGTCCTGCTGATCGGGCGCGTGGTGGGCAGTTTCGAACTCGATGCGGTGTTCGCGGCCGGCGACGCGATCCGCGACGACACCTGGTATCCGGCGATCCTGGGCCTGGTGCTGCTCGGCATCTTCACCAAGAGCGCGCAGTTCCCGTTCCACTTCTGGCTGCCGCAGGCGATGGCCGCGCCGACCCCGGTGTCGGCCTACCTGCACTCGGCGACGATGGTGAAAGCGGGCGTGTTCCTGCTGGCGCGGCTGCATCCGGCGCTGGCCGGCACCGACCTGTTCTTCTACGTGGTCACCACCGTCGGTGCGATCACCCTGCTGGTGGGTGCGTGGTACGCGATCTTCCAGCATGACCTCAAGGGCCTGCTGGCGTATTCCACCATCTCGCACCTCGGCCTGATCACCATGCTGTTCGGGCTGTCGACGCCGATGGCGGTGGTCGCCGGCGTGTTCCACATCCTCAACCACGCGACCTTCAAGGCCTCGCTGTTCATGGCCGCCGGCATCATCGACCACGAGACCGGCACCCGCGACATGCGCCGGCTCGGCAACCTGCGGCGCTTCATGCCCTACACCGCGGCGCTGGCGATCATCGCCTCGCTGGCGATGGCAGGCGTGCCGCTGCTCAACGGCTTCCTGTCCAAGGAAATGTTCTTCGCCGAGGCGCTGCAGGTGGAAGCGCAGGGTGCGATGCAGCTGTTCGTGACCGTTGCCGCGGGGCTGGCGGGCGTGCTGGGCGTGGCCTACAGCCTGCGTTTCGTGCACGACACCTTCTTCGGCGATGGCCCGCGCGACCTCGATACCGATCCGCACGAGCCGGTGCGCTGGATGCGCGTGCCGGTGGCGGTGCTGGTGGTGATGTGCCTGGCGGTGGGCGTGCTGCCCGCGCTGACCGTCAGTGGCATCCTCGAGACCGCGGTCGCCGGCACGCTGGGGCCTGCAGCACCGGAGTTCAGCCTCGCCGTGTGGCATGGCTGGAACCTGCCGCTGGCGATGAGCATCATCGGCCTGGTCGGCGGCGTGTTCCTGTATTTCACCCTGCGCCGGCTGTTCGCCCTGCACGACGCCATGCTGCGCTCGTGGGGCCGGCACCTGTTCCAGGTCAACATCGAGAAGCTGTTCGCCGCCGCCGGCCGCTTCACCGAACGGGTCGCCGCAGGGGGCATCCGCCGCAGCCTGTTCTGGATGATCGTGGTGGTGCTGGTGGTGGGCGCGGCGCCGTTCCTCGGCGATGCGGCGGCGGAGGCCGCGGGCTACGGCGCCCTGCCATCGCCGCAGCCGATGCCGTTGATCGGGTGGATTGTCTGGACCGTGCTTGTCGGCAGCACCCTGGCGACCGTGGCCGCACACGGGCGCAGGTTGACGGCGCTCATCGTGATCGGCGCGGTCGGGTTGATGCTCTGCGCGGTGTTCGCGCTGCTGTCGGCACCGGATCTCGCGCTGACCCAGCTGCTGGTGGAGATGGTGACCATCGCGCTGATGATGATGGCGCTCAACTACCTGCCCAAGCAGTCGAAACAGGCCCGCACCCCGTTCCGGCGCTGGCGCGATGCCGGCATCTCGGCGGCCGCCGGCATCGGCATCTTCGCGCTGGCATACGGGATGCTGCTCAGGCCGTCGCAGACGATCTCCGGCGAGTTGCTGGCACGCTCGCTGCCCGAGGCCTATGGCGCCAACGTGGTCAACGTCATCCTGGTCGACTTCCGCGGCTTCGATACCTTCGGCGAGATCACCGTGTTCGCGGTGGCGGCGCTGGTGGTGCACGCACTGCTGCGCTGGGCGCGGCTCAAGCCCGACGAGATCATGCCCGGGCCACCGGTGCAGCTGCCGATCCCCGCCGACCTCACCCAGCTGCTGTTCCCGCTGACGCTGACGGTGTCGATCTACCTGTTCCTGCGTGGCCACAACGCACCCGGCGGTGGTTTCATCGCCGGCCTGGCGATCGCGGTGCCGGTGCTGATCAAGTACGTGCTGCAGGGTGCGCGCGCGGTGGAGGCGACGTTCGGCTTCGATTACCTGCGCGGCGTGGGCCTGGGCCTGCTCATCGCCTGCATCGGCGGGCTCGGCTCGCTGCTGTTCGGGCTGCCGTTCCTGACCAGCGGACATTACGACCTCGAGCTGCCGATCGTGGGCAGCCTGCCGCTTGCCAGCGCGCTGGTGTTCGACACCGGCGTGTACATCGTGGTCTTCGCGGGTGCGCTGCTGATCCTGTCGACGATGGGCACCGTCAAGCACCGCCAGCGGGCCGCAGAGGAGAACTACTGATGGAATTCGCATTCGCCAGCGCGATCGGCGTACTCACCGCCTCGGGCGTCTACCTGCTGCTGCGCGCCCGCACGTTCGACGTGATCCTGGGCCTGACACTGTTGTCGTACGCCACCAACCTGCTGATCTTCTCGTCCGGCCGGCTGGTGGTCGGCAAGGCGCCGGTGCTGCGCGACGGCGTCGAGGCGACGCTGGCCAACCATGCCGACCCGTTGCCCCAGGCGCTGGTGCTGACCGCGATCGTCATCGCCTTCGCGATGACCGCGGTGGCGGTGGTGGTGGCGATGCGCAACCACGCCGACCTGCAGAGCGACCACGTGGATGGCCGCGAGCCCGGCTACAAGGGTGACCGATGACGCAGCACCTGGTCCTCGCGCCGATCCTGATTCCGCTGATCACCGGCGCGTTTCTGCTGCTGCTCGAACGCCGGCACGACAGCCAGGTCCTGCGCACCGGCGCGTGGATCGGCATGGCCCTGCTGCTGGCCTCGTCAGTCGCGCTGATGGCACGCGCGTCGCAGGGCGGCATCGACGTCTACCTGCTGGGCGACTGGCCGGCGCGGCTGGGCATCGTGCTGATGCTCGACCGGCTCAGCGCATTGATGGTACTGACCAGCACGTTGCTGGCGATCCCCTGCCTGCTGTACGCCTGCGCGGGCTGGGACAAGCGCGCACTGCACTTCCACGCCCTGTTCCAGATCCAGCTCGCGGGCCTCAACGGTGCCTTCCTGACCGGCGACGTATTCAACCTGTTCGTGTTCTTCGAGGTGCTGCTGATCGCCTCCTACGGCCTGCTGCTGTCGGGTGGCCGCGGCGACCGCATGAAGGCCGGCATGCACTACGTGGTCTTCAACATCGTCGCTTCGACCCTGTTCCTGGTGGCGCTCGGCCTGCTCTATGGCCTGCTCGGCACGCTCAACATGGCCGAGATCGCGGTGCGCCTGCGCGAGGTGGCACCGGAGGATCTCGCCATCGTGCGCGCGACGTGCGGGCTGCTGCTGGTGGTGTTCTGCGCCAAGGCCGCGCTGCTGCCGCTGTACCTGTGGCTGCCGGAAACCTACTCGCGGGCGCCGGCCACCGTCGCCGCGTTGTTCACGATCATGACCAAGGTCGGGCTGTACGCACTGCTCAGGCTGTCGACGCTGATGTTCGGCGAAGAGGCCGGCCTGCTTGCCGGATTCGCCAGCGACACGCTGCTGGCGTTCGGACTCGTCACCCTGGTGCTTGCCGGCGTGGGCGTGGTGGGTTCGCTGCGCCTGCGCATCAGCGCGGCGTACCTGGTGCTGCTGTCGGCCGGTACGCTGTTCGTGGCGTTCGCGCTGGCGCAGCCCGGCACCATCTCCGCCGGCCTGTATTACCTGCCGCACAGCTGCTTTGCCGGCGCCGCGATGTTCATGATTGCCCACATCGTGCAGCGCGAACGCGGGCTTCTCGGTGACCGCGTGTTGCCCACCGCACCGCCGCTGCCGAGGCTGACCGGGTCGCTGTACATGGTGGCCGCCATCTCCATCGCCGGCCTGCCGCCGCTGTCGGGGTTCATCGGCAAGTTCGCGCTGCTGGGCGCGGCCCCGGACGGGGACACCGGCTGGGTGTTTGCCGCCGTGCTGGGCAGCAGCCTGCTGGCGATCATCGGGCTGACCCGCACCGGCACCCGGTTGTTCTGGCGTGTCGAGGAAAGCGACCTGCCCCGCTCGCCCCCACCGACGATTCCCCGGCTCGAACTAGCCGCCACCGGCCTGCTGCTGGCCTATGGCATCGCCATGACCGTCGCCGCCGAACCGGTGCTGCGCTACACCGGCGCGACCGCGGCCCAGCTGCTGTCGCCTGACGATTACATCGAGTCGGTCCGCGGGACCCGTCCCCTGCTGAGGACGCCGTGACATGAAACTACAGCTGTTTCCCTCGGTACCGCAGAGCATCACCGTCTTCATCTTCTGGGTGTTGATGGCGGAGGACTACAGCCTCGGCACGCTGCTGATGGCGCTGTTGCTGGCGCTGTTGATGCCGCAGATCTCCGCGCGGCTGGAGCGCGAATTCGCGCAGATCGGGAATGCGTCCGCGCTGATCCCGCTGGCCTTCAAGCTGGCCTGGGACGTGGTGGTCGCCAACATCACCGTCGCCCGCCAGGTCCTGGGGCCCGAACGCAAACTGCGCTCCGCGTTCATCTGGGTGCCACTCGAACTCACCAACATCCATGGAATCTCGGCCCTGACCAGCGTCATCACCCTGACCCCGGGCACGGTGTCGGCGGAACTGTCGGAGGACCGCAGGCACCTGCTGGTGCACTTCCTCGATGTCGACGATCCGGAAGCGGTGGTGGCCGGCATCAAGCAACGCTACGAAGCGCCCCTGCGCAAGGTGTTCCCATGATCGATATCGCTGTGGTCGCTGGCATGGTCGTCGTCGGTTCGGCGATGCTGCTTTCGCTGATACGGTTGATCCGCGGCCCCTCCGCGCCCGACCGCATCCTCGCGCTCGACACGCTGTACGTCAGCACCATCGCCCAGCTGATCCTGTTCGGCATGCACCTCGACTCGGAAATCTATTTCGAGGCCGCACTGATCATCGCCATGCTCGGGTTCTTCGGCACCGTGGTGCTGTCGAAGTACGTCATCCGCCGGGACATCGTGGAATGAACGCCGTCATCGACACCCTCGCCATCTTCCTGCTGGTCGTGGGTTGCTTCTTCGTGTTCCTCGGCGCGTTCGCGCTGGTCAAGCTGTCGAGCTTCTTCACCCGCATCCACGGCCCGACCAAGGCGAGCACGCTCGGCGTCGGCTGCATCCTGGCCGCCTCGATCCTCTACCACACCGTGCACGGGGCCGGCCTGCATCCGCGCGAGCTGCTGATCACGCTGTTCCTCTTCATGACCGCGCCGGTCTCGGCGCACCTGATGTCACGCGCAGCGCTGTCGCTGATGGAAGGCCGCCCCGGCGACCCTTCGGCAACGCCGGACCCGGGCGGACATATCCGCGATGACGCCGACGAGCGCGCGGATGAACGCGCCCGGCAGGCCGAGCGCCCGCACGTGGAATGAGCACGGCTGCGCATGTGCGCGCAGCCAGTCGGCGTGTCAGTCAGTCACGCCGGGTCGCATCGGCAGGATGCCTGCGGCGCCGGCGAGTGGCCGGCGACAGCGCGCGGGTCGCGCGTCGTACCGACCCGGCTCAGCCGCGTGGCGGGCTGAAGTTGCGCTTCAGGCCGGCCCAGCAGGCCTGGTAGTCGCGCTGGCGGTGGGCGGCATCGACCGCCTGCTGCGTCGGGCGGATCACCGCCCGCGACTCGAACATGAAGGCCATGGTGTCGCGGATCACGTCGGGCCTGGAGAGATCCGCATTCGATGCCTTCTCGAAGGTCGCCGCATCCGGGCCGTGCCCGGTCATGCAGTTGTGCAGCGAGCAGCCACCGGGCGCGAAGCCTTCGGCCTTGGCGTCGTACTCGCCGTGCACCAGGCCCATGAATTCGCTGGCCACGTTGCGGTGGAACCACGGCGGCCGGAACGTGTGCTGCTGCACCAGCCAGCGCGGCGGGAAGATCGCGAAATCGAGGTTGCCCACGCCGGCCGTGTCGCTGGGCGAGGTCAGCACCAGGAAGATGCTCGGATCGGGGTGGTCGAAGCTGATCGAGCCGATGGTGTTGAAACGGCGCAGATCGTACTTGTACGGCGCGTAGTTGCCGTGCCAGCCGACCACGTCGAGCGGCGAATGGCCGATATCGGCACGCCACAGGTGACCCTGGAACTTGGCGACGAGTTCGAAGCTGCCCTCGAGGTCCTCGTAGGCGGCCTGCGGGCTGAGGAAGTCGCGCGGGTTGGCCAGGCCGTTCGAACCGATCGGCCCGAGGTCGGGCAGGCGCAGGTGGGCACCGAAGTTCTCGCAAAGATAGCCACGTGACGGGCCATCCGGGAGTTCGACGCGGAAGCGCACGCCGCGCGGGATTACCGCGATCTCCTGCGGCTCCACGTCCAGCACGCCCATTTCGGTGGCGATGCGCAGCCGGCCCTGCTGCGGGACGATCAGCTGCTCGCCGTCGGCGCTGTAGTAGTAACGGCCCTGCATCGACGTGCTGGCGGCATATACGCGCACCGCGATGCCGGTCTGTGCCGCGGCCGAGCCGTTGCCGGCCACGGTGTAGAGGCCGTCGATGAAATCCACCGGCGTTTCCGGCAGCGGCATCGGGCTCCAGCGCATCTGGTCGGGCGAAACCGGGCCGTCGCCGAAGTCGTCGTGCAGCCGCGGCTGCATGCAGCGCTCGAACGGCCCGTGCATCGCCGCCGGGCGGATGCGGTAGAGCCAGCTGCGGCGGTTCTCCGCACGCGGCGCGGTGAACGCCGACCCCGACAGCTGCTCGGCATACAGGCCATGGGCAACACGTTGCGGCGAGTTCTGCCCTTCCGGCAGGGTGCCGGCCTCGGCCTCGGTCGCGAAATGGTTGCCGAAGCCGCTCATGTAGCCGCGCGGCTGCATGGCCCGCGCATCGGCCTGTGGCATCGGGATCACGCTGTCGTCGGTGGATGCGTTCATGGCGTTGCCTGTGGTGAAGCCCCTCTCCCGCACGTGGGAGGGGGGTGGGGTGAGGGCGACGCGTGGTGCCCTCATCCGCCCCTTCGGGGCGGCTTCTCCCGCATGCGGGAGAAGGGATGCGGCGTTACAGCACGCCGCGCTTCATCTGGTCGCGCTCGATCGACTCGAACAGGGCCTGGAAGTTGCCCTCGCCGAAGCCCTCGTTGCCCTTGCGCTGGATGATCTCGAAGAAGATCGGGCCGAACGCGTTCTGGCCGAAGATCTGCAGCAGCTTGCGCTGCTTGGTCTCGGGATCGGCGTCGATCAGGATCGCATTGCGACGCAGGCGCTCGACATCCTCGCCATGGTCGGGCACGCGCTGGTCGATGACGTCGAAATACGCATCGGGCGTGTCGAGGAAGGCGATGCCGGCCTCGCGCATCTTCTCCACCGTCTCGTAGATGTCGTCGGTGAACAGCGCGATGTGCTGGATGCCCTCGCCCTTGTAGTCGCGCAGGTATTCGTTGATCTGGCTCTTCTCGTCCGAGGACTCGTTGAGCGGGATGCGCACCACGCCGTCGGGTGCGGTCATCGCCTTCGACAGCAGGCCGGTCTTGGCGCCCTTGATGTCGAAATAGCGGATCTCGCGGAAGTTGAACAGCTTTTCGTAGTAGTCCGACCACTTCTGCATGTTTCCGAGGAACAGGTTGTGGGTGAGGTGGTCGATGAAGGTCAGGCCGAAGCCGCGCGGATGCTGGTCCACGCCCGGCAGCGGCTCGTAGTCGGCATAGACATCCGGCGCGGAATCGTCGACCAGGTACAGCATGCAGTCGCCGATGCCCTTGATCGCCGGGAAGCCGACCGCGCCGGTCTCGGCCTTGTGGTCGGCCTTCTCGCCGCCCTGGGCGAGCACGTGTTCGAGCACTTCGGCAGGCTTCTTTTTGAAGCGGATCGCGAACCCGCAGGCCGACGGGCCGTGCTGGGCGGCGAAGTCGGACGCGAAGGAATCGGGTTCCTCGTTCAACAGGAAGTTGATCGTGCCCTGCCGGAAGAGGGTGATCGCGCGCTTGCGGTGTTTTGCGATCGCGGTGAAGCCGAGCTTCTCGAGGTAGTCGCGCATGCGCGCGCCCTGGCCTTCCGGCGCGGCGAACTCGACGAACTCGAACCCGTTGATGCCCATCGGGTTCTCGAAGGTGGTGACCTGCATGCCGAGATTCGGTGCCCGGGGCGAGGTCTGCGGTTGCGCGCTCATGTGCGGCTCCTTGATTCGGTGGCCGGCCGCGTGCGCGGCCTTGTGGTGGACGTATCCGCCGTTATAGTTTCACGTGTAACCATTTGCAAGGTGCGTCGCAGCATGGCCATCCGACCCCCGCCCCACCCGCCGTCACCGGCCGATGCACTGCAGCTGGAGCGCTTCCTGCCGTACCGGCTGAGCGTGCTGTCCAACCGACTGAGCAGCGCCATCGCCCAGGTCTATTCGCAGCGTTTCGGCCTCGCGATCACCGAATGGCGCGTGATCGCGGTGCTCGAACGCTTTCCCGGGCTGTCGGCCAACGAGGTCGCGCAACGCACCGCGATGGACAAGGTGGCGGTCAGTCGTGCGGTGTCGCGCCTGCTCGAAGGTGGGCGGCTGGAGCGCGAGATCCACGACGGCGACCGCCGCCGCTCGGTGCTGCGGCTGTCGGCGGAAGGCCGGCGCATCCATCGCGAGGTCGCGCCGCTGGCGCTGGCATTCGAGCAGCGCCTGCTGCGCGGCATGTCCACGAACGAACGCGACCTGCTGTTCGGCCTGCTCGACCGGCTGGATGCGCTGGAGATGGAGGCCGAACTGGAAGCCGCCGGCGAACCGGCGGTGCGCGCCTAGCCGGGCTTGCGGCCGGAGGCGTATTCGAGCCCGTGTGCACCCGGGCCGGATTCCGCGCGCCACAGCAGCCACGAGAACAGCAGGCCGAGCGCGGCGAGCGCGGTGTAGAACCACATGCCGGGCGCGTAGCCCGCGGGGTTCTGCGGCCCCGCCGCGAACGCGGTGTTGAAGCGTCCCACCGCCAGCGGCACCAGTGCCACGCCGACCTGCTGGCACAACGTCATCATCGAGTACGCCGCGCCCAGCCGGCTCTCACGCACGATATAGGCCACCGACGGCCACATCACCGCCGGGATCAGCGAGAACACGCCGCCCAGCATCAGCATCACCAGCAGCAGGGTGAGCGGCACTTCGGCACTGCCGGCAAACGGAATCCAGATCCCGATGGCGGGGCCAGGTGGCGCATACGTGACCAGCAGGAACAGCGGCAGCATCACCAGCGAACCGACCGCCATGAACAGCGAGCGCCGCCCGACCCGGTCCACCCACAGACCGAACAGCGGGGTGACCACGATCGCGGCCATCGGCAGCAGGCTGCTGAGCATGCCGGCGGTCTCGCGGTCCAGACCATGCGCCTGCTGGAAGTAGTCGATCGCGAAGGCACGGAACGGGAACACGGTGGCGTAGAACACCACGCACAGGCCGACGATGTACCAGTACGACGCGCTGAAGGCGTACATGCCCTTGAGCTGCAGCTTGTCGGTGCGGTCGACCTGGCCCAGGTCCACGCGGCCCTCGGCGCGCGACTCGGCCATCCAGTACAGCATCGCCGCGGTCACGCCCACCGTGGCCACGCCGGTCGCCAGCCACAGCGGGTCCTGCCAGTTCGAATACAGCGGACTTGCGAACGACGTCGACCAGTCGGCGGAGGCCGAGCCGAGCCGGGCGATCGACAGGTTGATGCCGAAGGCGAACGACAGCTCCTTGCCCTTGAACCATTTCGCCAGCGCCGCGGTGGCGGCGACGATCAACGGCTCGGCGCCGATGCCGAGCAGGAAACGGCCGGCCAGCATGGTCTCGAAGCGCGCGGTGGACGCCATCAGCGCCGCGGCGGCCAGGCAGATCAGCGCGAACAGGGTGATCGAGCGCTTGGTGCCCCAGCGGTCGATCACGTAGCCGCCGATCAGCAGCACCACCACCGCGGCGATGCTGTAGGCACTGAAGATCATGCTGATCTGGTCGTAGGTGAAGCCTTCCTGCTCGCGCAGCAGGTCCACCACCGGGCCGAACGCGTCGTAGATGTAGTAGTTGCCGAACATCGCGACGCTGACCAGGACCAGCGCGACCCAGCGCTGCAGCGGCGACGGGCGGGGCAGGACGTTGGCAGCGTGGTCGGTCATCGGACGAGGGCTCGGGACAGGGCGTGGATGTCGTCGCCGGCCCGCGCGGGACCGGCGACATGCAGCACCTGCCCGCGAGGCGGGCAGGCGACGGCGGTTACTTCACGCCGTGCATCAGTTTCTGGATCAGCGGCGCGATCAGGAACAGCAGCACGCCGGCACCCAGCAGCGCCCAGAAGCCGAAGGTGTAGCCGGCATGCGCGGAGGCCACCGTCATGCCGCCCTCGCCACTCACGCTGGAGGCGAACATGCCCGAGAGGTTGTTGCCGATCGCGATCGACAGGAACCAGCCGCCCATCGCCAGACCGGTGAGCCTGGACGGCGCCAGCTTGGTGGTCATCGACAGCCCGATCGGCGACAGGCACAGCTCACCGATGGACTGGATCACGTAGACCATGAACAGCGTCCAGAACGGGATCTTCAGCGTCTCCGGGTCGACCATGCTCGACAGCGCGAGCATCAGCAGCAGGAAGGCCAGGCCGTTGAAGATGAGCCCCAGGCCGAACTTGCGCGGGATCGACGGATTGGCACTGCCCATCTTCACCCACAGCCAGGCGATGATCGGTGCCAGGGTGATGATCGCGATGGAATTCACCGACTGGAACCAGCCCACCGGGAAGATCCAGCCGCCGAGGTCGCGGTTGACGATGTTCTGGGCAAGGAAGTTGAACGAGCTGCCGGCCTGTTCGAAGAACATCCAGAACAGCACGTTGAAGCCGAAGATGATCAGCATCGCGATCACCATGTCGCGCTGCCTGGAACCTTCACGGATGCCCTCGACCAGCAGCATGATCGCCGGCACCACGAACAGCGCCAGCAGGATCCAGTTGAGCAGCCCGGCCTCGATGGTGAGCAGGAAATAGAACACCGGGATCGCCACGACGGTGCCGATCGCCACCATCAACAGGCGGCCCATGCCGTTACCGGACGCTGCGACCGGCGCCGCGCCGACGCCCTGCAGCTGGCTGCGGCCGAACCAGAACCACACCAGGCTCAGCAGCATGCCGATGCCGGATGCGATGAACACCGCGGTATAGGCCGGCATGCCGTCGCTGCCGAACACCTTCTCGGCCAGCAGGCCGGTCAGGATCGGCGCGATGAACGCGCCCATGTTGATGCCCATGTAGAAGATGGTGAAACCGGAATCGCGGCGGTGGTCGCCGGTGGCGTAGAGCTTGCCCACCATCGTCGAGATGATCGGCTTGAACAGGCCGTTGCCGACGATCACCGTGGCCAGGCCGAGCTTGAGCCACTGCTCGCTGGGCAGCGCGATCAGGAACAGGCCGATGGCCATGAACACCGCGCCGAGCAGGATCGAGCGCTGGTAGCCGATCAGCTTGTCGGCGACATAGCCGCCGAAGATCGCCGCCGCATAGACCAGCGCCAGGTAGGCACCGTAGAGCTCGCTGGCCGGGGCTTCGCCCGAGGAATCGCCGCGATAGAACTGCGCCACGATGTAGAGCACCAGCGCCCAGCGCATGCCGTAGAACGCGAAGCGTTCCCAGAACTCGGTCATGAACAGCATCCACAGCGGACGCGGATGACCCATGACCTGCGGGAAGTCGGGTGGAGAGCCGGAAACCGGCATGTGCATGCCGGGGCCGGCCGGCTCGACAGTGGGCGTGGAACTCATGCGACGGGACTCCCCCAGGGATGTTCGGTACGAGGCTGGTGCTGTCCGCCGCGGCGGACGCGCGAGGATGGATCGCCGGGACGGCCCGCGTCAAACCCGCGGGCACGTCCGTCGACGTGCGGGATCAGCCCGGCACGTATTCGTAGCTGGCGCCCACGCCCAGTGGGATGCCAACGCCCCAGAACGCCAGCAGGAACAGCGTCCACACCACCAGCAGGGCCAGCGAATACGGCAGCATCAGCGCCAGCAGCGTGCCGATGCCGCTCGACTTCACGTAGCGCTGGCAGAACACCACGATCAGCGGGAAGTACGGCAGCAACGGGGTGATGATGTTGGTGCTGGAATCGCCCACCCGGTACGCGGCCTGGGTGAGGTCGGGCGAGATGCCCAGCTGCATCAGCATCGGCACCATGATCGCGCCAATCAGCGCCCACTTCGCCGATGCCGAGCCGACCATCAGGTTGACGAAGCCCGACAGCGCCACGATGCCGATCAGGGTCACGCCCATCGGCAGCCCCATCGCCTGCAGCGCGTTGGCCCCCTTGATCGCCAGCAGCGCGCCGAGGTTGCTCTGCCCGAAGGCGTAGATGAACTGCGCGGCGAAGAACGCCATGACGATGTAGTAGCCCATGCCGCTCATCGCCCGGCTCATGCCCTGGACGACGTCGCGGTGGTTCTTCACCGTGCCCGCCATGTAGCCGTAGACGATGCCCGGCACCAGGAACAGGATGAAGATCAGGGGCACGATCGACTGCATCAGCGGTGCGGTCGCCACCAGCAGTTCGCCGGCGTTGGGCGAGTCGGGGCCGGCACGCCACGCCGAGCCCACGGGCACGCTGGTCAGCACCAGCGCCGCGACCAGCACGAGCATCGATGCCACCGCGGCCCACAGCCCGGTGCGCTCGCGCGCGGTCAGCGTTTCCATCGCGGGCATGTCGGCCATGTCGCCGTCGACCGCGGTGTTGCGAAGGCGCGGTTCGATGACGCGGTCGGTCAGGAACCAGCCGACCGCCACCACCAGCGCCGTCGATGCGGTGGTGAAGTAGTAGTTGTTGAGCGGGCTCAGGACGATGGTCGGATCGATCAGGCGCGCGGCTTCCTGGCTCAGGCCCGCCAGCAGCGGATCGAGGCTCGACGGAATGAAGGTCGCGGAGAACCCGCCGGATACGCCCGCGAAGGCCGCGGCGATGCCCGCCAGCGGGTGGCGCCCGGCGGCGTAGAAGATCACCGCGCCCAGCGGGATCACCAACACGTAACCGGCATCCACCGCGACGTGGCTGAAGATGCCGACCGCGATCAGCACCGGCGTGAGCAGCATCCGCGGCGTCACCGACAGGATCGCGCGCAGCGCCGCGTTGATGAAGCCGGTGTGCTCGGCGACGCCGAGGCCGAGCATCGCCACCAGCACCACACCGAGCGGCGCGAAGTTGACGAAGGTGGAGACCATCGTCGCCATGAAGGCGGTGAAGCTGGTTCCAGCGAGGAGATTGTTGATCTGGATCGGATCGCCGCTGCGCGGGTCGATCTCGGCGAAGTTGACCTGCGCCAGCGCGGCGGAGACCACCCATACCACCAGCATCAGCCCCAGGAACAGGACTGCCGGATCAGGCAGCTTGTTGCCTACGCGCTCGACGGCGTCGAGGAATCGGGCGACGGCGCCACGCGGCGTCGGCGTGGCGTCCGGAGCGGGATGACTCATGCTGGGGTTCCCCTGTGCGGTGACTCGAGTGCCGGCATCCTAGCAGCCGCTTTGCCGCGGCTGCCTGTCAGTAGCGGCCGGTTGCGCCGGCAGGTGGCGCGAGATGCGTGCGCACCTCGAACAGCTCGGGGAAGAAGGTGAGGTCGAGTGCCTGGCGCAGGAAGCCGACGCCGCTGGAACCTCCGGTGCCGCGCTTGAAGCCGATGATGCGCATCACCGTGCGCATGTGGCGGAAACGCCACAGCTGGAACTGCGACTCGAGATCGACGAGGTCCTCGCACAGCGAGTACTCGCGCCACCAGGTGCCGGTATCCGCGTAGATCACCCGCATCACCTCCACCAGTGCCGGGTCCATGACGTGCGGCCGGCTCCAGTCGCGCTCGAGGTGCGCGGGCGGGATCGCATGGCCCCAGCGCGCGAGGTAGCGCAGGAATTCGTCGTAGAGGCTGGGCGCACGCAGCACGCTCTCGAGCGCGGCCTGGCCGTCGGCGTCGTGGGCGAACACGTCGAGCATCTGCTCGTTCTTGTTGCCCAGCAGG
The DNA here is from genome assembly GCF_004118975.1 of Luteimonas sp. YGD11-2. Classification (NCBI taxonomy): domain Bacteria; kingdom Pseudomonadati; phylum Pseudomonadota; class Gammaproteobacteria; order Lysobacterales; family Lysobacteraceae; genus Luteimonas; species Luteimonas sp. YGD11-2. Next base: position 628,952 of record NZ_CP035376.1, on the reverse strand, counting down.
AATTCCACCGTGCGGTACTGCAGCGACTGGAACCCCGACGACGGCCCCAGGATCCCGCGGAATTCCATGTACTCCGACGGGGTGAGCGTTTCCAGCACCGACCACTGCTCGGTCAGCTGGCGCAGCACCTGCTTGCAGCGCGCCAGCACCTTGCGGCAGCGCCCGACCTCGTCGCGCCGCAGGTGCACGATCGCGGCGCCCAGCTCGTGGATCATCAGCTTGATCCACAGTTCGGAGACGTGGTGCTGGACGATGAACAGCATCTCGTCGTGGTGCGGCGGATCCGACAGCGGCACCTGTGCCGACAGCAGGCGGTCCAGGCGCAGGTAGCCGCCGTAGGTCATCCGCCCTTCGAGATCGGTGTGGATGCCGGCTTCAAGGTCGCGCTGGTTGTCCGTCGCCGGCTCCGACGCCGGCCGGGTCGAGGCCGGCAGGTTCGCGGCGTGGCCGGGAGCCGGCGGTTTGCGGTCGGTGCTCATTGGCGGAAGGGTACCCGATCAATCCGCGTGCCCCGCTGTCATGCGCCGGCCACGGGATCGGTGCAGAATCGCCACGGGACCGGGGGGCCAGACAGGGAGAGGCGCGATGCGCATGCTCGCAGGCCGGCTGTTGCTGGCCGTGGCTTTGGGGTGCGGCCCGGGCGCGACCGCCCATGCCCAGGTGGTGGTCAGCCAGGTGTACGGCGCCGGCGGCAACAGCGGTGCGGTCCACAACGCCGACTACATCGAACTGTTCAACCGTGGCGACACGCCCGAAGCACTGGGCGGCAGGTCGCTGCAGTACGCCAGTGCCACCGGCACCGGCAACTTCGGCGCCAGCGCCACGCAGCTGGTGGTCCTGCCGGATGTCGACCTCGCCCCGGGGCAGTACTTCCTGGTCGGCCTGGCGGGCGGCGCCAACGGCGCACCGCTGCCGGAAGTAAACGCCACCGGCACCATCAACATGGCCGCGGCGGCCGGCAAGGTCGCGCTGGTGGACGGCACCACCGGCCTCGGCTGCAACGGCGGCAGCACGCCGTGCAGCCCGGACCAGGTCGCGCGCATCCTCGACCTGGTCGGTTTCGGCGGCGCCAACTGGTACGAGGGCAGCGGCCCGGCGCCGGCGCTGTCGGCGGCACTGGCGGGCTGGCGCGCCGACGACGGCTGCAGCGACAGCAACGACAACGCCGCGGATTTCTCGGCTCGCGCGCCTGCGCCACGCAATCGCGCCACCCCCACCCTGCCCTGCGCAGGCGGCGGCACGCCGTGGCTGAGCATCGCCGACACCGCGGCGGCCGAAGGCGACAGCGGCTCCACGCCGTTCTTCTTCAACGTGCGCCTCGACCGCCCCGCACCCGCCGGTGGCGTGCGCGTCGATTACGCCACCGCAGACGGCAGCGCCACCCTGGCCGACGACGACTACCTGGCCGCATCGGGCACGCTCGAGTTCGCCGAGGGCGACACATCGCAGACCGTGGTGGTGCAGGTGCGCGGCGACACCGTCACCGAGCCCGACGAGACCTTCGTGGTCACCCTGTCCAGCCCGGACGGCGCGCAGCTGCAGCGTGGCGAGGCCACCGGCACCATCCTCAACGACGACGTCACCCGGCTGGCGATCCATGCGATCCAGGGCGCCGGCGCGCGTTCGCCATACGAGAACGTCGCGGTCGCGACCGAAGGCATCGTCACCGCGCGCAGGAACAACGGCTTCTTCCTGCAGACTGCCGACGGCGAGGACGACGGCGACCCGGCCACCTCCGAGGGCGTGTTCGTGTTCACGTCCACCGCGCCGCCGGATGCGGCCGCGGTCGGCAACCGCGTGCTGGTGCAGGGCACGGTGATCGAATATGTGCCGTCTGCCGACCCGTTCCAGCTGCCGCTGACCGAGATCACCGATGCGCGCGTGGTGCAGCTTTCCAGCGGGCATCCGCTTCCCGCACCGGTGCTGCTGACCACCGCACTGCCGCGTCCGGACGGCGCACTGGACCAGCTCGAACCCTACGAGGGCATGCGGGTCAGCGCGGCCGACTTCACCGTGGTCGCGCCCACCGGCGGCAACGTCAACGAAGCCCAGGCCACGGCCACCAGCAACGGCCGCTTCGCGGTGGTGGTGACCGGCACGCCGCGGCCGTTCCGCGAGCCGGGCCTGCCGCTGATGGACCCCGCCCCGCTGGGCAGCAGTGCGCCGGCGATCCCGCGCTGGGACTTCAACCCGGAACTGATCGCCGTCAACAGCAGCACCATCGGTGCGCCGACCGCCAACCTCGCCGCCGGCTGCCGCATCGTCGACGGCAGCCTCGCCGGCCCGCTGGACTACAGCTTCCGCCGCTACACCATCTATCCGGAAGCCGAACTGTCGGTCGCCTGCGATGGCGCCGACCAGCCGCGTCCCGCACTGCTGCCGGGCCCCGACCACGCGACCTTCGCCACCTACAACCTCGAGCGCTTCTTCGACACCGGCAACGACCCGGCGATCGGCGAGCCGGTGCTCACCGCCGAGGCCTTCGAACGGCGCCTGCGCAAAGCCTCGCTGGCGGTGCGCGGCTACCTGCACCTGCCCGACATCCTCGGCGTGACCGAGGTCGAAAACCTGTCCACCCTGCAGGCGCTGGCCACGCGCATCAACGCCGATGCGATCGCCAACGGCCAGGGCGATCCCGGCTATGTGGCCTACCTTGAAGAGGGCAACGACGTCGGTGGCATCGATGTGGGTCTGCTCGTACGCGGTGGCGACAACGGCGCGGGCGTTGCCCGGGTGGACGTGCACGCGGTGGTCCAGGAGGGCGCCGATGCCGTGCTGGCCAATCCCGATGGCAGCACCAGCCTGCTCAATGACCGCCCGCCGCTGCGACTGGACGCCGCGATCCGCTTCGCCGACGGCCGTGCGTTGCCGGTGACCGCGATCGTCGTCCACCAGCGTTCCCTGAGCGGCATCGAGGACGACACCGGCGGTGCCAGCGGCTGGATCAGCACAGGTGCACGCGTGCGCGCCAAGCGCCAGGCGCAGGCGGAATTCCTCGCCGGTCTGGTGCAGGGCATCCAGCAGGCGGATCCGGCGCGCGGGCTGGTGGTGCTGGGCGACTTCAACGCATTCGAGTTCAACGACGGCCATGTCCATGCGATGGGCGTGGTCACCGGCCAGCCCAGCCCCGATGGCGAGACCGCGGTGGATGGCGACGGCGTGGACCTGGTCGACCCCGATCTGCGCAACACCACCCTCGATGCCGATGCGGCCCAGCGCTACTCGTTCGTGTTCGACTACCAGGCGCAGACACTCGACCACATCCTGGTCAACCGCGCGCTGCTGGAGTCGCCTGCGGTCGCCGGCCATGCGGTCAGCCACGCGCGCATCAATGCCGACTTCCCGGAGATCGCCCGCAACGAAGCGGACACCCCGACGCGCCTGTCCGACCACGACCCGACGCTGCTGCTGGTGCGGATGGCACCGGTGCAGCACGCCGACCTCGTGGTGACCGCCGAGGCGGACGCGACCGAAACCGCGGTCGGCCGGACCATGGCATTCGCCGCAACGCTCGCCAATGCCGGTCCGGATGCGGCGCAGTTCGCCGGCATCGGGTTCGCGGTCGATGCAGGGCTCGATGATCTGGAGATCGATGCACCCGCGGGCTGGAGCTGTGACGCCCCGGAACAAGGTGCCACCGGGACCACGCTGGCCTGCACCATCGACAGCCTCGGCGCCGGCGCCGATGCGGTCTTCGGCCTCGCCGCCACCGCACCCGCCGACGCACTCGGCCGCGAGCTGACCCTGGCGGTGGCGGCGACTTCGCAGACCGCGGACCCGGAGGAAGAGAACAACAGCGCCAGCGCGACGACGCGCATCGTCGAGGATCCGCAGACTGCGCCCGGACTCGCCAATGGCGTGCCGGTCACGGGGCTTGCGGGAGATGCGGGCACCTCGCTGCTCTACCGCATCGAACTGCCGCCCGGCGCACGCAACCTGCGGGTGATGAGCTACGGCGGCAGCGGCGACGTGACGCTGCTGCTGCGCCATGGCGAGCCCGCGACCACCCAAGCCTGGGATGCGCGCTCCGCACGGCCGGGCAACAACGAGGCCGTGCAGGTCGCGGCGCCGGCGGCGGGCGTCTGGTATGTCCGCGTCGAAGGCATCCGCGACTTCGCAGGCCTTGCCCTTCGCGCCAGCTGGCAGCAACCGTAGGCCGCCCGAACAGCCCTCACCCCTGCCCCTCTCCCGCACGCGGGAGAGGGGTCTCGACGCATCAGTCCCGGAACAGTCGCGGCACCCAGCGCAGGTACAGCAGCATCCCCAGCAGTTCCACCAGCGACTGCGTCACCACCACCACCGCCGCGATCGACCAGCCCTGCGGCAGTGCCAGCGCCAGCGGCAGCACCACGAACGAGTTGCGGGTGCCGAGGCTGAAGCACAGCGTGCGGCCGTGGCGGGCGGGCAGGCGCAACATCCGCGCCAGCGCCCCGGCGATCAGCGCTGCACCCAGCAGGTAGGCCGTGAACAGCGGCACCAGCAGAGGCAGGATGTCGGCCGCGGCCCGCACCGTCGCCGCCTGCGAGGCGGCCACCAGCAGCACCACCACCGCCAGCAGCGGTACCGGCCACCAGGCCAGCCGTTCGCGCAAGGATTCGCGCGCCGGTTGCCGGCCGATCCAGCGCTCGGTGGCGAATGCGGCGGCCAGTGGCACCAGCACCACGCCTGCGGCCGACCATGCCGATGCCGCCGGCACCCCCTGCAGCGACGGCACCCCGGGCAGCCCCCACAGGTAGAGCGGCAACAGCAGCAACTGCAGCAGCAGGTTGAGCGGCGTGACCGCGATCGCCCGCGAGGTGTCGCCGCCGCCCATCTGCGCGAAACCGATGAACCAGTCGGTGCAGGGCACCAGCAGCACCAGCGCCACGCCCAGTCGCAGCGCCGGGTCGGCCGGCAGCAGCTGCACCAGCGCGAACACCAGCAGTGGCACCAGCACGAAGTTGCCGGTCACCACCGCGACCAGGAAGCGCCGGTCGCCGAAGGCCGCCCGCAGTTGCAGCAGCGGCACCTGCGCGAAGGCGGCATACAGCAACAGCACCAGCGCCGGCCACAGCAGCAGTTCGCCGGATGCACGCACTTCCGGGAGCACGCCGCCCAGCACCAGGCCGGTGGCAATGGCGGCCAGATAGATCCATACCTGGTGGCGTTCGAGTTGCAGGCGGGTCATGGCGCTCCGATTGCTGAATGCGTGCTGGCCGGACCGGAGGCGCGCCGCGCCCGGGCGATGCCATGCCGGGCCGCGCCTGTCATGACGCATTGCGCAACGCGAGTTTACGGCGCGCTGGCTATCATCCCCGGTCCCCTGAAGTGTGCCGAGACCCCTTCGCATGACTGTCGCCGCCACCTTCGAGATCGAGTACCTGCAGTACCTGGGCCCGGACGGACGTTTCGTCGCCGAGCCGCCGGCCGATCTCGCCGATCCCCAGCGCATCCTCGATCTCTTCAAGGAGATGCTGTTCGTCCGCACCTTCGACAGCAAGGCCATCGCCCTGCAGCGCACCGGCAAGCTCGGCACCTACGCCGCCTGCCTGGGCCACGAAGCCACCCATATCGGCATTGGCGCCTCGATGCGCCCCGAGGACCTGCTGGCACCGAGCTACCGCGAATACGGCGCGCAGTTCATGCGTGGGGTGAAACCGCGCGACGTGCTGATGTACTGGGGCGGCGACGAGCGCGGCAACGATTTCGAGATCCCGCGCCACGACCTGCCCTGGTGCGTGCCGATCTCCACCCAGTGCCTGCACGCGGCCGGCGCCGCGCTGGCGTTCAAGCTCAGAGGCGAGAAGCGCGTGGCGGTGACCTGCTGCGGTGACGGCGGCAGTTCCAAGACCGATACCTACGCCGCGATCAACTCCGCCGGCGCCTACGAACTGCCGTTCGTGCAGTGCATCGTCAACAACGGCTGGGCGATCTCGGTGCCGCGCACCGCGCAGACCGGCGCGAAGACGCTGGCGCAGAAGGGCCTCGCCGGCGGGCTGTACTGCCTGCAGGTGGACGGCAACGACCTGTTCGCGGTGCTGGAAGGCATGCGCCGGGCGATGGACCGCGCCCGCAACGGCGAAGGCGGCACCGTCATCGAGTTCATGACCTACCGCCTGCACGACCACACCACTGCCGACGACGCACGCCGCTACCGCGACGACGCCGAGGTCAAGGCCGCGTGGGAGAAGGAGCCCTTCATCCGCCTGCGCAACTGGCTCACCGCGCAGGGCATGTGGGACGAGGCGCAGGAAAAGGCCTGGGCCGAGGAATGCGGCAAACGCGTCGACGCCGAGATCAACGCCTACCTCGAATCGAAAGTCCAACCGGTCGAAGCAATGTTCGATTATCTCTACGCCGACCCACCCGCCGAGCTGCTCGCCCAGCGCGAGGACGCCATTGCCCGGGAGCAGCGTCGATGAGCGCCGCCAACGCGAACGCCGCCGATGCGGCGAACCCGATCACCCTGATCGAGGCGGTCACCCAGGCGCTGGCCTGGGAGATGCGCAACGACGATTCGGTGGTGGTGCTGGGCGAGGACGTCGGCGTCAACGGCGGCGTGTTCCGCGCCACCGCCGGCCTGCATGCGCAGTTCGGTTCCAGCCGGGTGATCGACACCCCGCTCGACGAGACCACCATCGCCGGCCTGACCGTCGGCATGTCGCTGCAGGGCATGAAGCCGGTGGCCGAGGCGCAGTTCGACGGCTTCGTCTACCCGATGCTCGACCACATCATCTGCCACGCCGCGCGCTTCCGCACCCGCACCCGTGGCCGCCTGCACTGCCCGATGGTGCTGCGTGTGCCGTGGGGCGGCGGCATCCGTGCACCGGAGCACCACTCCGAGGCCAACGAGGCGATGTTCACCAACGTCCCCGGCCTGCGCGTGGTGATGCCGTCGTCGCCGGCACGCGCCTATGGGCTGCTGCTGGCGGCGATCCGCGACCCCGACCCGGTGATCTACTTCGAGCCAAAGCGCATCTACCGCCAGTACAAGGAGCTCGTGCCCGACGACGGCGAGGCACTGCCGCTGGACGTGTGCTACGTGCTGCGTGACGGCACCGACGTGACCCTGGTGACCTGGGGCGCGCAGGTGAAGGAGGCCCTCGAGGCCGCCGACCAGCTGGCCGCCGAAGGCATCAGCGCCGAGGTGATCGACGTTGCCACGCTGAAACCCCTCGACTTCGACACCATCGCCGAGTCGGTCACCCGCACCGGCCGCTGCGTGATCGTGCACGAGGCGCCGCGCACCGCGGGCTTCGGCGCCGAGATCGCCGCGCGCCTGGCCGAGGACTGCATGTACGACCTGCTGGCACCGGTCGAGCGCGTCACCGGCTACGACACCCACATCCCGCTGTTCCGCCTGGAAATGAAGTACCTGCCCACGACCGCGCGCGTGGTCGAGGCGGCCCGGCGGGTGATGGCGGCGGGCTGACGCCACACTTGCGGCGCGACGGCCGCGAGCGGTTGCTGCGTTGCGTACCCTTCTCCCGCGCGCGGGAGAAGGTGCCCCGAAGGGGCGGATGAGGGCAACTGCCGCTCGCTCCTGCCCTCACCCCTGCCCCTCTCCCGCGCACGGGCGAGGGGTTGTTCTTTCGCGTCACACAATGTTCCTGCGAGGACCGACATGGCTGACACCAAATCCTTCAAGCTTCCCGATCTCGGCGAAGGCCTGCCCGATGCGACCATCGTCGAGTGGGCGGTCAAGGTCGGCGACACCATCCGCCTCGACGAGCCACTGGTCTCGATGGAAACCGCCAAGGCCGTGGTCGACGTGCCGTCGCCGGTCTCGGGCAAGGTGCTCAGGCTCGCCGGCGCCGCCGGCGACGTGGTCGAGACCGGCGCGGTGCTGGCCGAGTTCGAGATCGATCCGGACCTGCCGCAACGCGCGGAAGGCCAGGACACCGGCCACCACCATGGCCCCACCCCCGGCAAGGGCGTCGGCACCCAGGATCCGGCGCCGGACGACCGCGTGGTCGCCTCCAGCGAGGGCGGCGCGATCGAAGCCACCGACGAACCGCAGCCGGAAGCGAAATCCGAGCCGGGCGCACGTGCCGACAGCGGCACCGTGGTGGGGGCGATGCAGTCCTCGGACGCGGTGGTTGCCGAACAGGCGAGCTCGGTCGGCGGCGTCAAGGCGATGCCGGCGGTGCGCGCGATGGCGCGCAAGCTGAAAGTCGACATCACCCGCGTGCGCGCAACCGGCACCGACGGCGTCGTGACCATGGCCGACGTCAAGCAGGCCGCCGCCGATGGCAGTGCGGCGATGGGCAGTGCCCGCGCGGCTGTGCACCCCTCTCCCGCCGGCGGCACAGCGGCTGGGGGTGATGGCAATGCTGCGTCGTCGCGGGCACCTTCTCCCGCGGGCGGGAGAAGGGATGCCGAGCAGCGCACCGCGATGTCCGCCAGCGGCAAGCCGATGCGCACCCAGCCGCCGACGGTGTCGGCCAGCGGCCAGCCCGAACAGCTCAAGGGCGTGCGCCGCAACATGGCCCGCGTCATGGCCGATGCGCACGCGAAGGTGGTGCCGACCACGCTGGCCGACGATGCCGACCTGCACGCCTGGATCGGCAAGCAGGACATCACCGCGCGCCTGATCCGCGCGATCTGCGCCGCGTGCAAGGCGGTGCCCGCGCTCAATGCATGGTTCGACGGCGACAGGCTGGTGCGCACCATGCACCCGCATGTCGACATCGGCATCGCCGTGGACACCGACGACGGCCTGTTCGTGCCGGCGCTGCGCAATGCCGACGTGCTCGATGCCGCCGGCGTGCGTTCGGCGATCCAGCGCCTGCGCGCGCAGGTCGAGGACCGCAGCATCCCGGCCAGCGAGCTGTCGGGCTACACCATCAGCCTGTCCAACTTCGGCATGTTCGCCGGCCGCTACGCGACCCCGGTGGTGGTGCCGCCGACGGTGGCCATCGTCGGTGCCGGCAAGCTGTCGCAGGACGTGGTCGCGGTGATGGGCGGCATCGAGGTGCACCGCCGCATGCCGATCTCGCTGACCTTCGACCACCGCGCCTGCACCGGTGGCGAGGCGGCGCGCTTCCTGCGCGCGCTGCTGGACGACCTCGCCCTGCCGAACTGAGGCCACGGCCGGCTTCCGCCACGCGCGGGGAGCCGGCGCCACCGCCCGTCGCACGCCCATCCGCCCGGCCCCGCGCCGGGCGCATGCTGTGGCTCCATCCATGCGGAACCGCCGTCATGCCGCACCACAGCCGCCTGTCCACGTTCGTGCTCGACTGCGAGGTCGACGACCTCGCGCCCCACGTCGCCTTCTGGTCGCAGGCGCTCGGCAAGCCGGTGCGAAGCGCCGACGAGGATGGCGACGGCCGCTACGCGACGCTGGCCACCGCCGACGACGAGCCGATCCTGCTGCTGCAGAAGGTCGACCACGCATCGCGCATCCACCTCGACATCGAAAGCGACAACATCGACGCCGAGGCCGACCGGCTGGAGGCGCTGGGGGCGAAACGGATCGGCTTCGTCAAACGCTGGTGGGTGATGGAGGCCCCGAGCGGCCACCGCTTCTGCGTGATCCGTCCGCAGCGCGAGACGTTCGGGCCACACCTCAACCGCTGGAACTGAGCGCCGCCGGCCACCGCGCGGGCCGGGGCCGGCACCCATGCGGGTCGCGATCGCCCCGGAGAGCTGGAACCGCAGGCCATGTGCGCGGTGCGGCATGGCCGCGGTGTGCTCGCTGGACAGGCCGACGCCGAGCCGCGCCCGGACCACGCCCGCGCGCGTCGGCTCAGCCGGCCGTGGCCTTCGCGAACCCGCGGTCGAGCCAGACCGCCAGGCCCTGGGCGTTGAGTTCGATGTCCATGCCGAGCAGCGCCGGAATCACCTGCGCGGCGTCCTTGACGCCGTGCCGGCGCGCGCGCTCGACGTACAGGGCCTCGAGGCCCGCGACCAGCCGCGCATGGCGATCGGGTGCCTGCGCCAGCGGGCGCGCCAGCGCAACCATCGCATCGACCTGCGCGATGAGGTCGGTGCCCAGGCGCTGGCAGTCGGCCACGCCGCCGAAGTGCGTCAGGTACACCCGCGCCGGTGCCTCGGCCAGCATGCGGTGCACCGACGCCTTCATCGCGTCCGGGTCGAACTGCACCGGCGAGCTGGTGGGGATCACGAACGCCCCGCGCGCGGTATCCAGTTCGCGATAGGAAATGCCGAACACGTCGCCGCTGAACCAGCTGCGCGCGCGCGCGTCCCACACCGACAGGTGGTGCAGCGCATGGCCCGGGGTATGCACGCAGGCCAGCGGGCGCCCGGCCAGCTCCACGACGTGGCCGTCGTCGGCGGCCACCACGCGGGCGGCGGGCACCGGAAGCAGCGCGCCGTAGCTGTGCTCGAATTCCTCGTCGCCGTAGACCGCACGCGCGCTGGCGGACAGGCGCTCCGGGTCGATCATGTGCGGTGCACCGCGCGGGTGCACCACGAGCGTGGCGTTTGGCAGCTCGCGCATCAGCCCGCCGGCGCCGCCGGCGTGATCGAGGTGCACGTGGGTCAGGACCACCCAGTCCACCGCCTCGCGCGGCACGCCGTGGGTATCCAGTGCGGCCAGCAGTTGCGGCACGCTGCGGCTGGTGCCGCTGTCGATGAAGGCGGCACGGCCGGCCTCCACCACCAGGTAGGCCGCGCAGAAGGCCGTGCGCTGGTAACCGGTATCGATGGTGACGATGCCGTGGGAATCGCTCATGGTGCTGCCTGTTGCCGGGTCACGCGACCAGTGTAGGCAGCCCGGCAGCGCGCCGGGATTGGGCTTTGGTCGCAGGCGGCCAGCCGCCCTCTGCTCCGTGGAATCGCGCTCGCGCGCGATGGCCATCAGCCGGTCCAGCGCCTGCCGGGAACATGTGCGTCGGGTCCGGGAAGCTCGCGCGCAGGCGTGCTCGCACAGCGACACCCGGAACCCACGTCAGCGGCGACGCCGCAGCCAGGCTGCGCGCGCGAAGAACGCGATCGTCATCACCGCCAGGTACACGCCATACCCCACCGCGGTGGCGAGGATCTGCTGCCAGATGCCGCCATAGGTGGGATCGGCGGTGTGGAACGACCAGTGGATGCTGTAGACGAACGCCACCACCGACAGCGCGATCGCAACGACGTCGAACACCCGCCGCGCAACGCCACGCGGCTGCCGCGGATACGCCCAGAACAGCACGCTCAGGATCAGGAACCACGGCAGGAACAGGATCAGCGCGAGGTTGATCTCGACCAGCGCGTTCATGCCGCGGCCGCCGCCTCGCGCAGGCGTGCCAGCGCATCCTCGAGCGCATCGATGGCAAGGCCCTCGCCCAGCGTGCCGATGACCTGCCCGTCCAGCAGCACCGAGCCGGCGTCAACGCCCGTCGACAGCGCCGCGTCGCCACGCCTGAGCCGCGCGATCAGCTGCCCGGCATCGCGCGGCGCATCGAAACGCGCACCCTGCAGAAGCAGTGCATCCCCGTCGACCAGCTTGAACGAGAACCCGGTGTCCTCGCGGTACTGCTTGAACACCGGCAGCGCGCGGGCCGTGTCCGCTGCGGGCTCCACCTCGCTGCGTCCGGCACCGGCCGACAGGTCGCGCAGGCCGACCGCATGGCGCAGTTCGGCCAGCAGCGGTGTCGCGTAGCGCTCGCGCAGCCTGCGCGCGCCATCGCGCAGGATGTCCTCGATATCGCCCGGACGCGCCATCAGCGTGTTGTAGCGCTCGCGCAGCGGCGCGATCTCCGCGTCCACGCGCTCGAACAGGCGCTGCTTCGCATCGCCCCAGCCGATGCCGTCGGCATAGGCCTGCGCGAAGGCGGCGGTTTCCTCTTTCGAGGCGAACGCCTGGTAGAGCTGGAACAGCGCGGAGCCTTCGGTGTCCTTCGGCTCGCCCGGCGCGCGCGAGTCGGTGACGATCGAGAACACCAGCTTGCGCAACTCCTCCCGCGGCACGAACAGCGGGATGGTGTTGCCATAACTCTTGCTCATCTTGCGGCCGTCGAGCCCCGGTAACGTCGCCACCTGCTCGTCGATCACCGCTTCGGGCAGGGTGAACCAGTCGCGGCCGTAGACGTGGTTGAAGCGCTGGCCGAAATCGCGCGCCATCTCGATGTGCTGGATCTGGTCGCGGCCCACCGGTACCCGGTCGGCATTGAAGATGAGGATATCGGCGGCCATCAGCACCGGGTACATGAACAGCCCCGCGCTGACGCCGGCATCGTCGTCCTCGCCGTCGGCGCGGTTGCGGTCCACCGCCGCCTTGTAGGCATGCGCGCGGTTGAGGATGCCCTTGCCGGCCACGCAGGTCAGGAACCAGGTGAGCTCGGTGATCTCGGGAATGTCGCTCTGGCGGTAGAACCACACGGTCTGCGGATCCAGACCGGCGGCCAGCCAGGTGGCGGCGATTTCCAGCGTCGAGCGCTGCGTCATCGCCGGGTCCTGGGCCTTGATCAGGCTGTGCAGGTCGGCGAGGAAATAGAAGCTCTCGGCACCCGGCGCGCGGCTGGCGGCGATCGCGGGGCGGACCGCGCCCACATAGTTGCCCAGATGGGGCGTGCCGGAGGTGGTGATACCGGTAAGGACGCGGGTGGCGCGGATCGCGGACATCGGCGGAAGGCCAGGCATTGCGGAAAGCGGCAAGTCTACCGGCCCCTCCGGCGCCTTGCCCCCGGCGCGGCCGGCACAACGAAAAAGGGACCGGCCGGAGCCGGTCCCTTTTTTGCATGCGGTCGCTTACAGGGTGCGTTCGAAGTCGCGCACCTCGTCTTCCGCGCGCTGCTTCTCCCAGCCGTACTTTTCCTGCAGCTTGCCGGCGAGGTACTTGCCGTCACCTTCGGCGACGTCGAAGACGTCGTCGGTGAGGTCGCCCCAGCGGGCCTGGGCCTTGCCCTTCAGCTGCGTCCACTTGCCCGAGATGATGTCCTTGTTCATGGCGTTGCCCTTTTCAGTGTTGTGGTGACGCCTCCACATTCGCCCAGTCAGCATTCAATCCGGGTCAACGTTTCGTTCGCTTTCGATCAGGTCGATGAACGCGCAGACAGGAACTCCGGTGCAGGGTGAATCGCCGGCTTGAATCGCCCGGATCGCGCAAATGAAAGAGCCGGCTTGCGCCGGCTCGATCAGTGACACGGGTTGCAGGCCGATCAGTCGCGGCCGGTGCCGCCGGTGTTGTCGGCCGCATCCTCGAGCTTGCCGCCGGCCTTCTGGACGTCCTGACCGGCGCCCTTCATGGTGTTGCACGCCGTCATGGTGCCGACGGAGAAAAGGGCGAGCAGCAGCAGGGCAGTAAAACGCTTCATGGAAGTCTCCTGGCGGAATGGGGTGGGTCGCCGGGTGCGGCCCGTGGCGCAAGTAAGCGCAGGCCGCCGTGAACGCCACGTCGATTCCGCCCGATCCGGCGAAGCGCGCCTCTGTCCTGTTCAGAAACAGACGGCGAGACCAACGCCCGATCGGATCAGTCGCGCATCAGCGTGGACTTGCCGAACAGGCTCTCCACAAGATCGACCGCCAGCTCCGCGGTGCGGTTGCGCTCGTCCAGCGCCGGGCTCACCTCGACCACGTCCAGCGAACCCATGCGCCCGGTGTCGGCGATCATCTCCATCACCAGCTGCGCCTCGCGGTAATTGAGGCCGCCCGGCACCCGGGTGCCGGTCCCCGGCGCGATGCTTGGATCCAGCACGTCGACATCGAAGCTGACATGCAGATGGGTGTCGTCGTCCAGGTCCGCCAGCGCGGCTTCCATGGTCCGCTTCATGCCCACCTCGTCGATGTAGCGCATGTCGTAGATGTCGAGCCCGTGCTCCTTGACCATGCGCTTCTCCTCCTGGTCGACGGAGCGGATGCCGACCTGGGTGATCTGCGCCGGAGTGATCGCCGGCACGTGACCGCCGATGCCGGTCAGCACGTCCGGGCCGATGCCGCACAGGCAGGACACCGGCATGCCGTGGATGTTGCCCGAGGGGGTGACCTGGCTGGTGTTGAAGTCGGCATGCGCATCGAGCCAGAGCACCCGCAACCGGCGCCCGGTCGCGCGGCAGTGCGCGGCCACCGCGGCAATCGAGCCGATCGCGAGCGAATGGTCGCCGCCCAGCACGACCGGCATCCGCCCTGCCTCGAGTTCGCGCAGCGACGCCTGCATCAGCGCCTCGTTCCAGACCACCACGCCCGCCAGATGCCGGTAGCCATCCATCGGCGGTTCCACCGGGTTGGGCGGACCGGCGAGGTTGCCGCGATCCTCCACTTCGATCCCGCGCGAGCGCAGCGCCTGCGCCAGCCCGGCGATCCGCAGCGCGTCCGGGCCGAGACGGGCACCGAGGTGGCCGGCGCCGATGTCGGTGGGCACGCCGATCAGCGAAACGGGAGGATAGTTGCGGCGCATGCGGATCCCCTGTGCGTGGACGGACCCGGCACGGGCGCCCACGCGCCCGCCGGGCGGCGCGAGTCTAGCATCGCCCCCCGGCACGGCTTCCCGGGGCCACGCCGCGACGCCGCGATGCGCAACATCGCGGCGAGCGTCGGAGGGGGGTACCGGCTGCCCCCGTTGCGGGGGCATGGCCACGTGGAGCGTGACGGCGACAAGGGGATGGGGAGTCGCGGCACCGTGTCCGCCGGTGCCGCCCATGATGCCGCCGTCGCGGCACCCGGTCAGTCGGGACTTCCCTGACCTGAATGGGGGAACTCCCGCCACCCGGTGCCGTGCATGCACGCGACCATGACGGCGCGCGTCGCACCGTTTGCCTGATGAAATCACGGTCCGACATCGACAGCGAGCTCCGCCGGCTGCAGCAGCGGCTGCAGGCACTGTGTGCGGAGCTGCCTCCAGACCAGGCGCGCGAGGCGTTCGCCCGCGAGGCCGAGCCGCTGACTGCCGATCCGCCCGCCGAGCTGGATGCCCATATCCAGGGGCGCATCCACGCGATGCTGGTGGAAGCGGGCCTGATCGAGGACGAGTCCCCTACCGGCTGAATGCGCAAAACTCCGCTGCTCTACGGATCACCTTGACGAAGTCTTAACAGGGGCGCCCCTAGCGTCGCACCCCTGATGGGGGGTTCCAATGCGGTCCAATGCAGTTTCGCCAGCCGATGAGCTCGGTGACGAGTCACGGCAGTTCGCGCTGTTGCTGGACTCCGTCACCGACTACGCCATCTACATGCTCGATCCGCGCGGCTATATCCGCACCTGGAACCGCGGCGGCAGCCGGATCAAGGGCTACGACGCCGCCGACGTGATCGGCACGCACTTCTCGCGCTTCTATACCGCCCGCGACGTCGAGCAGGGCCTGCCGCTGCGCAACCTCGAGACCGCGCGCCAGGATGGCCGCTTCGAAGCCGAGGGCTGGCGGGTGCGCAAGGACGGGTCGCGCTTCCGCGCCAGCGTGGTGATCGATCCGATCTGGAAGGATGGCCAGCTGCTGGGCTACGCCAAGGTCACCCGCGACATCACCGAACGCTACAACGCCGAGCGGCGGCTGCAGGAGGCGCAGCAGGCGCTGATGCAGGCGCAGAAGATGGAGGCCATCGGCAAGCTGACGCTCGGCCTCGCGCACGACTTCAACAACCTGCTGACCGTGGTCGTCAACAGCCTGGACCTGATCGACGCGCGCACCCGTGACGAGGGCATCGGCCGTTATGTGCTGACCGCGATGCGTGCCGCCGAGCGCGGCGTGCTGCTGACCCGGCAGCTGCTGACCTTCGGCAGCGGCCAGACCCTGGCACTCGAAACCACCGACCTCAACGAACTGCTGCGCGAGAACATCGAACTGCTGCAGCGCGCGGCCGGCGATGGCATCGAGGTGCGGCTGGCACTTGCCGACGAACCGCTGGTGGCCGACATCGACCGTGCGCAGTTCGAAGCCGCGGTGCTGAACCTCGTCAGCAACAGCCGCGACGCGATCCTGCCCTCGCCCGGTATCATCGCGATCAACCTGTCCTGCCGGCAGACCCGCGATCCCGCCTCGAGCCACGCAGGCACGCGCCCGTTCCTGACGGTGGAAGTGGTCGATGACGGCCCCGGCATCCCGGCCGAGCATCACCAGCGCGTGTTCGAGCCGTTCTTCACCACCAAGGAAGTGGGACAGGGCAGCGGCCTGGGGCTGAGCCAGGTCTTCGGTTTCGCGTCGCAGTCCGGCGGTTTCGTCCAGCTGCGCAGCGAGCCGGGGCAAGGCACCGCCGTCACCATCCACCTGCCGGCACGAGAACACTGATGACCCGGGGCAAGATCCTGTTCGTCGAGGACGAAGCCGACCTGCGCAACCTGATCGCGGAAGTGCTGGCCGATCTCGGTTTCGATGTCGCCAGCGCCGCCGACGGGCACCAGGCGATCGCGCTGCTCGAAGGCGGGCAGCGCTTCGACCATGTGATCTCCGACGTCAGCATGCCCAATGGCATCAGTGGCCTCGACGTCGCCGCCGCCGCGGCACGCCTGCAGCCGGAGGCCAAGGTCACGCTGGCCTCGGGATACCAGCGCGCGCAGCTGCCGCCACTGCCGGCCGACATCGGCTTCCTGCCCAAGCCCTACCACGTGCGCCAGCTGCTGCAGGTGCTCGACGCCGGCGGCCCCTGACGCGAGCGCACGAAAAAGGCGACCTCGACGGTCGCCTCTTCATGAGCTGGTGCCGCTTGTCCGAATCGAACGGACGACCTACGGTTTACAAGACCGTTGCTCTACCGACTGAGCTAAAGCGGCGGAAGGCGGGCGACGGGCGCAATGTAGCGGCCGGCGCGGCGCGATTCTAGCAGCCGTGGTGGCCAGCGGCCGCGCACCGGCCCCGGATCAGGGCCATGCCGCGCAGTCCAGCGCTGTCGTCTGTTGTGCCGCTGCGGCGCGTTGCGCCCGGTCGAGGGCGAAACCGGCGTCCACTTCGATATCGAGCCAGCGGCGGCCATCGGTACCGCCGAGCGGCTCCGCCTGCGCGGGAAAGCCCGCTGCCTGCAGCGTCGCGGCGTGGCGGCGGGCGCTCTCCTCGCTGCCGAAGCGGCCCAGCGCCACGGCATTGGCATCGTTGCCACCGAGGATGAAGTGATCGGTGAACCCCGCGGCGGTCAGTCGCGCGGTGACCGCCTGCGCCGCGGCCCGGTCGGCCTGCGCGGGCAGCAGCACCCGCCAGCCGCGTGCGCTGCCTGCGGCCGGCACGTGCACGGCGAGCCGGCGCACGTCGGCGGCCAACGCGTCGCGCGCGCGGGCCACGGCCGCCTGGTCGGCGAACGGGCCGAGTCGATGACAGCTGGTCGCTGTCGTGCCCGTGGCGGCGTCGCCACCGGCGCTGTCATCGGAGGCCCGCTCGACCAGCGGTGCGTCGGCAGCCGGTGCCGCGTCGGCGGCCTGCGCCGCGGTTTCGCGAACCTGCGGCGTCGCCTCGGCCAGCAGCTGCAGGCGCGGAACACCGACGGGCGGCTCCGGTGCCGGGTGCGGGGCCGGATCCGGGCGCAACAGCCACCACAGCCCGACGCCGAGGTTGAGGGCGATCAGCAGGACGACAGTTGCGCGCGCGAACATGCGCGGATTCTAGGCCGGATTGCCGCCACGCTGCCGCGTCATTCAGCGCGTGCCCAGCGGGCCATGCCTTCCAGCACCAGGGTCGGCGCGGCGATCGCATCGCCGATGCCCGCGAGCACGGTCGCGGCACCGCCGCCATGCACGAGCACCGTCGGCGTGGTGCCGGCAAGGGCGATGGCGTCGCGGCGGCTGGCCTCCACCAGTGCGCACGCCGCACCCTCGCAGCCGGAGGCCAGCGCATCGGCGGTATCGTCGGCGAATGCGACCGCCTGCCCGCCCTGCAGCGGCAGGTGTGGTGCGCGGCGATGCAGGCTTTCGCGCATCAGTGCCGGCGACGGGGCGATGCGGCCACCGCGGTGGCGGCCATCGCGATCGAGCAGGTCGATGGTGAGCGCGGTGCCGACGCCCACCAGCAGCCACGGCCCCGGGCCACGCGCATGCGCACCGATCAGGGCCAGGAAACGGTCGACGCCCAGGCGCCGCGGGTCCGCGTAGGCGATGCGCATGGCGGCGAACTCCGGCTGCGTCTGCACGCGCGACACCCGCCCGCAGCGGCCGCCCAGCGCCGCCAGCAGCGAGGCGCGTAACGGCGCCGGTGCGACACTGGCCAGCACCGCGGAATCGATCCGTGCCGGCAGTGCGGCGGCCCAGCCGTCGGGCAGCGCGCGGCCGTCATGGGCGACGGCAAAGCCCTCGCCGACGCGGCCATTCTCGAGCGGCGCACATTTGAGCCGCGTGTTGCCGAGGTCGAACAGCCACTCAGCCATGGGCGCGCCTGCGCAGGCTGACTTCACCGGCGTGCAACTCGCGCTCACCGGCGGCGGTGTGCACGCGCAATGCGCCATCGGCGGCGATACCCAGCGCGGTGCCGCGGGTGATGCGCGCGCCGTCATGGATCTCGACCGGCATGTCGCGCAGCGCATCGAACGTGCGGTAGCGCGGGAGGAACGGCGCCAGGCCCTCGCGGCCGAAGGCATCCAGCGCAGGCAGCAGCCGCGAGATCACGCCGGCGGCAAGCGCGTTGCGCAGCGGCGCGGCCACGCCCAGCCGGCGCAGGTCGGCCCATGGCTGGTCGATGGCGGCGCCGGCGTCATCGGGCATCGCGACATTGACGCCGATGCCGATCACCGCGCGCACCGGGCCCGCATGCTCGCCACCGCCCTCGATCAGCAGGCCGCCCAGTTTCTGCAGGCCGGCGCCGCGTTCGACGACGAGGTCGTTCGGCCATTTCAGCCGTGCCGGTACGCCCAGTTCCGCGACCGCCTCCGCCACGCAGACACCGGCCACCAGGCTCAGCCCGCCCAGCCGCGCGAGCCCGCCGTCAAAACCCAGTGCAACCGACAGGTAGAGGTTGGCCGCCAGTGGCGATGCCCATTCGCGCCCGCGCCGGCCGCGGCCGCCGGTCTGGCGCTCGGCAAGCAGCACCGCGGCGCCGCGCGCCGGCAGCGGCTGGCGCAGCAGTTCGCTGTTGGTGGAATCCAGCGTCCACGCGACCTCGAGCGTCGCCAGCAGCGCGCTGGCCGGCGCGGTCAGGCCGGCACGGATGGCGTCGGCATCCAGCAGGTCGAGCGGCGCGGCGAGCGCGTAGCCGCGGCCGGCCCGGGCGTCGATGCGCAGGCCCGCGGCACGCAGTGCCTCGATGCGTTTCCACACCGCCGCGCGGCTCAGGCCGTACTCGCGCGCCAGCACGTCGCCGGACACGGGTCCTGCGGCGAGGCGTTGCAGAAGTGCGCGCTCCAGGCTCAATCCGGCTCCGTCGCAGGCCGCGGCGGCGCCACGGTGGCCGGGCAGGATGCCCAGCCTGCACACGCGGCGCAACCGCGGTATAGTCCGGGGTCGACCCTGCCCCGCAACGGCCGCCCCATGCTCCTGCGAATCGCACTGATGCTGCTGATCGCCTCCGCCAGCTTCCCGCTGCTGGCCGCCGAAGGACGCCAGGCTCCCGGCCGCGACGGCTGCCCGGTGGCCGAGGACGATCCCACCAACCCGCGCCCCGCCGCCGAGCGCCTGCCCGCAGGCGCGGCCGACGCCGCCGACCGCGGCGGTGCCGGGGCCCGCGGTGGTTCCGAAGGTGGCGCGCGCATGCCGCGCTGGCACAGCTTCCTTCCGGGCATGTTCCGCTGACCGGAACGCTGTCGGCACTGCACCGCTGACATTGCTGCAACCCCGATGACACGCTGGCTGCAGCGGCTGCGGCCGCGTCCGGAAGGGCCACCCGCGGCGGTGTGGAACACCGTGCGCAGCCGCGCCACCCTGGTCGCCCGGCTTGACCCGGAACGCGACCAGCGCCTGCGCGAACTTACCGGCGAATTCCTGCATCGCAAGACGATCACGCCGGTGGCCGGTCTGGCCCTGGACGACGGGCAGCGCACGCTGCTTGCCGCGCTGTGCTGCCTGCCGCTGCTGGAGTTCGGCGGCGAAGGCCTGCACGGCTGGTCGCAGCTGATCGTCTACCCGGATGCGTTCCGGGTGAACCGCACCCATGTCGATGCCGCGGGCGTGCTGCACGAATGGGAGGACGAGCTGATCGGCGAGGCCTGGGAAGCCGGCCCGCTGATCCTGTCGTGGGCGGACGTGGAATCCGACCTCGACACTCCCGATGCGGGCTTCTGCGTGGCGGTGCACGAGATGGCCCACAAGCTCGACGCGCTCGATGGCGTGCTCGACGGCACGCCGGCACTGCCGCGTGACTGGCAGCGCGACTGGGCGCGCGATTTCCAGCAGGCCTTCGACGGTTTCGTCGCCCATCTCGATGGTGGCGGCGAGAGCGGGATCGACCCCTATGCCGCCGAGGCGCCGGAAGAGTTCTTCGCGGTATGCAGCGAATACCACTTCAGCGCACCCGCGCTGCTGCGCGCGGAGCTGCCGACGGTGGCCGCGCACCTGCAGCGCTTCTACGGCCCTTCCCCGCTCGACTGAGCCCGCCTACAGGCCCGGCGGGAACACCACCTCAAAGCGCGTGCCGCCCAGTTCCGGCGACGGGCCGACGCGCAGTTCGCCGCGATAGCTGCCGACGATGTCCTGCACGATCGCCAGGCCGATGCCGTGGCCCTGCACACGCTCGTCGCCGCGCACGCCACGCTGCAGCACATGGGCGATGCGGTCGGGCGCGATACCGGCGCCGTCATCGTCCACCGCCAGGGTCATGCCCGGGCGGCGGTCGGGCTGCGGCTCACCCGACTTCACCGTCAGCAGCACCCGGCCCTTTGCCCACTTGAAGGCGTTCTCCAGCAGGTTGCCGAGCAGTTCCTGCAGGTCGCCCGGCTCGCCGTGGAAGCGCGCCACCGGATCGATGTCGAACTCGCAGATCACCCCCTGCGCGGCGTAGATCTTCTCGAGCCCGCGCACGATCTCCTCGGCGTAGGGCTCGATCTCCACCGGCGCCGCGAACAGCTTGTGGCCACTGGATGCCGCGCGGCCGAGCTGGTAGCCGACCAGGTCGTTCATCCGCCGCAGCTGGATCTGCAGCTCGTCGCGCAGTTCCTCGTCGCTGGCGCCGGCTTCCAGCCGCGTGCGCAGCACCGCCAGCGGGGTCTTCAGGCTGTGCGCAAGGTCGGACATCGTGTTGCGCTGGTGCTCGAGGTTCTGCCGTTCGCTCTCGATCAGCGCGTTGATGCTGTCGGTCAGCGGCTCGAGCTCGCGCGGGTGCAGTTCGCCCATGCGGTTGGCCTGGCCGCGCTGTACCCGCTTGAGTTCGCTGATGACCTTGCGCAGCGGGCGCAGGCTCCAGCGCAGCACCAGCGCCTGCAGCATCAGCAGCACGATGCCGGCGACGCCGAGATAGCGCCACAGCGCCTGCCGGAACACCTGCACCTGGCGTGGCAGCGTGCCGGCATCCTCGAGGATGTACACGGTGTAGGGCAGCTCGGTTTCGACGCCGCCGCTTTCGCGCACCAGCGCGAAGCCGCGGCCGTAGCGGATCACCTCGCCGGGCTGGTCGGCGCTGTCGCTGATCGGCAGCGGGCCGTCGATCTTCTCCTGCCCCGGCTCCAGCAGCTCGAGGTCGGGCAGCCGCGGGCCATGCGCGGAGCCGGACATCCACACGCTGCCGTCCAGCACGATCGCCGCGTAGGTGCCGCTGCCGGGGCGTTCGAAACGCTCGTCGGGCGGTGCGTCGGGCGGGATGATGCTGTTGTCGCGCGCGAATTCGACGTCACCGGCATAGGTGAGTGCGAAGCCACGCAGGCGGTCGCGCTGGCCCTGGCTTGCGACGTCGACGAAGGCGCTGTCGAGCGCGTAGCCGGCCAGCGCCAGGAACGCGATCAGGCCAAGGCTCGCGGCCAGCATCTGCCGCGACTGCAGCGAGCGTGGCCGCCACGCCAGTGCGCGCCGGGGGCGGGTAACAGGACTCATGGATCAGTGCAGGATGCCACGCGGCGCGCGCGCGGCACGGCCCACGCACCAGGACGCGCCCGGTACGCGATCAGCCTTCGTTGCTGCGCGGAATCGCAAACCGGTAACCACGACCACGCACCGTCTCGATCGGCTTGAGGGTGCCGTCCGGGTCCAGCTTCTTGCGCAGGCGGCCAATGAAGACCTCCAGCACGTTGGAGTCGCGGTCGAAGTCCTGCTGGTAGATGTGCTCGGTGAGGTCGGCCTTCGAGACCAGTTCGCCGGCATGCATCATCAGGTACTCGAGCACCTTGTACTCGTAGCTGGTGAGGTCGACGTTCTGGCCATGCACGCTGACGGTCTGCGCGGCGAGGTCCAGCGTGACCGGGCCGCATTCCAGCGTCGGCTTGCTCCAGCCGGCGGCGCGGCGCACCAGCGCGTTGATGCGCGCCAGCAGTTCCTCGACGTGGAAGGGCTTGACCAGGTAGTCGTCGGCGCCCTGCTTGAGGCCGTCGACCTTGTCCTGCCAGCTGGAACGCGCGGTCAGGATCAGCACCGGGAACTGCTTGCCCTCGTCGCGCAGCGCCTTGATCAGCTCCATGCCCGACATCTTCGGCAGCCCGAGGTCGATGATGCCGACGTCGAAGGGCACCTCGCGGCCCATGTACAGGCCTTCCTCGCCGTCCTGGGCGGCATCGACGGCATAGCCTTCGCGCTTGAGGCGGGCAGCGAGGGTTTCGCGCAGGGGTGCTTCGTCTTCGACGAGGAGGATACGCATCGGTCGAACTCCGTGTCAGGAGGGTCGGGAGGGAGACCCTATGCGTTCAAGTATCTGAACTCAATCGTCGCGGCTGCGTGTACGCGGTCGTGCCGCCGTTCCACGCTGCTGCGGATCGTCCTCGTACACCCGGACCCGACCCCGATCGTCCATCACCTTGATGCGGTTGATCTCGCGCCCGTCCATGTGCATGCGCTCGGCACTCAGCACCTGGCCGCGGGCCTCGCTGCGCACGCGGCGGATGGAATCGCCCATCGCATCCTGCGAGCGCGGCCACTGCCCCTGCTGTGCACCCCTGCCCTGGTCACTCCTGCCCTGCGAAGTCGACTGCGCCTGCGCGCCCCCGGCAGCTGCCATCGCAACGGCGATCAGGCAGGGCAACGCGAGACGAAGCGGGACAGGCATGATCGAGCATCCGGGAAGCGAAGGAACGGCACCGCGCAGTGCAGCGCACGGAGCCAGTCTCGAAGCCATGCAGTGAATCCGTCCTTAACTTTTTCGTCAACACCCTGACGATGTTCAGGCGCGTGTGACAGAACCCGCGTGGCCACGTCGGCACGCCGGATTATGCGTTCAGGCAGCTTCGGCGCCGGCCTGCCAACCCGTCGCGGCGAGCGCGCGTTCGACCAGTGCCCAGTCGGCGCCGGGGCGGTGCGCACCCTCGCTCAACACCTGGCGGAACTGCCGCCCCCCGGGCTGTCCATGGAACAGGCCGAGCACGTGGCGGACGATGTGCTTGAGCGCAACGCCGGCGGCGAGCTGCGCTTCGACGTACGGGCGCATCGCCACAAGCAGTGCCGCGCGCGAGCGCGGAGCGCGTCCCGACAGCGCGCAGTCGAGCCGATGCAGCAGATACGGGTCGTGGTAGGCGGCGCGGCCGAGCATCACGCCGTCCACGTGCTCGAGATGTGCGAGTGCGGAAGCTTCATCGGCGATGCCACCGTTGAGGAGCACGGTGAGATCGGCGCGCTCCTGCTTGAGCCGGTATGCCCAGTCATGGCGCAGCGGCGGCACCTCGCGGTTTTCCTTCGGGCTCAGGCCTTTGAGCCACGCATTGCGCGCATGCACGATCACCTGGTCGGCGCCGGCCGCGGCCACCGTATCGACGAATGCACGGAAGCGTTCGTACTCGCTGTCGTCATCGACACCCAGGCGGCACTTCACCGTGACCGGGATCGCATGGCCCGACGCGGCCACCGCCTCGCGCATCGCCGCGACGCACTCGGCCACCAGCACGGGCTCGCGCATCAGGCAGGCGCCGAAGCGCCCCGCCTGCACGCGGTCGGACGGGCAGCCGCAGTTGAGGTTGACCTCGTCGAAGCCATGCCCGGCGACGATCGCCGCCGCCTGTGCAAGCAGCGCGGGATCGCTGCCGCCCAGCTGCAGCGCGACCGGATGCTCGACCGGATCCATCGCCAGCAGCCGCGAGCGGTCGCCGAGGATCACCGCGTTGGCATGCACCATCTCGGTGTATAGCAACGCCCCGGGCGCCAGCAGGCGGTGGAACACGCGGCAATGGGTATCCGTCCAGTCCATCATCGGGGCGACGGACAGGCGCAGGTTGGCCGCATCGTGTGACGGGCCGGGCGCGGGCGGGACGGGGCTGGGCATCGGTGTGCAGGTGCAGCGGCGTTGCATTTTCACCGTTCTCGACGCGCGGGTCGAATCGCAGCGGCGTCGCCGTGGACGCTGTGTGCAGTGTCGGCATGCTATGCAGCGTGGCCCTGTTGCGGATGCTGCGCATGACCCTGCTGCTCCTTGTCGTCGGCCTTGTGGCATTGGCCCTGGGCGCCGAACTGCTGGTGCGCGGGGCGAGCCGGCTCGCACTTGCCACCGGTCTTTCGCCACTGGTGATCGGCCTGACCGTGGTCGCCTTCGGGACCAGCTCGCCGGAACTCGCCGTCAGCATCGGCGCGGCGCGCGACGGCAGTGGCGACATCGCGCTGGGCAACGTGGTCGGCAGCAACATCACCAACGTGCTGCTGATCATCGGCGTGGCGGCGCTGGTGGCCCCGCTCGTGGTGGCGCGGCAGCTGGTGCGGGTGGACGTGCCGCTGATGGTGGTGGCCTCGGTGGGCGTGCTGCTGCTGGCCGGTGATGGCGTGCTCGGGTCCGGCGATGGCGTGCTGCTGGTGACCGCGCTCGTGGCCTACATCGTCCTGCAGATCCGGCTCGGCCGACGCGAGCCGCAGGCCGCGGGCACCGCGCCGGAGCCCGTCCGCGCCCGCGGCATGAGCACGCGCATCCGCGACCTGGCGTTCGTGGCCGCGGGCCTGCTCCTGTTGATCGTGGGCGCCGGCTGGCTGGTGGACGCGGCGACCGTGATCGCGCGCCGGTTCGGCCTGAGCGAACTGGTGATCGGGCTGACCGTGGTCGCGGTCGGCACGTCGCTGCCGGAGATCGCCACCTCGGTGCTGGCGGTGATGCGCGGCCAGCGCGACCTCGCGGTCGGCAACGTGGTCGGCAGCTGCCTGTTCAACCTGCTCGGGGTGCTGGGGATCACCGCGCTGGTGGCGCCGGACGGCATCGGCGTGGGCGCCTCCGCGCTGCACTTCGACATGCCGGTGATGCTGGCCACGGCCGTCGCCTGCCTGCCGATCTTCTTCACCGGCCACTGCATCAATCGCTGGGAGGGCGGGCTGTTCCTCGCCTACTACGTCGCCTACACCGCGTACCTGCTGCTCGATTCCGCAGGCCACGCGGCGCTGCCCGCCTACAGCGCGATCATGATGCTGTTCGTCGTGCCGCTGACGGTGGCGACGCTGGCCGTGGTCGGTACCCGCGCGATCTTCACCCAGGGTGCCCGCCGCGGCTGATCGCGCGCCACGCGCTCAATCGCGGCGCCGCCGTGGCCGCCAGATCGCTGCGTCCACGCCGGCGCCGAACTCGGGAAAGCGGCCGGCGTCGAATTCGGGCGTACGCCCGGCGCGCAGCTGGCTGTCGTAGTCGCGGGTGAGCTTCACCACCACCCCGGACAGCAGCACGATCGCCACCAGGTTGATCGAGGCCATCACCGCCATCGAGGCGTCGGCGGCATCCCACACCACCTGCACGCGCGAGAACACGCCCCAGCTGATCACCGCCAGGGTCACCAGTCGCAGCACCAGCAGACCGCTGCGGCCGCCGCCGAGGTAGAGCAGGTTGGTCTCGGCATAGGAGTAGTTGCCGATGATCGTGGTGAAGGCGAAAAAGAACAGCGCCACCGCGACGAACACCACGCCGAAGTCGCCGAAGAACACCCCGACGGCGCGCTGGGTCAGCAGCACCCCGTCGCCCTCGCTGCCGAGCACGCCGGACAGCAGGATCACGAAGCCGGTGGCGCTGCAGATCAGCAGGGTGTCGATGAACACGCCCAGCGACTGCACCAGGCCCTGGCTTGCGGGGTGGTGCGGCACCGGCGTGGCCGCGGCAGCGATGTTGGGCGCGCTGCCCATGCCCGCCTCGTTGGAATAGAGGCCGCGCTTGACCCCCTGCAGCATCGCCACCGTGATCGCGCCGAGTACCCCGCCGGCCGCGGCATCGAGGCCGAACGCACTGCGCAGCACCTGCGCCAGCACCGCCGGGACCTCGCCGAGGTTGGTCACCACCACCCAGCCGGCGAGCCCGAGATAGGCCACCGACATGAACGGCACCACCCATTCCGCCACCCGCGCCACCCGGCGCAGGCCGCCGAAGATGACCGCCGCGGTCAGCACCACCAGCACCCCGGCCACCACCAGCGGCGACAGCCCGAAGGCCTCGCCCATCGACTGCCCGATCGCGTTGGCATGCACGCTGCTGAAGACCGCGCCGTAGGACACCAGCAGCGCCACTGCGAACGCCACCCCCATCCAGCGGCGGCCGAGCCCGAGGGTCATGTAGTACGACGGACCGCCACGGTACTGGCCCTCGGCATCGCGCACCTTGTAGAGCTGCGCCAGGCTGCTCTCGGCGTACGCGGTGGCCATGCCGACGACGGCCGTGCACCACATCCAGAACAGTGCCCCCGGCCCGCCGAGGGAAAGCGCGATGGCCACCCCGGCGAGGTTGCCGGTCCCCACCCGCGAGGCCAGGCTGGTGGCAAGGGCCTGGAACGGCGAGATGCCGCTGGCATCGCCACCGCGGCCGGGGCGCACCAGGCTCAGCATGTGAGCGAAGCGGCGCAGCTGCAGCAGGCGCAGCCGCACGGTGAAGAACAGCCCCACCGCCAGCAGGCCGTACACCAGCAGGTAGTCCCACAGCACGCGATTGATGCCGGCGACCACCGGCGAGAGCAGGGTTTCGATCAGCGCGGCGGGTGCGGACATGGACGTGCCGGATGCAGGCGGACCGGCGATCGTAGCAACGCCGCGGATGCGCCGTTTGCGACGCCGGCGCGCGCGTGCCTGTGCCCGCTGCCCGGCGGCGGCACCCTGCACGGTCTAGAATCCGCGCCTGACTCGGCGGTGGGAGCGCGCATGAAGGTTCTGGTCATCGGTTCGGGCGGGCGCGAGCACGCACTGGCCTGGAAGCTCGCGCAGTCGCCGCGCGTCGACGAGGTGCTGGTGGCGCCGGGCAACGCGGGCACCGCCACCGAGGACGGGTGCCGCAATGTCGACGTGGCCGCCACCGATATCGATGCGCTGCTGGCGCTGGCGCGCGACGAAGGCGTCGCCTTCACCCTGGTCGGGCCGGAGGGCCCGCTGGTGGCCGGCGTGGTCGACCGTTTCCGCGATGCCGGCCTGCGCATCTTCGGACCGACCGCGGCCGCCGCCCAGCTCGAGGGCAGCAAGGCGTACGCGAAGGACTTCCTCGCCCGCCACGGCATCCCCACCGCGCACTACGCGGTGCATACGCATGTCGAGGAGGCGCTGGAATACGTGCGCGAGCGCGGTGCGCCGATCGTGATCAAGGCCGATGGCCTGGCCGCCGGCAAGGGCGTGATCGTGGCGATGACGCTGGAGGATGCCGAGGCGGCGATCACCGACATGCTCGGCGACTACGCCTTCGGCGCCGCCGGCTCGCGGGTGGTGATCGAGGAGTTCCTCGACGGCGAGGAAGCCAGCTTCATCTCGATGGTCGATGGCCGCACCGCGCTGCCGATGGCCACCAGCCAGGACCACAAGCGCGTCGGCGACGGCGACACCGGGCCCAACACCGGCGGCATGGGTGCGTACTCGCCGGCGCCGGTGGTCACGCCGGAGGTGCATGCGCGGATCATGCGCGAGGTGGTCGAACCCACCGTCGCCGGCATGGCCGCCGACGGCGCGCCCTTCACCGGCTTCCTCTATGCCGGGCTGATGATCGACCGCCACGGCGCGCCGAAGGTGATCGAATTCAACGTGCGCTTCGGCGACCCGGAAACCCAGCCGGTGATGCTGCGGCTGCAGTCCGACCTCGCCGAACTGGTGGAGGCCGCGATCGACGGCCGCCTCGATGGCGTCGAGGCCAGGTGGGACCCGCGCCCGTCGCTGGGCGTGGTGATGGCCGCCGAGCACTACCCCGGCAAGCCGCGCACCGGCGATGTCATCAACACCTGGGACGTGCCCGAACCCGAGCACACCAGGGTCTTCCACGCCGGCACCGCGCTCGAGGGCCAGCACGTGGTCACCGCCGGCGGCCGGGTGCTGTGCGTGTGCGCGCTCGGCGACACCGTCGCCGATGCCCGGGAGCGCGCCTATGCCGCGATCAGCGGGATTTCATGGCACGGCGAATTCCACCGCCACGACATCGGCTGGCGCGCGATCGAGCGCGAGCGTGCAGGTGGCTGAGGCACGGCCGGGCTGACCCGGCTTCGATTCGCAGCGGAGGCGGACGGCAGCATCAGGGACCGCAGGTCCCCACACTGCCGTTGCCGGTCCGCGGAAGCCGCACCCGGGCGGCGGATCACCCCGCCTCGTCGTGTTCCACCGCCAGCAGCGCCAGCGAGCGGCCTTCGGCTGTCCATTCGCCCCCGCCGGGCAGGCGTGGGCCACGGCCGCCGGTGGTGGTGTCGAGCAGCATCCGCCAGTGCACCGACGCCACCTCGGGCAGCCGGAACACCACCGGCTCCTCGGCGGCATTGACCAGCAGCAGCAGGCTGGCCGCGGTACCCGGCACCCGCAGCCCGCTGACCGGGGCCCGGCCGTCGAGATGCATCATCAGCGCGCGCGCATGCGGTGCGTTCCAGTCGTCGTCGCCCATCGCCTCGCCGTCCGGGCGCAGCCAGCACACGTCGTGCACGTCGAGCTCGGGGTCGTAGCGGCCGGTCAGGAAACGGTTGTGGTGCAGCAGCGGGAAGCGCTCGCGCAACGACAGCACGCGCTGCACGAACGCGGTCAGCTCCTGCCCCGGCGGCCGCGCGGCGGCGTCCCAGTCGAGCCAGCTGATCTCGTTGTCCTGGCAGTAGGCGTTGTTGTTGCCGTGCTGCGTCTGCCCGAACTCGTCGCCCGCCAGCAGCATCGGCGTGCCCTGTGCCAGCAGCAGGGTGGCCAGCAGGTTGCGCTGCTGGCGCAGCCGCAGGGCCTCGATGCCGGCGTCCTCGCTCGGCCCCTCGACGCCATAGTTCGCCGACAGGTTGTGGTCGTGGCCGTCGCGGTTGTCCTCGCCGTTGGCCTCGTTGTGCTTGTGCTCGTAGCTGACCAGGTCGCGCAAAGTGAAGCCGTCGTGCGCGGTGATGAAATTCACCGAGGCGCTGGGCCGGCGGCCATTGCGGTTGAACAGGTCCGCTGACCCGGTGAGGCGGGTGACGAACTCGGGCAGCTTGCCTTCGTCGCCGCGCCAGAATGCCCGCACGGTATCGCGGAAGCGGTCGTTCCACTCCGCCCAGCCGGGCGGGAAATTGCCGACCTGGTAGCCGCCCGGCCCGATGTCCCAGGGCTCGGCGATCAGCTTCACGCCGCTCAGCACCGGATCCTGGCGCACGGTGTCGAGGAAGCTGCCGGACGGATCGAAGCCGCTGCGCTCGCGGCCGAGGATGGTGGCGAGGTCGAAGCGGAAGCCGTCGACGTGCATCTCGGTCACCCAGTAGCGCAGCGAATCGGCCACCAGCCGCAGTGCACCGGCGCTGGTGAGGTCGAACGTGTTGCCGGTACCGGTGTCGTTGATGTAGTGGCGCGGGTTGTCGGCGAGCCGGTAGTAGCTGGCGTTGTCGATGCCGCGGAACGACAGCGTCGGACCGAGCTCGTTGCCCTCGGCGGTGTGGTTGTAGACCACGTCGAGGATCACCTCCAGCCCTTCGGCATGCAGGCGCGCGACCATCTGCTTGAACTCGTCGATGCTGCCGCTGGCGAGGTAGCGCGGCTGCGGTGCGAAGAAGCACAGGGTGTTGTAGCCCCAGTAGTTGCGCAGCCCTTTTTCCTCGAGGTAGTGGTCGTCGGCGAACGCGTGCACCGGCAGCAGTTCCACCGCGGTGACGCCGAGGTCGCGCAGGTGGCGCACCACGGGTTCCTCGCGCAGCCCGGCAAAGGTGCCGCGATGGGCCTCGGGCACGTCCGGATGGCGCATGGTCAGCCCGCGCACATGGCTTTCGTAGATCACCGTGCGTGACCACGGGCGGGCCGGCCGGCGGTCCTCGCCCCAGGTGAACGAGGGGTCGATCACCGCGCACTTCGGGATGTAGGCGGCGCTGTCGCGGCGGTCGAAACTGAGGTCGGCGTCGCGATGCCCCAGGGTGTAGCCGAACAGCGCCGGCGCCCACTTCAGCTCACCGACCAGGCGCCGTGCATAGGGGTCGATCAGCAGCTTGTTCGGGTTGAAACGGTGCCCGGCATCGGGCGCGTAGGGCCCATGCACGCGGTAGCCGTACAGCTGGCCCGGCCGCGCGTCGGGCAGATAGCCATGCCAGACCTCGTCGGTGTACTCCGGCAGCACGATGCGCTCGCACTCGCGCCCGCGTGCATCGAACAGGCACAGTTCCACCTTGGTGGCATGCGCGGAATACAGCGCGAAATTGACACCCAGGCCATCCCAGGTGGCGCCGAGCGGATACGGGCGGCCCTCCTGGATGCGCGAACGGGTGGCGAATGATTTCTTCGACATGGGCTGGTCAGTGTCCGGACGGTTCTTGCGGTGCCGGTGGCTGGCCGGCCGCGGCGATCTCGGCATCGACCAGGCGCTCGGCCATGCCCCAGTGGCGCTCGGCCTGGCCGTCGGGGCGGCCCTCGGCCTCCCAGATCTCGCGGGCGAGTTGTTCGACGCGCGCGCGCCGGGTATCGGGATCCATTGCGGATGTCTCCATCTAGGAATGTGGTGGGTCGACGAGGACTGCGATCGGCCCGTGCCGGCGCAACCGCGAGGGCTGGAGCCCAGCATCACCCACCTCCAGTCGCGCCCCGGTCAACAGGTGCTGCCAGCGTCCCGGTGGCACGTCGAACACCGCGTCCGGCCAGCGTGCCTGCAGGGCGCCGGGCGTGCCGGTTGGCGGGCGCACCGGTACCAGCACGCACAGGCGCGTGGCTTCGTGCGTACGCATGAAGCCCAGCCAGCCATCGGCGGCCACCAGCGGTTGGTAATCGCCATCCGCGAACAGCTCCGGCCGGCCACGGCGCAGGTCCAGCAGCCGCTGCAGCAGCCGCGCCTTGACCGCACCGTCGCGCCAGTCGCGCAGCAGCGCCGGCCAGTCGCGCGCGTCGTCCAGCCATGCATCGCGCAGTGGGTCGTCCACCGGCCTGCGGTTGTCGGGATCGACCAGCGACAGGTCCCAGCCCTCGGTGCCCTGGTACAGGTCGGGGATGCCGGGAAGCGTCAGCCGCAGCGTCGCCTGGGCGAGGCCGAGCACCGCGCCAGCCGGGGCGATCGCCTCGGCGGCGTCCCGCAGGCGCCGGCGCAGGGCGAGTCCAGGTGGAGCGGTCAGCAGCGCCTCCAGGAACGATCCGGCCGCCGCCTCGTAGCCGGGCTGCGGGTCCACCCACGAGGTGCGCCGCTTGGCCTCGCGCATCGCCTTGGTCTGCCAGCCTTCCACCCGCGCGTGCCAGTCGCGCAATCCGGCGCGGTCATCGGCCGCCAGCGCCAGCGGCCATGCGCCGACCAGGGTCTGCCACAGCATCGCGCGATCGGCACCGTCGGGGGCATCGCCAGGAAGCAGGCCGGTCGCCTCGCGCTCCAGCGCCTCCACGGTGCGCGCCCACCAGGGCGCGCGTGCAGCCAGCACCGCCAGCCGTGCCCGCACATCCTCGCCGCGCTTGTGGTCGTGGGTCGCGGTGGCCAGCAATGCGCGCGGCCCGCGCGAAACGACGGCGGCATGGAAGGCGTCGGCGGCCACGCCCAGCTGCCCGGGCAGCGGGTGGCTGCCGACCTCGTTGCGCGAGAGCAGCACGCCGTGGCGGTAGAACGCGGTGTCCTCCACCGACTTGGCGTTGAGCGGCGCCGACAGCTGCTCGACGCGCTGCCGCAGCTCGCGCTGGGCACGCTGCTGCGCCGGCGTGCCCGACGCCTGCAGCAGCCAGTCGCGAAGCCGCCCGACCGCGGTGCGCTGCAGTTCGCCACCGGCATCGGCCGCCTGCGCGCAGGCACGCTCGACCAGCCCGGCATCGCCGCCCTCGAGACCGTCCGCGCCCGCATAGGTGCGATACACCGGAAACACCTCGAGGATGCCGCGCAGTGCCTGTGCCCAGGCGGCGGGCGGCAACTCCCGTGCCACCGCATCATGGCGCGCACAACGCAGCAGCACGCGCAGGGTGCGGTCGAACTCCGCCTGCAGCGGGCCGGCCAGCATTTCGCCGCGGGCCTGCAGTTCCTCGGTGGCGAAATCGCCAGTGCGCCCGCTGCGCGCACGCCACACCTCCACCAGCGCAGCCTCGCCATCGGGGTCGTGCAGCAGGCCGCCGGCCTGGTCCATGAAGTCGTAGCCGGTGGTGCCATCGCAGGGCCAATCCGCGGGCAGGCTCTCGCCGGGTGCGAGGATCTTTTCCACCCACAGCCCGAGCGTGCCCGGCGCCAGCCCGCGCGCACGCCCGGCGCGGTCCAGTGCGCGGCGCAGGCGCCGCACATAACCACCGGGATCGGCCAGGCCGTCGACGTGGTCCACGCGCAGCCCATCCACCAGGCCTTCGGCCACCAGGCGCAGCGGCAGCGCATGCACGGCGTTGAAGGCGGCCGGCACCTCCATGCGCAGCGCCACCAGCGAGGTGATGTCGAAGAAGCGGCGGTAGTTCAGCAGCGCGTTGCCGCCGCGCCACCAGGCCAGCCGGTACGGCTGCGCGGCGACCAGCCGCGCCAGCGTGTCGTCGCCCTTGCGGGCGCCGGCGTTGATCGACGCCACCCAGCGACGACGAGCCGCCGGATCACGCGGCACCCGGCGTGGCGGCACGCCGAGCGGCCAGCGCGTGCCGTGGTGGTCGAGTGCCCAACTGCCATCGCGCTGCGAAGCCAGCGTCAGCACGCCGTCGGCCAGCGCCTGCGCCAGGCTGCGGTCGAGCACCGGCAGCCACAACCGCCCCTCGCGACCGGGCGCGTCCCATTCGATGTCGAACCAGCGCGCCCAGGGGCTGCGCCGGCCACGCACCACCACGTCGCGCCACCACGCATTGTCCAGGTGCGCGGCCATGTGGTTGGGCACGATGTCGAGCACCAGGCCCATGTCGTGCGCGTGCGCGGCACGCGCCAGCGCACGCAACGCCGGCTCGCCGCCGAGCTCGGGCGAGACGGTGGCGGGATCCACCACGTCGTAGCCATGGGTTGAACCGGCCACGGCGCGGGTGATCGGCGACAGGTAGAGATGGCTGATGCCCAGGCGCGCGTAGTACGGCACCCGGGCCGCAGCATCGCGCAGGGTGAAGCCCGGATGCAGCTGCAGGCGGGCGGTGGCGCGCAACGCGATCACGGTGTTGCCGCCTGGCGGCGCCCATCACCGATGGCCGCGACTGCCGCGTCCCACGCCGTACCGGCCTGTTCCGGCAGGCGCCTGCGCCAGTTGGGATGGGTTTCCACCACGCCGGGCAGGTTCGGCTGCCCGCGCAGTCCGAGCATGTCCTCGGCAGGCACCAGGACCAGCGGTGACGGCGTCGTCGCCACGTGCCGCAGCGCCGCAACGGTGGGGTCGCCATCGGTGGTGCCGCCGGCCGCGACGATCGCGCGGTCGAGCGCGGCCACGTCCGTGCGACGTTCCCGCATCGCCCGGCGCCGGCCATCGGCATCGAGCAGCCCGCAGCGGCGGCGCCAGGACAGGTCGCGCCCGATGCGCCAGCCCGCCAGCGTCGGCAGGTCGTGGGTGGTGGTCATGGCCACGGCGTCGTGCCGCCACTGCGCGGGTGGCAGGAAGCCGCCGTCGTCGTCGCGGGTGAACGGCAATACGTCCATGCCGAGCAGCCCACGCGCGGCCAGCCGCTGGCGGAACCCCGGCGGCACCACGCCCAGGTCCTCGCCGATCACGATCGCCCGGTGCCGCCACGAGGCCAGTGCCAGCAGGTCCATCAGTTCGCGCATCGGATAGCGCAGGTACGCGCCGTGGGTGGCGTCGGCGCCGCGGGGCACCAGCCACATCCGCTTCAGGCCGAGGATGTGGTCGATGCGCACGCCGCCACGGTCGCGCATGACGCAGTCGAGCAGCGTACGGAACGGTGCATAGCCCGAACGCCGCAGGGCCGCCGGCGCGTAGGCACCCAGCCCCCACACCTGGCCCTGCGCGTTGAATGCATCCGGCGGGGCGCCCAGCAGCAGCCCGTCGAGCACGGCGCCCGCCTGCGCCGCGGCCTCGCTGCCGGCCGGGTCGAAGCCCACCGCGAGATCGGCGATCAGGCCGATGCCCATGCCCTGCCCGCGCGCACGTGCCTGCAGCGCCGCCCAGCTGCGCGCGGCCAGCCACTGCGCGAACACATGCAGCGACGGGTCGCCATCACCGAAGGCACGTGCCGCCCACTGCGTATGCGCGTGCAGGGCATCGCCACCGGCGGCCGCGAAGCCGGCAATGGCGTCGGCGTGCGACCCGGCATGCGCATGCAACGCGCGCAGCCAGCGCCACTTCACCGCCGCGCCTTCCGGCCAGTCGACCAGCGCACCGCCGGCAAGCGCGTCGAAGCGCCCGGCAAGACCCGCACGCTCGAGGCACGACTGCGCCGCAGCCACGCCCAGCACCGCGGCGGGATCGGCATGCAGCGGGTCCAGCCAGCGCCGGTCCGCGGGCGAGTACGGGCTGTAGTGCGGGCCCGCGGGCATCGCCGCATGCAGCGGGCTGAGCGCCACTGCGTGCGCACCATCGCGCGCGGCGCGCGTCAGCCATGCCTCCGCGCCGCCGGCGTCGCCGATGCCGGCATCGCGCGGCCCGCGCACCGAGTACACCTGCAGCGCCACGCCCCAGGCGCGCGGCGCCGCCGCACCCAGGGCATCGGCGACACCGAAGCAGCGCGCCGGTGCCACCACCAGATTGCGCTCATCGTCATCGCCGAATTTCCACTCCCCCGGCTGCGGCGGCGCCGGCACGGTGCCGTCCTCCGCCACGCGCAGTTCCACCCGGTCGCCGTCCTCGTGGACCAGCTCCACGCGGGCCCCGGCACGCCCCAGCGCCACCGGTTCACCGGCACGGGCGGTGACCAGCGGCGGCGCCTGCGTCGAGCGTGCATTGAGCTCCGCCTGCGCCTCGCGGCACTGCGCGGGGGTGCGTGCGTGGATGCCGAGCGCGTCCAGCACCGCCACCAGGGTGTCGTCGCCGACGCGTTGCGCGACGCCGTCGGCGTCGGTCCAGTCGACGATGACCCCGGCGGTATCCGCCAGCGTGCGCAGGTCCGGATCAGCCATTGCGCTCACCCTCGAGCCAGCAGGCGAGGAAGCCGTCCGGGGGCAGGCTGCCGGATCCGGTCTCGGGGACGTTCTCGGCATACACGACCGTGCCGCGATCCGCCGGCAGCGGCAACGCCTGCTCGCCGAAATTGGCGAAGACCTGCCAGCGTCCGCCGGGCAGCCGCCAGGATGCCGCGATGGCGCCGGGCTGCAGCACGTGACCACGACCCTCGCCGGCCCCGGCCGCCAGCCACTGCCGGCGCACCGCCAGCAGCGCCTGGAACCACGCCGCCCAGCGCGCGCCCTCACCCCGATCGGCATCGACGATGTCACAGGCCGACGCGCGGAAGGTCGCCTCGTCGTTGGGATCGGGAATACGTGCACGCCGCTCCGGATCGGCGAACGCCGCGAAATGTGCGAACTCGCGACGCCGGCCCTCGCGCACCTGCGCGTCCAGCGGTGGTGCGAAATCGGTGAAGAACAGGAACGGCTCGCGTGCACCCCAGGGCTCGCCCATGAAGAACAGCGGGACCATCGGCGTCAGCGCGGTGAGCGCCAGCGCCGCACGCATCCGGGATTCCGGGACCTGGGTAGTCAGGCGATCGCCGAGCGCGCGGTTGCCGATCTGGTCGTGGTTCTGCGCGAACACCACGAAGCGCTCCGGCGGCAGGTGCCCGCTCGGCATGCCGCGGGCATTGCCGCGGTGATCGGCCTGGCCCTGGTAGGCGAAGCCCTCGCCGAGTGTGCGCGCCAGGTGCGCGGCGGGGTCATCGGCGAAACCCGCGTAGTAGCCCTCGTCCTCGCCGGTCAGCAGCACATGCAGGGCGTTGTGGAAGTCGTCGTTCCACTGCGCGGTGTAGCCGCGTTCGAGCAGGCCGGCATCGTTGTGCTCGTTCTCCAGCACCAGGTGCACATGGCGGCCCGGTGCGGTGGAAGCCGCCACGTGCTCGCGCAGCGTATCGAGGAAGGCGGCAGGTTCGATGGCGTGCACGGCGTCCAGCCGCAGGCCGTCGAACCGGTATTCGTCGATCCACATGCGCGCATTGGCGAGGAAGAACTCGCACACCGCCGGCCGGCGGAAATCGATGGCGGGGCCCCACGGGGTGCAGATGTCGTCGCGGAAGAACCCCGGCGCGATGGCGTGGAGATGGTTTCCCTGCGGCCCGAAATGGTTGTAGACCACGTCGAGCAGCACCATCAGCCCGAGCCCATGCGCCTCGTCCACCAGCGCCTTGAGCGCTTCCGGCGTGCCATCGGCCGAGGTTGGCGCGAACGGCATCACGCCGTCGTAGCCCCAGTTGCGCCGGCCCGGGCGCTCGGCCACCGGCATCAGCTCGATCGCGGTGATCCCCAGCGCTGCCAGCCGTGGCAGCTGCGTACGCACGCCGTCGTAGCCACCGCAGGCACCGACGTGCAGTTCATAGATCACCGCCTCGCGCCAGGGGCGGCCCCGCCAGCTGCGGTGCTGCCAGCGGTAGCCGTCGCCGGCAAGTGTGGCGCTGGGGCCATCGACGCCCTCGGGCTGCCAGCGCGACGCCGGGTCCGGCACCGGGTCCGCGCCATCGATGCGGAACCGGTAGCGGGTGCCGGCAGCGCATGCGATGTGCACGGCGTGGAAGCCATCGGCGTCGCGCGCCATCGGATGCACGTCGCCATCGGCCAGCACCAGTTCCACGCGCGATGCGGCCGGCGCCCACAACCCGAAGCGGTAGCCGTCGCCGACCTGCCACGCGCCCCAGCGCGGAACCATGTCGGCGTCGCGGCCGGTCATGCCTCGGGCACCAGGTAGACCGTCGACAGCGGTGGCAGCAGCAGCGCCAGCGACTGCGCATGCCCGTGCATCGCCAGCGGCCGCGTTTCGACGCCGCCTACATTGCCTTCGTTGCCGCCGCCGTAATACCGGCTGTCGGTGTTGAGCACCTCGCGCCAGCGCCCGGCGACCGGCACGCCCATGCGGTAGTCGCGGCGCACGACCGGGGTGAAGTTGCTCACCGCCAGCAACGGCGGTGCGTCGCCGTCGGGATCCAGTCGCACGAACGCGAACACGCTGTTGCGGTCGTCGTCGCCGACGCTCCAATCGAAGCCTTCGGCGCGGTGGTTGCCGCGGTACAGCGCCGGCTGCGCGCGCAGCGTGCGGTTGAGATCGGCCACCAGGCGCCGCACGCCGTCGTGGCCGGGATGTTGCAGCACCGGCCAGTGGAGGCTGCCGTCGTGGTGCCATTCGTGCGGCTGGCCGAACTCGCCACCCATGAACAGCAGCTTGGCGCCCGGGTGCGCCCACATGAAGCCGTAGTAGGCCCGCAGATGGGCAAGCCGGGCGGAGTGGTCGCCGGGCATCCGGTGCAGCAGCGAGCCCTTGCCGTGCACCACTTCGTCGTGCGAGAGCGGCAGCACGAAGCGCTCGGAGAATGCGTACACCAGCCCGAAGGTCATCTCGCTGTGGTGGTGGCGCCGGTGCAGCGGGTCGCGCCGCAGGTAATGCAGGGTGTCGTGCATCCAGCCCATGTTCCACTTGTGGGTGAAGCCGAGACCGCCGGGCTGCGTGGGCGCGGTCACGCCCGGCCATGCGGTGGATTCCTCGGCGATCGTCATCACCCCCGGGAAGCGGCTGCGCACGGCGTCGTTGAAGGCGCGCAGGAACGCCACCGATTCGAGGTTCTCGCGCCCGCCATGCGCATTGGGAATCCACTCGCCATCGGCGCGGCTGTAGTCGCGGTAGAGCATCGATGCCACCGCATCCACGCGCAGGCCGTCGATATGGAAGCGCTCGATCCACTCCAGCGCGCTGCCGATGAGATAGGCCGCGACCTCGTGGCGCCCGTGGTTGTAGATCAGCGTGTGCCAGTCCTGGTGCACGCCCTCGCGGGGATCGGCGTGTTCGTAGAGGGCGGTGCCGTCGAAGCGCTGCATCCCGTGCGGGTCATCGGGAAAGTGCGCCGCGATCCAGTCGACGATCACCCCGATGCCGGCGCCATGGCAGGCATCGACGAAGCGCGCGAACGCGGCCGGCTCGCCATGCCGCGCGGTTGGCGCGAACAGCCCCAGGGGCTGGTAGCCCCACGATCCACCGAACGGATATTCCGACACCGGCAGCAGTTCGATATGGGTAAAGCCCAGTTCGCGCACATAGGGCACCAGGCGCGCGGCAAGCTGGTCCCAGTCCAGCAAGGCGCCGTCGGCATCGCGTTGCCAGGAGCCGGCATGCAGCTCGTAGATCGACAGCGGTTCGGCATCGTGGTCGCGGCGTGCACGCGCCGCCAGCCAGGCCCCGTCGCTCCACGCGAACGGTTCGGCATCAGCGACCACGGACGCGGTGCCCGGCAGCGCTTCGCTGCGGCGCGCGACGGGATCGGCCTTGTCCGGCAGGACCTGCCCGTCGACGCCGGTGATCCGGAACCTGTAGCGGCTGCCAGCCACCACGCCCGGCAGGAACAGTTCCCACACCCCGCCGTCATGGCGCAGCCGCATCGGATGGCGGCGCCCGTCCCAGCCGTTGAAATCACCGACCACCGCCACCCGTCGCGCATTCGGCGCCCAGACCGCGAAACGCACGCCGTCGACGCCGTCACGGGTCTCCGGATGCACGCCGAGCAGACGCCGCAGCGCCTCGCCATCACCGCGCGAGAACGCCTGCAGGTCCTGCGCATCCGACACCGGCCCGAAGGCGTAGGGATCGGCGGTCTCCCGGGTCGCGTCGGGCCATTCGATGCGCAGCCGGTAGCGGCACGCGGACGGCAGCACGGCCTCGTACAGGCCTTCCGGGCCGGCGTGCATGGCCGCCAAGCGCTGTCCCCGGGCGTCGACGACGTCGACCGAGCGCGCGCCGTGCGCCAGCGCACGGATCACCACCCGGCCATCGGCCAGGCGATGCGGGCCCAGCCACGCGACGGGATCCGCCGGCTCGCCGCGCGCGAGCGCCAGCAGCGGTGCGGGCCACGATGCGTCCACATCTTCCGATTCGGCCTGCGCAGGTTCGACCGCATCGCAGGCAGCAACGTAGCCGTCGGCGCTCATGCGGCCTCTGCCAGCGGTGCGGCGCGCTCGTACAGCGCGAGGTATTCGCGCCCGGCCTCGTCCCAACCGGCCGGTCGCAACATGGCCGCACGGCGCATCGCCGCCATCAGCCCGGGCATGCGCCAGGTGCGGAACGCACGCGCAACCGCGCGCCGCAGGCCGTCGGTGGTGGCCTCGGCAAAGAGGAACCCGGTGACGCCATCATCGACGGTATCGATCAGCCCGCCGGTGGCATGTGCGATCGGCAGGCAGCCGAAGCGCTGCGCATACATCTGGCTCAACCCGCAGGGTTCGAAGCGCGATGGCATCAGCAGGAAGTCCGCGCCGGCGAACATGCACCGCGCCAACCCCTCCTCGAAGCCGATGAACGCGCCGACATGGCCCGGGAAGCGCAACGTCAGTTCGCGCACCTGCTGTTCGATATGGCGCTCGCCACCGCCGATGATCACGATCTGCCCGTTCGCGGCGGCGATCTGCGGTGCCACCTCGCAGATCAGGTCCAGCCCCTTCTGGTGCACCAGCCGCGACACCACCGCGAACAGCGGCCCGCCGGTCTCCGGCAGCCCGAAGGCCTGCCGCACCCAGCGCGCATTGCGGATCCGGCCACCGCATTCGTTGACGCCGAAACGTGCCTCCAGGTGGCGGTCGGTACGCGGATCCCAGCTGTTGTCGATGCCGTTGACGATGCCGGTCAGCGCGCCTTCCGCCGCGCGCCGCGCCAGCAGCGCGTCCAGCCCGCAGCCCAGCGTGGGTGCGGTGATCTGCGCGGCGTAGCTGACGCTGACGGTGGTGATATGGGTGGCATGCACGATGCCGGCCTGCAGGAACGACAGCCGGCCGTGGAATTCGATGTCCTCCAGCGCACCCGTCGGCACCCCCAGCGTGCGTGCGAGCGCGGCCGGGAACAGGCCCTGGTAGGCAAGGTTGTGGATGGTGAGCAGGCACGGCGTATCGCCGCCGTTCCAGCGCACGTAGGCCGCGGCCAGTGCGCTGGGCCAGTCGTTGAGGTGCAGGATGCGCGGGCACCAGTCGAGCCCCGCCTGGCCGGCGGCGATTGCCGCCGCCGCGTGCGACAGCGTGGCGAAGCGCACTGCGTTGTCGGCCCAGTCGAGGCCGTTGGCATCCACATACGGGCTGCCCTCGCGTTCGAAGAGTGCGCCGTTGAGCAGCACGTAGACGATCAGCCCGTCCTCGCGCCGGGCCTGGGCGACCTCGCACGCCGGCAGGCCGGCATGGGCCGGGATGCGCCCGATCCGCTGCAATGCGCCGGCGCCGGCCAGCACCGCGGGATAGCCTGGAATCAGCACGCGCACGTCGCACCGCTCGCGCAGCGCCCGCGGCAGCGCCGCGGCGACGTCGCCAAGGCCACCGGCCTTGACGAAGTCACTCATCTCCGAGACCACGAACAGGCAACCATCGCGCAGCGGCGCGACCGGGCGCGTCGGCATCAGCCGTGCAAAACGCCCACGCGCATCGCGCGCGCGCCGGGTACGGGTGGACGCAACTGCCGCAGGGAACGGCGCCGGGGATCGGGGGACGTCAGCAACCATGAAAACCGCCTGGGGGAAAGACGGATGGACGGCGACACTCCCTCCTGCCTTCGGGACCGGAAGCAGGGGGAGAGCCGGGGTTCTCGGGGGGTGCCGTGGGTACACGGCGCCGTGGATGGAATATGGAAAGCGGGTAATCAACTTTCCGTGAAAACGACGCGGCGTTTCGATGACAGCGCAGGCCCGCGCCGAACGGCTCCGGACGCTTTGCACCGGCACCCTGCTTGCGGCTGCATCCGAAGCCGGACCGCGACACCGGGCAGGTCGATCGCGGACCATCGAACGACGCCGTGGCGACGCTGGATCCGCCGCCCCCACCTGCTAGGCTCCCGCGCGACGCCCGAGGAGCCCGCATGGCCCATTCCCAGTTCGACCTGCTGCGGCAGCGCCGCTTCCTGCCCTACTTCACCGTGCAGGCGCTGGGGGCCTTCAACGACAACGTCTACCGCCAGGCGATCATCGGCCTGCTGATCTTCCTCGGCGCGAGCACGCAGGAGCGCGCGCTCTACGCGATGCTGGCGCCGGCGGTGTTCATCCTGCCGTACTTCCTGTTCTCGGCACTGGCCGGCCAGGTGGCGGAGAAGCTGGAGAAGCAGCGCCTGATCGTGATCACTACGACGATGGAGATCGCGATCATGTCGCTGGCCGCCATCGGCTTCCTGGTCCAGAACATGCCGCTGCTGCTGGTGGCGCTGTTCTGCACCGGCGTGCAGTCGACGCTGTTCGGGCCGGTGAAGTACTCGGTGCTGCCGTCGATCCTCAAGCCCGAGGAACTGACCGGTGGCAACGGCCTGGTCGAGATGGGCACGTCGATCTCGATCCTGCTGGGCATGATCACCGGCGGGCTGATCTTCCAGCTGGCCGGCAGCCACGGCCCGCAGGCCGCGGCCGGCGCGATCGTGGCGCTGGCGGTCATCGGCAACCTGATGGCCCGGCGGATCCCGCGCATCGATGCCGGCGATCCGACCCTGCGGGTGCGCTGGAACCCGGTACCGGTGTCGCTCGAGGTCATGCGCATGGCACGCCGGCAGCCGGCGGTGCGCAACGCGATGCTCGGCGTGTCGTGGTTCTGGTTCTTCGGCACGCTGATCACCTCGCAGCTGCCGGCCTACGCCGAGGTCCACCTCGGCGGCGCCGCCGGCT
Source organism: Luteimonas sp. YGD11-2 (assembly GCF_004118975.1). Classification (NCBI taxonomy): domain Bacteria; kingdom Pseudomonadati; phylum Pseudomonadota; class Gammaproteobacteria; order Lysobacterales; family Lysobacteraceae; genus Luteimonas; species Luteimonas sp. YGD11-2. The sequence goes on along the minus strand of NZ_CP035376.1, from coordinate 587,048 downwards.
CGGCGACGCTGTACGTGTTCGCGCTGGCGCTGTTCTCGATCGGCGTGGGCGCCGGCTCGCTGCTGTGCGAGAAGCTGTCGGCACGCACCGTCGAGATCGGCCTGGTGCCGGTGGGTGCGTTCGGCATGACCGCTTTCGTGCTCGATCTCTACTTCGCCCGGCCCGGGCTGGCGCCGGTGGGCGGGCTCGACCTGGCCGGGTTCCTGCGGCAGCCCGGCAGCCTGCGCCTGGTCATCGACCTGCTGGGCATCGGCATGTTCACCGGCGTGTTCGTGGTGCCGCTGTTCGCACTGATCCAGAGCCGCACGCCGATCAACGAGATGTCGCGGGTGTTCGCCGCGCTCAATATCCAGAACTCGGGTTTCATCGTGCTGGCGGCGGTGGTCGGGCTGGTCACCCAGGGCGTGCTCGGCTGGACCATCCCGCAGCTGCTGCTGGCATTGGCCGTCGCCAACCTGCTGGTGGCGGTGTGGATCTTCACCATCGTTCCCGAATTCATGATGCGCTTCCTGAGCTGGGTGCTGGTGCGCACGCTCTACCGGCTGCGCCTGCACGGCATCGAGGCCCACGTGCCGGACGAGGGGCCCGCATTGCTGGTGTGCAACCACGTCAGCTACATGGATGCGCTGATCCTGGCCGCCAGCGTGCCGCGCCCGGTGCGCTTCGTGATGTACCACCGCATCTTCGCGATCCCGGTGCTGTCGTGGATCTTCCGCACCGCGAAGGCGATCCCGATCGCTCCGGAAAAGGAAGACCCCGCACTCATGCAGCGCGCGTTCGACGCGATCGATGCCGCGCTGGCCGACGGCGAACTGGTGCTGGTGTTTCCCGAGGGGCGCCTGACCGCCGATGGCGACATCGCGCCGTTCCGCAGCGGCGTCGAGCGCATCCTCGCGCGCCGCCCGGTGCCGGTGGTGCCGATGGCCCTGCGCAACATGTGGACCAGCATGTGGAGCCGGCACGACTCGCGGATGCGGCGCATGCGCCTGCCGCGGCGCCTGCGCGCGCGCGTGGAGGTGGTCGCGGCGGCACCTGTGGATGGTGTGCAGGCGACGGCGGCCTCACTGGAAGCGCGGGTGCGCGAACTGCGCGGGGCTGCGGCGTAGGGTTCCGGGCAGACGCCGCAGGCACGACCCCAGGCGTCGCAGGTCGGTGGATACGGCCGTCATCACATCCGACGGCCGCCGACTCGTCGCGCGGGTCAGCGGACTCCGCGACGGAAACGCTACTCGCGCAGCGCACCCTCGCGATGCCAGTGCGCGATCAGCCAGCGCGCGATCGAGATATGCGATGACAGCAGCAGGCCGTCCTCGCCGCCACGGCCGTCCAGCGCCGCGCCGATCTCGTCACGGCTGAACCAGCGCGCGTCCTCGAGTTCGTCGTCGTTGGGGCGTGGCTCGTCGGGCTCGGCCAGCGCCTCGAAACCCAGCATCAGCGAGGACGGGAACGGCCACGGCTGCGATCCGAGGTAGCGCGCGCGGCGCACGCGCACGCCGGACTCCTCCCAGACTTCGCGGGCGATGGTCTGCTCGAGGGTCTCGCCGGGCTCGACGAACCCGGCCAGCACCGACCATCGCCGCGGCGCCCAGCCCGGCTGGCGCCCGAGCAGCAGGCGCTCGCCGTCCGACACCGCCACGATCACCGCCGGGTCGGTGCGCGGGTAGTGTTCGGCGCTGCAGGCGGTGCACACGCCCAGCCAGCCCGCGCGCAGATAGGCCAGCCGCGCGCCGCAGGCCCCGCAGTGCCGGTGCCGGCGCCGCCAGTGCAGCACCGCGCGCGCCTGCGCGAACGCGGTGGTCTGCAGCGCGGGCCACTGCGCGGCGGCGCTGCGCAGGTCGATCCAGGTCCCGGCCGGGGCGTCGGGCACGTCGGCGGCATCGCAGGCGAACCAGCCGCGGCCGTCGGCATCCAGGCCGAGGAACACCGCGTGCTGCCAGGCACCGGGCGGCAGGGTCGAGGGCTCCGGCATCCAGGGCGTGTCGCCCTCGCCCACCGGTGCGCGCCCGTCGTCGTCGACCACGATGCAATGCGCCTTCCCCCGCAACGCCTCCAGCGCCGCGGGCTGCAGGCGCAGGTGCTCGGCGCGGTCCAGCGGCGCGGCAACGAAGGCATAGGCGGGCGTGGGCCCGTCGACGGCAGCGGTCATCGACACATCCGGGAGCACGCGATATCGCGCTGCCGGAGTTTAGGCCCGAACAGGATGCAGGCGTCGCCAACGCGGCGACCGCGCAGAACAGTCAGACGGTGAAGCTGCTGCCGCAACCGCAGGTGGACTTCGCGTTGGGGTTGCGGATGGTGAACTGCGCACCGTGCAGGCTCTCGACATAGTCCACCGACGCCCCCATCAGGTACTGCAGGCTCAGCGGGTCGACGACCAGCGTCACGCCATCGGTGGCGATCGCCAGATCGTCCTCGGCCTGCTCCTCATCGAACTCGAAGCCGTACTGGAAGCCGGAGCAGCCACCGCCCTGGATATAGACGCGCAGCTTCAGCGCGGGGTTGCCCTCGCCGTCGATCAGCTCGCGCACCTTGGAGGCGGCGGCGGTGGTGAAATCGATCGGGCGCGACAGCGACTGGTAGTCGGGGGCCTGGGGGAGCGACATGGGTTCCATGCGCACAAGGATGGGGGCCGCAGGAGGCGGGTTCAAGCGTCGGTGGCGGAACGCCCTGTCGCTTCGCCCCACGGGAACGACTGCTCGACTGCACGCCCGCCACGCGGCTGCAGGCGCACGGTCACCCGGGTGGGGGTGAAACCCTGCGGCAGCATGATGTCGCCCTGGACCTGCTGGAAGAACCGGAACGAGTACGGCAGCGCGGGGGCATCCTCGCGCTGGCGCAGGTCGTCCCAGTCCAGCTGTTCCAGCCGTCCGTCGCGGGTGCCCTCCACGGCCAGCCGCAGCTCGCCTTCGCTGGATGCGTCGCGGTTGAGGTTCTGGGTGAGCGTGGCGGTGTAGTGCCAGACGCTGTCGGTGCCGGGCGCCAGCCGCAGCTCGTGCACGGTCAGGCCGCGGCGCTGCGCGGTGGCACCGACGAAGCGTTCATAGAAGGCGACATCGGCCCGCAGCGCGGCGATTTCCTCGTCGCGTTCGGCAAGCGTGCCCTGCAGCTTGAGGTTGGCCTCGCGGCTGATCTGGTCGGAGCGCGTGAGCGTGGTGACTTCCTGTTCGAGCGCGGCGATTCGCTCGCCTGCATCCGGGCCGGCCACCCCGCCACCACGCAGGCCTGCCCACAGCCCCCACGCCCCGAACAGCAACGACACCGTGACCACCGCCAGCAGCAGGGGCCCGCGCCTTACCGTGCGCCTCGCCGCGCGACGTCGTTCCGTGGCGGCACCGGGGCCCTTGGAAGACACCGGACTGGCCGGCGGAAGCTGCTCGGGGTCGTTCATGTCGAATGGATATAACGGCGGCGGTCAGGCCGGTCAAGGAATGCCCCGGCCGCAGGTCGGGGCACGTTCAAGGCGATGAAGCGCCCGCAGGGCCATTGCGCGCGCCGGTGCCGCGGTCCCTACACTTCCCGGGCACCCGGCGCATCGAGGACCCACGCATGTCGGAACCCCAGCTGTTCGCGATCGGCATCCTGCTGGCCTGGCTGGCCGGCGTGCGCGTGTACCTCACCGTGTTCGGCGTCGGCATCGCCGGCGTGCTCGGCTGGCTGGACCTGCCACCGGCGCTGGAAGCGGCGCAGTCGCCGTGGGTGCTGGGGGTCGCGGGCGTCCTTGCAGTCGTGGAGTTCCTTGCCGACAAGATTCCCGGCGTGGATTCGGTGTGGGATCTCGTGCACACCCTGGCGCGGGTGCCGGCGGGTGCGTTCCTCGCTGCGGCCACGCTGTCGCCCGATGGCGAGCTCGGTGCCGGCATGCTCGCCACCGGTGCGGGCGTAACGCTGGCCAGCCATCTGCTCAAGAGCGGATCGCGGGCGCTGATCAACACCTCGCCCGAACCGGTCAGCAACTGGGCGGCGTCGGCCACCGAGGACACCGTCACCGTCGGCGCGCTTGCGCTTGCGATCACCAACCCGTGGCTGGCGCTGGCGGTGGTGCTGGGCCTTGCAGCGCTGGCGGTCGGCGGCCTCGTATGGCTGTGGCGGAAGCTCTTCCGCAGGCCCCGCGCGCGCGGCTGACGCCTTGCGACCGCTGCACGGTCCGGCCACCGGCGCCTCGGGCATAATCGGCCGCCGCGCCGGGGACCGGGCGCGGGTTTGCCTTTCAACGGGATATGGCCGCAGAGTCTCATGATGGAGAGGGCTGACGACATCCGACGCGCCGAGTTCCCGCCGGCCGGCTTCTGGCGCCGGTGGGCAGGCGATGCGCCGGCAGCGAAGCTGCCCGCCGACGACGACAGCGAAACCGCACGCACGCGCGCCGAGATCGCCTCGGCCGCGGCGCGCGCCGGGCAGTCCGGCTCGACCGAGGCACCGTACCGGGTGATGATCGTCGAGGACGATCCCAGCCAGGCATTGTTTGCCGAGAGCATCCTCAACGGTGCCGGCATGCAGGCGCAGGTGGTGCCGGATCCGGGGCTTGCGATCGCCACCCTCGAGGTGTTCCAGCCCGACCTGGTGCTGATGGACCTGCACATGCCGTCGATCGATGGCACCGAACTCACCCACATGATCCGCAGCCACGGCGCGTTCGCGCAGACGCCGATCGTGTTCCTGACCGGCGATCCGGACCCCGAACGCCAGTTCGAGGTGCTCGAACTCGGCGCCGACGACTTCCTGACCAAGCCGGTGCGGCCGCGGCACCTGATCGCCGCCGTGCAGAACCGCATCCGCCGCGCCCGCCAGGCGCAGGCGCCCGCGGGCGAGGGCCGCCATCCGCTCACCGGCCTGCTCACCCGCAACCGCATGCTGCAGCGGCTGGCCGCGGCGATTCCCGGCGACGGCGGCGGCGCGCTGTTCTTCGTCGAACTCGAAGGCATCGCCGCGCTGCGCGACCGTGTCGGCTATGCCGTGCTCGAGTCGGTGCTGGTGGAGGCCAGCCGGCATATCGCCACGCTGAGCGAAGGCCATGCCGCGGCGCGGCTCAACGACAACACCTTCCTGGTCCACGCGGAAATCGCGCCGGAGGACCTGCTCGATTGGGCACGCGAGCTGCGCGACGGCCTGGCGCGCCGCGAATTCAGTGCCGGTGAGGGGACCATCCGCCTGCGCGGGCGCATCGGCGCACTGTCGCTCGCCGACGGTTTCCAGGATGCCGGCAGCGCGCTCGCGGCCGCCGAACACGCGCTGCGGCTGGCTCGGCTGGAGCCGATCGGCATCGCGCGCTACGTCGCGCCCGACGTGCGCTCCGGCGACCCGTCACTGGGCGAACTGGTCTCGCATGCGATCGCCGAGGGCCGCATCGAGCTGGCCTACCAGCCGATCGTCGCGGTGGCCGGCGGCGACGACCCGCAGTTCCAGACCCTGCTGCGCCTGCGCGGTGGCGACGGCACCCTGCATATGGCAGCGGAGATCCTTCCCGCGGCGGAAGCCGCCGGGCTGATGGAGGAGATCGACCGCCATGTGCTCGACCTGGCGCTGACGACGCTGCAGCAGCAGCGCCAGCGCGGGCGCACGCTGCGGCTGTTCGTGTCGCAGTCGCCACGCAGCCTGGGCTGCGACGGCTACGCGCCGTGGCTGCTGGCCGAACTCGGCGCGCGCGAGATCGACGGCGCGCAGCTGGTGGTCGACGTGCGCCAGGACGACGCCCTGGTACATGCGGTCTCGCTGCAGGAGTTCTGCGCGGCGGTGCAGAATTCCGGCGTGCAGCTGTGCCTGTCCGGCTACCGCGTCGGCGCGGAATCCGACGCGCTGCTGGCGCAGTTGCCGCTTACCCATGTGCGGCTGTCGGCGCACTACTCGACGGGCTCCGGCGACCAGCTCGTGCGCGACGAGATGCGCGACGCCATCGAACGTGCACACCGCTATGGACTGCAGGTGATCGGCCAGCAGGTGGAGAACCCGCAGGCCGCCGCGACGCTCTGGATGAGCGGCATCGACTTCATCCAGGGCAATCTCGTGCACGTCGCCGGCCGCGAGGTCGACTTCGATTTCCAGCACTCCGTGCTCTGAGGACCCAGGATGGTCATGCGCCCACGCCCCTCCCTCCTGACGATGCGGTGGTTGGCGCTGGGCGCCGTGCTCGGCACCGCCGCCGCGCTGCTGTTGGCGATCACCGGAATTCCGGGCCCGTGGCAGGGCCTGGCCCTCGTGTTTGCGCTGCTTGCGGCGAGCGCTACCGCGGCCGTGGTCCACGGCGTGCAGCAGTGCCGGCAGGCGCTCGACGAGGCCGATGCGCTGGCACGCCAGCATGAAGGCGAGCGCGAGGAACTGCAGTCGCAGCTGGAGCTGCATACGCAGCTCGAGGGCCAGTTGCGCCAGGCCAAGCAGGCGGCGGAGTCCGCGGTACTGGCCAAGGGCGAATTCCTCGCGACGATGAGCCACGAGATCCGCACGCCGCTCAACGGCATCGTGCCGATGCTCGACCTGCTGATCCACGCACCGCTGGCGGCGGAACACGCCGACCTGGTGCGCACCGCCTACACCTCGTCGCAGCAGATGCTGCGCATCGTCGACGACATCCTCGACTACTCCAAGCTCGAGGCGGCGAAGCTCGAACTCGAGATCACCAGCTTCAACCTGCGCGAACTGCTGGAAGGCGTGATCCAGATGATGGAGCGCCCGGCGCAGAGCAAGGGACTGCGCATCCACCTGCAGATCGAGGCCGGCGTGCGCCTGCCGGTGCGCGGCGACCCGGTGCGCCTGCGCCAGGTGCTGGGCAACCTGCTGAGCAACGCGGTGAAGTTCACCGAGCGCGGCTCGGTGTCGGTGACGGTGCGCCGCCTCGGCGAAAGCAGCGCGCAGCACCAGCTGCGTTTCGAGGTCCGCGATACCGGCATCGGCATCGCGCCGGTCGCGCAGTCACGGCTGTTCCAGGCCTTCAGCCAGGCCGACGCCTCGACCACGCGCCTGTACGGCGGCACCGGCCTCGGGCTTGCAATCTCCAAGCGCATCGTCGAGCTGATGGACGGCCATATCGGCGTCGACAGCGTGCCGGCGCAGGGCACCACGTTCTGGTTCGAACTGCCGCTGCTGAAGGTGCATGGCGACCTGCCCTCGCAGGAGCGCATGGCCGACGGCAAGCGCCTGCTGCTGCTGAGCGCGGACCCGCGCCTGCGGTTGCGGCTGTCGATGCTGCTGCCCAACTGGGGCCTGCGCGTGACCTCGGTGGAGACCACCCAGGAAGCGCTCAACCGCCTGCGCACCGCCGCCTCGCAAGGCGCGCCGTGGGCGTACTCGCTGGTGCTGGCCGACCTCGCCGGGATGCGCAATACCGCGCTCGCGCTGTATCGCAACCTCAACCGACAGGCGGTCTACGGCGAACTGGAACTGATCGCGCTGTACGGCGACGACCCGGTGCCCGACGAGATGCAGGCCGGCGTGACCCTGCTCAGCCGCCAGGCCCCCGACGCCGACCTGCGCGCCGCCCTGCTCGGCCCCGGCGATCCCTCGCTGCGCGAACGCATGGACATGGAGATTGACCTGTCCGCTACCCGGGAACCGACGATGTCCGCACCCGCCTCGCCCGCGCCAGCTGTGCCGACCGTCGCGGCGGCGGCCGACACGCCGTTGCGCACGCCGCGCGTGCTGCTGGTCGAGGACAACCCGGTGAACCTGATGGTGGGCCAGCGGCTGCTGTCGATGCTCGGGATCACCTGCGACACCGCCGGCAATGGCGAGGCCGCGCTGATGCGCATGGGCACCTCGCGCTACGACGTGGTGCTGATGGACTGCCAGATGCCGGTGATGGATGGCTACGAGGCCACCCGCCGCTGGCGCGGGATGGAGGCCGCCGAAGGCGTCAACCGCCACCTGCCGATCATCGCGATGACCGCCAACGCGATGGCCGGCGACCGCCAGCGCTGCCTCGACGCGGGCATGGACGACTACCTGCCCAAGCCCGTCACCCGCAGCGAACTCGAACGCTGCCTCTACCACTGGTGGAACCCCAACCAGCCGGAACCGGCAATGGACCCGGGCGCCGGTCTCGGCGAGTTCGTCGCGTCGGGCGATCTGGTCGGTGACGACGCAGCCGGGGATCCCGGAAGTCAGGCGGCAGCGAGTGCGCCGCCGGTGCCTGCGACGCATCCGGCCGGGGATCTGCCGTCGCCGGAGGAGGCTCCATTGGCCGCCGCGATCGCGCAGGCGACCGCTGAAACACCGGCTCCATTGTCGCCAGCAGACCTGGAAGAAGCCGCGCCATCCGACACCGTCGCCGCGCAGCCGACGACGATGCCCGTCGCGATGCAGGACGCGCCGGCGGGGGTGTCGTATCCGCTGGCTCCGGCCGCGTCCCTGCCGTCAGGAAGTGCCGCGCCGGCCGCCGCGGCACCTGCCGACCCGGCACCGGTGCCGGCATCGGCGTTGGCTGCGGACCGCACCCTTGCATCGACCGGAACGCCGGTCTCCACGCCGACATCCACGCCCACCGCAGCTACGGCGGGCCCTGCACCGCCGGCCATCGCCGCAGCCGCGCCAGCGCGCGACCCGGCACCAGCACCCGCGGCGACACCGCCCGAGCTGCCGCCGGTCATCGACGAGGACGTGCTCGAGGAACTGCGCACCATGCTCGGCGACGAGGTCGATCACCTGATCGACGTGTTCCTGGAGGACACGCCGCGGCTGATCGCGCGGCTGGAGGCGGCGGTCGACGGACCCGACTACGACGCCCTGCGCGATACCGCGCACTCGCTCAAGTCATCGAGCGCCAACCTCGGCGCGATGCTGCTGTCGGCCAGCGCCCGGCGGATCGAGGCCGGCGCCCGCGCCGGTACGCTCGAGCGCCCGGCGGTTGCGGTGGCGATGGTCGCCAACGAATTCGCGCGCGCGCGTGCGCGCCTGCGTGCGGGGCGCGCCACCACCGCCTGAGGCGGCTCAGTCGTCCATCTGTTCCTGCAGGTAGTTCTGGATGCCCACCCGGCCGATGAGGTCGAGCTGGGTCTCGAGCCAGTCGACGTGCTCTTCCTCGTTCTCGAGGATCTCGACCAGCAGCTCGCGGCTCACATAGTCCTGCACCTGCTCGCAATGCTCGATCGCCTCGCGCAGCAGCGGGATGCCATCCAGCTCCAGCGCCAGGTCGCACTCGAGCATTTCCTGCACGTTCTCGCCGACCCGCAGCTTGCCCAGGTGCTGGAAGTTCGGCAGGCCCTCGAGGAACAGGATGCGCTCCGACAGCCTGTCGGCGTGCTTCATCTCCTCGATCGACTCGTCGTACTCGTGCTTGGCCAGGCGCGGAAAGCCCCAGTGGCGCGCCATCTTGGCGTGCAGGAAGTACTGGTTGATCGCGGTCAGCTCGTTGTAGAGCGCCTTGTTGAGGTACTGGATGACCTTGGGGTCGCCTTTCATGGCGGGCTCCGGACGCGGGGACGGCGCCTACTCTAGCCGCGCGCTCCGGCCGGCGACGGAACGCGAATCACATGCATCCGCCATAACGCGGACACCCCGTCGGGGACGGGGTGCCGGTTGCTCGCTGCGGGTGGAACCTCAGGCCGCGCGGGCGATGCCGGGCAGCGGAAGCACTTCGGTTTCGTGTCGCCGATGCGCCTGGGCGAGGAGTTCGCCGGCCATCTCCACGCAGCTGCCGCAGGTGGCGCCACAGCCGGTGCGCATGGTCAGTTCATGGACGCCGGTGCACCCGGCAGAAGCGGCGGCCGCGATGTCGCGGTCGGTAACCCCGTTGCAGATGCACACGTACACGGTCGGCGGCACTCGATCGATGGACTGGGCGTATTCCACGCCAAACGAGAATGATTGTCAATCGATCATTGAGAACATGACGCATTCAGCGAAGGCCGTCGCCCCCACGCTGCCCCTGGTTCTGCCCCCCGCCGCTGCCGGTGCCCGGCCGGGTCCGCGGACGCTGCTTGTTGCGACGTGGCACATGCCGCGGCGCCGGCGCCAGGCCGACGTGTGGCACCGCCTGTGGCCCCGCGACCTGGCGCGCGAACGGCGCGAGGTGGCGCAGCGCGCTGACGTAGACGCCGCGCTTGAAGGTCACGACGTGGTCGAGCGGATACCAGAAATCCACCCAGCGCCAGTGGTCGAATTCGGGCTTGTCGCAGAGATCCAGGCGCAGGTCGCTCTCCTGCCCCGCGAACTGCAGCAGGAACCACACCTGCTTCTGGCCGATGCAGACCAGGCGGTCATTGCGGCGGATCGCCCGCGGCGGCAGCCGGTAACGCAGCCAGCCCGGCGTCGCGCCGAGCACCGCAACGTGTTCGGGCAGCAGGCCGGTTTCCTCGCGCAGCTCGCGATACATCGCCTCGAGCGGCGTCTCGTCGGAATTCATCCCGCCCTGCGGGAACTGCCAGCCGTCATGGCGCGTGCGCCGGGCCCAGAAGACCCGACCGTCGGGATGCATCAGCACGATGCCGACATTCGGTCGATAACCGTCCGGATCGATCACGATGCGGACTCCAGATTCACTGCGATCGACTCTGCCATGCCGGACATGAAGCGACAAGCACGACGGCCGGGGCGTTGACGCGAAGCCCTACGCAGTGGAGAATTCCGCGTTCGCCGGCCACCAGGCCGGGCATCCATTGGCTATGTAGCTCAGACGGTTAGAGCGCGAGACTCATAATCCCGAGGTCGGTGGTTCGATTCCACCCATAGCCACCAGATTCCAGAAGCACCGACCCCGCGTAAACCGCGGGGTTTTTTGTGGCCGCTACCACGGCGGGCTCACGGCCCCGGGCGTACGCTCGCGTTCCCTTACCGGGTGGGAGGCGGCATGGACAGGGCGCTCTGGCTGCATGCGCTGTGCAACGAGGTGAACACGGCCGGCATCGCGCTGTGTGTCGCCGAGCGTGCGCTGGCCGCCGATGACGCCGAAACCGCAGCGGAGTTCCTGCAGGAATGCCATGGCAGCGTGGCGCGCATGCGTGACCTGCTCAAGGAAGATGCCGGATCCGCAAAGGTCTACGACGCGACCCTCTGACATCCCTCATCCGGTCCCGGACTGCGTCTGCGGCGAAGATGCCCGCGACGCCCGCGCGCACAGCTTCTCCACCGTGCGGAACAGCTCGTCCATGGTGATGGGCTTGGTGATGTGGTCGTTGAAACCGACCTGTTGGGCGCGCTCGATATCCGTATGACGGTCGAAGCCGGTGAGCGCAACCACCGGCAGGTCCCTGAGCGTGTCGCTGCTGCGGATACGGGTGACGAGTTCGTAGCCATCCATTTCCGGCATGCCGATATCCGACAGCACCAGCTCGAAGGGCTGGCGCTCCAGCAGTTCCAGTGCGCGACGCCCATCGTGGGCGATCTCCACCTGCGCGCCTTCCAGTTCCAGCAGCGTGGCCAGCGAGTGCGCCGCATCCTTGCCGTCCTCCACCACCAGCAGGCGCAGGTCCTGGAACCGCCGGCCATCCGCCGGCTTTACAACGACATGTCCCGCGGGCTGCGCCAGGGCCAGCATAGGCAGCCAGACGGTGAAGGTCGTCCCCCGGCCCGGGCCATCGGACGCCACCGCGATCCGCCCGCCGTGGCGCGTCACCAGCTGCCGCACCAGCGCAAGCCCGATGCCGAGGCCGGAACGCCCGCGCAATGAGCGCCCGGGCGCCTGCCCGAACATGTCGAAGATGCCGGGCAGGAACGCCGGGTCGATGCCCTGGCCGGTGTCGCTGACGACGAGCCGCGCCTGGCCGTCGAGCACCGAGATCTCGACATGGATCCGACCGCCTTCCGACGTGAACTTGATCGCGTTGGTCAGCAGGTTCCAGACCACCTGTTCGAGGCGGGTGGCATCGCCCTCCACCACCGCGGGCTGCGGGTCGGCGTCGAGTTCGATCGAAAGCGATGACGCGGACACATCCGCCCGCGCCACCGCGACGATGTTCCCGACCAGCCCGGTGAGGTCGACCGGCGCGAGATTCAGCGTGAGCTTGCCGGTACGCAGGCGCGACATGTCGAGCAGGTCGTCGATGATCTTGGTCTGCCCGTGCACCGCGCGCCGGATCGCGGCCAGCGGTTGCTGGAAGGCCGCGGATTCGCGCACCTCGGGCATCCGCCCCATGATCTCCGCGCTCACGCTGATGAGGTTCAGCGGGTTCTTGAGCTCGTGCGACATCACCGCGATGAAGTCATCCTTCATCGAGTTCTCGGTCTCCACTTCCGTGCGGCGTGCGATCGCCGATTGCAGGCGTTCGCCGGTGCGTTCCTCGGCCGCATGCGCCACGGTGCGGTCCTGCACGATCTTGACGAACCCCCTGAGCCGTCGAATTCCAGCGCCGACAGTGCGCCGGTGCAGTAGATGCGCTGCCCGTCGCGGGTGAGATGCCAGCGGTCCTCGGCGCAGATGCCGGTGGCGCGGGCGACGCGGATCTCCTCGGCCAGCGTGCCGGCGGCGACGTCCTCGGGGGTGAACAGCAGGTCCAGTCGCTGCCCGACGGCCTGCGCCGTGCTGTGCCCGAAGATCTTCTCCGCACCGGCATTGAGCGCGGTGATCGTGCCGTGCTCGTCGGCGACGATGATGGCGTGGTCGAGTGCGGCGGCCGCCGCCTTCTGCAGCTGCAGTTCGCTGATGTTGACCTGCTCCTCGACGTTGCGCAGGTAGGTGATGTCCACGAAGGTGATCACCGCGCCGTCGATGCGGTTCTCCGCCGTGCGGTACGGCAGCGAGCGGACCATGTAGTAGCAGCCGTTGCTGCTGCGCACCTCGCGCTCGACCGGCTTGAGGTCGCGGAACGCGGCGGACGCATCGCCCTCGAGCTGCGGATAGTCGAGGTTGTGGGTGATGTCGAGCAGCCGGCGGCCGACGTCGCGCGGCATGATGTTGAAGATCGTCTCGGCCTGCGGGGTGTAGCGCTTGATGCGCAGCTCCGGGTCGACGAACACCGTGGCGATGCCGGTGGCCGAGATGAAGTTCTGCAGGTCGTCGTTGACCTTGCTGGTCTCGTCGACCTTGATCTTGAGCTCGTGATTGACGGTGGTGAGTTCCTCGTTGAGCGACTGCAGTTCCTCCTTGCTGGTCTCCAGCTCCTCGGTCGCCGAGCGCAGTTCCTCGTTGATCGCCTACAGCTCCTCGTTGGAGGCCTTGAGCTCCTCCGCCGCGATCTCCGACTGCTCCACCGTGGTCTGCAGCTGCGCGCGGTGGCGCTGCAGTTCGTCCTCCAGGTTTGCGGACCACCTCGTCGCGACCCGCGCCCTCGTCCTGGCTGCTGCTGTGGCCGAGGGTGTCGTCGACCTCGGCGAACAGCACCAGCACGAAGCCGGAGCCGCCGATGGGATCCTCGAACGGACGCGCGGTCAGGTTGACGTAGGTGCGCCGGCCCTCGGAATCCAGCACCACCCGCCGGGCATCGACGCTCTGCCCGGTGTGCAGCGCGCGGAACATCGCGGTGCGCAGTTCCGGGCGCAGTTCCGGCCTCACCAGCGCCATCAGGCGTCGCGAGGGCTCGCCCTCGGCATGCCACAGGAAGCGCCCGACGCCCTCGGACATGTGGACGATGTTGTATTCACGATCCACCACGACGCTGGCCGGGCCGTGCTGACTGAGTGCGCGCCGGTGGATCTCCGCCGACGTCGCCCGGCCCGGGCGCGCGGCGGACGCCTGCGCACCCGCCGCCTGGCGGGTGTCGGCGGGTGCACCCAGCGGCAGCGAGAAATGCTGGCGCTGCGCCTGCGACTGCGACAGGGCGCGCGCCCGGTAGATCCGGTGCTTCTTGTCGACCAGCTCGAACCTGGACTCGGCCACATCGGCGGATTCGGAGCTGCCCAGGAACAGGATCCCGCCGGGCCGTAGCGCGAAATACATCACTTCCAGCACGCGCGCCTGGATGCTGCGGTCGAGGTAGATGAGCAGGTTGCGGCACGACACCATGTCCAGGCGCGAGAACGGCGGGTCGCGCAGCAGGTTGTGCACCGCGAACAGCACCCGGTCGCGGATCGGCTTGCTGATGCGCACCCGGTCGTGGTCACGCACGAAGTAGCGCCGCATCAGGCTGGGCGGGACATCGGCGACGATGCTTTCCGGATAGCGGGCGGCGCGGGCGGTCGCGATCGCCGACTCGTCGATATCGCTGGCGAAGACCTGGAAGTTGCCACTGGCGCCGGTCTCGTCCGCGTGCTCGGCCAGCAGCATCGCCAGCGAGTAGGCCTCCTCGCCGGTGGCGCAACCCGCCGACCACACCCGCAGTGGCTCGTCGCCGCCGCGCGCCTCGAACAGCTGCGGGATCACCTCGCGCTCGAGCGCCTCGAAAGCGGCGCGGTCGCGGAAGAAGTTGGTCACGCTGATCAGCATGTCGTCGAGCAGCGCAGCGGTCTCCTTGGGGTTGTCGCGCAGGAAATCGCGGTAGGCGGGCAGGTCCTTCAGCACGTTGACCTGCAGGCGCCGCTCGATCCGCCGCAATACGGTGGCGCGCTTGTAATGGCGGAAGTCATGGCCGGAGCGCGAGGCCAGGAGCTTCAGGATCTCGTGCAGCGCCTGCTCGGCCTCCGCCGTGGTGTCGGGCTTTACCGGCAGCGAGTTGTCGGGCGGCAACGCGATCTGCCGCGCGTTGCTCCACAGCTCGACCAGCTTCTGCGGCATGTCACCGACCGGTAGCACGAAGTCCACCTTGCCGGTGGCGATGGCGTTGGCCGGCATCTCCGCGTATTCGCTGTCCTCGGGCAGCTGCGCGAAGGTCACCCCGCCCTGCTCCTTGATCCGTGCAAGCCCCAGGCTGCCGTCCGGGCCCGTGCCCGACAGCACGATGCCCACCGCGCGGTCGCGACGCGCATCGGCCAGGGTGCGGAAGAACAGGTCGATCGCCACGTGCGCGCCGCGGGGGCGTTTGGCGGGCTTTACCCGCAGGTAGCCGTCGACGATCTGCAGGTCGTGGCGCGGCGAGATCACATAGACGTGGTCGGGTTCGATCAACGTGGTCGACGAGACCTGGTGCACCGGCATGCGCGTGACCTGCTGCAGCACCGCGTCGGCGCTGCTCTCGTGCTTCGGCGACAGGTGCAGGGTGACCACGAACGCCATGCCACTGCGCGCCGGCATCTGCCCGAGGAAGTGGCGCACGGCGACGATCCCGCCGGCGGACGCGCCGATCCCGATCACCGGGAACGGGGCGGACGCGAGGGGGGATGCCTCGGTGGCGGGGGTCGGGTTGTCCTGCTCGCTCATCATCGAATGTCCATTGCGCCGGCTCCGCGGCGGCCGCGGCAACCATCCGCACAAGCGGATGCGATCAGTGAGCGCACAACGGGCGGACAGCCGGAACGCATGAAATCCGGCCGCGAAGTCCCGGCACGCCTGCAGCGTGCGCATTCATTTCTTCCGGATCCGGACGCATGCGTCTCTGCGGGTTTGCCGCGTCGTCCAACCCCTCGGACATCCCACGGCACGGCCTTCACCCGACCGCGGCCACGCTGGCCCGCCGCACGCGAGACACGCGCATGACCGAACACGAGCGCCGCACCGATCCGGAGTCACGCGACCTGTCGCCGATGCACACCGCCGCATTACGCGCGCGACTTGGTCCCGCCTCACTGAAGGCGCGGGTCAGTATCTCGACGCAGGGACTGCTTGCGGTGACCGGGCTGGTGGCCAGCACGCTGCTTTCGGCCGCCGCCATCGTCGCGGTGTCGACGCGCAAGCTGCCGCCGGGCACGATGCCGGCCGGCATGAAACGCAGCCGCTGGTGAGCTCCGGTTGACCACGGTCAAGGCCTGACGCCGCGGTGCCGCCGATCATCGCGGCATGGTCCCGATCCCGCTGCAGCTGACCGACCCCGGCGACGCGCCCGCCGCGGCCGTGGAAGTGGAAGTGGATGGTGTGCAGGTGGCTGCCGGCCTCGGCCTCGATGTCGACCTCTTCCGCCAGCTGATGGAGGACCGCAAGGTCGCCGTGCTGTGCGAACGCGGAATCGGCGAGGATGCAGGCCTGTTGCGCGCCACCTTCTATTTCGGCGGGCGCCGCTTCCGCGCGGTGATCGACGGGCACGGGCGGATCATCGAGGCACGCGGCTCCGACGGGTCTCCAGGCTGAAGCCGCGGCGTGCCCGTCGGGGGGCTCGCGCCACCGGTCAGTGCAATCGTGCGATCGCGGGTGACCGCCGTGGGTCGCAGGTAGTCACCGGTGTCGCGCACGTATCGGCAAGGGCGGCCAGCGCCAACGCCGCGGCAGCAGCGTGGCGGCGGCACAGGTCGGGCGGGGCTGTTGAACGCGGCGGGGCGTGCGCGCAAGGTGCGAGCGCCGGAGGGTCGGCTCAGTCCACCCGATCGCGCACGCAGCGTGCCAGCGCATCGTCGAGCGCCGGCATGACCAGTGCACGCCGGCTGCCCAGCGCGCTGTAGGCCGGCCGCGCCGCCAGCCAGCCGAACTCCGCCGCCATCCGCCCGCAGACGCCGCGCGGGTCGGTCGCGGCGGCCTGCGCTGCGCGGTGTGCGAGTTCGAGCCAGGTCACCGGCTCGCCATTGGTGAGATGCCAGATGCCGGCTTCGCCATCCACCAGCAGGTCGAGGCAGGCATGCACGAGGTCGGGCACGTAGGTCGGCGAGATGGTGACGTCGCTGGCGGCCTCGAATGGCAGGCCCGCGCGCAGCGCGCGCAGCAGCAGGCAGACGAAGTTGTACTGGTCCCATGGGCCGAAGAACGCGCTGGTGCGCACCACGAGCGCATCCGGATGATGGTCGAGCACCAGCCCCTCGCCGCGTGCCTTGCTGTGGCCGTAGACGTTGAGCGGCGCCACCGCGTCGTTCTCGACATAGGGGGCGTCCTGGCGGCCGTCGAAGACCAGGTCGCTGGAGAAGGTCACCAGCGCGACGCCATCGCGGGCGCAGGCGCGTGCAAGCGTCGCCGGCCCGTCCGCGTTCTCGCGGAAGCAGCGTTCGTGGTCGCGTTCGGCGTCATCGACGCGCACATAGCCCGCGGCATTGATGATCGCCCAGGGTTGGCAATCGTCGAGCGCGCGGCTTACCGAATCCGGATCGGCGATATCGAGTTCCGCGCGGGTCAGCACGCGGCAGGCCAGCCCGCGCTGCCGGCAGATCCGCGCGAACGCGCCGCCCAGCGTGCCGGTGGCGCCGGTGATCAGGATCGGCCGTGCCTGCACGGGGCTGGGCCCGTCTTCACCGCGCGACTCCGGGTGCAGCATCCGCGACGGCCGCTGCCACCAGCCCGGCGAGGCCAGCACCGGATGCGAGGGCGCTTCGCCATGGGCGAGCTGGGCGGCCATGCGCGCCAGCGCGGTGGGCCGCGGAGTGCCGCCGCGCACGTCGAACACCCCGCTTTCGTAATAGCCGCGGCACTCGGTCAGCAGGCAGTCCCAGTCGTGGCTGCCCAGCAGCGCCCACAGCGTGATCGCGCGCAGGTCGACGCCCGCCTCGCGCGCGCGGCAGGCGCCCTGCCAGATGCCGTCGAGCCAGCGGAGCTGTTCCTCGCGATGCCCGCCGAGGTGCACCTCGGTGATCGCGATCGGGATCCGGTAGCGATCCCACGCCTCCTGCAGCAACGCCTCGATACCGGGCGGCGGCGGGTCCAGCATGCGCACCGCTTCCACGTCGACGTAGCGATGCCGGCCATTGCCGCCATGCAGCGCGGAGGGATAGCGGTCGATATCGTCGTCGAGGAAACGTTCGCTGGTGACGTAATGGTTGGTCCCGAGGATGTCGGGCGGACACGGGTTGTCCGCGAACCAGGCGATGTCCTCCGCGCTGGCACGGCAGTCGTTGCGCAACCAGCCGTACACCGGGTGCGCGGAGTCGACACGGCCGCACAGCAGGTCCCACGCCAGCCAGCGCAGGTGGTTGTTGAACCCGGCCTGGTAGGCCAGCGCGGGCACCGCCCAGGTGCGGCCGAGGTCGTCGGTCTGCACCAGCCGCGCATCGGCGCGCACCGCACGGATCGCGCGCATCGCCAGCACCGTGCCGCGGCATTCGTTGCGCAGCACCTGCCAGAACACGGCAGGATCCCGGCCATGCGGCGCCCAGCAGCCGTACAGCCCGCTGAAGCGCGCGGTGGTCAACGGTTCGTTGACCGGGGTCCAGTCGCGTACCCAGGGATAACGCTGCGCAACGGCCGTGGCATACGCCGCGAACTTCGTTGCGAATTCCGGGTCGACCAGGCTGGTTTCCACCGGCCCGGCGCCGTGGTGCACCAGGCCGACGATCGGCGCCACCCCGAGCGCACGCAACCGCGCCAGGCAGGCGTCGGGCCAGGACCAGTCCGCGCCTGCGAGCCCGTCCGGCGCCACCTGTTCCCACAGCACCGGTTGGCGCAGCGCGCTCAGACCCAGCGCCGCGAACGCGTCGAGGTCGTCCGGTCGCAGCAGATGTCCATTGCGCTGCAGCTGGCTGAACCAGGCATCGCCCACGCGGTTGATGGTGCATTCCACGCCGCCCCACAGGGCGATGCCGCACGTCCCCGCGGCGGGGGGGCGCGGCATGGCGTCAGGCCGTCGCCGCCGGGACCGCCGGCGGTGCCGCGGCGTGCGTGGCGAGGCCCATCTTCTCCTCGACGTACTGCGCGGCCTTCAGCGCCGCGCCCACGCACTGGTCCATGTTGTAGTAGCGGTACTGCGCCAGCCGCCCGACGAAGGTGACGTCGCGTTCGGCCATGGCCAGCGCCTCGTACCGCTTGAACAGCTGCTCGTTCTCGGGCCGCGGCACCGGGTAGTAGGGTTCGCCCTCGGCCTGCGGATACTCGCGCACGATCGAGGTGCCCGCGTGCTCCTGGCCGGTGAGGTGCTTGAACTCGGTGATGCGCGTGTAGGCATGGTCGTTGGGATAGTTGACCGTACCGACCTCCTGGTAACGCTGCGTGGCCGCCAGATGCTCGTGCTCGAAGCGCAGCGAGCGGTAGGGCAGCGCACCGAAGCGATGCTGGTAGTACGCATCCACCGGGCCGGTATAGACCAGGTGCCGCGCATTGAACCGCTCGCGTTCGGCGAAGAAGTCCACTCCGGTTTCCACGCGGATGTTGGCGTGGTCGAGGATGCGTTCGAACATCCGCGTGTAGCCGTCCACCGGCATTGCCTGGTAGGTATCGGTGAAATAGCGGTCGTCGCGGTTGGTGCGCGTGGGGATGCGTGCAGCCACCGATGCGGCGAGCTCCGATGGATCCAGCCCCCACTGCTTGCGCGTGTAGCCGCGGAAGAATTTCTCGTAGAGGTCGCGCCCGACCGCGTTCACCACCACGTCCTCGCTGGTGCGGATCGGGTCGCGCGGTTCGCGCACGTCGTCGAAGAACGCCTGGATGGTGTCCTCGTCCAGCGACAGCCCATACAGCCGGTTGACCGTGTCGACGTTGATCGGCAGCGGCACCAGCCTGCCGTCCACGCTGGCCAGCACGCGATGCTCGTACGGGCGCCAGCCGGTGAACTGCGAGAGGTACTCGAAGATGCGCGCGCTGTTGGTGTGGAAGATGTGCGGCCCGTAGGGATGCACCAGCACGCCATGCGCGTCGGTGCGGTCGTGCGCGTTGCCGCCGATGTGGTCACGGCGGTCGATCACCAGCACCTGCAGCCCGCGCTCGGCGAGCTGCCGTGCGACCACCGCACCCGAGAAGCCGGCACCGACGACCAGGACGTCGGTTCTCATGGTTCGCCCGCCCGCACCGCACGCACCGGCATGACCGCGCCAAGCAACTCCGAGCGCATGGTCGCCACCGTGGAATCCCACGAGGCATCCATCGCCCGGGCGATGCCTTCGCGCAGCAGCGCAGGATCGGCGCCGTCGATGGCGCGCGCCACCGCATCGAGGAATTCGTCGGTGGACCAGGCCACATCGACCACCGGGGTGAAGTTGCGCACCACGTCGGCCACCGCGGTCGACACCACCGGCTTGCCGGTGGCCATGTATTCGAGCGTCTTGGTCGGGTTGATGTAGCGGGTGGCGTCATTGAGCGCGAACGGCATCAGGCAGACATCGAAGCCCTTCACCAGCGCTGGCAGCGCGTCGTACGGCTGCTGCCCGAGCCAGTGGATATTCGGCAGGTCCGGCAGGTCGGCCCGTTCCACCTTCGCAAGCGGCCCGGCCAGGACCACCGAGGCCTGCGGGTAACGGCGCGCCAGCGCCTCGATCAGCGGATAGTCCAGCCGCTCGTCGATGACGCCCACGTAGCCGAGGATCGGTCCGGGCAGGTCGGCGACCGCATCCGGCACCTGCGTGGAGGCAAGCCGCGCGCGGCCGAAGTGGCCCACGTCCACGCCGCAGCCGTGGAAGTACACGGTGGGGTGGTGGCGCGCCTTGGCTTCGTACAGCTGGTAACCGCCGGTGAACACAATGTCCGCGCGCGACAGCAGATAGCGCTCGCGTGCGGCGATGTCGGGCGGCGCGAAGCGGAAGTTCGCGAGTTCGTCCATGCAGTCGTACACGGTGCCGCGCGCGCCAAAGCGGCCCAGCAGCACCGGCGCGCTCATCGGCGAATAGAACCACTGCACGGGGTTGGCGAAACGGCCGGCCAGCAACGGATGGCGCTGCAGCGCCTGCTCGATCAGCGGCAGCAGCAACCGCCACTGCGCATCGGTATCGGCGGGTGCGTCGTGGGGCAGGCGCGGCACCAGCCGCACCACGTTGGCATAGGGCTCGCTGACGTCCAGATGGGCGTCGCCCTCGCCGGGCATCGGATCCTCGACGAACAGCACCGCGTGGTGTGCGGCCAGCCGTGAGAACAGCTGCTGCGGCCGCTGCCACACGAAATCCCAGCGCAGGTGGCAGTGCACCATCAACGGGAAATTCCGGCCCCGGTCGGGGGCGGCACGTGGCGCGGGCTGGGAAACCACGGCACCCCCGCCCCGGCCGGCCGTGGCATGGGTGTACATGCCCTGGCCACTGTCGAGCCTGGCCGATGTGCGCGTCGTCTGTGGTCCTTCGAATGCCCTTGCCATGTCGGTTGTCTCCTGGGGGGAACCGAGTGTTCCGCCCGAAGGCCTCGCGGCAGGGTGAAGGTCCGGACAAGGAAAATTCAGGCAGCTGAACGTCGCGCCGGAAAGCCAGCGGTGGCACAGGCCGGCCATGCTGGCCGCGATCGCCACCCCGTTCCGCCGCGCGTGCGGCGGCCCCCGGCCACGACCGGAGTGCGCAGAGCCGGCACCAGGTCCGGATCGGCGCGGACAGCAGCGGCCACCCGGCGATGCCGACGGACCGCCGCATTGCCGGCGATGCGGCGATGCCGACGCCCGGTCAGGCCTCCACGGGCCCCATCGGCACCCGCACCATGCCCTCCATCAGCACCCGGGCGCTGCGGCTCATCACCGCGCGGGTCACCTGCCACTGGCCGTCCGCGCAGGCGGCTTCGGCGCCCACGCGCAACGCGCCGGAGGGGTGACCGAAGCGCACGGCCGCGCGTTCGCCGCCTCCGGCCGCCAGGTTGACGAGCGTGCCCGGCACCGTTGCCGCGGTGGCGATGGCAACCGCACAGGTGCCCATCATCGCGTGGTGCAGCTTGCCCATCGACATCGCCCGCACGTTGAGGTCGATGTCGGCCGCGGCGATGCGCTTGCCGCTCGACGCCACGTAGTCCGCCGGCGGCGCGACGAAGGCGACCTTCGGCGTGTGCTGGCGATTGGCCGCCTCGCGGGGGTCGCTGATCAGCCCCATGCGCAGTGCGCCGGCGACCCGGATCGCCTCCAGCCGTACCAGTGCATCGGCATCGCCGTTGATTGCCGGCTGCAGCTCGGTGCCGGTGTAGCCGATGTCGGCGGCGTTGACGAACACGGTGGGGATGCCGGCGGTGATCATCGTCGCCTGCAGCGGGCCGAGCCCGGGCACGTCCAGCGTGTCCACCACGTTGCCGGTGGGAAACAGCGCGCCGCCGCCCTCGCCTTCGCCCTCGTCGGACGGGTCGATGAATTCCAGCACGATCTCGGCGGCGGGAAAGGTCACGCCGTCGAGCTCGAAATCGCCGGTCTCCTGCACCTCGCCGTTGGCGACCGGCACGTTGCAGATGATGGTCTTGCCGATATTGGCCTGCCAGATCCGCACCGCGACCACGCCATCATGGGGAATGCGCGCGGGATCGACGAAGCCGTTGACGATCGCGAACGGCCCCACCGCGGTGCTGAGGTTGCCGCAGTTGCCGGACCAGTCGACGAACGCGGTGTCGATCGAGACCTGGCCGTAGAGGTAGTCGACGTCATGGTCGGGCTTCGACGACTTCGCGATGATCACGCACTTGCTGGTCGACGAGGTCGCCCCGCCCATGCCGTCGGTGTGCTTGCCGTAGGGATCGGGCGAGCCGATCACCCGCATCAGCAGCGCATCGCGCGCCGGCCCCGGCACGCGCGCGGCGTCGGGCAGATCCGCGAGGCGGAAGAACACGCCCTTGGAGGTGCCGCCGCGCATGTAGGTGGCGGGAATGCGCAACTGGGGCGGGGGGAGTCGGGATGCATGCGTCATCGTGTGGTCTCGTTGGTTGCGCGCCTTCAGGCCGCCTTCGTCGCGGCAAGGAAGTCCTGCGCGAAGCGCTGCAGCACGCCACCGGCCTCGTAGACCTCGACGTCCTCGTCGGAATCCAGGCGGCAGGTCACCGGCACCTCGAGGGTCTCGCCGCTGCGGCGGTGGATCACCAGGGTCAGGGTGGCGCCCGGGGCGCGGGTGCCGACGACGTCGAAGGTCTCGCTGCCGTCGATGCCCAGCGTCAGCCGCGTGGTGCCCGGCTTGAACTCCAGCGGCAGCACGCCCATGCCGACCAGGTTGGTGCGGTGGATGCGCTCGAAACCTTCGGCCACGATCGCTTCCACGCCCGCCAGGCGCACGCCCTTGGCCGCCCAGTCGCGTGACGAGCCCTGGCCGTAATCGGCACCGGCGATGATCACCAGCGGCTGCTTGCGCTGCATGTAGGTCTCGATGACCTCCCACATGCGCATGACCTCGCCCTCCGGCTCCAGCCGCGCCAGCGAGCCCTGCTTCACCGCACCGTCCACGACCGCCATTTCGTTGATGAGCTTGGGGTTGGCGAACGTGGCGCGCTGCGCGGTGAGGTGGTCGCCGCGGTGGGTGGCGTAGGAGTTGAAGTCCTCCTCCGGCACGCCCATCGACGCCAGGTACTCACCGGCGGCGCTGTTGCGCAGGATGGCGTTGGACGGGGACAGATGGTCGGTGGTGATGTTGTCGCCCAGCACCGCCAGCGGACGCATGCCGGTCAGCGTGCGCTCGCCGGCGAGTGCGCCCTCCCAGTACGGCGGGCGGCGGATGTAGGTCGACATCGGGCGCCAGTCGTACAGCGGCGGCACCTTCGGCCCGCTGTCGACCTGCAGCTTGAACATCGGCCCGTAGACGGCGCGGAACTGTTCCGGCTTGACGCTGGCCTTGACCACCGCGTCGATCTCGGCGTCGCTGGGCCACAGGTCCTTGAGCGTCACCGGCCGGCCGTCGGCATCGAGGCCCAGCACGTCCTTCTCGATGTCGAAACGCACGGTGCCGGCGATCGCATACGCGATCACCAGTGGCGGCGAAGCCAGGAACGCCTGCTTGGCATAGGGATGGATGCGGCCGTCGAAGTTGCGGTTGCCCGACAGCACCGCGGTCGCATACAGGTCACGGTCGATGATCTCCTGCTGGATCGCCGGGTCGAGCGCACCGCTCATGCCGTTGCAGGTGGTGCAGGCGAAGCCGACGATGCCGAAGCCGAGCGATTCCAGTTCCGGCAGCAGCCCGCTTTCCTGCAGGTACAGCTCCACCGCCTTGGAACCCGGCGCCAGCGAGGTCTTGACCCACGGCTTGCGGGTGAGTCCGCGTGCGTTGGCGTTGCGCGCCAGGAGGCCCGCGGCAATCACGTTGCGCGGGTTCGAGGTATTGGTGCAGCTGGTGATGGCGGCGATGATCACCGCGCCGTCGGGCATCAGGCCCTGGGCTTCCTGCTCGCGCGCGGTGGTCAGGTCGGTGGAGATGCCACGCGCGGCCAGCTCCGAGGTCGGCAGCCGGCGATGCGGGTTCGACGGCCCGGCCATGTTGCGCACCACGCTCGACAGGTCGAAACGCAGCACGCGCTCGTAGCGCACCTCGCGCAGGTCGTCGGCCCACAGGCCGGCGGTCCTGGCATAGGTTTCGACCAGTGCGACCTGCTGGTCCTCGCGGCCGGTCAGGCGCAGGTAGTCCAGGGTCTGGTCGTCGATGTAGAACATCGCCGCGGTGGCGCCGTACTCCGGGCACATGTTGGAGATCGTCGCGCGGTCGCCGATGGTGAGCGCGGATGCGCCCTCGCCGAAGAACTCGAGATACGCGCCGACCACCCGCTGGGCGCGCAGGAATTCGGTCAGCGCCAGCACCACGTCGGTGGCGGTGATGCCCTCGGCCGGACGGCCGGTGAGCTCGACGCCGACGATGTCGGGCAGGCGCATCCACGAGGCACGGCCGAGCATGACGTTCTCGGCTTCCAGCCCGCCGACGCCGATCGCGATCACGCCGAGCGCATCGACATGCGGGGTGTGGCTGTCGGTGCCGACACAGGTGTCCGGGAAAGCGACGCCGTCGCGCACGTACACCACCGGCGACATCTTCTCCAGATTGATCTGGTGCATGATCCCGTTGCCCGGCGGAATCACCTCCACGTTGCGGAATGCATGCCGGGTCCACTCGATGAAGTCGAAGCGGTCGGCGTTGCGGCGGTCCTCGATATCGCGGTTGCGGGTGAAGGCATCCGGGTCGAAGCCACCGCATTCCACGGCGAGCGAGTGGTCGACGATCAGCTGCACCGGCACCACCGGATTGACCTGCGCCGGGTCCCCGCCCTGCTCGGCGATCGCATCGCGCAGGCCGGCGAGGTCCACCAGCGCGGTCTGGCCGAGGATGTCGTGGCACACCACGCGCACCGGCCACCACGGGAAATCGAGGTCGCGGCGGCGCTCGATGAGCTGCACGAGGTAGTCGCGCAGTTCTGCCGGATCGGCACGACGCACCAGGTTCTCGGCATGCACGCGCGCGGTGTAGGGCAGCCCGGCCCAGGCGCCCGGCTGGATCTCCTCGACCGCAGCGCGGGCATCGAACCAGGCGAGCGGGGTGCCGGGAAGCGGCTTGCGATAGGGGTTGTTCATGGCGACGGCGACTCCGTAAGGCGGACCCTGCAGGCGCGCATGCGGCACGCCCGGCACGAACCGGGGCGCGCCGCGGCGCCGATGACAGGTGGACGCGGTGATTTTAGCCCGCGCAGCCACAACCGCCGGCGACCATGCGGCGATGCACGCCCTTGAAACGCGTCCGGACGAAGCCGGCGCGGACTACGCGGCCGCGGTATCCTGCCGCGCCGTCCGACACCGCGCCCGCATGGATATCTTCAAGGTCTTCACCGTGGAGGCGGCCCACCGCCTGCCGAACGTGCCCGAAGGGCACAAGTGCGCGCGCCTGCACGGGCATTCGTTCCGCATCGAGATCCACGTGAGCGGCGAACCGGGCGTCGACAGCGGCTGGATCATGGACTTCGCCGACCTCAAGGCGGCATTCCGCCCGCTGTACGACCAGCTCGACCACCATTACCTCAACGAGATCGAGGGGCTCGAGAACCCCACGAGCGAGCGACTCGCGCTGTGGATCTGGGACCGGCTGAAGCCGCGGCTGCCGCTGTTGAGCGAGGTCGTGGTGCACGAGACCTGCACGTCGGGCTGCCGCTACCGCGGCTGACCGGCACCGGCACTTCGCCGCCCTGGCCGCGGGGCGAGCTATCCGGCGGTTGAACAGCCATCGCCCCCGATCACCTTCCATGTTGCAATGCAACATAGGTCGCGGTATGGTGCACTGCACAAACCGGCGCCCCTGCCGGCAACAGCAGGATGTCGATCATGAACACGATCAATGAGCAGTTCACCAACGCCACCCGCCAGTACGCGGACACCGCGGCCCAGGTCAACCAGCTGGCGCTGCAGAACTTCGAGAACGTCTTCGGCCTGCAGCTGAGCACGCTCGAGACCAATACCCGCGCGGCGTTCGCCTTCTGGAACGAGCTGGTGGAAGCCCGTGACCCGGACGCGATGCGCAACCTGTGGCCGAAGGGCGTGCAGGTCGCCCGCGAGAACGTCGAGCGCGCGATCGGCGCCAGCCAGGAGGCCATGGCGCGCACCGTGCAGGCCAATGAGGCCATCGGCCAGATCGCCAAGGGCCAGCTGGACTCGGCCACCGCGCAGGCGCAGGCCACCGTGCAGACCGCCGCCCGCCAGGCCGGCAAGTCGGCCCGGGCCTGATCAGGCCAGACCGGCGAAGTCTGCCGGTCGCGTGACACTGAAGACCCGGCCGCCCAGCGGCCGGGTCTTTCTGTTTGTGCAGGACCGTGCAATGCGCATCGCCGTGCAGGCTCCCGCGCCCGGTAATCAGCGAACGATCAGAAAGGCGGTGTCCCCCGCAGGAATCCGGGAGGCCCACCACGGACGCAGGGGGATGTCCAGCCGGATATCTCCGCGTCCTGCTACCACATCCGGCCGCCGGCCATCCATGGCCGGCTCTGGACATCCCCCTGCGTCCGCGGCGGGCCCCGACCTGTCGTCGCGTCGGGGCGGAGGCAACAGCGGAAATCAACGGCGAAGATCGGTCGAGCCGCAAGCAGGCGACTTCGGCGGCAACCGCTCCTGACATTCGTGCCGGAGCCGGCGACCGCCTGAGCCCGTCGCGTGCACCGGGGGGTGTGCGGACAGCCGGCCATGGATGGCCGGCGGCCGGCCGTGGTAGCTGGACGCGGACTCCGGCCGGGGGAGCACACCCCCCGGTGCACGCGACGGGCAGCGCGAGCCACAACGAAGCCACCCACGGACGCACAAACATTCCAACCGTATACCGTCGCTCCGCAATCTGAAGATGACCCAGAAAAAAGCCCCGCCATTGGCGGGGCTTTCGTCTGGCCGACCCGAGCCGTCAGCCGACGGCGCTGGAATCCGCGTGGTGCTGGGCCTGCACCGAGCGCGACGGCTGGTCGAGCCTGTCGCCCAGCACCCGTCGCACGATCACGAAGAACAGCGGGATGAACAGCAGGCCGAGGAAGGTCGCGAACAGCATGCCGCCGATCACGCCGGTGCCCAGTGCGTGACGTGCGTTGGCGCCGGCGCCGGTCGACAGCGCCATCGGCGTCACGCCCATGATGAAGGCGAACGAGGTCATCAGGATCGGGCGGAAGCGCAGGCGCGCCGCCTCGATCACCGCCTCGCCCAGCTTCCTGCCTTCCACCAGCTGCTGCACCGCGAACTCGACGATCAGGATCGCGTTCTTCGCCGCCAGGCCGATCACCGTGATCATGCCAATCTTGAAGAAGATGTCGTTCGACAGCCCGGGCCGCAGCATGGTGAACACCACCGCGCCGAGGATGCCCAGCGGCACGATCAGCAGCACCGCCACCGGGATCGACCAGCTCTCGTAGAGCGCGGCCAGCGCCAGGAACACCACCACCACCGACAGCACCAGCAGCAGCGTCGCGGTGTTGCCGGCGATGATCTCCTGGTACGACATGCCCGCCCAGTCGGCACCGAAGCCCGGCGGCAGTTCGTTCGCGACCAGGTCCTCCATCGCCTGCATCGCCTCGCCGGAACTGCGCCCCGGAGCGGCGGAGCCGACGATGTTGACCGCGGCGTAGCCGTTGTAGCGGGTCAGCGATGGCGTGCTGGTGACCCACTGCGCATCGACCACGTTCGACAGCGGGATCATCGCGCGGTCGCCGTCCTCGCCCGGCTGCGCGGCCGGGGTATAGAAGCGGTTGAGCGAACCCGGGTCGGTGCGGTACGGGGCATCCGCGCGCATGTTGACGCGGCGGATGCGGCCTTCCGAGAAGTAGTCGTTGACGTACACCGGGGCCAGCATCAGCTGGATGGCGTTGTAGATGTCCCCCACCGACAGGCCCATCGCCTCGGCCTGCACGCGGTCGACCGTGAGCCTGAGCTGCGGTGCGTCCTCCAGCGTGTTCGGGCGCACGCCCTGCAGCAGGTCGGGCTGCTGCGCGGCGGCGCCCAGCAGCTGGTTGCGCGCAGCCTGCAGCGCCTCGCGGCCGGCACCGGCGCGGTCCTGCAGGTACATGTCGAAGCCGCCGAACTGGCCCAGGCCCTGGATCGTGGGCAGGTTGACCACGAAGATCTGCGCGTCGCGGATGCCGTACAGCGCGCCATTGGCCTCCTGCAGGAAGTCATTGACCGTGCCCTCGCGCTCCGCCCAGTCGGTGAGCTTGATGAAGGCCATGCCGACGTTCTCGCCCTGTCCGACGAAGCTGAAACCGGCGACCTGCATCATGCTTTCGTAGCCCGGCAGCTGTTCGAGCGTCGCGCGGACATCCTCGAACACCGCCTGGGTACGCTGCAGCGTGGCGCCGGGCGGCAGCTGCACGATCGCCATCGCATAGCCCTGGTCCTCCTCGGGCACGAAGCTCGACGGCAGGCGGGCGAACAGCAGCCCGGTGACCGCGACGATCACCACGAACACCAGCATCCACTTCGGCGCATGCCGCACCGCGCTGGAGATGTGGCGCACGTACACGCCGCTGGTCTTCTCGTAGTAGCGGTTGAAGGTGCGGAACACGACGTTCTGCTTCTTCTCCCCGGGCTCGTGCTGCTTGAGGAACGTCGCGCACAGCGCCGGCGTGAAGCCCAGCGCGAGGAACGCCGAGAAGCCCATCGAGATGGCGATGGTGAGTGCGAACTGCTTGTAGATCTCGCCCGAGGCGCCGCCCTGCAGCGCGCTGGGGATGAACACCGCCGCCAGCACCACGGTGATCGCCACCACCGCGCCGGTGATCTGGTCCATCGCCTTGATGGTCGCCTCGCGCGCTGGCAGGTGTTCCTCCGCCATGATGCGT
The DNA here is from genome assembly GCF_004118975.1 of Luteimonas sp. YGD11-2. Taxonomy (NCBI): domain Bacteria; kingdom Pseudomonadati; phylum Pseudomonadota; class Gammaproteobacteria; order Lysobacterales; family Lysobacteraceae; genus Luteimonas; species Luteimonas sp. YGD11-2. The sequence goes on along the minus strand of NZ_CP035376.1, from coordinate 558,319 downwards.
TCGACGTTCTCGATGACGATGATCGCGTCGTCGACCACGATGCCGATCGACAAGACCATCGCGAACAGCGTCAGCTGGTTGACGGTGAAGCCGATCAGCGACAGGCCGAGGAAGGTGCCCAGCAGCGCCACCGGGATCACCAGCGTCGGGATGATGGTGGCGCGCAGGTTCTGCAGGAACAGCAGCATCACCAGGAACACCAGCACCACCGCCTCGAGCAGGGTGACCAGCACTTCCTGGATCGACATGGTGACGAAGGTGGTGCTGTCGAACGGGCTGAACCACTCCACGCCTTCGGGGAAGCTCGCCGACAGCTCGTCCATGCGCGCGGTCACCGCGTCGGCGACGGTCAGCGCATTGGCACCGGGCAGCAGCTGGATCGCAAAGGCACCGGTCGGCACGCCGTTGAAGCGGGTGTCGAAGCCGTAGCCGGAGGCGCCGACCTCGAGCCGGGCGACGTCGCGCAGCCGCACCGTGGATCCGTCGGCATCGGCGCGCAGGATGATGTTCTCGAACTCCTCCGGCGAGGCGAAGCGGCCTTCCGCAGAGACCGTGGCGGTGAAGCCCTGGCCCTCCGGGGCCGGGTCGGCGCCGAGCGAGCCGGCGGCGAACTGCACGTTCTGCGCGCGCACCGCGGCCAGCACCTCGCTGGCCGACATCCCGAAGCCCTGCAGCCGCTCCGGGTTGAGCCAGATGTTCATGGCGTACTCGGAACCGAACTGCTGGGTGCTGCCCACGCCCGGCACGCGCGCGATCTGCTCGAGCACGTTGGCGCCGATCATGTTGTTGAGCGCGTTGCGGTCGATGGCGGGATTGGACGAACGCAGCGCCACCACCATCAGGAAGCCGGCGTTGGCCTTGGCCACCACCACGCCCTGCTGGGTCACCTGGGTGGGCAGGCGCGGGGTGGCCAGTGCCACCTTGTTCTGCACCTGCACCTGGGCGATGTCGGGGTCGGTACCGGTCTGGAAGGTCAGGGTGATGCTGGCGCGGCCGGACGAGCTCGAGCTGGAGCTGAAATACAGCAGGTTGTCGATGCCGGTCAGCTGCTGCTCGATGACCTGGGTGACCGCCTGTTCGGTGGTCTGCGCATCGGCACCGGGGTAGGTCGCGCCGACGGTCACCTGCGGCGGCGCCACGTTCGGGTAGGACTCCACGCCCATGTTGAGCACGGCGATCAGGCCCGAGAGCGAGATCAGGATCGAGATGACCCAGGCGAAGACCGGGTGGTTGATGAAGAACTTGGGCATGGCGGATCAGTCCTGGGTGTCGGCCGGTGCTGCGGCCTCGCGTGCCGCGGCCCCGGCGGCGTCGCCCTGCGCATCCGGCGGCACGGCGGCAGCGCCGTCAGCGCCCGTCTGTCCGTCGGCACCTGCGGCACCCGCCTCGCCGGCAGCGGCAGGGGCGGCTGCGGCGTCGCCTTCGGCGGTGGGTGCGGCCGGGCCCCGGCCCGCTGCGGCCGGCTGCCACGGCACCGCCACCGCGGGCGCATCCGCGCGCACGCGCTGCAGGCCGGAGACGATCACCTGGTCGCCGGGCGACAGGCCCTGGCTCACCACCCACTGGCCGTCCTGCGCGCGGTCCACGGTGACGTCGCGGCGCGCGACCATGCCGTCCTGGCCGACCACCATCAGGTAACCGCCGGCCGGATCACGCTGCAGCGCGCTCTGCGGCACCAGGTACAGGCCGGACTGCTGGCCCATCGTCGCCTTGAGGGTGACGTAGGCGCCGGGCAGCAGGCGGCGGTCGGGGTTGGGCAGCGTGGCGCGCAGCGACACCGCGCCGGTGGCGGGGTCGACCACGTCACCGGAGAAATCCACCTCACCGGCGTGCGGATACACGCTGCCGTCCTGCAGCAGCACTTCCACCGCCACCGCGCCATCGCTCTGCAGCTGGCGACTCCGCAGGTCCTCGAGCTCGGCCAGGCTGAGCGAGAAGTTCACGTACAGCGGATCGATCTGGTCGACGGTGGTGAGAAGCGTGGCCGTACCCTGCCCGACCAGCGCACCCTCGGTGACCTGCTGCTTGCCGGCACGGCCGGAAATCGGCGCGCGCACGGTCGCGTAGCCGAGGTTGATGCGCGCGGACTCCGTCGACGCGCGCGCCGCCTGCACCGCCGCGGTCGCGCTGCGTTCGGCGGCCAGCGCGTTGTCGAGGTCGGAGCGCGAGATGAAGTTCTCCGGTGCCAGCCGACGCGCGCGCTCGGCCATCGAGCGGGCGTTGGCGGCGTTGGCCTCGGCCTGCGCCAGCGCGGCCTGGGCGGCGCTGAGGTCGGCCTGGAACGGTGCCGGGTCGATCACGAACAGCACATCGCCCTCGCGCACGTCGCTGCCTTCCTCGTAGACGCGGCGCTGCACCACCCCCGGCACGCGGGCGCGCACGTCGGCACTGCGGAACGGCGCCAGCCGCCCGACCATGTCCTTGGTCATCGCCACCGTCGACGGCTGTACCGTGATCACTCCGACCTCGGGCGGCGGTGGCGCCTGCTGTTCCTGTTCGCCACCGCAGGCGGCAAGCAGGAGGGCACTGGCGGCAAGCGCGATCAGGCGCGGACGCATCGACATGGGGGAGCTCCGTGGAAAAGGGATAACCGGCACCCGGGCGGGCGCCTATTGCTATACCAGTGAGTACAGGAAAAAAAGTCTAAGCAGTCGCGTGCCGGAAGTCACCAGAAATGTCGGCCGATTCCGCATGCACCATGGTGCTGGCCGGGTGCACCCGGCCCCGAAAGGCCAGCTGTCACGCGGCGGGGGACCTCGCCGGCACCGCGGACAGAACGCAAGCGGCAGCCGCGGCGGGCCACGCCGGCGGCGCGGCCCCGGGCGCCCTAACCGGCCCCGACGCGCGGCCTGCCGGTGCCGGCGATGGCAGCCGCGGCCGCGGCCAGGTGCACGCCCTGCGACGCCGGCCCGGCGTCCGGCGCATATGGCAGCACGCCGAGGCAGGGCGCCGGCAGCGCGGCACGCAGCAGGTCCAGATAGCCGTCGCGGTGCTCGAACCGCGGGTCGACGGCACTGCCGACCCAGCCCAACAGCCGGCAGCCGTCGGCGATCACCGTCCGCGCGCTCAGGCGTGCATGGTTGAGGCATCCCAGCCGCAGGCCGACCACCAGCAGCACCGGCAGCTGCAGCGCGCGCGCCAGGTCGGCATGCTCGATGCCGTCGCCCAGTGGCGACAGCCAGCCACCGGCGCCCTCCACCACCACGATGTCGGCGCCAGCCGCCAGGCGTGCGTGCGCGGCCAGCACCGGCGCCAGCTCCACCCGCACCCCGGCCGCACGCGCGGCAAGCTGCGGCGCGGTCGGTTCCGGCAGCGCCCACGGGTTGACGTCGGCATACCGCGGGCGCGACGTGCTGGCCTCCTGCAACGCCAGCGCATCCTCGTTGCGCAGGCCGTCGCCGGTCGGCTCGCAGCCGGCGGCCACCGGCTTCATGCCCACCGCGCGCAGGCCCCGCGCGCGCAGCGCATGCAGCAGCGCCACGCTGCACAGGCTCTTGCCGACCCCCGTATCGGTGCCGGTGACCAGCACGCCGGGGGTGGCCGTCGTCCCGGCCTGCCTGCTCTCCGCCATGCGCTGTCCTCCGTCAACCGGTGCGGTCGCCGCGGTAGACTGCGGCGCATGTTCACATCGCAAAGTCTAAGCGGCGACAAGCCGCAGCAATACGCCCAGCTGGCCGAACAGGCCCGCGCCCTGCTGCACGGCGAGCGCGACCGCGTCGCCAATGCCGCCAACCTGTCGGCGCTGGTCTATCACGCGCTGCCGGACCTCAACTGGGTGGGCTTCTACTTCTTCGACGGCACCGAGCTGGTGGTCGGGCCCTTCCAGGGACAGCCCGCCTGCGTGCGCATCCCGCTCGACCGCGGCGTCTGTGGTGCCGCGGCGCGCACCCGCACCACCCAGCGCATCGATGACGTGCATGCGTTTCCCGGCCACATCGCCTGCGATGCGGCGTCGCGCTCGGAACTGGTGGTCCCGCTGGCCGATGGCGAGCGGCTGGTCGGCGTGTTCGACATCGACAGCCCGCAGCCGGCGCGCTTCGATGCCGAGGACCAGGCCGGGCTGGAAGCCGTGGCCGCGATCTTCATGGAATCGCTGCGGTGAGCGGCGGCCGGTCGCGCGATCCGGGGCTGCGCAACATCGGCCCGAAATCGTCGGCCTGGCTGCGGCAGGTCGGGCTGCACACCCGCGAGGACCTCGCGGCCGCGGGCCCGGTGGACGCGTACATGCGCGTGCGCCGCGCCGGCTTCCGGCCGAGCATGAACCTGCTGTACGCGCTGGAAGGCGCGCTGCAGGACTGCCACTGGCAGGAGGTCCCGGAAGCGCGGCGCCAGCAGCTCGGTGAAGCGCAGGCGGCGATCGCCGAGCTGCCCGATCCCAGGCGTCCGGCCGCAGGCCCGGTCACCACCACCCGTCACGATCACGGTGACGGAAGCGCCGACGACGCCGGTCCCGGCTGGCGGGACGAACCCGGCCGCGACTGACCCGCGACGGCTACGGCGTGGCCGCAGCCGTCCCCGACAGCGGATCGATCCCCAGCAGCGCCGCCCCGGCGGCGCGCACGCTGGCGCGGGCGTCCTGCAGGCGGCGGCTGTCGGGCACCAGCCGCGGCCGGCGATCGAGCGTCTGGGCGAGGCCGAGGCCGAGCAGCGTCGCATGCGCCTCGCGCAGGCCCCTGCAGGTGTCGTCAGCCAGCATGCCGGCACCGCACAGCGCGTCGAGCAGCGCCGGCGTGGCCCGCGGCAGCAGCAGCGCGGGCACCGCGTGCGCCTCGCGCAACACCAGGTACTGCACCAGGAACTCGAGGTCGACCAGGCCGCCCTCGCCCTGCTTGAGGTCGAACACGCCATCGCGGCTGCGGTCGAGCTCGGCGCGCATGCGCTGGCGCATCGACACGATGTCGTCGCGCAGCGCATCGGCCTCGCGCAGCCGCCCCAGCGCCGCCGCGCGCACGCGTTCGAACTCCGCGACCAGCGACGCATCGCCGGCCACCGCACGCGCGCGCACCAGCGCCTGGTGTTCCCAGGTCCACGCCCGCTCGCGCTGGTAGTCGTCGTAGCTGCCGAGCGACGACACCAGCAGGCCGCTGGCGCCATCGGGCCGCAGGCGGATGTCGACCTCGTACAGCCGGCCCGCGCCGGTGACGGTGCCCAGCAGCGCGACGATCTTCTGCGCCAGCCGCGCATGCCAGCGGATCGCATCCAGCGGCCGCGGGCCGTCCGACTGCGCCGAGGGCGGTGCGTCGTACAGGAACACCAGGTCGAGATCGGAACCGACGCCCAGCTCCTCGCCGCCGAGGCTGCCGTAACCGAGCACCGCGAAGGTGGCGCCATCGATGCGGCCGTGGCTGTCGTGCATGCCACGGCGTGCCAGCTCCAGCACCGCGGCGACCACGCCATCGGCCAGCCACGCCAGCTGGCGTGCACTGTCCTGCGCGCCCTGGCGGCCATCGAGCATCGCCAGCGCGATGCGGAAGCTCAGCGTCTGCCGCACCTCATTCAAGGCGTACAGCGCCGCCTCGACATCGTCGCGGGCCAGCGCCGCCTGGCAGGCGGCATGCAGCTGCGCGCGGCCGGGCAGCGGGCCCTCGATGCGCGCATCGAGCAGCTCGTCGAGCAGCAGCGGATGCATCGCCACCCGCTCGGCCAGGAACGCGCTGCGGGTCATCAGGTCGACCAGCCGCGCCAGCGCGCCGGGCTGCTCGTCGAGCAGTGCCAGATAACTCGACCGGCGCAGCACGTTGTGCAGCAGCGCCAGCAGGCGGCGGATCGCCTCCAGCGGCCGGTCGGCGGGTGCGCTGGCCTGCAGCAGCACCGGCATCACCCGCTCCAGGCGGGTGCGGGCGATATCGGGCAGGTCGCGCACGCCGGGCGAGCGGGCGAAGTCGCGCAGTGCGGCGTCCACCGCCGGCGCGTCACCGAAACCGGCCGCCTCCAGCTGCGCCGCGGCGCCACCGTCGGGCAGCGCGCGCCAGTAGCCGGCCAGGTCGCAGTCGGTGGCCTGCGGCGCCTGTTCGCGATGCAGCAGTGCGTCGAAGGTCGTCGCCACCACCTGGCGGTGGTCGGCCAGGGTCTGCGCCAGCGCGTCCCAGGACAGGCCGAGGCCCGCGGCGACACGTTCGCGGTCCAGCGGCTCCGATGGCAGCGCGTGCACCTGGGCGTCGCGCAGCATCTGCAGGCGGTTCTCCAGCCGGCGCAGCCAGCAGTAGGCGTCCAGCAGCGCCTGCGCCGTTTCGGCGGGGACGTGGCGCGCGGCGGCCAAGGCGTGCAGCGACTGCTGCAGGCGCCGCCCGCGCAGGCTGGCATCGCGTCCGCCGTGGATGAGCTGCAACACCTGGGCGAAGAACTCGATCTCGCGGATGCCGCCACGGCCGCGCTTGATGTCGTCGGCGAGTTCCTTGCGCGCGACTTCCGCGCTGATCGCCGCCTTCATTCCGCGCAGGCCGTCGAGCGCGCCGAAGTCGAGGTAGCGGCGGTACACGAACGGCCGCAGTTCGGACAGGAAGGCCTCACCCGCCGCGATGTCGCCGGCCACGGGGCGCGCTTTCTGCCAGGCGTAGCGTTCCCAGTCGCGCCCCTCGCGCTGGAAGTAATGCTCCATCGCGCCGAAGCTCAGCGCCAGCCGCCCGGCACCTCCGAACGGACGCAACCGCAGGTCGACGCGGTGGCAGAAGCCGTCGACGGTGACCTCGTCGAGCAGCTTCGCCAGCGCCTGGCCCAGCCGCATGCACCAGGTTTCCGCGGCCAGCGGACGCGGCCCGTCGCTCTCACCCTCGTGTGGATAGGCATAGACCAGGTCGACGTCGGAACTGAAGTTGAGTTCGCCGCCGCCGAGCTTGCCGAGCGCGAACACCACCAGCCGCACGGGCTCGCCCGCGGCGTCGCGGACCATGCCATGGCGGGCGATGAACTCGGCCTCCAGCGCATCGTGCGCCAGTTGCAGGCAGCGCTCGGCGAGGTGCGTGGTGCCGGCGAGGGTGGCATCGACATCGTCGAGGTCGAGCACGTCGCGCCAGACCAGCCGCGTGGATTCGGCGGCGCGCCAGCGCCGCAGTGCACGGGCCCAGTCGTCACGGCCGCCGATCGGGAGATCGGGTTCCGGCAGCGGGGTGGCGCCGGCGTCGTGCGCCAGCCGCCGCAGCAGGCCGGGCTGCCGCTCGAAGGTGTCGACCGCGAAGTCGCTGGCGATGGCGACCCGCGACAGGGCGGCGCGGAACGCCGGGTCCGCGCAGGCACCCTCGCCATCGGCCAGGGCGCCTGCGCGATCGAGGCGCTCGATCGCACGCGCGGCGATCAGCTGCAGCGGGTCGTCGGTAGGTGCAGGCGGAACGGGCATCCGCCGATTGTGGCATCCGCCCGGCGCGGCGTATCCCGGGATCCCGGTGAGCGCCTGTCGCTCAGTGGGCCCAATGAACGAAACGCTGTTCTCCGGATTGGGCGCAAATTGGATTGTTCGTGCGCGCAGGCGTTGCTCCGTTGTGATCCTGCGCCGCCCGTCGCGCGGACCGGGGGCGTGCGCACCCGGCCGGAGTCCGCATCCAGCTACCACGGCCGGCCGCCGGCCATCCATGGCCGGCTGTGCGCACACCCCGGTCCACGCGACGGACTCTGGCGTTCGCGGGCATTGGCACGAAGAGCAGGAGCGTTGCCGTGGAGTCGCTCGTACTGCGGGCCCGGCCGGCGAGCAGCCGCTGCCCTTGGAATCGCGTGCAACCGAACACGCGCTCGCACCTGCCCTTGGTCTTGATTTTTTCGCCCGGACGCGACGCCAGCTCGGTGCCCGCCGCGGACGCAGGGGGATGTCCAGAGCCGGCCATGGATGGCCGGCGGCCGGATGTGGTAGCAGGACGCGGAGATATCCGGCTGGGCATCCCCCTGTGGCCGCGGCGGGCCGCCCGGACCCCTTTTGCGCACGCGGCGGTCAGAACGAAGCAAAAAAAAGCCCGCTGCCGGAAAACCGGTAGCGGGCTTTGCTCCCTCCCCCACGTCGGGTGCGGGGCCATCGTGAACGAAGTGTTATCCCGGATGCACGCTGCACTGCAAAACGATACTTGCAAGTACAAAAATCAAGAAAAAACAGACACCTGCGTATGGCGGCGCACCACCGCCCCTGTAATCGCTTCCGGAGGATCAGGCCGGGCGCGGGGTGCGGCGCAGGTCGCGCAGCAGTTCGCGGGCAGCGTTGCGACCCGGTAGTCCGGTCACACCGCCACCCGGGTGCGTGCCGGAGCCGCAGAGATACAGCGCCGGCACTGCGCCCCGGTAGTCCGCCTGGCCCAGCAGCGGGCGCGCCGAGAACAGCTGGTCGAGGCCGAGCGCGCCGTGGAAGATATCGCCGCCGACCAGGCCGAACTCGCGCTCCAGGTCCAGCGGCGACAGCGCGCTCCAGCCGAGCACGCTGCGGCGGAAGTTGGGCGCGACGCGATCGACGGTATCGATCATCAGTTCCGCGACGGTGTCGCGGTGGGTGTCCCAGCCGCCGTCGACCTCCGGATTGACGTGCTGGCAGAACAGGCTCGCCACGTGCTGCCCGGGTGGCGCCAGGCTGTCGTCGAGCGTCGATGCGATCACCAGCTCCACCACCGGTTCGCGCGCCCAGCCGGGGTTGTGCGCCTTCGAGCGCGCATCGAAATACGCACGCTCGAAGTAGCCCAGCGACGGCCCGACCAGGATCCCGCTCTGGTGGTGCGGTTGCAGCGCGGTGCCGGGCGCGCAGGTGAAGTCCGGCAGCTCCGCAAGCGCCACGTTCATGCGGAAGGTGCCCGACCCGCAGCGGTAGCCGTCGATGCGCTGCGCGGTGTCGTCATCGAGCGCACTGCGCGGCACCAGCCGCTGGTACAGCAGCTTCGGATTGACGTTGGCCACCACCGCGCGCCGCGCGTGCAGTTCGCGGCCATCGGCCAGCAGCACGCCGCGTGCGCGACCGTCGGCGACCAGCACCTCGGCGACTTCGGCGCCGGTCTCAAGGCACACGCCGCGGGCCTCGCACTCGCGCGCCATCGCCTGGGTGATCGCACCCATCCCGCCGATCGCATGCCCCCATGCGCCCTGCCGGCCGTTGACCTCGCCGAACACGTGGTGGAGCAGCACGTAGGCCGACCCCGGCGTGTACGGGCTGGCGAAGTTGCCGACGATCGAATCCCAGCCGAGCGCGGCCTTGAGCGGCTCGCACTCGAACCAGCCGTCGAGCAGGTCACCGGCGGATTTCGTGAACAGCGCCAGCAGGTCGCGCCGGGTGGCAAGGTCCAGCCCGCGCAGCTGGCGCACCACCTGCCACGATGCCAGCCAATCGGCCACGCCCATGCCATCGCCGGGGTTGGGCGGGGTGCGCCGCATCAGCTGGCGCAGCACCGCGACCACGCGGCCGAGCATCGCTTCGTAGGCGACCAGGCGTTCGACATCGCGCGCCGAATGGCGTGCGCCCTCGGCGGCGGTCAGCCCGCCGCCGAGCCGGAACGCGTGTCCGTCCGGCAGCGGCAGGAAGTTCGAGAACGGGCGCTCGACCACGCGCAGCCCGTGTTCGGCCAGGCGCAGCTCGCGGATCACCGCGGGATCGAGCAGGCTCACGGTGTAGCTGCAGGTCGAATTGCGGAAGCCGGGATGGAACTCCTCGGTCACCGCGGCGCCGCCGACGATGCCGCGGCGCTCGAGCACCCGCACGTCGAGCCCGGCGGCGGCCAGGTAGGCGGCACAGACCAGCCCGTTGTGGCCGCCACCGATGATCAGCACATCGTGGACGGCCGCTGCGCTCACGCGGCGCGCCCCCCACGCGCGACCAGCGCCAGCACCGCATCCGCCAGCCGCGCGGCGGCGTCCGGCCGCCCTGCTGCAGCCGCGCGGGCCGCGGCCTGCGGCAATGCTTCGGTCGACGCGAACAGCGCCTGCAGCCGCGCCGCCAGCGCAGCCGCATCGAGTTCCGGTTCCGGCATGCACCAGCCGGCACCCAGCTGTTCGAGCGTGCGCGCATTGCGCAGCTGCTCGTCAGCCGAGCCGCCCTGCGGGATCGGCACGAAGATCGCCGGGCGACCGATCGCCAGCAGGTCGGCGATGGTGGTGGCGCCGGCACGGGTGACCACCAGGTGCGCATCGCGCAGGCGCGCGCCCATGTCCTCGAAGAACGGCCGCACCTCGGCGTCGATGCCGCCGTCGGCGAGGCTGCCTGCGATCGCCGCGGCGTCGTCACCCGCCACCTGCAGCGACAGCCGCAGCCGCGTGCGCAGCGCTTCCGGCAGCGCGCGCAGCGCCGGTGGCACCACGCGCCCGAATACGGCCGCGCTCTGGCTGCCGCCGACCACCAGCAGCCGCAGCGGGCCGTCGGCCGGCAGTGGCGGATACGGCGCGCGCGCATCGAGGATCGCCTGGCGCACCGGATTGCCGGTCTCGACCACGCGATCGGCGGGCACGCCGGCAAGACCGCCGGTATCGCCGAACGACTTGGCCACCCCGGAGGCGAAACGCAGCAGTTGCCGGTTGGCCAGCGACAGTCGCGTGCCCTGCTCGTGCAGCAGCAGGGGCAGCCCGCAGGCACGCGCGCCGAGTGCCGGCGCGAAACTCGGGTAACCGCCGAAACCGACCATGGCCTGCGCGCCACGACGCCGCAGATCGCCGCGCGCACGCCAGGCCGCGCCGAGGATGGTGGTGGCGGCGGCAAGCTTGCCGCCGATGCCCCCCGCGAGGCTGCGCGCGGGCAGCACCACATGCGGCAGGCCTTCGAGTGCGTGCGTGTAGCGCGCGCCGCGCGCGTCGGTGTAGATCACCGCGCCGTGTCCGCGCGCGACCAGTTCACGTGCGAGGGCCTCGGCCGGGAACAGGTGGCCACCGGTACCGCCGGCGGCCATCGCGATGACATGTTTCAAGGTGCTGTCCGTATCCGCTGCGGGGCCGCGATTATGGACGCCACGCCGCCCGGCCTTCAGCGCACGGGCGTGAAGAACATCAGGTAGACGAAGCGCCCGTTCTCGAGGCTGTCGCCGAAGGCCTCGCCCGCGGTGTGCCAGAACCACGGCCGCAGCAGCACCAGGCGGTTGAAGCGCATCGGCACCCGCATGGTCATCTCCCAGCGCGACATGTCGTTGCTGTCGCGGCCGATGATCGCGTCGTGCAGTTCGGCGCCGGTGCGGTAGCCCATCGCCTCGATGCCCTCCTGGGTCATCGGCGCCTGTTCGGTGCCGGTCTCGACATGGCGATAGAACTCGGTGCCGCCGCGGCAGTCCTCCGGCCGACTGAGATAGAGGATTCCCGACCACCATGCACCCTGGTCGATGTGCACGCGCCCGGTGCCGACGTCGTCGGCGAGGGTGATGCGGAACTTGCAGTGCGATTCCGGCGGATCGATCGCGCGCAGCGGCTCGCCGGCCAGCCGCGAGACGGCCTGGTCGAGCTGCGGCAGGTGCAAGCGTTCCTGCGAGTTGCGGCCCGGGAACGCGCCCTGCTGCGGTGGATAGGTCAGGCGCAGGCCCGCCTCGCGCAGGCGCAGGGCATCCTGGGTGGCGAGGAAGTCGTCGACGACGATCAGTGAAGTGCTCATCCGCGCAGTCTGGGAACCCCTGCACGCGGGTGCAAGTGGACCTCCTGCCCGCCCTCAGTGCGCCGGTGCCGCCGGCCGGCCACGCATGCGCCCGAACAGCCACACCGCAGCGAGCACGAGCGCACCGACAACCAGGCCGACCACCAGGCTTGCCAGCGCATCGGCGGCGAACCCTGGCAGGCCGGCATGTTCGGCGGTCTCCAGCAGGCGATGCAGCAGGTCGACGTTGTGCACGAAGATGCCGCCGCCGACCAGGAACATCGCGATCGTGCCGAGGATGCCCAGCGCCTTCATCAGCCACGGCGCCGCATACACCAGTGCACGCCCGGTCGCCGGCACCAGCACGCCGCCCCGCTGGCTCATCCACAGTCCGGCGTCGTCCATCTTCACGATCGCCGCCACCAGGCCGTACACGCCGATGGTCACCGCCAGCGCCACCACCGACAGCGTCACCGAGCGGGTCAGCAACGACGCGCCGGCCACCACTCCCAGCGACAGCACGATGATCTCGGCCGACAGGATGAAATCGGTGCGGATCGCGCCGCGGATCTTCTGCTTCTCGATCTCCTGCGGCGTCTCTTCGGCTTCGAGCACCGCCTGCACGCGCGCCTCGGGGTCCGGGCGATCGTCGCGATGGAACAGCTTGTGCACGACCTTTTCGAAGCCCTCGTAACAGAGGTAGGCGCCGCCGACCATCATCAGCGGCACCACCAGCCACGGCAGGAACTGGCTGATCAGCAACGCCGCCGGCACCAGGATCAGCTTGTTGAGCAGCGAGCCTTTGAACACCGCCCACACCACCGGCAGTTCGCGGCTGGCACGCACCCCGGCCACCTGCTGTGCATTGAGGGCGAGGTCGTCGCCGAGCACCCCCGCGGTCCGCTTGGTGGCGGCCTTGGTCAGCAGCGCGACGTCGTCGAGCAGGGTGGCGATATCGTCGAGCAGGGTGAGCAGCGAGGCGCCGGCCATGGGTGTATCCGCGAGGTCGTGGGCGCGGATTGTGTCACCCGTGCGTGATGCCGGAAATGACGTCGGGCCGTGCACGGGGCGGCCGGTCGCCACAAGGAAAAACCCCGCCTCGCGGCGGGGTTTTCCGTGTTGCAGGTGACGCGGTGGCGCTGGATCAGAAATCCATGCCGCCCATGCCGCCCATGCCACCGCCGCCCGGCATCGCCGGCTCTTCCTTCTTCGGAAGCTCCGCCACCATCGCCTCGGTGGTGATCATCAGGCCGGCGATCGACGCCGCGTTCTGCAGCGCGGTGCGGGTGACCTTGGTCGGGTCCAGGATGCCGAACTCGACCATGTCGCCGAACTCGCCGTTGGCGGCGTTGTAGCCGAAGTTGCCCGAACCGTCCTTGACCTTGTTGACGATCACGGAGGGCTCTTCACCGGCGTTGGTGACGATCTCGCGCAGCGGTGCTTCCATCGCACGCAGGGCGATCACGATGCCGTGGTTCTGGTCTTCGTTGGCGCCACGCAGGTTCTCGATCGCCGCCTTGGCACGCAGCAGGGCCACGCCGCCGCCCGGGACCACGCCTTCCTCGACCGCTGCACGGGTGGCGTGCAGGGCGTCTTCGACGCGCGCCTTCTTTTCCTTCATCTCGACCTCGGTGGCAGCGCCGACCTTGATCACCGCAACGCCGCCGGCCAGCTTGGCCACGCGCTCCTGCAGCTTCTCGCGGTCGTAGTCCGAGGAGGTCTCCTCGATCTGCGCCTTGATCTGCTTGATGCGGGCCTCGATGCCACCGGTTTCGCCGGCGCCGTCGATGATGGTGGTGTTTTCCTTGGTGACCTGGATCTTCTTGGCGCGACCGAGGTCGTTGATGGTCGCCTTCTCGAGCGACAGGCCGACTTCCTCGGAGATCACGGTGCCGCCGGTGAGCACGGCCATGTCTTCCAGCATCGCCTTGCGACGGTCGCCGAAGCCCGGGGCCTTGACGGCGCAGACCTTGACGATGCCGCGGATGGTGTTGACCACCAGGGTCGCCAGCGCTTCGCCCTCGACTTCCTCGGCGACGATCAGCAGCGGCTTGCCGGCCTTGGCCACGCCCTCGAGCACGGGCAGCAGGTCACGCACGTTGGAGATCTTCTTGTCGTGCAGCAGGATGAAGGGGTCGTCCAGCTCGGCCGACATCGACTGCTGGTTGTTGATGAAGTACGGCGACAGGTAGCCGCGGTCGAACTGCATGCCCTCGACCACGTCGAGCTCGTTGTCCAGGCCCGAACCTTCCTCGACGGTGATCACGCCTTCCTTGCCGACCTTCTTCATCGCCTCGGCAATGATGTTGCCGATGACTTCGTCGGAGTTGGCCGAGATCGTGCCGACCTGGGCGATCGCCTTGTCGTCGGCGGTGGGCTTGGAGAGCTTCTTCAGCTCTTCGACGGCGGCCTTGACGGCCTGGTCGATGCCGCGCTTGAGGTCCATCGGGTTCATGCCGGCGGCGACCGCCTTGGAACCCTCGCGGATCAGCGCCTGGGCCAGCACGGTGGCGGTGGTGGTGCCGTCACCGGCGTTGTCGGAAGTGCGCGAGGCGACTTCCTTGACCATCTGCGCGCCCATGTTCTCGAACTTGTCGGCGAGCTCGATCTCCTTGGCGACGGACACGCCGTCCTTGGTGATCGTCGGCGAGCCGAAGCTCTTCTCGAGCACGACGTTGCGGCCCTTCGGGCCGAGGGTCGCCTTGACGGCGTTGGCAAGCGTGTTCACACCGCGCAGCATCTTGGAGCGCGCGTCTTCGCCGAAGCGGATTTCCTTGGCAGCCATGACTCTTTACCTCTGAATGTCTTGGGTGGAATTCGTGGGAGTGGAAAGAAGCGCCGCGATCAGCCGAGGATCGCGAAGATGTCGTCTTCCTTCACCACCAGATAGTCGGTGCCGTCGAGCTTGACCTCGGTGCCGCTGTACTTGCCGAACAGCACCTGGTCGCCGGCCTTCACCTTCGGCGCCCGCAGGTTGCCGTTGTCGAGCACCTTGCCCTCGCCCACGGCGACGACCTCGCCCTTGATCGGCTTTTCGGTGGCCGAATCCGGAATCACGATGCCACCGGCCGAGACTTTCTCTTCCTCGGTACGCTTGATGACCACGCGGTCGTACAGCGGCTTGATATTGCTCATGTCAATCCTCTTAAGTGATTGATTGGGTTGAAGAATGGCGGCGATCTTAGCACTCGCACTCGGAGAGTGCCAAGGCCGCGGGCGGCAAAGACCCGGCAAGCCGGGCACGGACCAGAAGTTGGGGGCCGTTCAGGGCCTTTCAAGGGGCCCGATGGAAATTTCCGTCGCCCCCGGCCGTGGACGGACGCGGGCCTGGACCCGGCTCAGAAGCGCCAGGCCGCCACCACCATCGTCTCGCCGTCGTTGGGCTGGTGGATGCTGGCGTTGGAGATATGCCGCGCCAGCACCGAGAAGCGCTCCCAGCGCCAGCCGATGGTGCTGACGAACTGCGGGTCGCCCGACAGCGCGTCGGTGTAGCCACTCTGCACGCCGATGCCGAAGCCCAGCGTCAGTCCGTTGTCGGTGCGGTCGTAACGCAGGCCGGCGTGGCCGACGGTGACGTCGTCCTCCAGGTCGTACGCGGTGTCGTCGCGGCCGGGCACGTGGATCACACCCAGTTCCCAACGCAGCAGTGCGTTGTCGAGGCCACGCAGCTCCGGCAGCCACGCCGCGGCGATGACCGGGGTGACCTCGTTGTCGCGCGTCCACGACGCGCCGGCACTGAGCTCGAACTGGGATTGCGCGGCGGCGGGAAACACGGCGGCAGCTGCCATCGCGATGGCGCACAGCGCCGGAAGGCGGATCCTGGACATGGGCGGGGGATTAGTGAACCGGGGAGTGCAGATTGTAGATCCTGCCGTCGTGAGCGCGCGGCGACGGGCGCGCCGTGCTTAAGCGGGCGGCGCATGGGCGTGGGCTACCCTATGCGGCCCACCCGTTGCGCCTGCCTGCCGTGTCCGTCCTGCTCTGCCTGTCCACCTGCCCGGATCGTGCCACCGCCGACCGCATCGCCGACGCCCTCGTGGGCGAGGGCCTGGCGGCCTGCGTGACGCTGCTGCCGGGTGCGCGGTCGGTCTATCGCTGGGAGGGCCGTGTCGAGCGTGGCGAGGAAGTGCAGTTGCTGATCAAGACCACCCGGGCGGCGTTCGCCGCTCTACGCGAGCGGTTGTGCGCGCTGCACCCGTACGAAGTGCCGGAACTGGTCGCCTGCGACCTGGTCGACGGCCTGCCCGCCTATCTCGACTGGATCGTGCGCGGGACCGCGGGGCCGGCATCCTGATGGGTATCGCGGTCTGGTGGCGCGCACTCGCGCTGGGCGCGCTCGCAGTCGTGGCGGGCGGCGCGCAGGCAGCGGTCGACATGGACGACCTCCTGCCGGTGGACGAGGCCTTCGCGCTGCGCGTGCACGCGCCGGACCGCGAGCGCATCGAATTCGACTGGACCATCGCCGAGGGCTACTACCTCTATCGCCACCGCATGGGCGCCGAAGCCGAAGGCTTCCCCGCGGACGGCCTGCAGCTGCCCGACGGCAAGCGCCACGTCGACGAGTTCTTCGGCGAGGTCGAGACCTACCGTGGGCGCATGCGCGCAGCCCTGCCCGGCAACGCCGCGGACGGGCGCGAGCAGGTCGTGGTGCGGGTCCGTTTCCAGGGCTGCGCCGATGCCGGCATCTGCTATCCGCCGCAGACCCGCGAGGTCAGCGTGGCCCTGCCCGCCGGCCCCACCGCCAGCGGCCGCGCCGGCTTTGCCGCGCTCGGGCGCAGCCTGCTCGGTGCCGGCACTGCGTCACGCGGCGTTGCCGACGCGCTGCGCCCGCAGGCGCTGCCGCTGCCCGAGGCCCAGGCCTTCGGCTTCGATGCGATCGCCGACGGCGGCGACCGCCTGCTGCTGCGCTTCGTGCCGGCGCCCGGCTATTACCTGTATCGCGACCGCAGCGGATTCACCGTGCGCGGCGAGGGCATCACCGCCGGCAGCCCCCGGTGGCCGGCCGGCGTCGATCACCACGACGAGCACTTCGGCAACGTGGTGGTCTATTTCGACCCCGTCGAGGTCGCGCTGCCGCTGCAGCGCCTGCATGGCGATGCCACCACGGTCGCGCTGACCGCGACCTTCCAGGGTTGCCAGGCCGACGGCATCTGCTATCCGCCGATGACCCGCACCGTGGAAATCGCGGTGCCGGCGTCGGGGACGTGGTCCGCACCCGGCGAGGCCACGACCGCACCGCCCCTGCCCGGTGACGAGCCGGCGCCCGCCTCGGCTGCGGATGACGACGCGGCCGGCGACCCCGACAACGCCATTCGCGAAACACCGCCGGCGCCGACGGCTGCGGCTGCGGCAACGGAGGCGGCGGAGGCAGGTACCGTCGCGACCCCGGCACGCGCTGGTGGCAGCCTCGCCGGTGCCCTGCTGCTGGCGCTGCTGGGCGGGCTGCTGCTCAACCTGATGCCCTGCGTGCTGCCGATCCTGTCCCTGAAGGTGGTCGGGCTGGCGTCGAGCGGCGGCAGCCGGGCCAGCGCGCGGCGGCATGCGCTCTGGTACACCGCCGGCGTGCTGGTGGCGTTCGCCGCGGTGGGCCTGCTGGCGCTCGGGCTGCGCGCCACCGGGCAGGCGCTGGGCTGGGGCTTCCAGCTGCAGCAGCCGTGGTTCGTCGCCGCGCTGGCCTATCTGGTGTTCGCGGTCGGGCTGGCGCTTTCCGGCGTGTTCACGCTGGGCGGCAGCATCGGTGGGGTCGCGCAGTCGCTGGGCAGTCGCACCGGACCGGCCGGTGACTTCTTCACCGGCGTGCTCGCCTGCGTGGTCGCCAGCCCCTGCATTGCGCCGTTCATGGGGGGCGCGCTGGCGTTCGCGTTCGCAAGTTCCGGCGTGGCCGCGCTCGGGGTGTTCCTGGCGCTGGGGCTGGGGTTGGCGCTGCCGTTCCTGCTGGTCGGGTTCGTGCCGGCGCTTGCCGACCGCCTGCCGCGCCCGGGGCCGTGGATGGAGACGCTGAAGCAGGCGATGGCCTTCCCGATGTATCTCACCGCGGTGTGGCTGGTGTGGGTGCTGGGCCGCCAGCGTGGCGTCGATGCGATGGCGCTGGTGATCGCCGGGCTGGCGCTGCTGGCGCTGGCGCTGTGGTGGTTCGAGCGCCAGCGCTGGACCGGCGGACGTGCCGCGCCCGCGCTGGCGCTGCTGCTGGCGCTGGCAGCGCTGTGGCCGGTGGCGGGCGTGGAGCGCTTCGCGCCGCCGGCGCCTGCCGACGCCGCCGACGACTCCGGCGCCGTCGCGTATTCCGCCGAGCGGCTGGCCACGCTGCGTGCGGCGGGAACACCGGTGTTCGTCAACATGACCGCCGACTGGTGCGTGACCTGCAAGGCCAACGAGCGCCGGGTGCTGTCGCGCGAGCCGTTCCGCGACGCGCTGGCGGCAACCGGCACGGTCTACATGGTCGGCGACTGGACCCATACCGACGCCGCGATCACCGCGTTCCTCGACCAGCACCGCGCCGTGGGCGTGCCGCTGTACGTGGCCTACCCGGCCGATGGCGGCCCCGGCGAAGTGCTGCCGACGCTGCTGACGGAGAGCGCCACCCTGGCCGCGGTGGCCCGCGCGGCCGCGGGTGGTGCGCGATGAGGACCGGCGTGGTCATCGGCGTCGCGCTGGCCGCCGGCCTGCTCGGGCTGGGCGCGGCACTGCTCGGTTCCGGCCCCGGCCCGCTGCTGCGCACCGAACCCGGGCAGCGCATGGCGCAGGCCGCACTGCAGGCGGCGGCACCTGCGGCGCCCGAGGGCGTCGCCACCGCACGTCGTGGCGAGCCGGTGCCCGCGTTCACCGTGCCCGCGCTCGACGGCGATGCCTACGCGCTGCCTGCCGATTTCGCCGGCCAGCCGCTGCTGGTCAACCTGTGGGCGAGCTGGTGCGCGCCGTGCATCGAGGAGATGCCGGAACTCGACCGCTACGCACGCAGCCAGGGCGCCGACGGCACGCAGGTACTCGGCATCGCGCTCGACGATGCCGACGCGGTGCGCGCATTCCTTGAGCGCATCCCGGTCGATTACCCGCAGGCCCTCGACGTGCCCGGGCCGACCGACGCCGGGGTGCGGCTCGGCAATCCGCGCGGGGTGTTGCCGTATTCGGTGCTGATCTCCGCCGATGGCCGCCTGCTCAAGGCCCGCATCGGCCCGTTCGAGCATGGCGAGATCGATGCCTGGGCGCGCCACTGAGCAGCCGGCGCCACCATACGCCCGCGACTGGTCGCTGATTCAAACAAACGTTCAACTTCGGGCAAGTTCGGCGAACTGGACACCATCGCCCCCATGCAGCAGACTGCGCGCCTTGTCATCCCGGCGCGCTGCATGGCGACCCTGCTGCTCCTCCACGGCCCCAATCTCAACCTGCTCGGAACCCGCGAGCCCGGGGTCTATGGCAGCACCACGCTGGCCGCGATCGACGCCGACCTGCGCGAGCGCGCGGAAACCGCCGGCCACACGCTCGACAGCCTGCAGTCGAACGCCGAGCACGCCCTGGTGGACCGCGTGCAGGCAGCCGCACACGACGGCACCGCCTTCGTACTGATCAACCCGGCCGCGTTCACCCACACCTCGGTGGCACTGCGCGATGCGCTGCTGGCGGTGGCGATTCCCTACATCGAGATCCACCTGTCCAACCCGCATGCGCGCGAGCCGTTCCGCCAGCACAGCTATTTCAGCGATCGCGCCGTCGGCGTGGTCTGCGGCTTCGGCGCCGACAGCTACCGCTATGCACTGGACGCCGCGCTCAAGCACCTGGCGTCGGCCTGACCCGTTTCCCATCCTGATGCCCGGCCCGCCCGGGCCCGCAACCACGAGGCCTCCATGGACCTGCGAAAGATCAAGAAGCTCATCGACCTGCTCGAGGAGTCGAACCTCGCCGAAATCGAGATCAAGGAAGGCGAGGAGTCGGTGCGGCTGTCGCGCAACCCGACCGGCACCCCGATGACCTACGCGCCTGTGCATGCCGCGCCGCAACCGGCCCGCGCCGCCGAGCCGGTGATGCCGATGGCGTCGCCGGTCGATGCCGCCACCGGTGGCGGCCGCAGCGCGGACACCGCCGGCGCCGGTCCGGCGATGCCCGAAGGCCACCGGGTGCTGTCGCCGATGGTCGGCACCTATTACGCGTCGCCGTCGCCGGACAAGCCGCCGTTCGTCACCGTCGGCCAGCAGGTCAAGGCCGGCGAGACGCTGGGCATCATCGAGGCGATGAAGATGTTCAACCCGATCGAGGCCGATGCATCGGGCACCGTGCTGGCGATCCTGTGCGAGAACGGCCAGCCGGTGGAATTCGACCAGCCGCTGTTCGTGATCGGGTGAGCGGGCATGCTCGATAAAGTCGTCATCGCCAACCGCGGCGAGATCGCGCTGCGCATCCTGCGCGCGTGCCACTCGCTGGGCATCCGTACTGTCGCGGTGCATTCCACCGTCGACCGCAACCTCAAGCACGTGGCCATGGCCGACGAGTCGGTGTGCATCGGCCCGCCACCATCCAACCGCAGCTATCTCGACATGCCGGCGATCATCGCCGCCGCCGAGGTCACCGACGCCCAGGCCATCCATCCCGGCTACGGCTTCCTGTCGGAGAACGCCGACTTCGCCGAGCGCGTCGAGCAGTCCGGTTTCATCTTCATCGGCCCGAAGGCCGAGACCATCCGCCTGATGGGCGACAAGGTCGAGGCGATCCGCGCGATGAAGGAGGCCGGCGTGCCCTGCGTGCCCGGCTCCGGCGGGCCGCTGGGTGACGATGCCGCCACCAACATCCGGGTTGCCCGCGAGATCGGCTACCCGGTGATCGTCAAGGCGGCCGGCGGCGGCGGCGGGCGCGGCATGCGCGTGGTGCATACCGAGGCCGCGCTGGCGAATGCCATTGCCACCACCAAGCAGGAAGCCAAGGCCGCGTTCGGCAACGACATGGTCTACATGGAGAAGTTCCTCGAGAACCCGCGCCATGTGGAGATCCAGGTACTGGCCGATGGCCAGGGCAATGCCATCCATCTCGGCGAGCGCGACTGCTCGATGCAGCGCCGCCACCAGAAGGTGGTCGAGGAAGCGCCGGCGCCGGGCATCACCGAAGAACAGCGCGCGGAGATCGGCCGGGTGTGCACCGAGGCCTGCATCCGCATCGGCTATCGCGGTGCCGGCACGTTCGAGTTCCTGTACGAGAACGGCCGCTTCTACTTCATCGAAATGAACACCCGGATCCAGGTCGAACACCCGGTCACCGAGATGGTCACCGGCATCGACCTGATCCGCGAGCAGCTGATGATCGCCGCCGGGCAGAAGCTGTCGATCCGCCAGGAGGACGTGGTGCTGACCGGGCACGCGATCGAGTGCCGCATCAATGCCGAGGATCCGGAGACGTTCCTGCCGTCACCCGGCCTGATCCAGCATTTCCACGCCCCGGGCGGCCCGGGCGTGCGCGTCGATTCGCATGTCTACGAGGGCTACCGCGTGCCGTCGAACTACGATTCGATGATCGGCAAGCTGATCGTGCATGGCGCCGACCGCGAGCAGGCGATCTGCCGGATGCGCGTGGCGCTCTCCGAGATGGTCATCGACGGCATCCGCACCAACATCCCGCTGCAGGCGCGGATCATGCGCGACAAGGGCTTCCAGGCCGGTGGGCAGAACATCCACTACCTGGAGAAGCGCCTGGCCGAGCGTCGCGACAAGTCGCTGACGATCGGCTGAGCCGGCACCGCGGCCCGGGCGCCGCGGTTGCACCCGCATGCCGACCGCGCGCGGGCTGCGCGGTCGGCATCGGCGGCTCAGTTGCGCACGCGGCCCTGCACGGCACGCACCTCGCCGGCCGAGGCGGGCAACAGCTGCAGCCGGCCGGTCGCGGCAACATCCTCGGGCGCCGGCCGCTGGGTACCGGGAATCGGCCGGATGCCGGTGCCGGACGACCGGCTCACCACCATCACGTATTCGCTGGAGCCGTCGGGCCACACCACCCGGAACATGCTGCCGGGCGGCAGGGTGGCGAACGGCGCCCCGCTCTGCGCGCGATACGCCGCCGCCAGCTGCGTCGCACCCAGGCTGCGCGTGTGTTCCGGCGACTCGATGGAGGTCGACGCCACCTGCGACAGCTCGCGGTAGTTGTCGGCAAGCGCGTCGATCATCACCCCGGCCGCGGTGACCGAATAGGCGGCGAACACCGTCACCCATACCCATCGCCGCACCCGGCGCGGTGCGCGGCTGCCCGTGTGTCTGTTCATTGCTCCAGCCTCCCGGACGCACCCTGCAACAGGGCGTCCACCATGTCCTCGAGCTCTTCCGCCCCCTGTCGCGGAATTGCGGCGTCGTATACGAAACCCTCGAAATCCTGCGTGGCATCGCGCGCGCAGATGCCTCCGCTGGCGCAGTACTGCGTCATCAGCGCCGACCGCGGCCCGCAGTCGAGCCCCTGGCGGCACGCCGCCAGCTGCCAGGCCAGTTCGGCCAACGGGGTACCGGCCACCAGGCCGGCGAATGCCGTCCGGCCACTGGCCGCGACGCCCATCCCGGGCGAAAGCGCGGCGAACGCCTCGGCATCACCGGACCGGTGCACCCGCTCGACCAGGTCGCGCAGGTATTCCGGGCTGTCATCGAGCGGAACCTCCAGCGCCAGCAGGCTGGCCTCGGCGGCGAGATGGCCGGCCAGCGCCGCGTCCTCGCGCTGGCGGATGACGCCGGCCACGGTCAACGCATCGACAGGCGCGAAACGGCCGCAACGCTGCGCGACGCGCTCGCGCGCCGCGCGCAGTGCGGCAGCACGCCGGCCATCGAGCCGCGCAAGCACGCCGGTGTCGCGT
The DNA here is from genome assembly GCF_004118975.1 of Luteimonas sp. YGD11-2. Classification (NCBI taxonomy): domain Bacteria; kingdom Pseudomonadati; phylum Pseudomonadota; class Gammaproteobacteria; order Lysobacterales; family Lysobacteraceae; genus Luteimonas; species Luteimonas sp. YGD11-2. The sequence goes on along the minus strand of NZ_CP035376.1, from coordinate 536,000 downwards.
GCATATCCGGCCGGCGACGCGGCATAGCCCGCGCAGTAGTCGTGGATGCGGCTGTTGACCCACAACGCGTCGGCGTCGCCCGCCATCACCGCGGGCGCGAGGTCACGCGACAGCGCATAAAGGTCGGGCGCGCGTTCGAAGGCGGCGGCCAGGGCATCGGCGCGGCGGGCGGCCAGCGGGCGATGCACGGAAGCCGTGGGGACCGGCCGTGTCGCCTGCACAGGGGCCGGCTGATCGCGCACGGCCGGCACCGGACGTGGAGCGCTGGCTCCGCCCGGCATCATGGGCGCTTCGCCGGTGTCCACGACAACCGCCGACGCGGCCTCGCCATCACGCATCCGCGCCAGCCCGGCAACCAGCAACGCCGCCAGCACGGCCAGCATCAGCGCCCGCGCCAGCCCGGCGACGGGTGCCGCGCCGCGCCCGGAGAACAGGGAATCCACCAGCGCGGCGAACTGCCGCATGCAAGCCTCCGTCGTCACGACCGCGCGGCGTCGACGCGCCCGGCGTGGCGGCATGGTACGCCATCGCCGCGGGCGCGCCGGGGTTTACCCTGCCCGGCCCGGGGCCCAAGATGCCCGGCCCCCTGCCGGTCCCCCGCCATGCCGTACCTCGAACTCACCCTGCCCTGCACCGAGGACGAACAGCCGCGCTACGAGCGCGCGCTCGACGATGTCGGGGCGCTGGCGGTCACCCTGCTCGACGCCGATGCCGAGACCGGCAACGAGCGCGCGATCCTCGAGCCGGGCGTCGGCGAGACGCCGCTGTGGCGCTCGCTGGTGTTGAACGCCCTGTTCGCGCACGACGCCGACCCGCTGGTGCTGCTGGCGGCACTGGAGGCGTTCGATCCGGTGCTCGACTGGAGCCGGGCGTCCTTCCGCACCGTCGAGGACCAGGACTGGGAGCGCGCGTGGATGGACCAGTACGTGCCGCTGCGTTTCGGCGCGCGCACCTGGATCGTGCCGTGGAACGCTCCGCTGCCGGCCGAGGCCGAGGGCGCCGATGCCGCGGTGGTGCGGCTCGACCCCGGGCTCGCCTTCGGTTCCGGCACCCATCCGACCACCTCGCTGTGTTTGCAGTGGCTGGATGGCCTCGCCGCCGCCGGTGAACTGCGCGGGCGCCGGGTGCTCGACTACGGCTGCGGCAGCGGCATCCTCGCACTCGCCGCACTCAAGCTCGGTGCCGTCGCCGCGCTCGGCATCGACAACGATCCGCAGGCGCTGCTGGCCAGCCGCGACAACGCCGACCGCAACGCGGTGGGCGCGCAGCTCGAGGTCGCCAACCCGCAGGCGGCACCCGCCGGGCAGTTCCCGGTGGTGGTCGCCAACATCCTCGCCAGTGCGCTGGATGCACTGGCGGAGCCGATCGCCGAGCGGGTGGAAGCGGGCGGGAGGCTGGCGCTGTCGGGCATCCTCGATGGCCAGCAGGAGGAGCTGTTGCGTCGCTACCGGCCGTGGTTCGAGTCGCTGGCCGTCACCCACGAAGGTGACTGGGTTCGCATCGACGGAGTGCGTCGCCGTGATTGAATAGGGCGGCTCCGGGGGGATCGCGGTCCGTCATGTTCATCAACTGTCCGAACTGCAATGCGCTGGTCGCCACCGACCTGGTGACCGACCTGCCGCCGCTGCAGTGCCCACGCTGCGACTTCGGCCTGCGCGATATGCAGGCACGGCAGGTGACGGTGCCCACGGCCACCGATCCGGTGGCCGTCGCACCACCGCCGCTGCTGGCCGATCCGCCGGGGCTCGCCGCCCCGACCGCGCCGATGATGCCGGCGACGCCGCCCGCGCCGGGTCCCAAGCCCGCGGTGCGTTTTATCCCGCTGCACGAACCGCCACCCAGCGCGGCACTGGTGCCGCCATCGTCGCCAGGGTTCGAACCTGCGGAAACCGCCGCACCCCCTCGCGATGATGCAGCCGGGCGCGCGACCGACGCAGCCGCGAACCCCTCCCCACATCAGGACGACGAGGCACCCGGCGACGACGCGCCACCGGCGCCCGCCACAGCGCGGCCGACGGCCGCTGCGGGCACCCGGCCACCACCAGCGACCGCGCCGCCACCGACGCAGCCGGCGCCGTCCGCCGTGGCGGATGTCGACACGCCTGTCGCGGAGGCAACAGCGCCGGCGGCATCGACATCGACATCGACATCGTCGCCTGCCCCGCAGGCGCCCGCGATCGCGCCGGCGCCCGCAGCCACCGGTGCGCCCGCTGCGCCGCCATCCGCGCAACCTGCTGCGGGCGTACGCCCGGCACCCAGCTTCCTGCGCACGGCATCGCCGGCCGCCCACGCCCTGTCGCCGCGCGAACGCCGCGTGCTGCGTATCGCGATCCCCGCCCTCACGGTGCTGCTGGTGCTGCAGCTGCTGCTTGCCGATCGCGTCCGTCTTGCCGGCGACGCCACCTGGCGGCCGTGGGTCGCGGCCGCATGCACGCTGGCGCGCTGCACGCTGCCACCGTGGCATGCGCCGGATGCGATCGTTCTCGTGCAGCGCGACGTGCGTCCGCATCCCGCGCAATCCGGCGTGCTGCAGGTCAGCGCCACGCTGCGCAACGATGCCGCCTACCCGCAGGCGTGGCCGATGCTGCTGCTGACCCTGTCCGATGTCGACGGCCGTCCGCTCGGCGCGCGCTGGTTCGCACCCGGCGAATACCGGCCGACCGATGCCGCCGACATTCTGGCCCCCGGCGCCGCCGCCGCGTTCCGGATCGACGTGGTGGAGCCGTCCCCGCACACGGTGGCGTTCAACTTCACCTTCGGCTGAGCGGTTTGGACTTCGGGCCGAGCGGCGCGCTAGACTCGCTGGCCCCGTCGCGGGTCCGCTGCCGTGGGGAGGCAGGGGCTGCCGACGGCGCCGTCGCAGTTGCGGAAACCGCCTTGAACACCGCCGATCGCCCAGAACCGTCCAATCGCGCTGGTCAGCGCACGCCGTTGCGCGAGCACGTCGCCAATTCCGTGCGGCGCTATATCGGCGATCTCAACGGCAGCGGTACCGACAACCTCTACGAGGTCGCGCTGCGCGAACTGGAGATCCCGCTGTTCGTCGAGGTGCTGAACCACTGCGAGGGCAACCAGAGCCGCGCCGCGGCGATGCTGGGCATCCACCGCGCGACGCTGCGCAAGAAGCTGCGCGACTACGGCCTTACCGTCGGCGACTGAAGCCGCATCCGCGGACGAAGCGCGCGCGCACCGCGGGCACCGCGGGCACCCGGACGCCACCGGTACAATGGCCGCCCGTTTTCGCCTGCAGATCCCCGCGATGTCCGTCGATCTCCTGCCCGTGCGCCGGGCCCTGCTGTCCGTTTCCGACAAGACCGGCCTGGTCGAGCTGGCGCGCGCGCTCGCCGCGCGCGGCGTCGAACTGCTGTCCACCGGCGGCACCGCAAAGGCGATCCGCGACGCGGGGCTCGAGGTCAGGGACGTGGCGGAGGTCACCGGCTTTCCGGAAATGATGGACGGCCGCGTCAAGACCCTGCACCCGATGGTGCACGGCGCGCTGCTCGGCCGCGCCGGCACCGACGATGCGGTGATGGCCGAGCACGGCATCGCCCCGATCGACCTGCTGGTGCTGAACCTCTATCCGTTCGAGGAGGTCACCGCGCGCGCCGACTGCACGCTGGCCGAGGCGGTCGAGAACATCGACATCGGCGGCCCGGCGATGCTGCGCTCGGCGGCGAAGAACTTCGCCCGCGTGGCGGTGGCGACCTCGCCCGACCAGTATCCCGGCCTGCTCGCCGAGCTTGCCGCCAACGACGGTTGCCTGTCGGCGGCGAAGCGGTTCGAGCTGTCGGTGGCGGCGTTCAACCGGGTCGCCCAGTACGACGCCGCGATCAGCAACTACCTGTCCGCGGTCACCGACGCCGCGGCCGCGGTGCCGACGCGCACCCCGTTCGCGGCGCAGGCCAACGGCAATTTCATCAAGGTCATGGACCTGCGCTACGGCGAGAACCCGCACCAGCAGGCGGCGTTCTACCGCGACCTGCATCCGGCGCCGGGTTCGCTGGCCACCTTCCGCCAGCTGCAGGGCAAGGAACTCAGCTACAACAACATCGCCGATTCGGACGCGGCCTGGGAATGCGTGCGCCAGTTCGATGCGCCGGCCTGCGTGATCGTCAAGCACGCCAATCCCTGTGGCGTGGCGGTAGGCGTGGCCTGCGGCGACGCCTACGAGCTCGCCTACGCCACCGATCCGACCAGCGCGTTCGGCGGCATCATCGCGTTCAACCGCACCCTCGATGCCGCCACCACGAAGGCCATCCTCGACCGCCAGTTCGTCGAGGTGCTGATCGCCCCGGACTACGACGACGGCGCCCTCGAGTACGCGCGGAAGAAAGCCAACGTGCGCGTGCTGAAGATCCCGATGGCCGCGGCGGCACCGGGCTTCATCGACACGAAGCGCATCGGCTCCGGCCTGTTGCTGCAGACCGTGGACGACCGCGTGGTGACGCGCGACGAACTCACCGTGGTGACGAAGGCCGCGCCCACCGAGGCACAGTTCGCCGACCTGCTGTTCGCGTGGAAGGTGGCGAAGTTCGTGAAGTCCAATGCGATCGTCTATGCGAAGGACAAGCGCACCATCGGCGTCGGCGCCGGTCAGATGAGCCGGGTGTACTCCGCGCGCATCGCCGGCATCAAGGCGGCGGACGCCGGGCTGCAGGTCGAGGGTTCGGTCATGGCCAGCGATGCGTTCTTCCCGTTCCGTGACGGCATCGATGCCGCCGCGGAATGCGGCATCAGCGCGGTGATCCAGCCGGGCGGTTCGATGCGCGACGGCGAGGTGATCGCCGCCGCCGACGAGCACGGCATCGCGATGGTCTTTACCGGCGTGCGCCACTTCCGCCACTGAGCGGCATCGGGGTCAAGCAGGCAGTGCCGGCGACAGAACCGGTCAGTCGGCGTCCGGCAAGGGGCGCGCCCAGCGGCGATAGCTTGCGGCGATTTCCGTGCGCAGGCGCTGGAAGGGCGCAGTCCCCGGTGCGGCGCCCACCTGGCCGGCGATCTCCGACCAGGGCTGCGCCGGCGCGCGCTCGCGCAGGGTGACCACGGTACGGCAGGGACGTCCGGACACCTGGCCGAGCGCGCAGGCGAAATACAGCTCTCCCGCGGACCACGCATCCTCGCGTGCGAGCAGTTCCGCGGCCAGCGCACGCGGCGCCCCGTGGTAACGCACCAGCTCATCGATGAAGGCATCGCGGTGGCGCGCGGCGTAGTGGTCGATATCCAGCAGCCGGGCATCGATCCAGGTGTCGCCGGTGGCGGGGCCGGCAGCGACCGGCTGCACGGATGCACTCTCCTCGGCGGCCTCCGCTGTGGCCGAATCCTGCGCCAGGGCAGCGGGCATCAGGGCCAGCAGCAACGGCAGCATTGCGGACGCCACAAGGAAGCGCTGGATCATGTTCATTGCGTCACTCCGGCCACCGGCTGCAGTTCATGCGCTGCGCGCTCGGCGCGACCATCGGCCTGTCGCGACTGCAGGCGGCCGTCGCCCAGCAGCAGGTAGGTGCGCAGGCTGCCGTCGTCGCCCTGCAGGCGGACCAGGGTGTCGTCGTACCGCCATGCGCCGGCATCGGCGAAGGGTTCACCGCCGCCGTCGAGCAGATAGGTCTCGATCATTTCGAACCGTTGCTCGCCGTCTCCGTGCGACAGCACCAGCACGGTATCGATGGCATCGCAGTCGGCGCAGTGCTGCATGCCCTGCCATTCCATGCGTTCCGCCTGTACAGGTGGCTCCGGCGACGGCGATCCGCATGCCGACAGCAGCAGAAGGATGGCCGGTCCCGCGACGATGCCCGTTGGATTACGCATGCGGCGATTGTGCCGCACGCGTACGCCCGTGGCGTGCACGCCGCCGAGACGTGGCGCTGCCTACGCTTGCGGTGCATGTCGCGAAGCGGCGGCAGCACCCGGAGTACGAGTCATGGCCAGCACCGAATCCCCATCCGCCCCCATCCGCCCCCGCCTGCGCCGCTGGACCATCGGCGCGTCGGCACTGCTGCTCGCCGGGGTCGGATACGCGATCGTGCTGCATCAGCTGAGCGAGCAGGTCGGCGCCGGTGTCGAGGCCAGCCTGCGCGTGGCGCCGGCGGTCGAGGATCACCACCACCGGGCCGAATGACGGCCCGGCAGCGCCGGTGCGTCCTACCAGCGACGGCCCCGCGTCTTGCGGTCGTAACGCGGGTCGTAGTACTGCGCGGTGCAACGACCACGGCTGTCACAACGCACGTTGCGCGACGGCGCGTGGCGGACGTTGTTGCGGTGCCCCGGCGGTATGCCGTGAACCGGGTGGCGGCCACGGTAATGCACCACGTGGGCATTGCGTGGGGCGTGGCGGTAGTACACCGGGCGGCCGTACCGGTCGCGTTCGACGATCAGCCGGTCGTCGTAGCCGCCATGGCGGTAATGTGGGGTGCCTCCACGCAGGATGACGTCGGCGGCATCGACGATCACGCGCACGAGGTCATCACTGGCACGTGCCGGCGCCGGCATCAGCGAGGCGGCACCCAGGCCGAATGCGAGGGCCAGTGGTGCGATCCAGCGGGCAATAACGGGCATGAGCTGCTCCTTGGGTGCGATCGCGCCACGACCGCCGCGGCGCGCAGGTCCAAGCTGCCTTGCACTCGGTGAACAGGAACTGGACCCGACGCCTGCGACGCCGATCGGTTCAGACGTAACCGCTTACAACGCATTCCCGACCGTGCATCGCACTGCAAAGGGCGCGTTGCACGAGGCTCAGTGCTGCTCGCACGCGAGCTCATGCAGGCCGCGCACCGCTGCGGGCAGGCCGCCGATGCCCCCCAGTTCGCGCCAGCGCGCCTGCACCGCCGGATCGATGTCGGCTTCGCGTTCGTGCTCCCAGGTCAGGTGATAGGGCACGTGCACCGCCCAGCCACCCAGCCTCAGCACCGGCGCGATATCGGAACGCAGGGAATTGCCGACCATGCAGAACTGCGCCGGGCCGAGACCGAATTCACCGAGCACACGGTGATAGGTGGCGTCATCCTTCTCGCTGACGATCTCGATGCGGCCGAACAGGTCGGCAAGCCCCGACTGGCGCACCTTTGCTTCCTGGTGGAACAGGTCGCCCTTGGTGATCAGTACGACCGCATGTTCGCGGGCAACGGCTTCCACCGCCTCGCGCACGTCGGGCAGCAGTTCCACCGGGTGGCGCAGCATGTCCTTGGCGATCGACACGATCCGGTGCAGGTCAGTCGCGCTGATGCGTTGCGCGGTGATGTCGACCGCAGCCTCGATCATCGACAGGGCCATGCCTTTGACGCCATAGCCGAACAGCGCGAGGTTGCCCTTCTCGATCGCCAGCAGGCGCTGGCGTGCACGTGCGTTGTCGAGGTCGATATAGCCGCCGACGATGCGCTCGAACTCGCCCTGCGCGGCGGCGAAGTAGTCCTCGCTGCGCCACAGGGTGTCGTCGGCATCGAAGCCGACCAGGTGGATCCCGCGGGCGTTGGTGGCGTCGGTGGGGGATGTGTCGTGCATCCGCGGATTGTAGGAGCTGGACCGGAACACGCACATGCGCGACACGGACGCGACGAAGGCGGCCGCAGCCGCCTTCGTCGCGTGGATGGCAGGGCGATTGCCCGCGTCGGGCGTTATTCGTCGCCGGTCGGGCCCGCGCCCTGGGCCGCCGCGAACGTGCGGTACTCGTCGGCGGTCAGCTGCCCATCGCCGTCGCCATCGGCCTGGTCGAACACCGCCGCGAGTGCGGAATGCGCCGTGGCCTCGTCACGGCTGAGGTTGCCGTCGCCATTGGTGTCGAGGTCGGCCCAGGTGAGCTGGTTGCCGGATGCGCCGGTCTGCGCGCCGGCGGAGGTGGTGGTGTCCTGCGCAAAGGCCAGCGGCATGGTGAGCACTGCGCCGGCGGCGAGCAGGAGGGCGAACGGTTTGCGATTGGTGTCCATCGGGGCTCCTTCGGGGTTGGATGTGGTCGGCGACTGTGTTGCCCGCCGTCCACGCGCCGCACTCTGGCGACGCCGCGATGAACGCGTGCACCGCTGCAACCGCATCGTCCACATGCGCTTAACCGCAGGCGCGAGGCGATGGATTAGGCGCGACGTGTGACACGGCTGGCGTGCGGCGCCGGAGTCGCATCCCATCAGGGGATCGACGTGGAAACGCCGGGATCCGACCGGACGGCCCCGGCGGCCGCCAGCGTGAATCCAACACAACGTTTACGCGCGGGTGGACGCCGTGGGTGCACCTGCACACATTCCTGCCGGGCTTTTGTACGCGCTACCCTTCTGCTTCTTTCCAGCCGGACGCTCCCATGACCCGACACCTGCTTGCTGCCGCCTGCATCGCCGCACTTGCCGCCTGCAGCGCGGACACCAACGCCCGTGCCGACACCACTGCTCCCACGCAGGCCGACACTGCTCCGGCCACGGGCACCCCGACGCGCACGATCGCGCTGCCCGCGGCCGATGGCCGTCCGTTCGTGACCGAGGAAGTGGCGCAGTTCAAGGAACCCTGGGCGATGACCTTCCTGCCCGACGGCCGCCTGCTGGTCACCGAGAAGCCCGGCACGCTGAAGCTGTTCGATCCGGCCAGCGGCCGCGGCAGCGACATCTCCGGCGTGCCCGAAGTCGCCTACGGTGGCCAGGGCGGACTGGGCGACGTGGTGCTGCACCCGGGCTATGCCGACAACGGGCTGGTCTACATCAGCTATGCCGAAGCCGGCGATGGTGGCGCGGGCGGCGTGGTCGCCCGCGCGCGGCTGCGGATCGATGGCGACGGTGGCGAGCTGCAGGACCTCGCGGTGATCTGGCGACAGGTCCCGAAGGTCTCCGGGCAGGGCCACTACGCGTATCGCATCGCTTTTGATGGCGACGGCATGCTGTGGATCACCTCGGGCGAGCGCCAGAAGTTCGATCCCTCGCAGGACATGGCCTCCAACCTGGGCAAGGTCATCCGCCTGCACGACGACGGCAGCGTGCCCGCCGACAACCCCTTCGCCGACCAGGGTGGCGTGGCCGCGCAGGTGTGGTCGCTGGGCCATCGCAACCCGCTGGGCCTGGCCTTCGACGGCGACGGCAGGCTGTGGGTGCACGAAATGGGCCCGAAGAACGGCGACGAACTCAACCTCATCGAGCGCGGGGCCAACTACGGTTATCCGCTGGTGTCCGACGGCGAGCATTACGACGGCCGGCCGATTCCGGACCATGCCACGCGGCCCGAGTTCAACGCGCCCGCCGTGGTGTGGACGCCGGTGATTTCCCCCGCGGGCTTCGTCATCTACGACGGGGACCGGTTCGCGGACTGGCGCGGCGACGGATTCATCGGTGGCCTGTCGTCGCAGGCACTGGTGCGGGTGGCCTTCGATGGCGACAGCGCGCGCGAAGTCGAGCGCTATCCGATGCAGACCCGCATCCGCGAAGTCGAGCAGGGCCCGGATGGTGCGCTATGGCTGCTCGAGGATGGTGGCCGTGGTTCCAGCGGCCGGATGTTCCGGCTGGTGCCGGCGACCGACGCCGGGACAGCACGCCCCTGACGCGCACGTGCGGCGGTAACGTCGCGTATAGCTGGAGCGTCAGAAGGGCCCGCATTGCGGGCCCTTCTGCTTTGCCGCGGGATATAGCGGGACGTCAGTTGTGGACGCGTCGGCAGCGCTGTTCGACGACGCGCTCGCCACGGGCTTCCTGCTGGTTGCCCTGCACGTTGCGGCCGATCGCGCCACCGGCAACGGCACCGCCGACGGTTGCGATCTTGCGGCCACTGCCGCTGCCGATCTGGTTGCCAACCAGGCCACCGATCACCGCACCCGCGGCAGTACCGGCAACGCGGTTGGGATCACTGCCTGCGCGTTGCACTTCGACGTCCTCGCAGACGACGCGGCTGCCGTCATTGAAGCGCCGGCCTTCGTCCTGCGGGCCGTAGGTCTGCGCGTGCACGGTGCCGAACGCTGCCAGCGACAGCACGGCCGCACCGGCAAAGCTGCGGAACTTGTTCATGTCGTTCTCCGCGATGGGGTGACGCGATGGTGCGTACGCCGCCGCAAACAGGCAGTGAAACGGGAGCCCGAACATGGCTGCGGCCTTAACCCGCCGCGTGGCTATCATGCATCGCCGTCCGGAGAAAACCCATGCACGACTGGCACCACCTGATCCGCGAGGTCACCGATTTTCCGCGGCCCGGGATCCGTTTCAGCGACATCACCCCGCTGCTTGCCGATGCGCGCGGCTTCGCCGCCGCGATCGATGCGATGGCCGCGCCGTGGCACGCAGCCGGCATCGATGCGGTCGCCGGCATCGAATCGCGCGGCTTCATCATCGGCAGTGCGCTTGCGCTCTCACTGGGCGCCGGTTTCGTGCCGATCCGCAAGCCCGGCAAGCTGCCGGCGCGCACGCTGCACGAGGATTACGCGCTGGAATACGGACGCGACCGGCTGGAGATCCACGTCGACGCGTTGCGCCCCGGTCAGCGCGTGCTGCTGGTCGACGACGTGCTCGCCACTGGCGGCACCCTGATTGCCGGCGCGCGGCTGCTGCAACGGCTCGACGTGGAACTGGTCGGCGTCGGCGTGCTTGTTGAACTCGAAGCGCTGGCCGCCCGGGCACGCTGGCCGCATGCGGGCATCGCGCTGCACGCCGCGCTGCGTTTCTGAGCGGGTGATGCGCGGCCGGTCCAGGACTGCCCGCCGCAGCTGAAAGAGGGTTCTTCTTTTTTCCGGAGAGGAACCACAAAAAAAGCCCCGGCACCAGCCGGGGCTTTTCCATACCGCTTTGCGGACTCAGTTGTGGCGGGCCTGCAGCGTCACGTTGCTGTAGGCACGCACGCCGACCAGCTTGATGTAGTACGTGCCGGCCTGCGGCGAGGGGATGCGCACCGTCTCGCTGTTGCCCGGACGCGTGGAGCTCCAGTCGGCGTCGCCTGCGGACGGCTCTTCGTCGAAGCTGACGTACAGCGAGACGTCGCCGCTGCCCCCGCTCGTGCTGATGCTGAGCGGACCGGTGATGCCTGCCGGAACCTCGATCGCGTACAGCACCTCGGAACCCGCGGTGCCGCTCAGGCCCGAAACCGGCACCTTGTTCTGGATCGTGGTCGCTTCCGGGCCGCATTCCTCGACGGCCGGATCGCAGGGCTCCTCGGTGGCCTGTTCCAGCAGCGCCGGCAGGTCGAGAATGCCCGCACCCATCGGGGTGGAGGCCGGGATCGCCACCGGGAACGGGCGGGCGGTGTCGGCAAGCAGGTCGCGCATCGCCTGCCAGTCCAGCGGCTCGTCCACGACCGACTGCACCATCGCCGCGGCCGCGGCCACGTGCGGCGACGCCATCGAGGTACCGGCGGAACCGCGCAGGATCCAGTTGCCCGGTTCGGGGCTCTGGGCACCGCCGTTGGTCACCTGCCAGACGTAGCCGTTCGGGTTGCCGTCGGCCGAACCACCGCCACCCGGCGCCGAGATGTCCACGCGCGCGCCGTAGTTGGAGTAGGAGGCCTTGCCGCCGGTGATGCGGGTCGCACCGACGCTGATCACCCCGTTGCAGGCCGACATCGTGTAGTTGGCGGCGTTGCCATTGGCGTTGCCCGCCGCGACGACGATGATCGAACCGGCAGCGTTGACCTGGTTGATCGCATCCTGGTAAAGCCCCGGGCACGTGGTCTGTCCGCCGCTGCCCAGGCTCATATTGAGCACTTCGGCCGGATTCGGGTTGTCCGGGAGCCCGGGCACGCTGATGCCGGCGGCCCACAGCATGCCGTCGGAGATATCGCTGCCGAAGCCACCGCAGGAACCAAGCACGCGGATCGGCATCACCTGCGCACCATGCGCAATGCCGGCAAGGCCCGTCCCGTTATTGGTCTCCTGGGCGATGGTGCCGGCGACATGACTACCGTGCCAGGAACTCGATGCCGGCCCGTGCGGCGGTGCGCCGAGCGCGACGCAGTAGTTCTCCTCCTCCCAGTCACCAAGGTCCCAGCCGCCTGGAACGCGACCGTTCTCGGCCCGACGCGACACGCGCGCGTCGCTGATCATGTCGTAACCCGGGATCACGTTGTTCTGCAGGTCCAGCGTCCCCTGCACGATGCCGGTGTCGAGCACCGCCACCACGACGCCCTCGCCGGTGGAGATCTCCCAGGCCTCCTCGGCGCCAACGCCACCTGCGGGATTGTTGAAGTTCCACTGGTACTGCGCGTAGTTCGGATCGTTCGGCGCCGCGGCCGGGCCCATCGTGCCCATGTGCCGGTACAGCAGGTCCGGTTCCGCAGAGACCACGGCCGGGTCGGCCGCCAGTTCGCGCAGGAAGGTCGCAGACTCCGACGCGCTCAGCGGCCGCGAGGTGGTGACCACGTGCCAGCCGGGTGCTGCTGTGCGGCGCAGCACCTGCGCGGACACCCCCGCACGCGCGGTGGCGTTGGCGGTGGCCTGCAGCGGGCGGTCGAGGCCGGAGCGGCCCAGCGCGTTCTTGAGCGCCGCGGCCTGCGAGCGCGCGGCGGTATCGCGGTACTTGACCACGAAGCGATCACCCGTGGTGGCGACGGCGGGTGCGGTCGACGGCTCGCTCACGCGGGTGCCGGAAATGCGGTCCGCGGCGGACACGCCCATGCCAACGCTGCCGACGAGGATCGCTGCGGCGACCGCCATGCTGATCTTGCTCTGCTTCATCTCGTTCCTGCCTCTCTTGAGTTGGGTGCTGCACTTGTGCGGTCCGTCGTCGCGCCGCCGCGAACCGCGTGGAAACCCCTGTGAGGCCGGGCGGCCGGCCGGCGGGCCGGACACCCCACGTCCATCACCAGCCGAAGCCCGCGCCGATGCCCACCGACTTCTCGTCACCGCTGAAGGCGCCACCGACGGTGACCGTCGCGCGCTCGCTGATCGCACGCTGGTAGCCGATTGACAGTGCGCTCTCACCACTCTGGAAACCGACACCGACACCGACGCGGTTCTGCGTGCGCACGCCCGCGGCGCTGGTGGCCATGTTGAGCATCGCGGCGTTCATCGCGCCCTGGCGGTCCATGCGACGGTCGACATCGTCGAAGCGACGCTCCACGTCGCCGCGGTACGCCTCGAAGTTGTCGTCCCATGCGGCGAACTTCGCGTCCGTATAGGCATTCGCCGAGCCCAGCGTCTGGGTTGCGGTGCTGCGCACCTGGCCCACGTTGGCCGCGTCGGTATCAGCCGTACCGGCCGCCACGTTGGTGACCTGCCGTTCGTTGCCGGTGCTGCCGACCGAGACGGTGTTGGCGCGGGTGGCAACCGAACCGTCGCCCAGCGCGACCGAGTTGTTGCCCGATGCCACCGCGCCTTCACCGATCGCGGTGCCCGCCGAACTCACCGGAGCGGTGAGCTGGCTGCCCCCCGGCGCAGCGGCCTGTGCACCGCCCACCTGCACCGGACCACCGGCCGACATCGTCCGGGGCCCGCCGGATACGGTTGCCGTTCCCACTGCGGGCGTTTCTTCGGAATCAGCGTCGGTCGAAACCGGGCCGTCGTCCACCATCGCGATGCCGGTGTCGCCGGTCACCGATGCGGACGCATCCGGTGATACGGCGTCGCCTGCACCAGCCCCGTCCTGCACGGCGGCGTCCTGCGATGTCTGCAGGGAAGCGACGTCCGACTGCAATGCCGAGGTCGCGGCAGCGACGCCCGCGATGTCCTGCTCCGCCCACGACATCCGGTTCGTCAGCGAGCCGATCTCGGCATCGAGTGCGCCGATCGCGTCACCGACGCTGTAGTAGTTGCCCCCCTGAACGGTGTAGACCGGTGCGACGAGGCTTCCGAACGCCGTCACGCCTGCGCCGCCGCCGAGCGCTTCCGCAGTGCTCGACATCGCGCCGAAGAGCTGTCCACCGGTGATGGCGTCCCTGCTGCCGGACGTCACGGCGCCTGCGGCGAGGTTGGTCAGCCGCGTGCCGTTGTTGCCGTCCAGGGTGATGACCGAACGCGACTCGTCGTCGTAGCGGACCGCGCTTTCGGCAACCGAATTGAGCTGCGCGACATTGACGGCGTCCGTGTCTTCCGTGCCCTCCGCGACGTTGGCGATCTGGCGGTCGACCGGCTGGTGGACTACACCGTATTCGTCAGTCCATGCCTGGGCCGCACCGATGGAGATGGTGCCGGCACGATCGGCCAGCGAGCCTGCGCCGAGGGCGACGCTATCTGCCGCAGCCGCAAACGCGTTCGCTCCGATCGCGACACTGTTGATGGCATCGCGGTCCACAGTGGCGCGCCAGCCCTGCGCTATCGCGTTGTCAGCCAGGCTGAGCGTGCCGCGGCCAAGTGCGACCGCGTTGGTGCCGTCGGCCAGGCTCGTTGCACCGAGCGCCATCGAATAGTTTTCCGTGGCGAGTGCGCCGCGTCCGATCGCGATGGCGCTGATGCCATCCGCCCAGGTATCCATACCCAGCGCCGTGGCACCGCCGTCTGCCGCCCAGGCACCGTAGCCAAAGGCGGACGCGTTGGCGGCGGTGGCCCAGGCCGAGGTGCCGAAGGCAGTTGCGCCATTGGCGGTGGCCCACGCGTAGGCGCCAGTCGCAGTGGCGTCGCCACCGCTGGCCCATGCATTGCTGCCGACGGCCGTACTCCACTCACCCGTTGCGCGCGACTTGAAGCCGTTGGCGGTGCTGTTGCCCCCCAATGCCTGGGCACCGCTGCCGAACGCGGAAGCACTAGCTCCAGTGGCCAGCGCGCCGGCACCCACGGCGGCAGCATCCACCCCGGCCTGGGCCGCGACGAGCTCGGGATTGCCCTCGTCGTCGGTGATCGGCGAGTTGAACTGGTCGTAGGCCTGGCCCATGCCACCGACCGCGACCGAACCGGTCGCCGCACTGCTGTTCATGCCGACGGCCACTGCGTTGTCGCCCAATGCCGTCGCGCCGCTGCCGACTGCCGAGGAACCGGCCCCGAATGCACTGCTGCCGGCACCGACCGCGGTGCTGTAGTCGGCCTCGGCGTAGGCATCCGAACCTGCCGCGGTGGCGTCCTCGCCCAGCGCGAAGGCTTCGCCGTCGCCGGTGGCGCGGAAGTAACGGGTGTCGGCGGTGGCTTCCTGCAGCTGGTCGAGGTTCACCGCGTCGGTGCCCTCGGTGCCGGCGGCGACGTTGGTGATCTGGCGTTCGGCACCGGCCGAACCGACCGACACCGTGTCGTCGCGATCAGCCACGGAGCCCTGGCCGAGCGCCACGCTGCTGTCGGCGGCCGCGACACTGTCGGAACCCAGCGCCAGGCTGCTGTCGCCTTCGGCCGAAGAGAAGTTGCCCAGCGCGGTGGAGTTGAAGCCGCCGGCAAAGGCAGCGCCACCCACGGCGGTGGAGAAATCGCCCGCGGCTTCGGTCGGGATCAGGCCGAAGAACGCACCACCGACGGCGACGCTGTTGTCGCCGCTGGCGATCGCGTTGGAACCGACCGCGGTGGCGTCGAAGTTCGACGCCAGTGCGCCAAAGCCCACCGCGGTGCTGGTATCGGCCGAGGCCTCGGCGCCATAGCCGAGTGCGGTGGCGCCGAAACCGGTGGCGGTGGCGTAGCTGCCGTAGGACGACGCACCATCGGCCGTGGCCTCGGAGCGGAAGCCGCTGGCGGTGGCCTGGGTACCGGAGGCGGTGGCCTCGCTGCCGCTGGCGGTGGCGTAGGCGCCGTCGGCCGTCGCGGAGGCACCGGTCGCCGTGGCACCGATCCCGCCGGCGTAGGCCGCGGTGCCCAGTGCGGTGCTGGACTCACCCCAGGCTTCGGCGAATGCGCCCAGCGCCACCGAATCTGTGCCGGCGCCCACGCTGTTGAAGCCGATCGCGGTGGCACCCGCTTCCAGCGCGAATGCCCCGCTGCCGAAGGCCGACGCGCCGTCGGCCTGGGCCAGCGCCGCGGAACCCACCGCGGTCGCGTAATCACCGTCAGCGGCTGCGTCGGAACCGGCGGCGAGGGCTTCCTCACCGGTCACCCAGGCTTCGCCCTCGCCGGTGGCCTTGAAGTAACGACTGGTCTCCTCGGCGACGTCCGCCACCTCGTTGAGCTGGGCGACGTTCACCGCATCGGTGTCCTCGGTACCCGCCGCGACATTGGTGATCTGGCGCTCGTTGCCGGCGCTGCCCACCGAAACCGTGTCGGCGCGATCGGCTTCCGACCCGGCGCCCAGGGCCACGCTGTTGTCGGCAAGTGCAAACGCGCTCTCGCCGATGGCGGTTGCGCTGGTCGCATCCGCCCAGGCATTCCAGCCGACCGCGGTCGCGTAGTCCTCCGTGGCCCATGCGCCGGCGCCGAATGCGGCGGCACCGGTGCCGGAGGCCTGCGCGGGGATGAGGCCGAAGAAGGTGGTGCCGCCGACCGCCACGCTCTCATCGCCGGTGGCGACGCTGTATTCGCCCACCGCCACGCTGCTGATGCCGGACGCGCTGGCGGCGACACCGACCGCGGTCGAGTAATCGCTGGCCGCGGCGGCGCCGTAGCCGAGCGCGGTGGACTGGTAGCCGGTGGCCTCGCTGAAGCCACCGAAGGCCGAGCCGTAGTCGCCCGCCGCCGAACTGCTGTAGCCGGCCGCGATCGCCTGCCCGCCCACGGCATCCGCACCGGCGCCCACGGCGGTGGCGAGGAAGCCGCTGGCCTGCGCGCCCGCCCCCAACGCCGAGGCGCCGAAGCCGGTCGCCGCGGTGGCCTGGTCGAGCACCACGTTGCCGGCCTCGTCCTCGTAGTACAGCCAGCCGCCGAGCGCAGTGCTGGAATCGCCTTCTGCCACCGCGTTGTAGCCCGAGGCGTAGGCGTAGGTGCCCCACGCCGTCGCGCCGCTGCCCACTGCGGTCGAGCCCACGCCATAGGCGCTGCTGCTCGAGCCCAGCGCGGTGGAATAGTCGGCTTCGGCCAGCGCATTGGACCCCGCGGCGGTGGCGTCCGCGCCTTCGGCGAACGCCTCGCCATCGCCGGTGGCGCGGAAATAGCGGGTGTCGGCAGTGGCCTCTTCGAGCTGGCCGAGGTTCACCGCGTCGGTGGTCTCGGTCCCCGCCGCCACGTTGGTGATCTGACGCTCGGCCCCGTCGGAGCCCACCGAGACACTGTTGTCGCGGTCGGCGAGCGAACCCTGGCCGAGCGCGACGGAGCCCTCGGCGGTTGCCACGGCATCCGAGCCGAGCACCACGGTGTTGTCGCCGAGGCCTTCGGCAAAGTTGCCGACCACCGTCGAGTTGAAGCCGGCCGCATAGGCCGCCCCGCCGATGGCGGTCGAGAAGTCGCCCGAGGCCTCCGTGGGCAGCAGGCCGAAGAAGCCGGCTCCACCCACGGCGACCGAGTTGGCGCCGGTCGCCTGTGCACCCTGGCCGACCGCGGTGCTGGTGTCACCGGCCGCCACGCTGTCGGAGCCGACCGCCAGGCTGCCCGAGCCGGACGCCTCGCTGAAGTTGCCGAGCGCAGTGCTGTTGAAACCCGATGCGGTCGCATAACCGCCGACCGCGGTGGTGTAGTCCTCGGTCGCCTGTGCAAGGAAGCCGAACGCGGCCGAGGATTCGCCGCTGGCGACGCTTTCCGCACCGACCGCGGTCGCCACCTCGCCGGAGGCATCGGCGAAGAAGCCCACCGCAGTGGCTTCGATGCCCGAGGCGTCGGCCAGCGCACCCGAGGCCAGGCTGCCGTCGCCCGTGGCAACCGCGCCTGCACCGGTGGCGGTCGACAGCTCACCCGACGCCAGGCTCTCGGCGCCCAGCGCGATCGAGTATTCGCCCGCCGCCTCGGCGCGTGCGCCCAGCGCCAGTGCATTGGCCGCCGAGGCGCTGGCATTGAAGCCGACCGCGGTGGCGTTGGTTTCGAGTGCGAACGCGCCGCTGCCGAACGCCGAGGCGCCCTGCTCCAGCGCGAGCGCGGAGGAACCCACCGCGGTGCTGTAGTCGCCATCGGCGGCTGCGTTCGAACCCGCCGCGACGGCTTCGTCGCCGGTCACGAACGCCTCGCCCTCCCCACTGGCCTTGAAGTAGCGCGACGTGCCTTCGGCGACGTCGGCCACCGCCTCGAGCTGGCCCATGTTGACGGCGTCGTTGGCATCGATGCCATCCGCGACATTGATGATCCGGCGCGTTGCCGGATGCCCGCTGGCACCGGTGCCGTTGCCGACCGAAACCACGTTGGCCTCGGTGGCGCGCGAACCGGCGCCCAGCGCCACGCTGCTCTGGCCGTTGGCCCAGGCACTCACGCCGATCGCGGTGGCATTGATGCCGCCATAGGCGAACGTGTCGCGGCCGATCGCGGTGGAACCTGCCGAGGTGGCCCAGGCGAACTGGCCCAGCGATGTGGTGTTGTCGGCGGTGGCTCGCGCGGAACCGCCCATCGCGGTGCTGTTGAGCCCGCTGGCGGTCGCCGTGCTACCTGCCGCGAGACTGGCACTGCCGCTGGCGGTGGCGGTGTTGCCCAGCGCGGTGGCGTTGAGGCCGGAAGCCGAGGCGCTGATGCCGACCGCGGTGGTGCGGGTGTTGGTGGCCGCGGCGCCATAGCCCAGGGCGGTCGCGAAATCACCGGTGGCCTCGGTGAAGCCGCCATTGGCGGTGGCTGCCAGGCCGGTGGCCTGGCTGTTGTAACCGGTGGCGGTGGCCTGGGTGTTGCTGGCGACGGCCGCGGCGCCAGTGGCCGTGGCGAACGCGCCTGACGCCTGCGCCCCGGCACCCAGTGCCGATGCACCATCACCGGTGGCCGACGTGGCCTGGTCGAGCAGGACCTCGCCGGTGGCCGGATCGACGTAGTACAGCGTGCCGCCGACGGCGGTGCTGGAGGTCGCCTCGGCCACCGCGCCATAACCGGACGCGGTGGAGAACTGCCCGCCCGCCAGTGCACCGGTGCCGAACGCGGACGCGCCCTCGCCAAGCGCACTGCTGCCGGCACCGACCGCGGTGCTGTAGTCGGCCTCGGCGTAGGCATCCGAACCGGCAGCGGTGGCGTCCTCGCCCAGCGCGAAGGCTTCGCCGTCGCCGGTGGCGCGGAAGTAACGGGTGTCGGCGGTGGCGTCCTCCAGCTGGTCGAGGTTCACCGCGTCGGTGCCCTCGGTACCCGCCGCGACATTGGTGATCTGGCGCTCGGCACCGGCCGAACCGACCGACACCGTGTCGTCGCGATCAGCCACGGAGCCCTGGCCGAGTGCCACGCTGCTGTCGGCGGCGGCGACGCTGTCGGAACCCAGCGCCAGGCTGCTGTCGCCTTCGGCCGAAGCGAAGTTGCCCAGCGCGGTGGAGTTGAAGCCGCCGGCAAAGGCAGCGCCACCCACGGCGGTGGAGAAGTCGCCCGCGGCTTCGGTCGGGATCAGGCCGAAGAACGCACCGCCCACCGCGACGGAGTTGTCGCCGCTGGCGATCGCGTTGGCGCCGACCGCGGTGGCGTCGAAGTTCGAGGCCAGTGCACCAAAACCGACGGCCGTGCTGGTATCGGCCGAGGCTTCCGCGCCGTAGCCCAGCGCGGTGGCGCCGAAACTGGTGGCGGTGGCGTAGCTGCCGTAGGCCGACGAACCATCGGCCGTGGCCTCGGAACGGAAGCCGCTGGCGGTGGCCTGGGTGCCGGAGGCCGTGGCCTCGGTGCCGGTGGCGGTGGCATAGGCGCCGTCGGCGGTGGCCGACGCACCGGTCGCGGTCGCGCCGATTTCGCCCGCGTAGGCCGCGGTGCCCAGTGCGGTGCTGGTTTCACCCCAGGCTTCGGCAAACGCGCCCAGCGCCACCGAATCGATGCCCGCGCCCACGCTGTTGAAGCCGATCGCGGTGGCGCCGATGTCCATTGCGTACGCGCCGCTGCCGAAGGCGGACGACTCGTCACCCTGTGCCTGCGCGGTCGAACCGACCGCGGTCGAATAGTCGCCTTCCGCAAGCGCATCCGCGCCGGCGGCCACCGACTCCTCGCCCTCTGCCCAGGCCTGGCCTTCGCCGGTGGCCTGGAAGTACTGGCTGGTCTCCTCGGCGACGTCCGCCACCGCATTGAGCTGGGCGACGTTCACCGCGTCGGTGTCGGCAGTGCCGGCGGACACGTTGACGATCCGCCGCGTCGCCGGCGCACCACCGGCACCGGTGCCATTGCCCACGGACACCGTATTGGCCTGGCTGGCGATCGCACCGTGACCCAGCGCCACCGCGTTCTCCGCACTGCCCTGCACGATCGCCGCGCGGCCGACCGCAACACCGCCGGTCGCCAGCGTCTGCGCGTTGAAGCCGACCGCGGTGCTCTGCTGTGCGCCTGCGCGCGCGTTCGAGCCCAGCGCGGTGGCGCCGGTCTGCTGCGCATTCGCGCCCGCACCCAGCGCGGTGGCGTTGGTGGCGGTCGCGCGGCTGTTGGCGCCGACCGACGTCGCGCTGGTGGCGGTGGCCTGCGACGACGCACCCAGTGCCACGGTGTTGGCGCCGGTGGCCTGTGCGGCACGTCCGATCGCCACTGCCTGCGCGCCGCTCGCCCTCGCCTGGCTGCCGATCGCGACCGCGTTCTGCCCGCTCGCATCCGCGGACCCGGCCGCGGCGCAGCGCGCCAGCAGGCTGGTATCGAGCACCAGGCAGTTGCGGTTCTCGCCCACTGAAACCGACTGGCCCATCGCCGCCGGCGCCAACAATGCACCGGCCAGCGCAAGGCCGAGGGTCGCTGCCCGCATGCCGTATCCGCGCAGCACGACATCGGCTGCCCGTACACCGGCGCTGTCGCCCGAGGCGAGCTCCGATGCCACGACCAGCTGGTTCAGCGACTTGTTCCAGACCTTGCGGTAGATGCGGTTCATCGATGCGTTCCTTCGAGAGTGGTGGACGCCACGCGCAGAGCGCGCAGGTTGGAAATCGAGGAAGAGGCAGACGATCTGCCAAGGCCGGACAGCTGGCATGTCCGCCGTGCACGGGTGCACGGCCTGCATGCAAAGCTGAACTCCCCCTCAACGGCCTGTTGACGCTCGATACTGCGACCCGGTGACGCAGGGAGTCAAGCCGTGACGCGGAACAGCCATGAAGGCACTGGATGTGACGACATTCGTCACGAATATGACCGCGTGGCAGCACGAGACCGGCCGATGTCGCCATGACGCGACGGAACTACGTCACTACGGGCAACTGGCTGCGGGTCACACATGCAGCCACCTGACCCGACGCGCCACGCCCGAGGTCAGACGGACGAACACCGGCATAGACACGCGAGGAACCGGGCGCTTCTTTCCCGCCGGCACGAAAAAGCCCGCCTTGCGGCGGGCTTGGAGGGGATCCGGCCTGACCTGCGGCCGGCCCGCTGCCGCGTGGTCAGCCGACCGCGCGGCGGGCGTTGCGGAACATCCGCAGCCAGGGCGAATCGTCAGGCCAGTCGGCCGGGTGCCAGCTGAAGTTGAGCGTGCGCAGCGTGCGCTCGGGATGCGGCATCAGGATGGTGGCGCGGCCGTCCACACTGGTCAGGCCCGCGATCGCGTCCGGCGAGCCGTTGGGATTGGCCGGGTACATCGCCGCCGGCGCGCCGGTGTTGTCGAGGTAGCGCAGCGCCACCACGGCCTGGCCGGCATCGGCATCGCTGTCGAAGCGGGCCCGACCCTCGCCGTGGGCGATGGCCACCGGGATGCGCGAACCTTCCATGCCCTGCAACAGCAGCGACGGCGTCGCCTCCACGCCGAGCAGCCCGAGGCGCGCCTCGAACTGCTCGCTGCGGTTGCGCAGGAAGCGCGGCCAGTGCGTGGCACCGGGGATGATGTCCCTGAGCTGGGACATCATCTGGCAGCCGTTGCACACGCCCAGCGAGAACGTGCCCTCGCGTGCGAAGAACGCGGCGAATGCATCGCGCAGGTCGTTGCGCTCCAGGATCGAGGTGGCCCAGCCACGGCCGGCACCGAGCACGTCGCCATAGCTGAAGCCGCCGCAGGCGACGAGGCCCTGGAAGTCGCCCAGCTGCACGCGACCGGCGACCAGGTCGCTCATGTGCACGTCGATCGCGCTGAAGCCGGCACGGTCGAAGCCGACCGCCATCTCGGTCTGGCTGTTGACGCCCTGCTCGCGCAGGATCGCCACCCGCGGCCGCACGCCGCGCGCGATGTACGGCGCAGCGATGTCGTCGGCCGGGTCGAATCCGAGCACCGGCTTGAGGCCGGGGTCGTCAAACCGCCGCGCGGCAGCACGCTCCTCGTCGGCGCATTCGGGGTTGTCGCGCAGGCGCTGCAGCGCATGGCTCACCGACCACCACGCATCGAACAATGCCTCCCACCGCCACTCGGCGAGGATGTCGCCGTCGTCCAGCACGCGGATGGTCGGCGCCGTCGTCGGCCGCGCGATGCGCTGCGCGCACTCCACCAGCCCGTGGCGCGAAACCAGGTCGGCGAACTCGGCGCGGTCGCCCGCCGCGATCTCGACCACGGCGCCAAGTTCCTCGTTGAACAGCACCCGGAACACGTCGTCGATGCGGTCCTCGCCCCAGCCGGCGAGATCGATGTCCAGACCCGCATGCGAGCAGAACGCCATCTCGCACAGCGCGGCGAAGGCGCCGCCGTCGGAACGGTCGTGGTAGGCGAGCAGAAGATCCTGTTCGCGGGCGTCGCGCACCAGTTCGAAGAATGCGCGCAGCCGCTCGGGCTGGTCGAGATCCGGGCAGGCGCCGCCGAAGGCGCCGTGGCACTGCGACAGGATCGACCCGCCAAGGCGCTGGCGACCACCGCCGAGACCGATCAGCCACAGCTCGGTATCGCGGCGGCCCGACAGCAACGGAGTGAGCTGGCGGCGCACGTCGGCCACCGGCGCGAATGCGCTGACCACCAGTGAGACCGGCGAGACCGCCTTGTGCGCGCCCTCCTCGCCCTGCCACTGCGCCTGCATCGACAGCGAATCCTTGCCGACCGGAATCGACAGGTCGAGCGACGGACACAGCTCCATGCCGACCGCGCGCACCGCATCGAACAACCGCGCGTCCTCGCCGTCATGGCCGGCCGCGGCCATCCAGTTCGCCGACAGCTTGACCTGCTCCAGCGAGGCGACCGGCGCGGCACACAGGTTGGTGATCGCCTCGCCGACCGCCATGCGCGCGGCGGCTGCAGGATCGATCAGCGCCAGCGGCGTGCGTTCGCCGATCGCCATCGCCTCGCCGGCATGGCCGTCGTAGCCGGCCAGGGTGATCGCGCAGTCCGCGACCGGCATCTGCCACGGGCCGACCAGCTGGTCGCGTACGGTGAGGCCGCCGACATAGCGGTCGCCGATGGTGATCAGGAACTGCTTGGAAGCAACGGTCGGGTGCGCAAGCACCCTGAGGCCGGCGTCGTGCAGATCGAGCGTGCGGCCGTTGAGCACCGGCCAGCGCGCCGTCGCCGGGCGTTCCACATCGCGGTGCATCTTCGGCGCCTTGCCGAACAGCACGTCCATCGGCAGGTCGATGGGGTGAGCGGAGGGGTTGGCGGACCACAGGTCCGCGCCTTCGCGAACGCCGGTAGGCTGTGCCTGCTGACCGGGCACCGCGGACGCGGCGTCGCCGTAAACCGAATCCACGGTGGCGCCGTAACCGACCACCAGACGTTCCTCGGCGGTGGCGTGGCCGACGACCGCGAACGGGCAGCGCTCGCGCTCGCACAGCGCGGCGAACTCCTCCACGCGTTCGGGCGCGATGCCCAGCACGTAGCGTTCCTGCGATTCATTGCTCCACAGCTGCATCGGCGACAGCGACGGATCGTCACTGGGCACGCGGTCGAGGTCGATGACCCCACCCACGCCGGAGTCGTGCAGCAGTTCCGGAATCGCATTGGACAGCCCGCCGGCGCCGACATCGTGGATCGACAGGATCGGGTTGCGTTCGCCGAGCGCCACGCAGCGGTCGATGACCTCCTGGCAGCGGCGCTCCATTTCCGGGTTCTCGCGCTGCACGCTGGCGAAATCCAGCGCCTCGTCGCTGCTGCCGCCGGCGACCGAACTGGCGGCGCCACCGCCCAGCCCGATCAGCATCGCCGGCCCGCCCAGCACCACCACCGCCGAACCCGGCCGCAGCGGCAGCTTGGTCACCTGGTTGCGGTCGATCGCACCCAAGCCCCCGGCCAGCATGATCGGCTTGTCGTAGGCCCAGGTGATCCCGGCATCGGGCTGCGCGAGTTCAAAGCTGCGGAAATAACCGGTGAGGTTGGGGCGGCCGAACTCGTTGTTGAACGCGGCGGCACCCAGCGGGCCGTCGAGCATGATCTCGAGCGCTGGCGCCAGGCGCGGATTGAGCGCGCGCGGCTGTTCCCAGTCCTGCGGCAGGGTCGGGATGCGCAGGTGCGACACCGAGAACCCGGCCAGTCCGGCCTTCGGCTTGCCACCGCGGCCGGTGGCACCCTCGTCGCGGATCTCGCCACCGGCGCCGGTGGAGGCGCCCGGGAACGGCGAGATCGCGGTGGGGTGGTTGTGGGTTTCGACCTTGATGCAGAACGCGCTGCCGGCCAGCGACTCGGCGCGGTATTCCTGCGTCTGCGGATCGGGTCGGAAGCGGCGCGCGGGGAAACCTTCCACCACCGCGGCGTTGTCGCTGTAGGCGGTCAGCGTGTACGCCGGCGTCTGCGCGTGGGTGTGGCGGATCATCGCGAACAGCGACTTCGGCTGCGCCTCGCCGTCGACGGTCCAGCTGGCATTGAAGATCTTGTGCCGGCAGTGTTCGGAGTTCGCCTGCGCGAACATCATCAACTCGACATCGGACGGGTCGCGGCCGAGCTGGGCATAGCGCTCGCGCAGGTAGGCGATCTCGTCCTCGGCCAGGGCCAGGCCGAGCCGGTCGTTGGCGGCATCGAGTTCGCCAAGCGGAATGCGTTCGAGCGCGCCGCGTGCCGGCACCGCGAACAGGCCGGCAGCCTCGTCGTGGCCGGCCAGCAGCGACTGCGTCATCGGATCGTGCAGCAGGCGCTCGATCGCGGCCGCCCCGGCGTCGCGCCAGCCGGCGAAATCCAGCCGCATGCCGCGCTCGACACGGTGCACCGGCAGGCCGGCACCCTGCAGGAGCTCGGTGGTCTTGCTCGCCCAGGGCGAGATGGTGCCCAGCCGCGGGGCGACGAAACGCGAGACCGCGCCTTCGGCCAGCGGTTCGACACCGTCGCGCGCCTGCAGGATGCGCTGCAGGGCCGCCGGATCCGGGATCGCGCCCGGCTCGGGATCGACCCAGTAGACATGCCATGCGCCCAGCAGGCGCAGGTCCGGGGCAGCGGTGAGCAGGCGGGCTTGGAGGCGCTCCAGTCGGAACGCTGACAGGGCCGGCAGGCCCTCGAGGACGATCATGTCCGGCAGCTGGTGGGACGGGCCCGCTATTGTAGCGGACGCGGTGCCGCAGGCCCGGCCCCTGCACTCCAGCCCCACCGCCGCTCGCTCAGCCCGCGGTCAACCTGCGGCCTGCGGCCGATGGCTGGCCTCAGCCATCAGCCGCAACGGCACCATCGGCGTTCTTCGCCAGGTCATCCAGCGCCGCGCGCAGCGCCGTCGGTGGCATGTAGCCCGGGAGCTGGGTGCCGTCCTCGGCAATGATCAGCGGAGTGCCGCTCAGGCCGATGCGCTGGCCGAGTTCGTAATGCATCGCCACCGGATTGGTGCAGCGGCGCGACGGCACGGTCTTGCCCGACTTGGCGTCGGTCAGCGCCTGCTTGCGGTCCTCCGCGCACCAGACCGCCTCCATCGTGCGGAAGTCCTCGCTCGACGGTCCCATGCGCGGGAATGCGAGGTACTGGATCGCGATGCCCTGGCGGTTGTATTCGTCGATCTCCTGGTGGAGCTTGCGGCAATACCCGCATTCGACGTCGGTGAAGACGGTGACGGTGTAGGTCGGCGCCGGCGGGCCGAACACGATGCGGTCGCTCTCCGGAACTTCGGCCAGCAGCGTGCGGCGCACCTTCGCCAGCCCGACCTCGCTGAGATCGCGCCGCTGCTCGATGTCGAACAGGCTGCCCTGCAGCAGGTAGCGGCCGTCATCGCTGACATACAGCACCTGGCCGCTGACGATCACCTCGCGGAAGCCGTCGATCGGCGCCGCACCCACGGCATCGACCTCGACGCGCGGATTGATGCTGCGGATCGCATCGACCGCGCGGCCATCGGCACTGGCCGGGTCGACATCGGGTCCGGACGCCGGCGGCGTCCCGTTGGCGGCGCCCTCGCCGGCGGCGGGTGCGGGCGCCTGCGCGCAGGCGGTCAGGCTGAACGACGCGATCAGCATCGCAGGCAGCAACAGCTTCATGGCTGGGGTCATCGTGCGGATCCGACCGCGCGCGGAGGCGGTCTCGAAGGTGGCCGGATTGTCGCATGCGCCACCCGGACGCCCGCTGAGCGCTCAGGCGCGTGGATGGTGGCGGGCGTGCAGGCGCTTGAGCTGTTCGCGCGCGACGAGGGTGTAGATCTGCGTGGTCGACAGCGAACTGTGGCCGAGCAGCATCTGCAAAGCACGCAGGTCGGCGCCGTGGTTCAACAGATGGGTGGCGAAGCTGTGGCGCAGTGCGTGAGGGCTGACCCGTGCCGGGTCGATGCCCGCGACCGCGGCGTAGGCCTTGACCATCGACCAGAACCGCTGCCGCGTCAGCGGCTGCCCGCCGCGGGCCAGGAACAGCACGCCATCCGCCGGCAATGCGCGGCCCGTGGGCGCGCCCCCGGAACCGCGCGCGGCCAGCTGCGGACGCGCGCGTGCGAGGTACTGCTCAAGCCAGTGCTGGGCTTCCTCGCCCAGCGGCACCAGGCGGTCGCGGCTGCCCTTGCCGGTCACCCGCAGCACGCCCTGGCGGAGGTTCACGCCATTGGCGACCAGCCCGACCAGCTCGCTTACCCGCAATCCGCAGGCGTACATGAGTTCGAGCATGGCGCGATCGCGCAGGCCTTCCACGTCGTCGGTGTCGGGCGCCGCCAGCAGCGCCTCGATCTGGCCTTCGGTCAGCGCCTTCGGCAGCAGGCGCCCCTGCATGGGGGCTTCGAGCAGGGCGGTCGGGTCGTCGCTGCGTTCGCCGCGCGCGACCTGGCTGATGAAGAAGGTCCGCAAGGCCGACAGCAGCCGCGCATTGCTGCGCGCGGTGAAACCGTGGCGGGCGCGCCATGCGAGGTAATCGAGCAGGTCGGCGCGCCCGGCCCGGGGCAGGCCACCGCCACGGCCATCCAGCCAGCGCGCCAGCAGCACGAGGTCGCTGCGGTAGCTCTCCAGGGTGCTGCGCGCGAGCCCACGCTCGGCCCACACCGCATCGAGGCAGCGGTCGATGGCCTGCGCATCGGCATCGGCCAGTGGCGGCAGCGACATCGAGGCCTGGCGGCGGTCGGCGGGCGTGGGCATGGCACGAGGTTAGCGGGTGAAGCGTACTTTGCCGCGGGGTTCCGGCCAGCGCACCCCATGCTCCACGTCCCTCCGCGACAGCAACCGCATTCGCGCTGACGGTATCCTTTCGCAATGGATCAACACGCTGGCCCTGCCGCACGCCCGCGCCCCTGGATCGGCTGGCGCCTCGCCGCACTGTTCTATGACCTGTGGCCGGTGCTTGCGATGTGGTTCGCGCTCGGCTTCGTGTTCGCGCTCGGGCACACGGTGATCGGCCAGCACGATCCGCGCGAGAACATCGCACCGCTGGGCGCGCTGCAGTGGCTGCTGTGGGCCTGCTGCTGGACCGTGGCCGGGCTCTATGCGGTCGCCAGCTGGCGCCGCGGCGGGCAGACACTCGGGATGCGGCCGTGGCGGCTGCGGCTGGTCGCGCTCGAAGGCGGCCCGGCGCAGGCGCCAGCACTGTGGCGACGTTATGTGGTCGGAACGCTGTCGTTGCTGGCCGGCGGCCTGGGCTTCTGGTGGGCGTGGTTCGACCGCGATGGCCTGACCTGGCACGACCGCGCCAGCGGCACCCGGCTGCTGCGCGAGCCCAAGCGCCGAGGCGGCCTGCCGCGGATCGACGCGGATGGAATGCGATAGAACGGATAAGCGAGTAGCAGGTCCGCGGATAAGCGGGAACATCGAGGCGGGTGCGGCCGCCTCGTTGCGTCACGGCCCGCGACGACGCGCACCGACCGGAGTGCCACGGACACACCGCCGTCGCCCTCGTGCATTCGCGCAGGCCCGCGGCAGAGAAACCTTCAGAGGCGTGCGCGTTGTGCCGCGAGCCCGTCGCGTTGCATGGTCCAGTCGGCCAGGCGCTGGCGTTCCTGCTCCACCACCGCGGCCGGCGCGTTGGCGACAAAGGTGGCGCTGCCGAGCTTGCCGTTGCACTTGGCGATCTCGGTTTCGACGCGCTTGAGCTCCTTGTCGAGGCGCACGCGCTCGGCATCGAGATCGACCAGACCTTCCAGCGGCACGAACAGGCGCAGCTCGCCGACCACCGCGGTTGCCGACGGCGGTGGATCGCCTTCGACGCGATCGATGCGCTCCAGCCGCAGCAGGAACTGCAGCGACGCGCCGAAGCGCTCGAGGCGCGCGGCCTCCTGCGCACCGCTGCCCTGCACCAGCAACGGGACGTGCCGTGCCGGCGGCACGCCCAGCTCGCTGCGTACGCGACGCAGCGCCGACACCATCTGCTTGAGCCATTCGATGTCCCCTGCGGCCTGCGCATACGCCGCGGCGTCGATGTCGCCGGCCTGCGGATAGGCCTGCAGCGAGATCGTCGCCGCGCCGATGCCCAGCCGCGGCGCCACCTGCCGCCACAGTTCCTCGCTGACGAACGGGGTCAGCGGATGCAGCAGCCGCAGCAGCGCTTCGAGCACGTACAGCAGGGTGTGGCGGGTGCTGCGCGCGGCCTCGGCATCGTCGCCATTGAGTGCCGGCTTGGCGAGTTCGAGGAACCAGTCGCAGACCTCGTTCCAGGCGAACTCGTACAGCGTCTGCGCCAGCAGGTCGAAGCGGTAGGCGGCGAAATGCTCGGCGGCCTGCGCGCTGGTCTGCGCCAGCTGCGCGAGAATCCAGCGTTCGGCATCGGTGCGCGGCTGCGGCACACCTGCGAAACGCGCGCCTTCGGTGTTCATCAGCACGAAGCGCGTCGCGTTCCACAGCTTGTTGCAGAAGTTCTTGTAGCCCTCGGCGCGGCCGAGGTCGAACTTGATGTCGCGGCCCGGGCCGGCCAGCGCGGCCATGGTGAAACGCAGCGCATCCGCGCCATGCGCGCTGATGCCCTCGGGGAATTCCTTGCGTGTCGCCTTCTCGATCTTCGCCGCCATCTGCGGCTGCATCAGCCCGCCGGTGCGCTTGGCGACGAGGTCGTCGAGGGCGATGCCGTCGATGATGTCGATGGGGTCGAGGATGTTGCCCTTCGACTTCGACATCTTCTGGCCGTCCTTGTCGCGGACCAGACCGGTGATGTAGACGTCGCGGAACGGCACCTGCCCGGTCAGGCGGTCGGTGACCATGATCATCCGCGCCACCCAGAAGAAGATGATGTCGAAGCCGGTGACCAGCACGCTCGACGGCAGGTAGTCGGCGAACCCGCGCTCGCGCATGACGGCCTCGTCCGGCCAGCCCATGGTGCTGAACGGCCACAGCGCCGACGAGAACCACGTCTCGAGCACGTCCGGGTCCTGGCGCAGCGCGACGTCGCCGCCCAGGCCGCTGCGCGCGCGCGCGTCGGCCTCGTCGCGCCCGACATGCACGTTGCCGGCATCGTCGAACCACGCGGGGATGCGGTGGCCCCACCAGAGCTGGCGGCTGATGGTCCAGTCCTGGATGTTGCCAAGCCAGTGGCGGTAGGTATTGATCCAGTTCGGCGGCACGAAACGCACCGACCCGTCCTCTACCAGTTGCAGGCCGCGCCGGCCCATGTCGTCCATGCGCACGAACCACTGGTCGGTGAGGTAGGGCTCGATGACCTGGCCGCTGCGGTCGCCACGCGGCACCTGCAGCCGGTGCGGCCTGGTTTCCACCAGCAGGCCGGCGGACTCGAGGTCGGCCAGCACCGCCCTGCGCGCGTCGTAGCGGTCGAGGCCACGGTAGGCCTCCGGCGCACTGTCGTTGACGGTGGCCGTATCGGTGAACAGGTTGATCATCGGCAGGCCATGGCGCTGGCCCACGGCGTAATCATTGAAGTCGTGCGCCGGGGTGACCTTGACCACGCCGGTGCCGAACGCGCGGTCGACGTAGTCGTCGGCGATCACCGGGATCCGGCGGCCGGTCAACGGCAGCTGCACGGCCCTGCCGATCAGGCCGGCGTAGCGCCGATCCTCCGGATGCACCATCACCGCGGTATCGCCGAGCATGGTTTCCGGGCGCGTGGTGGCGACGACCAGGTAATCGCGGGTCTCGCGCAGGGTCTCGTTGCCGTCGGCATCGTGCTCGACATGCTCGTAGCTCGCGCCGTCGGCCAGCGGATAGCGGATCGACCACAGGAAGCCGTCCTCCTCCTCGCTCACCACCTCGAGGTCGGACACCGCGGTCTGCAGGACCGGATCCCAGTTGACCAGGCGCTTGCCGCGGTAGATCAGGCCTTCCTCGTGCAGGCGCACGAACGCCTCGACCACCGCGGCCGACGGCGCCTCGTCCATCGTGAACACCTTGCGCGACCAGTCGCCCGACGCGCCAAGCCGGCGCATCTGCCGCTCGATGGTGTCGCCCGACTGCGCCTTCCACTCCCAGACCTTTTCGATGAACCGCTCGCGGCCCAGCGAGTCGCGGGTCTCGCCCTCACCGGCGATCGCGAGGTTGCGCCCGACCACCATCTCGGTCGCGATGCCCGCATGGTCGCTGCCGACCTGCCACAGGGTCCGGTAACCGCGCATGCGGTGGTAGCGGACCAGCGCATCCTGCAGCGTGTGCTGGAACGCGTGGCCCATGTGCAGGGTGCCGGTGACGTTGGGCGGCGGCAGCAGGATCGAGTAGGCCGGGCCGTCGCCCTGCGGCGCGAACACGCCGGAGGCTTCCCACTCCGCGTACAGGCGGGACTCGAAGGCGCGGGGGTCGTAGCTGGAGGGGAGCTGGTCGGTCATGGCTGGCGGTTCGCGATGGTGACCGCCTTCCCCGCTGGGGAAGGCGCCGGGGACTGGGCCGGGGAACACGGAACGGCGGGCCCGCAGGACGCCTTCCCGGCACAACCGGTGGGATGACTTACATGTCGTGCTTGGCAGGCTCGATGCCGCGCGCGCGGTACTGCTTCCAGCGTTCGCGCAGCGGCTCGCGCGCGGCCGGATCGGCCGGCACCACCTCGAGCACGCGCTCGAAGCCGTCGGGCACCGCGGCATCGCGCAGGTTGATCACCAGCGCGCGCAGCGGCGGGTCGAACTCCGGCGTGGCGATCAGGACCGGGCACTCGTCGTCCTCCTCGTCACCGGCGATCTGGTGCGGGATGAAGACGTCGTCGCCCATGTCCCAGAGCTGGTCGTCGATCGCCTCGGCCTGGGCCTGGTCGCGTGCCAGCACCAGCGTCCACTGGCCGCTGTCGTAGGCCTTGCGTGCGAGCTCGGCGACCAGCCGCAACGGGTCGTCGCGGAAGCGCGGCCTGGCGATGAGGTAGAAGTCGGCGCGTGGCATCGGGAAGCCGGGCGTGGGAGCCGGAGCGGAACGGCGCGAGCGAACCTGCCGTTCCGCTCCGCTGCCCTCAGGCGGCCTGGTCCATCAGCCACTGCGACAGCAGCCCGACCGGGCGGCCGGTGGCCATGCCCATCTTGCCGCTGTCGCTGCCGCTGCCGGCGATGTCGATATGCGCCCAGCGCTGGCCTTCGGTGAAGCGCGAGAGGAAGCAGCCGGCGGTGATCGCCCCGCCCCAGCGGCCGCCGATGTTGTAGACGTCGGCGAACGCGGAATCGAGCATGCCCTGGTATTCGTCCCACAGCGGCAGGCGCCAGGCGCGGTCGAAGACCTGCTCGCCGGCGGCGAGCAGCTCGTTGGCGAGGTCGTCGTGCTTGCTCATCAGGCCGCTGGCCTGGGTGCCCAGCGCGATCATGCAGGCACCGGTCAGCGTGGCCACGTCGACCAGCGCCTGCGGCTCGAAGCGCTGCGCGTAGGTCAGCGCGTCGCACAGGATCAGGCGGCCCTCGGCGTCGGTGTTGCCGACCTCGATGGTCTTGCCGGACATGCTGGTGATGATGTCGGAGGGGCGGTAGCTGTTGCCGTCGATGGCGTTCTCGACCGCAGGCACCACCACGCGCAGGTTGATCGGCAGCTCCATGCCGACCGCCGACACGAACGTGCCGAGCACGGTGGCCGCACCGCACATGTCGAACTTCATTTCCTCGATGCCGCCCTGGGTCTTGAGGTTCACGCCGCCGGTGTCGAAGGTGATGCCCT
Source organism: Luteimonas sp. YGD11-2 (assembly GCF_004118975.1). Classification (NCBI taxonomy): domain Bacteria; kingdom Pseudomonadati; phylum Pseudomonadota; class Gammaproteobacteria; order Lysobacterales; family Lysobacteraceae; genus Luteimonas; species Luteimonas sp. YGD11-2. The sequence continues at coordinate 503,941 of NZ_CP035376.1, read as the reverse complement.
TGCCGACCAGCACGTAGGGCTTCGCGTCGCCGCCGTTGTTCCACTCCAGCACGATCAGCCGCGGGGTGTTGGCCGAGCCGCGGGCCACCGCCAGCAGCGAGCCCATGCCGAGCTCCTCCATCTGCTCGCGCTCGAGCACGGTGCAGGCGGCCCTGTCGAAGCGTGCCGCGAATGCCTGCGCCTGCTCGGCGAGATAGGCCGGCGTGCAGATATTGGGCGGCAGGTTGCCGAGCTCGCGGGCGAACTCCACGCCGTTGGCGATGGCACGCCCCTGCGCGAGCGCGGCCGCGTCGTCACCGGCGATCGCCAGCGCCTTCAGGCCGGTTTCCTCGCGCTTGCGGTTCTTCGCGCCCAGGGTCGCGGTGTAACGGTAGGCGGCGTGGCCGGCGGCGACCACGGCCTGGCGCACGCGCCACGCGGTGTCATGGCCGGGCACGTCGAGCTCGGTGAGGGTCAGCAGGGCGCTGTCGACCGGACCGGTGCGCAGCGCGCGCACCGCGTCGGCGACGGCCTTGAGGTACTGCGGCGTAGCGAACTTGTCCGCCTCGCCCAGGCCCACGACCAGCACGCGCGGGGCAGCGACGCCGTCGAGGTCATGCAGCAGCGCGGTCTGGCCGGGCTTGCCGGTGATGTCGCCGCGCTCGATGAGCCGGGTGAGGCGCCCGCCGGATGCGGCGTCGATCGCCTGGGCGGCCGGCGACAGCTGCTTGCCGGCGAACACGCCGACCACCACGCAGCCGGTCTCGACGCCAGTGGGCGCTTGCTGGTTCAGGGTGAATTCGAGGGTCATCAAGGAGATTCCGTGGGGGTTGTGGGGGCCGGCCGCGCACTCGGCACGTTCTTTATCCGCATTCCCTACAATGGAGCGCTTGACCGCAGCCGAGGACCGGTGGCCTGGCGGCCGGCCCGCATGAAAAAAGCGCCCGGAATGGACCCCGTAGTCTAAAGCAACCCGCCAGACGATGCCGAAGCTCGATACCTACCTCTTCCGCGAATTCACCCAGGCCACCTTCGCGGTGCTCGTGGTGCTGATGGTCGTCAGCCTTGGCGGCGTGTTCGCCGACGTCCTTGGCGATATCGCCCGGGGCCGCGTGCCGGCGGGGATGATGCTGTCGCAGCTCGGCCTGCAGGTGCTCAACTACCTGCCGCTGATCCTGCCGCTGGGGCTGATGATCGGCCTGCTGCTGTCGGTGGGCCGGCTGTACCGCGATTCGGAAATGCCGGTACTCACCGCCACCGGCGTCGGCCCGAAGCGGCTGCTGCGCCCGGTGCTGATGCTGGTGGTGCCGATGATCACCGTGATCGGCCTGTGCTCGCTGTGGCTGGGGCCGTGGGCGCGCGACTACTCGCAGCGGATGATCGCCGAGGGCAACCGCAGCCTGCTGCTGGCGGGCCTGGAAGCAGGACGCTTCGTGGAACTGCCGGGCGGTCGCGGCGTGGTGTACGTGGGCGGCATGTCCAACGACGGCAGCCAGATGGCGCGCGTGTTCGTCTACCAGCAGGACGAGGAGCGCATGGACGTCACCACCGCGGCCACCGGCACCCTGCACCTGGAGGACGGTGGCCACCGCTTTCTCGAACTCGGCGATGGTTTCCGGGTGGAAGGGCCGCTGCGCGAAGGCATGGACTTCCGGATGATGCGCTTCGCCAGCAACGAGCTGCAGCTGCCGGAAACCGAAGGCCGGCGCGACGACGACGATCCCGGCACCAGCCCGACCGTGGCGCTGTTCGGCGATGCCCGGCCGGAGGCGCAGGCGGAGCTGCACTACCGCATCGCGCCGCCACTGCTGGCGCTTGCGTTCGCCCTGCTCGCGGTACCGCTCGCGCGCAGCCCGCCACGGCAATCGCGCTACGGGCGCACGATGCTGGCCTTCCTGGGCTATTTCGTGTCCATCAACCTGACGATGCTGGGGCAGGACTGGATCGCCGACGGCAAGCTCGCGCCGGGCCTGGGCCTGTGGTGGCTGCTGCTGCCGCTGCTCGCGTTCGCGTCCTGGGCCTATGTGCGTGACGGCCGGTTGCGGCGTCCGCGGAGGCGCGCGGCATGAACCTGCTTCCGCGCATCCACACGCTCTATGTCGCCCGCGTGGTGACCGTCACCGTGCTGCTCACCTGGGCGGTCCTGGTCGGCGTGGACCTGGTCATCAGCGGCCTGCTGTCGGAAATCGACAATATCGGCGAGGGCCAGTATGGCGCGGTGTCGGCACTGACCTACGTGCTGTACACGGTGCCGCGGCGCGCCTACATGATGTTCCCCACCGCCGCGGTGATCGGCACGCTGATGGGCCTGGGCCAGCTGGCGGCGAGTTCGGAACTGACCGCGTTGCGTGCGCTCGGGCTGTCGCGCCGGCGCATCAGCCTGGCCGCCGCCGCGCCGCTGGCGGTGCTGACCGTGCTGATGATCCTCAACGGCGAGACGCTCGGGCCGTGGGCGCAGCGCGCGGGCGACGCGATGAAAGCCGCGGCGCGTTCCAACGACATGGTGGTCGCGCGCTATTCCGGCCTGTGGGCGCGAGAGGGCAATACCTTCCTCAACGCCCAGGTCGGCCAGCAGCGCGACGAGGGCGGCCGCCAGTGGCTCGAACTCGGCGATGTGCGCCTGTTCGAGTTCGATGCAAACGGCCGTCTGGTGTCGGTGGCGCGCGCCGAGATCGCCGAGCACACCGGCGACGGCTGGTTGCTGCGCGATGTCGAGCGCACCTGGTTCGAGGAACGCGCGGTCACCCGCACCGAGGCGATGGAGGAAACCTGGGCCTCGCAGCTCGATGCCGCGGCGCTGGCAACCGCCGGCAACCTGTGGCGGCCGCGCTACCAGACCGCCGCCGACCTCAAGCGCGGCATCGACTACCGCCACCGCAATGCGCTCGATGCCTCGGAGTACGAGGAACACTACTGGGGGCGCTGGTTCTATCCGTTCAACGTGCTGGCGCTGTGCCTGGCGGCCATCCCGTTCGCGTTCGGCAACCTGCGCAGCGGCGGCCTGGGGCGGAGGCTGTTCGTCGGCGTGGTGTTCGCACTGGGCTTCTGGCTGCTGCAGAACCAGTTCGTGCGCATGGCCAGCGTCTACCAGTTCGACTTCCGCATCGCCTACATGGTGCCGCCGCTGGCAATGCTGGCGATCTCGTTCCTGCTGTTCCGCCGCCGCAGCGGCTAGACCCACGCCGCTCAGCCGTCGGCCAGCAGCTCCATCGCCATCACGATCGCGTCCTCGCGGCCATTGGCGGTGGGGTAATAGCGCGGGCGCCGGCCGATCTCGTTGAAGCCCTGCGCGTGGTAGAGCGCGATCGCCGCCGGATTGGACGGGCGTACTTCCAGGAACACCCGTTGCGCGCCATGTCCCTGCGCCAGCCGCAGCACCGTCTGCAGCAGGCGACGGCCATGGCCGCGCCCCTGGGCGGACGGGTCGACGCAGAGGTTGAGCAGGTGCGCCTCGCCCGCGGCGATGCTCAGCACCGCGTAGCCGATCACCTGCGCGCCCTCGTACAGCAGCCAGGCGGGATAACCGGCGCGGATGCAGTCGCGGAAGATGCCGGGCGTCCATGGGAACGGATAGGCGCGCCGTTCCACCGCCATCACCGCGTCGAGATCGTCCTCGCGCATCGGCCGCAGCGCCGGCGCACCGACACGATCGGCCGCCGGTGCGTTCACCGCCGGCGTGCCCGCAATGCGCGCAGGCGCGGCCACAGCGCGCGCTTGGCGGCCGGCGTGCGCAGCGCCTCGGGTGCCGGCCACTCACTGCACAGGCGCGCGGTGTCGCGGTCGTCGGGACTACGGCCGACGGCGCGCAACAGCGCCAGGTGCAGCGGATGCAGCGCTGGCGGGCGGTCCGACGGTGCCGGCGCCGGGGCGGGTGCAGCGACAGCCACCTCCTCTTCCACCGCTACCGGCTGCGATGCATCGAACGGGCGATAGAGCCGGTAACCCAGCTCGGCAAGCGCTTCGCGCTGGAAGCCGTCCCAGTTCATGCCGTGGCGGTCGGGCTGCGACGCCGGCGCCACAGCCACAGGACAGGCCCGGACAGCAGGTAGAGCGTGCTCGCCGCCAGCAGGGTCTTGGGCGGGTCGATCCACAGCGCGATCAGGATCGCCACCGCGATCGGCAGCGCCACGAACGGCACGCGGTCGGCCCTGGGGCCGGTGCCGCCGCCCTTGAAGCTCGAATAGCGGATGCGGCTGACCATCGCCAGGCCCGCCACCACGGTGACCGCCAGCGCCGGGTAGCGCAGGTCGATACCACGCAGCCCGAGCTCGTGGCAGGTCCACACGAAGCTCGCCATGACACCGGCAGCCGCCGGGCTCGCCAGGCCGACGAACCAGCGCTTGTCGACGGTGCCGACCTGGCTGTTGAAGCGCGCCAGCCGCAACGCCGCGCACGCGGCATACAGGAACGCCGCCAGCCAGCCGACCTTGCCCAGCGTCGGCCCGTCCATGCGCATCTCGATCAGCGCCCAGTGATACATCACCAGCGCCGGTGCCATGCCGAAGCTCACCAGGTCGGCAAGCGAGTCGTACTGCACGCCGAATTCGCTCTGGGTATTGGTCAGCCGCGCCACCCGGCCGTCGATGCCGTCGAGGATGCCGGCAACGAAGATCGCCACGCAGGCGGCTCCGAAGCGCCCCTGCGACGCGGCGATGATGGCGAAGAAACCCGCGAACAGCCCGCCCGTGGTGAACAGGTTGGGCAGCAGGTAGATGCCGCGGCCGCGCGATGGCAGCGGGGCGGCGGGGTCCCGATCGTGATCCATCGCCCAAGTCTAGCGGCTGCGGGGCCACCCGCGCTGCGTGCCGCTTGCGCCGGGGACGGGGCGGTGCTGCAATCCGGCGCACGTCACCGACCCCTCAAGGAGCTCCACATGCGCCATCCGCTCAACGGCCTCGCCCTCGGGCTTGTCGCCGCGCTGCTGGCCGGTGCCGCCGGCGCACAGGACATCTACCAGTGGAAGGACGCGCGTGGCGTCACCCATTATTCGGAAGCTCCGCCCAGTGGGGGAGAGAAGTACACCCACCGCCGGGTGACCCAGTCCGGCGCCAGCCCGGCGCAGCCGGCCAGCACTGCCGCATCGGCAGCGACCGCGACCGCCAGCGCCGCCACGACGAATGATCCGCGCGCCGAACAGTGCCGCACCGCGCGCGCCAATATCGAGGCGCTCAATGGCGCGGGCCCGGTGCAGCAGGACGACGGCAGTGGCAATCCGCGTACGCTCAACGATGCCGAGCGCGCCGCGCAGCTGGAATTCGCCCAGGCCGCCGCGCGCGCCTACTGCGGCTGACGCATCCCCGGACGCCATTCCCGCGAGCCTCCCGGTCGTCATCCCCGCGAAGGGGATGCTCTCGACAGCCGAATGGGTGGTCGACCATGGACGTGCCGGGGCGAAGCGGCCTGGCGCCGCGCGCTCCCGCCTCGGCCGCTGATGCCCGGCACGGATAATCATCCCCCGCGTGCCCTCCGGCCGCGGCGCAGGTCGCGTGGCACAATGCCCGCCCCCTGATTCCCGACGCCTGCCATGCGCCTGTCGCAGTTCCATCTCCATACCAGCAAGGAAACCCCCGCCGACGCCGAGATCGCCAGCCACCGGCTGATGCTGCGCGCCGGGCTGATCCGCAAGCTGGCCGCCGGCCTCTATACCTGGTCGCCGCTGGGACTGCGCGTGTTGCGCCGGGTGGAAGCGGTGGTGCGCGAGGAAATGGAGGCCGCGGGCGCGGTGGAACTGCTGATGCCGTCGGTACAGCCGCGCGAACTCTGGGAGGAAACCGGGCGCTGGGAGAAATTCGGCGGCCAGCTGCTGAAAATCCAGGACCGCAAGGAATCCTGGTACTGCTACGGCCCCACGCACGAGGAAGTCATCACCGACTTCGCGCGCTCGGAACTGGCGAGCTATCGCCAGCTGCCGGTCACCTTCTTCCAGATCCAGACCAAGTTCCGCGACGAGATCCGCCCGCGTTTCGGGGTGATGCGCGCGCGCGAGTTCCTGATGAAGGACGCCTATTCGTTCGATATCGACGATGCCGGCATGGCCGCGCAATACCGGCGGATGTACGACGCCTACGTGCGTATCTTTACCCGCCTGCAGCTGGAATTCCGCGCGGTCGAGGCCGATACCGGCGCGATCGGCGGCAGCGCCTCGCATGAATTCCACGTGCTGGCCGATTCCGGCGAGGACGCGATCGCGTTTTCCACCGCCTCGGATTACGCGGCCAACGTCGAACTGGCCGGGGCCGCGGAGCCGGCGCCACGGCCGGCGCCCGCGGAGGACATGCGGCGGGTTGAAACCCCCACCCAGAAAACCTGCGAGGACGTGGCCGCACTGCTGGGCATCCCGCTGGCGCGCACCGTGCGGACGGTGGCGGTAATGGGCGAGGACGGTTTCGTCGCCGTGCTGATGCGCGGTGACCACGCGATCAACGAGATCAAGCTGGCCAAGCTGCCGGGGCTTGCCGAATACCGCATGGCGACGGAAGCCGAGATCGCCGATCACCTCGGCAGCGAGCCGGGTTTCCTGGGCCCGGTGGCCCCTGCGCGTGCGATCCGCGTGGTCGCCGATCGCGAGGTCGCCGCATTGGCCGATTTCGTTGTCGGTGCCAACCAGCCCGGTTTCCACCTGGCCGGTGTCAACTGGGGGCGCGACCTGCCCGAGCCAGACCTGGTCGCGGACCTGCGCAATGTCGCCGAGGGTGATCGCGCACTGGATGGCGGCGAGATCCGCATCGCGCGCGGCATCGAGGTCGGCCATGTCTTCCAGCTCGGCCGCCGTTATGCCGAGGCCATGGGTTTCAGCGTGCTCGACGAACAGGGCAAGGCGGTGGTGCCGGCGATGGGCTGCTACGGCATCGGCGTGTCGCGCATCGTGGCCGCGGCGATCGAACAGAACCACGACGATGCCGGCATCATCTGGCCCGAGCCGATGGCGCCGTGGCAGGTGGCGGTGTGCATCATCAATCCCAAGCAGAATCCCGACGTGGACGAGGCCGCCGAGGCCCTGCACCGCGAGCTGCGTGCCGCGGGCCTGGACGCGGTACTCGACGACCGCGGCCTGCGCCCCGGCCCGATGTTCGCGGACATGGAACTGATCGGCATCCCGCACCGGGTGGTGGTCTCCGAGCGCGGGCTTGCGGCGGGCACGTTCGAATATCGCGCCCGGCGTGGCGGCGACGCGGAACATCTGGACCGCGGCAATCTGCGCGCACGGCTGGGGCTGGGCGAATAGTCCGGAGGCTGCGCGGCCACGCGGGTCTGCAGGGCGTATTCCGCAGCACCTCCGGATATGCCGCGACCGCATCAGGGCTGCCCATCGGCCCGCCACTGACTGATGGAAACGGGAACAACCGGCGCGGCCGGTTTTTCCGTCTTACCTCCGGAAACCTCCGGCCGCATATTCCACCCGGGTTGCACCGGGGTTTCCCCGCCGTGCCTGCTTGCTTTACCATCGCCGCGCACACTGTCAGGACGACTCCCATTCCAACAACCATTTCCGGAGCAGCGCATGGCGATCGACCTCAATACCCTTTCTCCCCGTGAACTCGAATCACTGATCGCCCAGGCGCGCAAGCGCAAGACCACCCTGCAGAAGCGCAAGCCCGCCGCGAGCGTGCGCCGCAAGGTGGAGGCGCTGCTGAAGACCGAGGGATACACCGTCGCCGAGCTGTTCGGCACCGGTGGCACCGCCGGCAGCAGCGCGCCGCGCACGCGCAAGACCGCGGCCGCCGGCAAGTCCGCTGCTGGCCGCAAGCTCGGCAAGGTGCCGCCGAAGTACCGCAATCCGGCCAACCGGGATGAAACCTGGACGGGCCGCGGCAAGCATCCGCGCTGGCTGGCGGCGGAACTTGCCAACGGGAAGAAGATCGAGGACTTCCTGATCCAGTAACGGACCCGCGAAGCGGACGAAAACGCCGGCGATTGCCGGCGTTTTCTTTATGGGCCCGGACCCGGCCGGTCCACGGGTGAAGACCGCGGAAGGCTGGCCCGATTACAGGCTTTTGCGCGATGGCAGCAGCAGGTTTCCGAACATCAGCCCGGCCACCAGCGCCAGGATGATATTCAGCACGCCGAGCATGGCCTCCTGCCCCACGGCCACGTCCTGTTGCTGGAACAGGCTCATCAATCCACGCAGGCTGGCGCTGCCCGGCACCAGCATGATGATGCCGGGCACGCGGATGACCGCACCGGGGCGGTTGGCCCAGCGCGCGTAGCCATTGCCGGCGGCGGTGACCACCAGCGCGGACGCGAACAGTCCCACCGACGCGCCCAGCGACAGGCCCACGTACCGGGAGATCAGGTAGCCGCCGATCGCGGCACCCATCACCAGTGGATAGTCGCGGCGCGCGGCACGGAACAGCACCGCGAAGGCGAAGGCGGCCACCAGCATCGCGGCCCACTCCACCCAGTCCGGCTGCGGACGCCAGGCGCGCACCTGCGGCTCCACGCCCGCCAGCTGGGCCGCGGTCAGCGCGATCATGGTGCCGACGGTGAGTTTCATCACCGTGGTCAGCGCACCGGCAAACCGCACCGTTCCCGATACCAGGTGCTGGCTGGTCAGTTCGTTGACCGCGTTGGTCAGCGCCATGCCCGGCAGCATCACGATCAGCGACGCGATGATCACGGTATTGAGGTTGAGCGGCGCGACATACCCGGCCACCGCGATCGCCACCAGGCCGGCGATCATGCCGGCGATCGCATCGGCGGATTCGCGCATGCGCACGCTGCGTCGGGTCACCGCATCGAGCTGGCCCAGCAGCACGCCGATCGCCGAGGCGGTGGCGATATCCAGCCATGGCAGCCGCCATAACCCGGCGATGCCCGCAGCGACCATGCCGTAGGCCAGCACATGGATCAGCCGGCCGCGCCAGTCCGGCCTGTGCAGGTCCAGCGCCAGCAGCGCGGCATGTCCTTCCGACAGGTCCAGGCGGCCGGCGACGACTTCCTCGGTGATCCGGTCCACCTCGCTGAGCTTGGACAGGTCGAGATCACCCGGCGCGGCACGGATCACCCGGGTGGTGTCGCTGTCGCCCGGTGGCCGGTGCGGGTCGTTGAACGACAGCACCATGCCGGTGGGGTTCACCCATGGCTCGCAGTGCAGCTGCAGCTGTTCGCAGACGTCGGTGACCGCGCCTTCCAGGCGCTGTGCGGTGGTGCCGTAGGCGTGCAGGTGTTCGGCCAGCTCCACCACGAAGGCGATGCGGGCGGCATATCCGTAGGTGTGCGGAGACGGGCGATCCATCGCCACAGGATCGCACGCGCGGCGCGTGCGTTGCTGCGATGCACAGCTTCACGACCCGATTGCGTACTCTATGCGGCACCGGCCCGCGCCGCCCGGACACGTCCCTCCGCATGCCCGTTCCGTCCGCATGATCGACACCGCGCCCAGCCTCGACGCCGATCCCGACGGCCGCATGGTGCTGCGCGGGCGATGGACGCTCAGCCATGCCGGCGAGATCGGCGAGGCGTTGCGCGAGGCCCCCGAGGACGCGCACGAGGTGGACGCCACGCATATCGAACGCATCGACTCGGTGGGCGTACTGCAGCTGCTGCGCTTCGCCCACCGGCGCGGCATCGATTTCGAGCAGTTCCGTTTCCGCGACGACCACCGCGCCTTGGTGGCGGCGATCGAGGACGTGCACGACGACCGCCCGGCGAAGAAGAAGGAGTACGGCTTCGCCGCGGCGCTGGGCCGGCTCGGCTACGCGATGGTCGACAACGGCCGCGAGATCATGGCGCTGATCAGCTTCCTGGGCGAGAACCTGATCAAGCTGATGCGCCTGATCAAGGAGCCGTCGCGCTTCCGGCTCACGCCCACCGTGGCGCACATGGAACAGGTGGGGCTGGATGCGGTGCCACTGGTGGTGCTGCTGTCGTTCCTGGTGGGCGCGGTCATCGCTTTCCTCGGCTCGACGATCCTTGCCGAGTTCGGTGCGCAGATCTTCGTGGTCGAGCTGGTCAACATCGCGTTCCTGCGCGAGTTCGGCGTGCTGCTGACGGCGATCATCCTCGCCGGCCGCACCGCCAGCGCGTTCACCGCGCAGATCGGGGCGATGGTCAGCCGCGAGGAAGTGGACGCGATCCGCACCCTCGGCCTCGATCCGATCGACCTGCTGGTGCTGCCGCGGGTGATCGCGCTCATGGTGATGCTGCCGCTGCTGACCTTCCTGGCGATGGTGGCGGGTCTCGCCGGCGGCCTGACGGTCGGCGTCTTCAGCCTCGAGATCCCGCCGCAGGGCTATCTCTCGCGGATGCAGGACACCTTCGAGCTGCGGCACATGCTGGTGGGCCTGTCGAAGGCGCCGGTGTTCGCCCTGCTGATCGCGCTGATCGGCTGCCTGGAAGGATTGCAGGTGGAAGGCACCGCACAGTCGGTGGGCGAGCGCACGACGTCGAGCGTGGTGCAGGCGATCGCGCTGGTGATCGTGCTCGATGCGCTCGCCGCGCTGTGGTTCATGGAGCTGGGATGGTGAGCACGAACGAGCGCGACGCCACGACCGCGCCGGACGCCGACGACGGGATCATCGTGCGCGTGCGCGGGCTGGAAAACCGGTTCGGCAAGCAGGTCGTCCACGAAGGCCTCGACCTCGACGTCCGCCGCGGCGAGATCCTCGGCGTGGTCGGCGGCTCGGGCACCGGCAAGTCGGTGCTGATGCGCACCATCCTCGGCCTGCGTACACCGGATGCGGGCAGCATCGAGGTGTTCGGCATCGATGCGATCGACGCCGACGCCGCCGGACGCTCGTATATCGAGCGCCACACCGGCGTGCTGTTCCAGGACGGCGCGCTGTTCTCGTCGCTGACGGTGGGCGAGAACGTCGAGGTGCCGCTGAAGGAGCACTACCCCGGCATCAGCCCTTCGCTGCGCTACGAACTGGCGCTGCTGAAGGTGAAGCTTGCCGGCCTGCCGGCGGATGCCATCGACAAGCTGCCGTCGCAGCTGTCGGGTGGCATGCGCAAGCGCGCCGGCGTGGCCCGTGCGCTGGCGCTCGATCCGCCACTGATGTTCCTCGACGAGCCCACCGCCGGCCTGGACCCGATCGGCGCGGCGGCGTTCGACGAGCTGATCCGCACCCTGCAGGAAGCGCTGGGCCTGACCGTGTTCCTCATCACCCACGACCTCGACACCCTCTACGCCATCTGCGACCGCGTCGCGGTGCTGGCCGACCGCAGGGTGCTGGCGATCGGCCCGCTGTCGGAAGTCGAACGCGTCGACCACCCGTGGGTGCAATCCTATTTCCACGGCCCCCGCGCACGCGCGGCGCGCGCCGCCGACGGCGCCACCGCGCCCGCACTGGAAGCCTGAGCATGGAAACCAAAGCCAATTACGTCCTGATCGGCGCCTTCACCATCGCGGTGGTGACGTTCGGCCTGCTGTTCGCACTATGGGCGGCGAAATACGCCTCCGACCGCAGCTGGCAGGACTACGCGGTGGTCTTCAACGAGCCGGTCACCGGCATGTCGGAAGGCAGCAGCGTGCAGTACAACGGCATCGCGGTGGGCAGCGTGCAGAGCCTGCAGCTGGCACCGGACGATCCGCGGCAGGTGATCGCGCACCTGCGCCTGGATGCACGTGCGCCGGTGCGGACCGACACCCGCGCGCGGATGTCGATGACCGGCCTGACCGGCTCGCCGATCATCCAGTTGACCGGCGGCAGCCCGGAGCTGCCGCGGCTGGTCGACGTCTCCGACCGCGAGATCCCGATCATCCTCACCGAGCCGTCGGCGCTGCAGAACATCTCCGACACGGCCAACCGGCTGGTCGAGCGCCTCGACCAGGTGCTGAGCGAGGAGAACGTCGCCCGTATCTCGCAGACGCTGACCCATATCGAACAGGCCACCGGATCGCTCGCCGCCGGCCGCGAGGACATCCGTGAACTGCTGGCCTCCGCGCGCGCGGCCAGCGTCCAGCTGGAGCAGACGCTCGCCACCACCAACCAGGCGGTGGAGACCATCGACCGCGAACTGGTGCAGGAGCTACCGGGGATGGTCGATCGCCTCAACAACTCGCTGGCGCAGTTCGATTCCGCCACCGGCGGCGCCGACGCGATCCTCAACGAGAACCGCGCCGCCATCCACAGCTTCGCCAACGACGGGCTGTCGCAGCTGGGGCCGACGCTCACCGAGCTGCGCAGCCTGGTCCGCGACCTGCGCCGCATCAGCGACCGCCTCAACGGCAACCCCACCCGGTTCCTGCTCGGCGGCGACGCACCCAAGGAGTTCGACCCCAATGAATGAAGAACAGGGAGCCCGCGCCCCAGGATCAGCCCACCGTGTCCAGTGGAATGACTCCCGCCCGGCACCATCGCCCCTCTCCCGCAGGCGGGGTGAAGAGGCATGCCTGCGAGCCATTGGCTCGCGTGTCGATGAACGCCCTCGCGGTGACGCGAGGGCCGGGGCGCGGAGCGGAGGATGGGGTGAGGGCAACACGCCCGCCAGAAGCGCCTTCCAGATCCTCTGCGCCGCCTGCCTTCTGCCCATCCTGCTCGCCGGCTGCAGCCTGCTCGGCGGCGGTTCGCGCGAGCCGGTGACCACCTGGTCACCGGTGGTGGAGACCCGCAGCGATCCCGCGTGGCCCGCGGTGGACTGGCAGCTGACCATCGTGCCGACCACGGCGCCGCGCGTCGTCGACAGCCCGCGGATCTCGGTGCGCCGCACGCCGTCGGAACTGCAGGTCTACGCCGGATCGGTCTGGGCGCAGCCGGCCACCGAACTGGTGGAACTGGCCCTGCTGCGAACATTCGAGGCGTCGGACCGCATTCCCGCGGTGGCAACCTCGGGCGCGGGCATCCGCGCCGACTACAAGCTGGTGCTGGACCTGCGTCGCTTCGAGTCCGATTACGCCGGACGCGACATTCCGCAGGCCACCATCGAACTCGGCGCGCGCCTGCTGCACAACCACGACCAGCGCGTGGTCGCCTCGCGTACCTTCCTGCAGACCGTGCCGGCGACGGGCACCGCGGTGGAGAACGTGGTCACCGCGTTCGAAGAGGCGCTGGCCGCACTCGGCCACGACGTTGCCGGCTGGACGCTGGTGAGCGGCGATGCCGACGTGCGCGCGCCTGCCGTGGTGGCGCCCCGTACGCAGCGCTGACCGCGCCTGCCACTGTCGCCGTCAGCCGACGGCGGCATCGCTGGAATCGGGCCGGAACGACAGCGTCGCGATCACACCGCGCGTCGCTCCCGGCACCACCCGCACGCTCCAGCCATAGAGGTCGCACAGGCGGCGAACAATCGACAGGCCGATGCCGCCGCCCTGCGAATGCTCCGCATGCGAGCCACGGTATCCGCGCTCGAACAGCCTTGCCGCATCCTCTGCGCTCAGCCCCGGGCCGCTGTCGATCACCTGCACCGCATCGTCGAGCACCCGCACCACCACCTCGCCCGACGGCGTGTACTTCACCGCATTGCCGATCAGGTTGCCGAGCGCGACCGCGACCGCGGCTTCCGGCGCATCGACGACCAGGCCGCCCTCGCCTTCCAGCCGCAGTTCCAGCGGCTTGCCGCCCACCTGCGCGCGGTGCGCTTCGAGCAGCTGCTCGGCCGCGCGCGCGATGTCGGTATTGCCGTGCCCGCGCTCGGCGCGCGACAGCAGCAGCAGCGCGCTGATGAGGTCGGTGCACTGCTGTTCGGCGCGCTGGATGCGCAGCAGCCGCGCACGGGTCTTGTCGTCGAGTTCCGGCCGCGCCAGCAGCAGCTCCACCGCACCGCGGATCACCGCCAGCGGCGTGCGCAGTTCATGGCTGACGTCGGCATTGAACTCGCGGTCGCGCTGCACCACCTCGGTCAGGCGCGCGGAATAGTCGTCGAGCGCGCTGGCAAGCTGGCCGACCTCGTCGTCGGGGAAATGCGATGCCAGCGGCACCGGCTGCGCGGTGCCGCCCGACTGCCGCAGGCGCTGGGCGAGTTCCGATACCGGGCTCATCACCCGCGACGCCGCCCACCAGCCCACCAGCAGCGACAGCAGCGAGAACACCAGCACCGATCCGTAGATGGCGCGCTGGAACTGTTCGTCGCCGCGCATGGTCTGGGTCATGTCGTAGGCAAGGAAGAACCACTCCTCATCGGTCTTGCGCACCGCCAGCTTGTAGGCGAACGGCTGGCCCAGCTCGTCGGTGCCGCCCAGGGTATGGATGCCGGTGCCGAGCTCCACCCATTCCGGGAAGTCGCGGCGCAGGCGGTCGATGCGGTCGGGCGTGAACACATAGCCGCGCATCTGCTGTACCGGCAGGTCCGGGTTGCGCGTCGGGTCGCTGTAGTAGAGGTGCGCGTACTCGTCGATGTTGCGGTTCATCACGTCCTCGACCAGCGCGTTCTCCACCCGGTTGCGGGCGTACTGGGTGGCGAACGCGAACAGCAGGGTCAGGCCGAGGCCGAGCAGCAGGAACGAGAGGATGATGCGGCTGCGCAGGCGCCGCCGGTAACGGCGGGCCCCGCGCAGCGACGCCGTCGAGGCGTGCCGGTCAGCTGCCGCCATCGGGGGCGGCGATCCGGTACCCGATGCCGTGGCGGGTCTGGATGTACGGGGTGTCGAACGGCTTGTCGATCACTGCGCGCAGGCCATGGATATGCACGCGCAGCGAGTCGGAATCGGGCAGCTCCTCGCCCCACACCCGGGTTTCCAGGTCCTGGCGGGTAACCACCGCCGGCGAGGCCTCCATCAGCGCCTGCAGGATCTTGAGCGCGGTCGGGTTGAGCTGCAGCAGCTTGCCCAGCCGGCGCACCTCGAGGGTGTCGAGGTTGTATTCGATCTCGCCGACCTCCAGCACGCGGGTCTGCACCCCGCGACCGCGGCGCGACAGCGCATTGAGGCGGACTTCCACCTCCTGCAGCGCGAACGGCTTGACCAGGTAGTCGTCGGCACCGGAATCGAAGCCGGCGAGCTTGTTGTCGAGCGAATCGCGCGCGGTGAGCATCAGCACCGGGGTCTGCTTGCGCGCGTCGTTGCGCAGCTTGCGGCAGACCTCGAGGCCGTCCATGCCCGGCAGGTTGAGGTCGAGCACGATCGCGTCGAAGTCGTGCACCACCGCCAGGTGCAGGCCGGTCACGCCATCGGCGGCGAAGTCGACGGTATGGCCACGATCCTCCAGGTAGTCGCCCAGGTTGGCGGCGATGTCCTGGTTGTCTTCGATCACGAGTATGCGCATGGGAGGCCGTTGCGTTGAGGGGCGGACATACTGGGCTGCAGGTCACGGCGGTGCCGTGAACGGCTGCGGGCATGGCGCCGGGAGGCGCGCGACATGAGCGCCGATTCTGGCACACGTCCCGACGCGTGGACCCCGGCCCTCGTGATGGCCGCCGCAGCCGGACACAAAAAGACCCAGGCGGGGGAACGCCGCCTGGGTCGAAAGGTTACCGCCCCGATGACCATCGCCCGAGCCGGTTGTCCGGCTGCCGACCATGTGTGGCGACCATAGCCGGACGCCGGTTACAGGTCGGTTAATCCACCGATACCCGTGCGTTA
Source organism: Luteimonas sp. YGD11-2 (assembly GCF_004118975.1). NCBI lineage: Bacteria > Pseudomonadati > Pseudomonadota > Gammaproteobacteria > Lysobacterales > Lysobacteraceae > Luteimonas > Luteimonas sp. YGD11-2. The sequence continues at coordinate 488,505 of NZ_CP035376.1, read as the reverse complement.
CGGCGGCGCCGGAGAGGCGCCCGCACCGGACGCGCGGCCACATGCGCGGCGACGTGCTCGACCACCAGCCCGGCCACGTCGACGCCGGTTGCACCCTCGATGCCCTCGAGGCCGGGCGAGGCGTTGACCTCGAGCACCAGCGGGCCGCGGGCCGAGCGGATCAGGTCGACGCCGGCCACGCGCAGCCCCAGCCCCTGCGCGGCGCGCACCGCCAGCGCCTGCTCGTCGGCGGACGCGGTGTCGGCGGTACCGGTGCCGCCACGATGCAGGTTGGAGCGGAAATCGCCGATCGGGGCCTCGCGCCGCATCGCCGCGACCACGCGGTCGCCGACCACGAAGCAGCGCAGGTCGCAGCCGGCCGCCTCGCCGATGAATTCCTGCACCAGGAAGGTCGCCTGCAGCCCGCGCAGGGTTTCGATCACGCTGCGCGAGGCCGACGGCTTCTCGGTAAGCATGACCCCGGCGCCCTGTGCGCCCTCGTTGAGCTTGATGATGTGCGGCGGCGGGCCGAGCATCGACAACAGGTCGTGGGTGTCGTCGGGGTTGTCGCCGAACACGGTGACCGGCAGGCCGATGCCCTGCGCGGCGAGGATCTGGTGCGCGCGCAGCTTGTCGCGCGCGGCGCCGATCGCGGCGGACGGGTTCGGCGTGTAGGCGCCCATCAGCTCGAACTGGTGCAGCACCGCGTTGCCGTAGCGGGTGACCGACGCGCCGATGCGCGGGATCACCGCATCGAAGTCCGAGATCGGGCGGCCCTTGTAGTGCATCGCGAAACCGTCGCAGGCGATGCGCAGGTAGCAGCGCAGCGGGTCGAGCACGCGCACGGTATGGCCGCGGGTGCGCGCTGCCTCGACGAGGCGACGGGTCGAATACAGCCGCGTGTTGCGGGAGAGGATGGCGAGCTTCATCGACCGTGCCGGGTTTTCGGGCGGCCGTTATATCCCACCGCGGTACGTTGCACGATGACCGTCGCCGCGGCGCCGTGCACGCGGTTCATGGCCGCGCCTGCACGGCGTGGCAGCGACCCGGGCGGTGCAGTCCTGGCGGCCGATCCCCGCAGGATTTTCAGCGGCAGCCGTCGCCTTGCACGCGCAGCTGCGCGGCGTACATCGCAGGGTCGCGGGCGCGCCCGGCTTCGGCATCCGCGCGGGCCTCGTCGAGATAGATGCGCGCGCGGCCCTGGGCATCGAGTTCGAGGGTATCGGTGCCCGGTTTGCGCCAGATCCGCGCCACCGCCACCAGGCCCTCGCAGGCGGCGCTGGGGATGCGGACCTCGTCGTGGTACAGCCAGCCCTGCGCGGCATCGGGTTCGACCTCGTCGGCGTTGACCAGCCGCGCGCGTGGCTGGCATTGCGGTGCGGTCTGCTTGACCGAGAAGCGGTAAGGCGGTTGCGCCTGGCCGGTGAACACGCCCTCGATGCGGGCGCAGGCTTCCGGGATCGTGCGTACGGTATGCGCCGCGCCATCGGCCTGCGGCGTCGCCGGCTCGCGGGAGATCTCCGGGGCCTGTTGCGCGGCGGCGGCAGGCACCGCCAGCAGCAGGGCAAGCGAGAGGCAGGTGGTGGGGGACATGGTGCGGCTCGCAGGGGGCGGTGGCACAGGCTGTCACGGTGGCGCTGAATCGTGCTTCCACGTGGCAGGCGCGACGGCGCGTACACCGCCCCATGCCGCTGTGCCATAGTCGGGCGGCATCACCGCTGTGCGAGGGGATCTGTCCTCATCATCTGTGCGGGCAGTCCCAGGCATTCCACTCTGGGAGGGGTTACATGCTCGAGCAACACGGTTTGTGGATGGCGCTGGCCTGCGCCGTCATCGCGATTCTCTACGGGATCGTTTCCGCTGCCTGGATCAACCGGCAGCCGGCCGGCAACCAACGGATGCAGGAGATCGCCGGCGCGATCCAGGAAGGCGCGCGCGCCTACCTCAACCGCCAGTACCTGACGATCTCCGTTGCCGGCGTGGTGCTGTTCGTGCTGGTCGGCATCTTCCTGGGCTGGGCCACCGGCGTCGGCTTCCTGCTCGGTGCGGTGCTGTCGGGGGCGGCCGGCTATATCGGCATGAACGTCTCGGTGCGCGCCAACGTGCGCACCGCGGAGGCCGCGCGGCGTGGCATCGGCCCGGCCATGGATGTCGCGTTCCGCGGTGGTGCCATCACCGGCATGCTGGTGGTGGGCCTGGGCCTGCTGGGCGTGGCCGGCTACTGGTGGCTGCTGCCGCGTTTCGGCATCGGCGGCGAGGCCGCGCTGCACGCGCTGGTGGGGCTGGCGTTCGGCAGCTCGCTGATCTCGATCTTCGCGCGGCTGGGTGGCGGCATCTTCACCAAGGGCGCCGACGTCGGCGCCGACCTCGTCGGCAAGGTGGAAGCCGGTATTCCCGAGGACGACCCGCGCAACCCGGCGGTGATCGCCGACAACGTCGGTGACAATGTCGGCGACTGCGCAGGCATGGCCGCGGACCTGTTCGAGACCTATGCGGTCACCGTGATCGCGACGATGCTGCTGGGCTACCTGATGGCCGATACCGTCGGCGCCAATGGCGTGCTGTATCCGCTGGTGCTGGGAGGGGCCTCGATCCTGGCATCGATCGTCGGCACGTTCTTCGTCAAGGTGAAGCCCGGCGGCTCGATCATGGGCGCGCTGTACAAGGGCGTGATCGTCTCCGGCGTGATCGCGGCCGTGCTGTTCTGGCCGATCACCACGCAACTGATGGCCGACAACAGCCACGGCGCGGACAACCTGTACTGGTGCGCGCTGGTGGGCCTGGTGCTGACCGGCGTGATCGTCTGGATCACCGAGTACTACACCGGCACCCAGTACAGGCCGGTGCAGCACATCGCCCAGGCCTCGACCACCGGGCACGGCACCAACATCATTGCGGGCCTCGGCATCTCGATGAAGTCGACCGCGTGGCCGGTGATCGCGGTGTGCCTCGCGATCTGGGTGTGCTTCGCGCTGTCCGGCCTTTACGGCATCGCGATCGCGGCCACCGCAATGCTGTCGATGGCGGGCATGATCGTCGCGCTCGACGCCTACGGCCCGATCACCGACAACGCCGGCGGCATTGCCGAGATGGCGGAGCTGCCGCCGGAAGTGCGCGAAGTCACCGATCCGCTGGACGCCGTCGGCAACACCACCAAGGCGGTGACCAAGGGCTATGCGATCGGATCGGCGGCGCTGGCCGCGCTGGTGCTGTTTGCCGATTACACCCACAACCTGCAGGCCAACAGCCCGGGCACGACGTTCGCGTTCGACCTGTCCGACCACTACGTGATCATCGGCCTCCTGATCGGGGGCCTGATCCCGTACCTGTTCGGCGCGATGGCGATGGAGGCGGTCGGACGCGCCGCCGGCAGCGTGGTGGAGGAGGTGCGCCGGCAGTTCCGCGAGATCCCGGGGATCATGCAGGGCACCGCGAAGCCCGACTACTCGCGCGCGGTCGACATGCTGACGAAGTCCGCGATCAAGGAGATGATCCTGCCGTCGCTGCTGCCGGTGGCGGTGCCGATCGTGGTCGGCCTGCTGCTGGGGCCGCGGGCGCTGGGCGGCCTGCTGATCGGCACCATCGTCACCGGGCTGTTCGTGGCGATCTCGATGACCACCGGTGGCGGCGCCTGGGACAACGCCAAGAAGTACATCGAGGACGGCCACTTCGGCGGCAAAGGCTCGGAAGCCCACAAGGCCGCGGTGACCGGCGACACCGTCGGCGATCCCTACAAGGACACCGCCGGCCCGGCGATCAACCCGCTGATCAAGATCATCAACATCGTGGCGCTGCTGATGGTCCCGCTTCTATAGAACCGAAGCCGAAGACCCCGGCGTCGAACCGCCACGACGCCGCTCGCTGAAGCACCTCCCGTCCGGCACCAACGCCCCTCTCCCGCTTGCGGGAGAGGGATTGGGGTGAGGGGAAGCGCGAAACCCCCTCATCCGCCCCTGCGGGGCACCTTCTCCCGCGCGCGGGGGAAGGGGTCAGGCCGCGGCGCCTCTACACCGCATATCCGATGCAGCTGGGCAGCATGCGCGGCATTGGCCCGGGGCACGCGTCGCGAGGGTCTATCCCACGCTGCAGATCAAACCCTCGCCTTCAACGCTCGAACGCGCCTGCCGCCACGTCGTACCACGGCGTGCACAGCTGCTGCTGACGGTCGACCACGTCGAAGCTCGCGCGCCAGACGCTGACGCCGGCGGAATCCTCCGGCATATCGAACAGGTCCGCGTCGAACGGCGCCACGCCCAGGCACCAGCGCACGCGACGCGGTTCCGCGTCGGTCGGTGGCGCATAGGCGAACTCGCCTTCCAGGCTGGCGCCGGGGTCGATGCGCGCGGCCATCGGGCTGGGCGGCGATGTCGGCGCCGGATCGGGAAGCGGCAATGCGATATGGCGCAGCGTCACTTCACCCGCACGGTCCTCGACAAAGGTCGGCTCGCCGACCGCGCCGGACTGCTGGCGGCCGATTAGGACCGCGTGCCGGTGGCCGCGGTCGAACACCGCCACCGCCTGCGCGCCGGTGTTCTCGATGCGGTACCGCACCCGCACGGTCCCGCTGCGCGGCTCGTAGGCGAAGCCGGCAGCGAGGCGGACGGGGCCGTCGGCCACGGGGGCCAGCTGGATGGAGTCGGACATGGATTCGGTTCCGGTGGGCGGGACGACGGGCGCCTGTGCGCACGCGACCAGCGGCAGCGCGGCGAGGATGGCGGTCGCGAAGACGATTCGCGCGGGGCGCGGCGATGTGTTCATGCAGGGCAGCCTAAAGGACGACAGGCGGCCCGCCAATGCGGGCCGCCTGCAGCTCCGGTCATGGAGCGGGACGTGCTGGCGGCTGCACTTACAGCCGGTAGCTCGGACGATCCGGCATGCCCAGCTCGCGGCGCAGGCCGTTCTCGGTCAGGTGGATCGGGTTGTGGGTGGTGGGTGGGGTGCTCGGATCGCCATCGAAGTCGAAGGCGGGAGCAGAGGTCTCCAGTCCCACGGCCTGGCGTTCGGCATTGCGGATGCCGCGATCAGGGCCGGAGCCGGTGTAGCTGCCCGGCTGGAAGGTGCCGTTGACGCCGTTATAGGCATGCGACATCTCGTGATAGAGCACCACGGTGGGGGCCGGGAAGGCATCCATGTGGAACGAGGGGTTGTAGCCGATGGTCACGTCACCGCCCACGCCGGCACGGCCGTTGACGATCTCGGCCCCACCGCGGCCAAAGGTCTGGGCATAGCCGTTCTGTTCGTTGGCCAGCTCCTGGATCGTCACCCGGTTGCCCTTGTTCTCCACGGCGGCATCAAGCTCGGAGAGCATCTGCGTGCCCGCGGCGGAACTGCGCAGGAAGTCCAGCTCGGATTCCACGCGCTGGCGGAACTGCTCGGAGCCCGTGACCGCGATGGTCTGCCCGGCGCCGGTGTCGATCTCGACGTTGACCACGGTCGGCCGGGCGCCGGTGGCGGCGTTCACCAGGTCGCCGACCTCGGTGTAGACGAGGTCGTTGGCACCGGCACCGTTGATGGTGTCGTTGCCGAGGCCTGCATAGGCCGAGCTGCGTCCCGCTGCATCGACATGGATGACGTCGTCGCCACGGCCACCGGAGAGGATGTTCTGGCCGGCGCCGCCGAAGATCTCGTCATTGCCGAGGCCGCCTTCGATGAAGTTGAAGCCGCTGCCTGCGCGGATCACGTCGTTGCCGGCACCACCGAAGATGATGTTGTCGCCATTGCCGCCGATAAGGGTGTCATCGCCGTTGCCGCCATCGATGTCGTTGCGGCCACCGATGGTCTCGATGGTGTCGTTGCCGTCGCCGCCGAAGATGCGGTCGTCGCCCATGCCGGTGCGGATGACGTCGTCGCCGGCGCCGGCATCGATCACCAGGTTCACGGTGACATTGGGCGAGGCGGTAATCGTGTCGTTGCCGCCACCGGTGCGCAGGGTCAGCTCCTGGCGCTCGGTCAGGCGGACGGCATAGGACTCGCCATTGACCTCGACGTCGAGGGTGCCGTCGTCGCGCTGGCTGATACGCACGTCGTCGTCGCCCTCGCCCGTGCTCGTGGTGAACACCACCTGGTCACTGGTGATGCCGTAGTCGGCGACGGTCTGCTCGCGGGTGACGGTGGCCTGCTCGCCCACGTGCAATTCGGAATTGGTGATGCGCTTGCCATCCGGGGTCTGCAGGCCGGGCAGGCTGCTCCCACGGTCGTTGCCCTGGATCGGGATCGCGGTGTCGGCGACGTTGACCGCGCGGTCGGCCACCTGGGCCGGCGCGTCCGTCGAGCGCAGCGGTGCATCGTTGAAACGGTTCTGGGTGGCGTCCTGCGCCTGTTGTCCGTCCCAGTACCCCTGCGTCGGCTGGAGGGCTGCAGGGCTGGCGGCGTCGAGGTGGGTCATGTCGGAATCCGTTGCGTCTGGGGGCGTGGGGCATATGGATACGCCCCAGTACGGGACCGGCCAAGCTGGGGCCTACCCCAAGGTGGGGTCGACCCGAGGCTCTGCTGCGACGCAACAGCCGGCGGCGTAGAATGCGCGGTTTCCCCTACCCGACGTGGCGCGCGCCACGTCCGCCTTCGGAGTCGATACATGGGACTGCAGCGCGTCACCACCGGCAACAACCCGCCGCACGAGATCAACGTCATCATCGAAATCCCCAAGGATGCGGAGCCGGTGAAGTACGAGGTGGACAAGGCCAGTGGCGCGATCTTCGTCGACCGCGTGCTGTCCACGCCGATGCGCTACCCGTGCAACTACGGTTACGTGCCCCACACCATGTGCGGCGATGGCGACCCGGCCGACGTGCTGGTGATCCTGCCGCTGCCGCTGGTGCCCGGCTCGGTGATCCGCTGCCGCCCGGTCGGCGTGCTGAAGATGTCCGACGAGGCCGGCAACGACGAGAAGATCCTCGCGGTGCCGGTGGAGAAGGTGTTCGCCGGCTATGCCCACGTCGATGACCTCGACAAGGTGTCGGCGCACTGGCTGGAGCGCATCGGCCACTTCTTCGAGCACTACAAGGATCTCGAGAAGGGCAAGTGGGTCAAGGTCGACGGCTGGGGCGATGCCGCCGAGGCGAAGAAGATCCTCGAGGACGCCATCAGCGCCTGTGCCAACGAGCAGGCCTGACCATTCCGGCGCCACCGTCACAGTTTGACTTGTGGCACGGGTGGCCACTGCCGTCGCGTTGTTAACATCCTTCGCACGTGCGGGCCCGTCGGGTCCGCGCAGTTGCCAAGGGGAGTTCCGAAGTTGCGCATCCTGTTCGTGGGCGGCGAAGACAGCCTGCCGCCCGATCTGATCGATCTCGTCGGCGGCATGGATGAAAGCTGGGACGTGCAGTGCGTCGGCGACGGCGCCACTGCCACCTCGCTTGCCGCCGACCTGCCACAGGACATCGTGGTGGTCGCCCCGGTGCTTCCCGACATGCCCGCGGCAACGCTCCTCGGGCAGATCCGCACCCTGCGCCCGGAGACCTCGCGCATCGCCCTGGTCGGCGACCGCGATCCACCGCCGGCACGCGTGTTGTCGCTCGCCCACCGCTTCCTGCCGCTGCCACTGGGCGAGGAAGTGCTGCTGGAAGCGATCGGCAGCCTCGAGGAACTGCGCGACCTGCTGGGCGACCCGCGGTTGCGCGAACACATCGGCCGCATCGACCAGCTGCCCTCCCCGCCGCACACCTACCTGGCGCTGATGCACGCGCTCGAGGCCGACGACGAGACCAGCGCGACCGAGATCGCACGACTGATCTCCGGCGACCCGGCAATCGCGGCCAAGGTGCTGCAGTTGTGCAACTCGGCGTATTTTTCCGCGGGGCGCAGCATCACCGACCTGCGCATGGCCGTTACCCGGCTCGGCATCGGCACCCTGCGCAACCTGGTGCTGGCCAGCGAAGTGTTCGGGCAGAGCGCACAGACCGGCGTCGACCGGCACGCGCTGCAGCAGCGTGCGCTGCTGGCCTCGCAGCTCGCTCGGCGGCTGCTGCCGGAATCGAGTGCGGAGCTCGGCGCCACCGCGGCGCTGCTGGCCGACATCGGCCTGCTGCTGCCGGGTGTCCATGACGCGCGCAACGCCGCTGCGGGCGAACACGATGGCGCCGGCGAGGGCGATGTGCTCGACCATGCCGAAGCAGGGGCATACCTGCTGGGCCTGTGGGGCCTGCCGATGCCGATCATCGAGGCGGTGGCGTTCCAGCGCGCGCCAGCGCGTGCCGGCACGCGCAGCTTCTGGGTGACCGGTGCCGTGCACGTGGCCACCTCGCTGGTGGCACGCGTCGGCGTCGACGAGGATTACCTGCGCCGCACCGGCGTGCTGGATCGCCTCGATGGCTGGCGCACCCAGGCGGATCGGCTGATGGGCGTCACGCCGCAGCCTGCGTAGCGGTACCCCCCGCGGCCCCCGCCGCGTACACGCCTCCACGACCGGATCAGCAACCGGCGGTCCGCCGCGGGGGCACCGCGCTGTGCGGCTGCCTGCGGCCGTGCCGGTCTGGATTGCGGGCAGCTGGTGTTCAGCGCGTCGGCGTGGCTGCTGCTGAGCTGCATTGATCGCGCCGCTGCGGCGCGGCGCATCCGGCGCCGGGTTGCAAGCACACCGTCGCTCACGGGCGCCAGCGAAGTTCGCCATTGCAGTCAGCGATGGCTGCGCACTGCCGCGTACCGCATCCCGCATGGCGGCTGACCTGCACCGATCCAAAGAAAAAGGGCGGGCCTCGCGGCCCGCCCTCCTTCAGCACGTTTCCGATCCGTGGATCAGAAGCGCTGCACGTAACGCATGTAGGTGAAGCGGCCGATGTCGAACTCGGGGTAGTACGGGAACGCGGTGCTCACGTTGCCGCCCGAGTACATGATCTGCGCCTCACGTTCGAACACGTTGTCCACGCCGACCGAGATGGTCGCATTCCACGGTGCGGTGTAGGCCACCTGGAAGTCGTGGAAGGTGTTCGAACCGAGCTGGTTACGCGGGGCCGTCTCGCCATAGGCGTAACGATCCGGATCCGAGCACGGACGGTTCGCGACGCAACCGTCGTTGATGCCGGAGTAGTAACGCGTGGTCCAGCCGATGTTCCACTCGTCGTTGACTTCCCAGTTCACGTTCAGGTTCGACTTCACGCGGAAGATGCCGGGGTCGCCGACGTAACCGATCATGATGTCTTCGCCATCCGCGTTCTGGCCGGCCTGGTCGTACTTGCTGGTGTAGGTGGTCTGCCAGTTGAAGTTGAATCCACCGAACGCGGTGTCGCGCAGGCGGTACTTCACGCCGAAGTCCCAGCCCTCGGTTTCCATGCTGCCGAGGTTGGTCAGGCCGTAGAACATGGCGCTGATGTGGCCGTCGCCCGCACGGGTGATACCGGCACAGCGGCTGGAGTCGCCGATGACGTAGCAATCGCGCAGGATGCGATTGACGCTGTCGGAGATGATGATGTTCTCCAGCTCGTAGCGGTACCAGTCGAGGCTCAGGTCGAGACCGTCAGCGAATTCCGGGCTGTACACGATGCCGGCGGTAACGCTTTCCGACGTCTCCGGGCCGAGGTTCGGATTGGAGCCCGAGATGAACTGGTCGGGGGTCTGGCACGGCCACGAGGTGCAAGCCTGGTAGCCCTGGCCCAGCTGCACGTAACCGACCGGCACGCCGGCCGCATTACACGCCGCATTGCCGTTGACGCTGCCCGGCACGCCGACCGAGCACGGGTCGGTGTATTGCTCGAAGCTGGCGCCGGTGCCGCCATACAGGTTGTCGATGCTCGGGGCGCGGAAGCCTTCGGCCCACGTACCACGCACGGCCAGCGCGTCGCTCGGACGCCACAGCACGCTGAACTTGCTGTTGATGGTGTCGCCGAAGTTGCTGTAGTCGGAGTAGCGCGAAGCCACGTTGACGGTCAGCTCGCGTGCGAACGCCATGTCCGACAGGATCGGCACGTTGAACTCGATGTAGGCCTCGTCGACTTCGTACTCGCCCAGCGTGGTGCTGGCGGCGAGACCGGTGTACTGACCGCTCTGCGCGAACGCGTCCGGAACGAAGCGACCTTCGTCCTTGCGGTGCTCGATGCCCACTGCCATCGACAGGTCACCCGCCGGCAGCTCGAACAGCGAGCCGCTGAGGTTGGCGGAGAGGATCTTGGTCTTGGTCTCGCCGGTATCGGTGTAGTACGGGAACAGGAAGTCCTGCACATCCTGGTTGCCCAGCGAGCCCTGGCCTGCAACGCCGTACGGCAGCAGCGGATTCCACGGGCGGCACGATTCCAGACCGAGATTCTCGGCACCAGCCACGCCGCAGCGCGCGACACCATTGGCGTCAACGTAGGACGGACCCAGCGCCTGCCGGGTGGCGATCAGGCTGGCGTCGCCATGACCGGTCTTGGTCACTTCATTGCGGTTGTAGGCGTAGTTGACGTCCCAGTCCCACGGCCTGTCGGCGATGTCGAAGTAACCGCTGACGCCACCGGAGAAACGGGTGGTCTTGAGCTGGCTGGTGGTGGTGCGCGGCACTTCCCACAGGCGACGACGGAACTGGATCTGCTCGCCCGTCGGGTTGAACGCGCTGTCGGCCGAAAGCGGCGTGTTGATCGCACGCGACTCGGACTGGTACGGGTAACCCGCGATCATCTGGTCGGTGGTGCGCTTGTTGAACAGCAGGTCCGCGTTGAGCGTGATGCGGTCGGTCAGGTCGTAGTTGATGTTGGAGAACACCGACTCGCGCTTCATGCCGGTCGACACCAGCATCTGCTCGTTGGAGTTGGCGTACTGCTCCGGGGTCAGCGGAACGAAGTCCGCAGCATTGGACGGGTCACCGCCCGGACGCAGGGTCACCCACTCGCTGCCGCGCTGCCACGAGCCGTACTGGCTGACCGGGCTCCAGCCCGAGCCGGGGTAATCCGGACCGGCGTTGCCATAGCGGCTGAAGAAGCGGTCGCCACCGTAGACAGGATCGGCTTCCATCACTTCGGCGCTGACGGTGATGCCGCTGCGGTCGTTGGCGACGCCAACGGTCGCCGAATAGGTGGTTTCGGCACCATCGCCCTGGCCGTACTGGCCGTACTGGATCGAGGCTTCCGCACCTTCGAAGCGCTTGCGGGTGATCACGTTGACCACGGCCGCGATCGCGTCGGAGCCGTAGATCGACGAGGCGCCGTCCTTGAGGACGTCGATGCGCTCGATCGCCGCCATCGGAATCTGGCTCAGGTCCTGGTAGCCGCCGGTGGTGGCGCCCAGGCGCACGCCGTTGAGCAGGACCAGCGTGCGGTTGGCACCGAGGTTGCGGATGTCGATGTAGTAGCCACCGACGTTCTCGCCCGACGCCAGGGCGTCAGCGCGGGAGATCGCCGGCGAACCCGCCGACGGGATGTTCTGCAGCAGGTCGGCAACCGAGGTGTGGCCGCTGCGCTCGATGTCCTGGCGGCTGACCGTCAGGATCGGCTGCTGGTTCTCGATCTCGACGCCACGGATGCGCGAGCCCGTCACCGAGATGCGGTCGAGGGTGGTCGCCCCATCGGCGGCGTCCTGCGCTTGCGCGGAGGCGGCGACCGGCAGCAGCGCCGTCAGGATGGCAGCAGGCAGCAGGCCCGGCCGCATCGCTGGAATGCGAGCTTTCATTAATTCTCTCCAGAATTGCATTAGTGATGCGTTAAGACGCATCCGAACGTTACGGCGGTGTGTCGGCGCTTGCTTTGCGACGGCGGCCGTATGACTTTGCGCAATCTGTCCGATCCGCGATTTGTCACCCTGCCGACATCCGCGATGCGCCATACAGACGGGCTGGCCTGCCAGTGCCCCGACCTGCATGGCGAACACGCAGGCCGGCGACGCGTCAGGCCGCGACCTGCTCCGACGGATATCCGGCATGGCGCGCGCGATAGTCGGTGGCGGTGGTGCCGTGCCGGGCGCGGAACGCGCGCGCGAAGCTGCAGCAGTTGTCGAATCCGCACGACGCGGCCACCTCGCCCACCGTCATCGACGTCGAGGTGAGCAGTTCGGCCGCACGCTCCAGACGCAGGCGCGCCGACAGCGCCTGCGGGCTCTCCTCGTACAGGCTCTGGAACGCCTTGGAGAAGTACCAGCTCGAGAAGTTGGTGAGGTCGGCCAGTTCCCCGATGCGCACCACCCGGTCGTTGTGGCCCTCGAGGTACAGGCGCGCACGCTGCATGCGACCGAACACCTGGCGCTTGCGGCTGCGCGAGCGGCCAGGGCACAGCTGCACCCGCGTGGCGAGGTCGCGCTGGGCACGCGCGATATGCAGGAGCACCGGCCGCAGCGCATCCGCGTTGCCATCGGCACGGGCCGCGCGCCACAACTGCAGCGCAACGCGAAGCTCGCTGGCCGGGAGGCTGCCACGTCCGGGATACAGCGCGGTGTCGGCAACCTGCTCCAGCAGCTTCAGATCCGGGGCGCGCAGCACGACGCCGATGACCAGGCTGCTCTCGTCGGTGTGCAGGACCGGCACCGAATCGCGTTCGAACACCATCCATTCGCCGCGGCGCAGGCGGAAGCGGCCTTCCTTGCACTCCACCCATGCGTTCCCGCGCAACACCACCCAGGCCGAGCAGGCCGCGGCGGCGACGCGCGCGCCACCCATCCGTGACAGGCCGATACAGTGCGGGCGTGGAACGGTGGCATCGTCAAGATCGATCTGCAGCATGCGGCCGCGGTCGGCCCAGTCATTGATCGTGGTCATGGAGGCATCCGGCGTGGGGGAGCCTCCCTTGTGCCGGCTCTGCCCGCGGCTTGCCGGAAATCCGTCCGAATCCTGTGCGAAATCGGGCGGAAGCTTTTCCGAAACCCTTACGAAACCGGTTTTCCCTTCGGTTTCAACAGGTTGACGATCCCGAGTGTCGATGTCGGACGCCGCTTCGGCAGGTGGGTGAAGCCGATTTCCATGCCGTCGTCGATCACCATCGACAGGTAGACCGTGCCGTCGCGCGTGCTGCTGCTGAAGCCGCTGGTGGCGGCACGCCGCTCCACGCTCAGGCACAGCTGGCGCGAACCATCGGAGCCGCCGAAGCGGTTGAGCTGGGTGCGGCACCCCGGCGCGGCGACCACGTAGTCGATGGCGCCACCCACGGAGGGCGACCAGCCGCGGTAATGGACACGCCGTGGGTGATGCGGATCCACCTGGCGCACGCTGTCCGGGCGCAGATCGAGCGACGCCTCCCACAGCCCGTCGGCGGACAGTCGCGAGAACAGGAGCCGCCCGGACGCGGGGTCGTGCAGGAAATGCGAGACGTCGTCCAGCGCACGCAGCTGCCGCCAGCCGCGCTCGTCGGCCATCAGCAGCGCGAGCTGCAAGGTGCCATCGCCTGCCTGCGCGGCCACCACCAGTTGTCGTGGATCCAGCCGCAGGGCCTGCACCGGATTGCGCACCGGCACCTCGAGCCGGCGGACGGCGCCGCTGGCGGCATCCACTTCGTAGAGTGCGGTGGCCCCGAGATCCACGGGATCGGTGGCACCGGCCACCAGCAGGTGCCGGCCGTCGACCGACCAGGTGGGTGCATGGCTGCCGATCGGGGTGATCCCGGGCACCGGCACCGGCGCCGCTGACGGATCGGCCAGCTCCGCCAGCCACAGCTCGTATGGGCCGGCACGGTCGGACGCGAACGCCAGGCGGCTGCCATCGGGCGATACCGCCGGCGTGTTGTCACGCCCGTTGGACGCGAACAGGCGCTGCTTGTCGATGCCGCCCGATCCATCGACGGCGATGCGGAACAGGCCAAACCGCAGGTTGCGGCGCACGAACGCCAGCGCCCCGGTGGCCGGCACCATCGAAGGCGCCTGCGCGTCGTCGAAACCCAGGTCGGAGATCGCACCGCTCACCGGGTCGAGCGCGTACAGCCGCACCTCGGAGTCGACGCGCCGCCCGAATACGACGCGCCCGCCGTCGGCCCAGGCCCAGCCGCGCAGTTCGCTGTTGAGCGTGGTCAGCTGCTCGGCGCGCCCGCCGGCTGCGGGCACCCGCCACAGGTCGCCCAGCTGCGGGTTGCGCGCGAACAGGATCCACGCGCCGTCCGGCGAGACCCGCGGCGCATGGTCGATGGCGCCCGGCACATGGTCGTAGGCGAGCGGCTGCCAGGCTCCGGACCCCAGATCCAGCACACGCAGGCCGGGCGCCGCGAACTCGCCGTCCATGGTGCCGAACAGCAAGCCGCTGCCGTCGGCGGTCCAGTCGAAACTCACCGTCCGCGCGCCGTCGCACCGCGCCACCTCGCGTGCATCGTTCCCGCGCACGTCGGCCACCATCACCGCGCAGGCCTTGCCGCCGGAACGGCGCAGGAAGGCGAGGTCGCGGCCGTCGGGTGACCAGCGCGGCACCGAGTCGGTCACCGCCGTACCGGCGGGCGCCGGTGCGAGCACGCGTGCCGGTGCGTTGTGCGTGGGTTGCACCAGGATCACGCTGCCCGTCGATCCCGCCATGCCATCGGCCGCGGCGTAGGCCACCTGGCGGCCGTCGGGTGACAGCGAGGGCGAGCCCTTGAACCCCATGCTGGAGGTGATCAGGCGGGCGGCCTGCGACCCCACCGGCGCCTCCGGGCCATCGTTGTCACGCGCGTGCGACCAGAACATCGCGCCGACCACGGCAAGCGTCAGACAGGTCACCGCGACCGCCGCCCACCAGCGCCGTACAGGAGCCGCTCCCGCCGCATGGTGCCGCGCCGTGGCGGCGACGGGTGACGGCTCCTGCCGGGCGTCCGTGGGTGCGGCCGCGTCTGTCGGCGCATGCGGCGTCGGGGCCGCGGCCACATCGGTGGCCACGGCGTCGTCGCCGATTGCAGTCACATCGCGCAGCAGCCGGTAGCCGCTCTTGGCGATGGTCTCGATATAGGCGCGCCCCTCGTCCGCGCCGCCGGGCCCGCTTCCGAAGGCCTTGCGCAGCTGCGTGATCGCCTGGGTCAGGACGTCGTCGGTCGGCATCGTTTCCGACCAGACTTCGTCCAACAGCGCGCGGCGCGTGACCACCTGCCCGGGCTGGGCTGCAAGCACCCGCAGCACCGCGAGCGCCTTGGGGGTGACGCGGACCGCCCGGCGTGCGCCCGGCATCGAGATCTCGCGCGTGAGCGCATCGACCGAGGCATCGCCCACACGCCAGCGATCGAGATCGACAGGGCGCACTACATCCAACTGCGTTCAATCTTGTTCCGGGGGTCCGCGATGATCGCGCCGCGCGACTGAACGCTGGCAAGTCAATGGACCGATCCTGCACATTCAACACTTGCGTTCGGTGAGCCGCTATGCCCTCACCTGCACACCCGCCGCACCACCCAGGTCACTGCGGCAGAGACGATGCACCCATGCCCGCACGATGCGGATAGCGCGCGAAGATCTCCGCAAGCGTCGCGTTGATCCGGGCGTCGCGCTCGGCCGGCGTGTTCCGGCCGACCCGACCCACCGCAATCCCCTCCCAGACCAGACGGTTCTGCCGGCGATCGACGATGTCCACGTTCATCGTGCCCTCGGTATAGCGGTGCACGTGGGTACGCTCGTTCCAGTACGGCACCGCGACGTAGCCGCGGCCGCGATAGCTGTAGTAGTAGGCGTAGTCCACGGTGGGCGTGGTCGAGACGTCGGTGCGACGCTGCAGGTAGGCGTTGACGTTGACCCAGATGTCCGGGTCCTGCGGCTGGTACCGGTAGCCGCGGCTTTCCATCTGCGCCCGGATCGCCGCCTTCGCGACTTCGCTGGTCGCGGTTTCATAGCCATGGCTTTCGAGCGCGAGCGGCGTGTAGAAGGCCCACGTCCGGTACTGCGAGAAGTCGGCGCGCGGATCGGCTTCGGTGCTGACGCGTGGGCCGGTCGCGCAACCGGCGAGCAGGGCGAGCGCGCACAGGCCGAAGAGCCAGGCGGCGAGACGACGGGAGGTACGCATGGCAGGTTCTCCTCGGTGACTGGCAGGGCGGCCACGCCGCTCCGTGGCATGACCGTACCGGTGCCGCCGTCGACTGCATGCGACGGCGGCATGCGACGTTCAGCGCCGGTTTGCCGTCAGCCCGGCTGGTACACCTCGCCGCCGGCGGCCCGGAACTCGTCGGCCTTCGCCTGCATGCCGGCGGTGAGCGCAGCCTGTGCATCGACCCCCTGCGCAGCCGCATAGTCGCGCACGTCCTGGGTGATCTTCATCGAGCAGAACTGCGGGCCACACATCGAGCAGAAGTGCGCCGCCTTGTGCGCGTCCTTCGGCAGCGTGGCGTCGTGGTACTCGCGGGCGCGCTCCGGGTCCAGACCGAGATTGAACTGGTCCTGCCAGCGGAACTCGAAGCGTGCCTTCGACAGCGCGTTGTCGCGCGCCTGCGCGCCCGGGTGGCCCTTGGCGAGATCGGCGGCATGCGCGGCGATGCGGTAGGCCATCAGCCCTTCGCGCACGTCGTGCCTGTCGGGCAGGCCGAGGTGCTCTTTCGGCGTGACATAGCAGAGCATCGCGGTGCCGTACCAGCCGATCAGGGCGGCGCCAATGGCACTGGTGATGTGGTCGTAGCCCGGCGCGATGTCCGTGGTCAGTGGTCCGAGGGTGTAGAACGGCGCCTCGCCGCAACAGGCCAGCTGGCGGTCCATGTTCTCCCTGATCAGCTGCATCGGCACATGGCCGGGCCCTTCGATCATGGTCTGCACGTCGTGCGACCACGCGATCCTCGTCAGTTCGCCCAGGGTCTCGAGCTCGGCGAACTGGGCGGCGTCGTTGGCATCGGCGATCGACCCGGGTCGCAGGCCGTCGCCGAGGCTGAAGGCGACGTCATAGGCCTTCATGATTTCGCAGATCTCCTCGAAGCGTTCGTAGAGGAAGCTCTCGCGATGGTGGGCCAGACACCACTTGGCCATGATCGAGCCGCCGCGGCTGACGATGCCGGTCACGCGCCTGGCAGTCAGCGGCACATGGGCCAGGCGCACGCCGGCGTGGATGGTGAAATAGTCCACGCCCTGCTCCGCCTGCTCGATCAGGGTGTCGCGGAAGAGCTCCCAGGTGAGTTCCTCGGCGCGGCCGTCGACCTTCTCCAGTGCCTGGTAGATCGGCACCGTGCCGATCGGCACCGGCGAATTGCGGATGATCCACTCGCGGGTTTCGTGAATGTGCTTTCCGGTCGACAGGTCCATGACGTTGTCCGCGCCCCAGCGGATCGCCCAGACCAGCTTCTCCACTTCCTCGGCGATGCCCGAGGACACCGCGGAGTTGCCGATGTTGGCGTTGACCTTGGTCAGGAAGTTGCGGCCGATGATCATCGGCTCGCTTTCCGGATGGTTGATGTTGCAGGGGATGATCGCGCGGCCGCGTGCCACCTCGTCGCGCACGAACTCCGCGGTGATGCGCGCCGGGATCGACGCACCGAACGACTCGCCCGGGTGCTGCGCACGCAGGCCCGCATCGGCGAGCACGTCCAGCCGCTGGTTCTCGCGCACGGCGATGTACTCCATTTCCGCAGTGACGATCCCGCGGCGCGCGTAATGCATCTGCGTCACGTTGGCACCCGGCAGCGCGCGGCGCGGGCGCGGGCGGTTGCCGAAGCGGATCGCATCGAGCTTCGGATCGGTCTCGCGGCGGCGGCCGAAATCCGAGCTCGGGCCGGGCAATTCGAGCGTGTCGCCACGCGCGGCGATCCAGCCCTCGCGCAGTCGCGGCAATCCGCGCGTGAGGTCGATCGACGCGTCGGGATCGGTGTACGGGCCGGAGGTGTCGTACACGGCCAGCGGCGGGTTGTCCTCGCCGCCGAACAGGGTCGGAGTGCGCTCGAGGACGACCTCGCGCATGGCCACGCGGATGTCGGCGTACGGGCCGGCCACATGGATCTTGCGCGAGCCCGGGATCGGGCGCACGACGTCGGCGGACAGTTGTTCGGCCTGGCGGGCCAGTTCGGATGACGCTGCATTCATGGCGGGGTCCTGCTTCGAAGGGATGGCCGCGATCGCGGACGCACGAAGCAGGAGCACACGGACCCCCGGCACGGAGGTCGCGCGAAGCTTCCCTACGGCGGTATCAACCGCATCAGGTTCGAAGGGTCTGTCTCAACCGGCGCCATGGCGCCGGTACCCCCGCTTCGGCGGCGATTGGAGCATGGCGACCGCGCAAAGGCCAGCACGCAGGACGGATGCGAGGGCGCTCCTTCCGCAACGCGGTGTGCAACCGGGACGCCGAACGGATCACACCACGACGGCCGTCGCGCTGGCGCCGGCGGTCCTGCGGATTGCGCAGTGGTATCACGCGCCGAGCCAGTCCTGCTGCGGACCCGCCCCGTGACCTTCAGAATGTGCGCATGACATCCAGCGCATCCCATGCACCCACGCACGCCGAAGCCTTTTCGCCTGGTGGCGTCGGCAATATCGGCGTCGGCTTCGACCTGCTCGGCCACACCATCCACGGCCCCGGCGACCGCGCCATCGTGCAGCGCGTGCCGGCACCGGGCGTGCACATCACCGGGGTCCATGGCGATGCCCATGGCGCGTCCACGCTGCCGCTGGACGCCACACGCAATACCGCGGGCCGCGCGCTGCTGTCGTTGCTGGAGGCGACCGGCGCCGCGCATGGTTTCGAACTGGAGCTGCACAAGGGGATCGCGCTCGGTTCCGGGCTGGGTGGTTCCGCCGCCTCCGCGGTTGCCGCCGTGGTTGCCGGCAACGCGCTGCTGCAGGCACCGCTGCCGCGCATGGCGCTCTACCCGCATGCGCTCGCCGGCGAGGCGGTCGCCACCGACAGCGTGCAGGGCGACAACGTCGGCCCGATGCTGACCGGCGGCATCGCGCTGGCCACCCCCGACCGCCTGCTGCGGCTGGACGCACCCGAGCTGTGGTGCGCGGTCGTGCATCCGCATTTCGTGCTGGAGACGCGCCACGCGCGCGCGGTGCTCGCCCAGCCCTACCCACTTGCCCAGGTGGTCCGGCATGGCACACACCTGGCGCTGTTCCTGACCGGACTGGCACGGGGCGACCATGAGCTGATCGCCGCCGGCCTGCAGGACATCCTGGTCGAGCCGCGACGTGCGCCGCTGGTGCCCGGTTTCGCCGCGGTCAAGGCCGCGGCGATGGATCACGGCGCGCTGGGCGCCAGCCTGTCCGGTGCCGGCCCGAGCGTGTTCGGCTGGTTCGCGACCCGCGACCACGCGGCACGCGCGCTGCAGGCGATGCGAGGCGCGTTCGCCGACGCCGGCCTCGACAGCCAAGGCTGGGTCGGGCCGGTCAACGGGCCACGCGCGGAACTGGTCCGCAGCTGGACCGGGGGTTAGCAGGCAGCACGTGGGTGTGTGGGAGCCGTGGCCGGCGCCATATCCGGCGGCTCCGGATGACGGTTCAGGCCTTGTGCGGGCGACGCGACCATCGTGTCGCCGGTATCAACGCCGCTCCGGCACCGGCACCCGGAACCACGCGGCGTACAGCGCCGGCAGGAAGATCAGTGTCAGCACCGTGGCCACGGTGAGGCCGCCCATGATCGCCACCGCCATCGGCCCGAAGAACACGCTGCGCGACAGCGGGATCATTGCAAGGATCGCGGCCGCCGCGGTCAGAACGATCGGGCGGAAGCGGCGCACCGTCGCATCGATGATCGCGTCCCAGCGCTCGTGGCCGGCGGCGATGTCCTGCTCGATCTGGTCCACCAGGATGATCGAATTGCGCATGATCATGCCGGCCAGCGCGATCGTTCCGAGCATCGCCACGAAGCCGAACGGCACCCGGAACAGCAGCAGGAACAGGGTGACGCCGATGAGGCCCAGCGGTGCGGTCAGCAGCACCAGCAGGCTGCGCGACAGGCTGCGCAGCTGGATCATCAGCAACGTGACCACGACGAACAGGAACAGCGGCAGGCCGGCCTTGATCGATTCCTGCCCGCGCTCGGAATCCTCCAGTGTGCCGCCGGTCTCGAGCAGATAGCCCTGCGGCAGCTCCGCGCGGATGCCGTCGAGGGTCGGCAGGATCTGCGCGACCACCGTCGGTGGCGTGGTCGCATCGCGGATGTCGGCGCGCACGGTGACCGTGGGCAGGCGATCGCGATGCCAGATGATGCCGTCCTCGAAGCCGTATTCGAGCGTGGCGATCTGCGACACCGGCACCGGCTGTCCCGACGGTGTCGGCACCGCCAGGCTGCCCAGCATGTCGAGGTCGGCGCGTTCGTCGCCGCTGCCGCGCATCAGCATCTCGACCAGCTCGTTGCCTTCGCGATACACGCTCACCCGCAGGCCCGACAGCGAACCGGAAAGGAAGTGCGCGACCTGCTGCGAGCTCACGCCCAGCGCGCGGGCGCGGTCCTGGTCGATCACCAGCCGCACCACCTTGCTGGGCTCGTCCCAGTCGAGGTTGACGTTGGTGGTGTGCGGATTGGCACGCACGCGCTCGGCCACCTCCCGCGCGATCGCACGTACGCGTTCGACGTGCTCGCCCGAGACGCGCAGCTGCACCGGATAGCCCACCGGCGGGCCGGTTTCCAGCCGGGTGACGCGCAGTTGCAGTTCCGGGAAGCGCGGCGCGATGTCGTCGATCAGCCAGCTGCGCACCTGTTCGCGCGCATCCGGGTCGGTGGTCATCACCACGAACTGGGCGAAGTTGGCCTGCGGCAGCTGCTGGTCGAGCGGCAGGTAGAAACGCGGTGAACCGGTGCCGACATAGGCCACGTAGTTGGCGATGCCGGGTCGGCCTTCCAGCATCGCTTCCAGCCGCTCGGCCTGGGCCTGGGTGGCACGCAGCGAACTGCCCTCGGCGAGTTCCAGGTCCACCATCAGCTCCAGGCGGGTGGAATCCGGGAAGAACTGCTGCGGCACGAAGCGGAACAGCAGGATGGATGCGACCAGCATGCCCGCGGTCGCACCGATCACCAGCCAGCGGTGGCTGAGCGACCACTCCAGCCAGCGCCGGAAGCGGCGGTAGAACGGGCGCTGGTAGGGGTCATGGTCGTGCGCGCCAACCGGCTTCGGCGCCAGCATGTCCGCGAACGCCGGATGGCGGTCCGCCGCGCGCTCGCGCCAGGCGCGCACGCGCGCGGCCAGCGAGCCCGGCTTCGGCGGCTGCGGATTGGCGAGGTCGGGCAGCATCTTCTCGCCGAGATACGGGATGAACAGCACGGCCGCGATCCACGACACCACCAGCGCGATGGTCACCACCTGGAACAGCGAGCGGGTGTATTCGCCCGTACTCGATGCAGCCGTGGCGATCGGCAGGAAGCCTGCAGCGGTGACCAGGGTACCGGTGAGCATCGGGAACGCGGTGCTCGTCCACGCGAACGCGGCGGCCTTCAACCGGCTGTAGCCCTGTTCCATCCTGATGGCCATCATCTCCACCGCGATGATCGCGTCGTCGACCATCAGCCCCAGCGCCAGCACCAGCGCGCCCAGCGAGATCTTGTGCAGGCCGATGCCGAAGTAGTGCATCACCGCGAAGGTCATCGCCAGCACCAGCGGGATCGAGACCGCGACCACCAGCCCGGTGCGGAACCCGAGCGACACGAAGCTCACCAGCAGCACGATGACCACCGCCTCGGCGAGCACCTTGACGAACTCGCCGACCGAATCGCGTACCGCCTGCGGCTGGTCGGCCACGCGCCTGAGCTGCATGCCGGCCGGCAGCGTCTGTTCGAGCCGGGCGAACTCCGTTTCCAGCGTGCGCCCGAGGCGCAGGATGTCGCCGCCGTCGTGCATCGACACCGCGATGCCGATCGCGTCCTCGCCCATGAAGCGCATCCGCGGCGCCGCCGGATCGGCAAAGCCGCGGCGCACCGTGGCCACGTCGTCGAGGCGGATGGTGCGGTCGCCGGCGCGGATCGGGAATGCGCGGATCGCGTCCACCGAATCGAAGGCGCCATCCACGCGCAGCTGCACGCGTTCGCTGCCGGTCTCGTAGAAGCCGGCGGGCGCCACCGCGTTCTGCTGCGCCAGTGCGTCCTGCACCGCGGCCAGCGGAATGCCCAGCGTCGCCAGCCGGGTATTGCTGATCTCGATCCAGATCTTCTCGTCCTGGAGGCCGATGAGTTCGACCTTGCCGACGTCGGGCACGCGCTGCAGTTGCAGCTGCAGCCGGTCGGCATAGTCCTTGAGCACCGCGTAGTCGAAGCCGGCACCGGTCAGCGCATAGATGTTGCCGAAGGTGTCGCCGAACTCGTCGTTGAAGAACGGGCCGATGACATCGGCCGGTAGCGTCGCGCGGATGTCGCCGACCTTCTTGCGCACCTGGTACCAGAGCGCGGGAATCTCCTGCGAACGCATCGAGTCGCGCGCCATGAACACGATCTGCGATTCGCCCGGCCGCGAGTACGAGCGGATGAACTCGTAGTCGCCGGTCTCCATCAGCTTCTTCTCGATGCGCTCGGTGACCTGCCGCGCGACCTCCTCCGCGGTCGCGCCCGGCCACGCCGTGCGGATCACCATCGCCTTGAAGGTGAACGGCGGATCCTCGGACTGGCCCAGGCGCATGTACGACCACGCGCCGACGATGGCCACGACCAGCATCGCGTAGAGCACCAGCCCGCGGTTGGCCAGCGCCCATTCGGAAAGGTTGAAACGGCTCATCGGGATGCCCGGCCCGTCACTGGCAGGTGGGAGAAGGAGTCATCGCGTCCACCACCCCATCAATGCGTGGCAACGGGAGACAGCGGAGTGCGCGCAATCGCGGACGGAGCCACGGTGCCCCCACCCCATGCCCTCCCCCGCGGGCGGGAGAGCAGCGGTCGTGCCATGCGGGAGTGGTGTGGGTGGGGTCACGGCGCGGCGTCCGTCGCTGGCTTCGGCTGGACCGGTTCCACGGGGGCGTTGTCGCGATCCACTGGGACGACGGGCTGGCCGTCGCGCAGCAGATGACCACCGGCGGCGATCACCAGCGCGTCGTCGGGCAGGCCGGACAACACCGCCACGCGCGATTCGCCGTACCCGCCGAGGGTCACCGCGACCGGTCGCGCAACGCCATCCGCAGCGATCCACACCCGCGGGCTGCCGTCCTCGCCCCGCTGCACCGCCGAAAGCGGCACGCTGCGGTGGCCCGCGTCGCCCGCGGCCAGATGCACCCGCGCGCTCTGGCCCAGCGACACCTCGCCCGCGGAGGCGTCCAGCTCGACCCGCGCGGCATAGGTGCGCGACTGCGGATCGGCCGCCGGCGAGATCTCGCGGATGCGGCCGGCCATCCGCACACCGGGTCGCGCCCACAACTCCACTTCGACCGGCTGGCCGATGACGAATGCACTGGCGCGTGCCTCGGGCAGCGCGATCGCGACTTCGCGTGCACCGTCGCCGGCGAAACGGTAGATGGTCTGACCGGCGGCCACCACCTGCCCGGCCTCGGCCTCGCGCGTGGCGATCACCCCATCGGCGGGCGCCCGCAGCTGCGCATAGCCGGACTGGTTGCCCGCCACCGCCGCCTGCGCCCGGGCGGCACGCGCCTGTTCCTCCGCGGCACGCAGGGCGGTGGCCTGCGCCTCCAGCGCGGAGCGGCTGACCAGCTGCCCGGCCGCCAGCGCCTGGTAGCGCGCATGTTCGGAGCGCGCACGCGCGAGTTCGGCTTCCGCCGCGGCGGCCTGCGCACGCGTCGCCCGGGCCTGCTGGGCGAGGTCCGCGGGATCGAGTTCGGCCAGCACCTGGCCGGCGTGCACGCGGTCACCGGCATCGACCAGCCGCCGCACCAGCTGGCCACCGACGCGGAACGACAATGCCGCTTCCTCGCGCGCACGGATCTCGCCGGCGAGTGCCAGGGCCCCAGCGCCGGCCTGCGCCGGTGCGGTATCCACCAGCACCGGGCGCGGCGGCTCCGGCGGCACTTCGGACCGGCATCCGGACAGCACCAGCACCAGCACCATCGAACACCGCAGGTATCGCGAACCCATCGGCCGCCGCCATTAATGAACTGGCGCGTAGAGTATAAATACCGAACCGATTGGTCTAGTATTTATCCGATGCCCCAATCCGCTTCCAGCCCGCCGGCGGTGAAGACCCCCGCCAGCCCCGGCCGCCCCAAGGACATGAACAAGCGCGCGGCGATCCTCCACGCCGCCGAATCGCTGTTCGTGGAGCACGGCTATGAAGGCACCAGCATGGACCAGATCGCCGCCGACGCCGGCGTGTCCAAGCTCACCGTCTACAGCCACTTCGGCGACAAGGATGCGTTGTTCGCCGAAGCCGTGCGCGCCTACTGCGAGAAGCAGCTGCCGACCTCGGCCTTCAACCCCGACCCCGCGGTGCCGCTGCGCCAGCGCCTGCTGGCCGTGGGCCGCGCGTACTTCGCCATGATCAGCGCCCCGCAGGCGATTTCCGGCCACCGCCTGCTGTGTTCGGCGCAGATGGTCGAGAAGCGCATGGCGCGGCTGTTCTGGGAAAGCGGCCCGCAGCGGGTGCAGGACAAGTTCACCGCGCTGCTCGAGCGCCGGATGGCCGCCGGCGACCTCGCCATCGACGACGTTCCACGCGCCGCCGAACAGTTCTTCGCGCTGCTGCGTGGCGAGCTGTACCAGCGGATGGTGTTCGGGGTGACCGGCGACGCCGAGCGCGACGAGTGCGAGGCACATGTCGCCTCGGCGGTCGACATGTTCCTGCGCGCATACGGCACCCGGCCGTGACGCCGGTCGTGGTGACTTCCGGCACTCGGTGCCCCGTCCACCCGCGGCGATCCTCCTTCCACCACCCGCAACCGCTAAAATGCGCGGTCCCCGCGCTCCAGAGCCCCTGAGATGACGATCGATTACGCCTCCGCCCGCGCCGCCATGGTCGAACAGCAGGTCCGTCCCTGGGACGTGCTCGACCGCCGGGTGCTCGACGTGCTCGCCGCGATGCCGCGCGAGCTGTTCGTGCCGGCGCCGTGGCAGTCGGTGGCCTATGCCGACTTCGAGATTCCGCTGGCGCACGGCGAGCGCATGCTCAAGCCGGTGGTCGCCGGGCGTGCGCTGCAGGCACTGCTGCTGCAGCCCGGCGAGGACGTGCTCGAGATCGGCACCGGCAGCGGCTATGTTTCCGCCTGCCTGGGCCAGCTCGGCCGTGACGTCATCTCGCTCGAGCGCCATGCCGACCTCGCCGTCGCCGCGCAGGCGCGGGTGCGCGAGGCCGGCCTCGCCAACATCGACGTGATCCATGCCGACGCCTTCGCCTGGAACAGCGAGCGCCGCTTCGATGCGATCTGCGTCAACGCGGCCGTCGACCAGGTGCCGTCACGTTTCATCGAGTGGCTGCGTCCGGGTGGTCGCATGTTCATCGTGCGCGGCCGCGCGCCGGTGATGGAGGCCGTGCTGGTCCATCGCCAGGGCGAGGACGTCAACGCGCCGCGTATCGAATCGTTGTTCGAAACCGAACTGGACTACCTCGCCGGCACCGAGCCGGTGGCCGAATTCCAGTTCTGATCCAGCAGCCTGCGCCACACCGGCGCGGACTGCAGCGCCGGCGCCCGAAGGCGCCGGCCCTCCACTGACGCCAAGGAACTCCCATGCTGCGCCGCCCCCTTGCCCTTGCCCTGTCCCTCGTCCTGCTGCCCGCCTCGGCGTTCGCCCAGGACCTGGTGCAGACCTATGAACTGGCACGCGCCGGCGATCCGCAGCTGTCGATCGCGGAGTCGCAGCGCGACATCTCGCGCGAGGGCGCGGTGCAGGCACGCGCGCAACTGCTGCCGCAGATCGGCGGCAGCGTGGATCTTTCGCGTCGCTACGTGGCCGGTACCGACGGCGACCAGCGCTCGCGCAGCATCGGCGCCAGCCTCAACCAGACCGTGTTCGACCTCGGCCAGATCTCCAACCTGCGCGCGCAGCGCCAGCTCGACACCGCCGCCGGCTTCGACCTGCAGGCCGCGAACCAGAACCTGATCACCCGCACCTCGGCGGCCTACTTCAACGTGCTGGTCGCGATCGAGACCCTGGCCGCCGCCGAAGCCGCCGAAGAGGCGCTGCAGAAGCAGTTCGACTTCGCCAGCCGCCGGCTGGAAGTCGGCCTGGCGCCGATCACCGACGTGCACGAGGCGCGCGCGCAGTACGACGCCGCCCGCGCCCAGGTGATCCTGAGCCGCAATTCGCTGGAGGATGCCTACCAGGCGCTGGCCGAGATCACCGGCACGCCGGTGCGCAACCTGCGCGCGCTGCCCGAGGACTTCCAGCCGGAGGTCCCGGCCGGTGGCGACGCCGAGAGCTGGGTCAACGCGGCGATCGCGCAGAACCCGTCGCTGCGCGCCGCCGAATACGCGGTGCGTGCGGCCGAGATCGGCGTCACCGGCGCCCGTTCCGGCCATCTGCCGCGGCTGTCGCTGGGCGCCGGCTACAACAACCAGGCGTACTGGGGCGAGCTCGCCGGCGTGAGCGATCCCGAGAACCCGACCGGCGCCCGCCGCAACGAGGGCCATAGCGTTGGCCTGACCCTGACCGTGCCGATCTTCAACGGCGGCGCGACCCAGTCCGGCGTGCGCGAGGCGATCGCCCGCCGCGACATCGCCGAGGACCAGCTGACCCAGACCCGCCGCGCGCTCGAGCGCAATGCCCGCAACGCCTACCAGACCGTGGTGGCCGGTGTCGCCGAGGTCGAGGCCCGCCGGCTGGCGGTGCTGTCGGCGCGCAGCGCCTACGACGCGTCGCAGGTGGGCCTTGAAGTCGGCACCCGCACCGTGGTCGACGTGCTGATCAACCAGCAGACCCTGTTCCAGGCCGAGCAGCAGTTCGCGCTGGCACGCTACAACTTCCTGCAGAACCGGCTGCTGCTGGAACAAGCCGTGGGCACCCTGGACATCGACGACCTGCAGGACATCAACCGCCTGCTGACCGTCGAAGCCGAGAGCCCCACCACCGCCCCCACCGCGCCGATCAACAGCTCGCAGCAGTAACCGCCGCGTCGCGCGACACCGCAGGGCCCCCGTTACCGGGGGCCTTTGCGTATCCGGGCCGCTGGCCGCGGCGGGCCGAGTGGTGCCGGCGGCACATCCAGCGCTGCAAGGTCGTCGGCCACCAGTTCCAGCGTGCGCCGCAGCGCGCCGCGACCCTCCTCCACCAGGGTGCGTGCCGCGGATGCCATCGCGGTGCGCGCCGCGGCGTCGTCGAGCAGCGCTTCGAGGGCATTGCCGACGCCGGCTGCATCCTGTTCCACCCGCACCGCGCCGGCACGGCCGAGCTGGCGGGCGATGTCGGCGAAGTTGTGCAGGTGCGGGCCGGTGACGATCGCGGTGCCGGTGGCCGCGGGCTCGAGCAGGTTGTGGCCACCGATGTCCTGCAGGCTGCCGCCGACGAACGCCACCTTCGCGCAGCCGTAATAGCGCATCAGTTCGCCCAGGGTGTCGATGACGAACACGGCATCGCCTGCATCCGGCCAGCGGGTGAGCGTGCGCGTCGCGGTGGCGAAGCCGGCGTCGATCGCGGCCTGCACCGCCGCGCGGAAGCGCTCAGGATGGCGCGGCGCCCACAGCAGCAGCAGGTCCGGCCAGCGCTCGCGCAGGCGCGCGTGCAGTGCCACCACGACCGCCTCCTCCTCCGGATGCGTACTGGCGGCGATCCAGGCCGGTCGCGCACCCACGCGCTGGCGGAAGTCGCCGGCGAATTCCGCCCAGGCCGGGTCGACGAACATCTCGAACTTCAGGTTGCCGGTCACGCTGACCTGGTCGGCACGGGCGCCGAGGTGGACGAAGCGGCGGCCGTCATCCGCCGACTGCGCGGCCACCCCACCCAGTGTGCGCAGCGCACGCCCGACCAGCGGCCGCAGCAACCGGTAGCCACGCAGCGACCGCGCCGACAGCCGCGCGTTGACCACATACACCGGGATGCCGTGGTCGCGGCAGGCGAACAGCAGGTTCGGCCACAGCTCGGTCTCCACGATCAGGCCGAGCTGCGGCCGGTAGTGATCGAGGAACCGGCGCACCATGCCACCGAGGTCGTAGGGCAGGTAGACGTGCTCGACACGGTCGCCCCACAGCGCACGCACCCGTGCCGAGCCGGTGGGGGTGATGGTGGTGACCAGCAGGCGCTGGTGCGGGTGCTCGCGCAGCAGCGCGTCGATCAGCGGCGCGGCGGCGTTGACCTCACCCACCGACACCGCGTGCACCCACAGCGTGCCCGCCAGCGGCGGCGTGGCGTACACCGCGTAGCGCTCGCTCCAGCGGTGCAGGTATTCGGCCTGGCGGAAGCCGCGCCAGATCAGGTGGTAGACCGTGACCGGCACCAGCACGCAGAGCAGCGCGGAATACAGGACGCGCAGGATGCGCTCGGTGCGGTCGACGGACATAGCGTGCAAGGATACCTGCGCGCCGCGGCCGCGCCGGCGGGCCGTCGTAGAATGGCGCGATGGCTGCTCCATCCTCCAGCGCCGACGCGCGTCCGCCGCTGGGCCCCCGACAGTGGCCGGCATGGCTCGGCATCGGCCTCGCCGCGCTCGCCGCGCGCCTGCCGTGGCCACTGCAGCGCGCGCTCGGCCGCCTGCTGGGCGACCTGCTACGGGTGGCGCTGGGCAGTCGCCGCGGAATCGCCCGGCGCAACCTCCAACTGTGCTTCCCCGCGCTCGACGACGACGCGCGCGCTACGTTGCTGCGTGCGCACTTCCATGCGCTCGGCACCGGCTTCTTCGAGTTCGCCCGCGCGTGGTGGGGCACCGTCGCGCCGATGCGGCGCGACGTGGTCATCGAGGGCCTCGAGCACCTGCAGGCGGCGCGCGCCGATGGCCGCGGCGTGCTGCTGGTGTCCGGCCACTTCACCACGCTGGAGATCTGCGGGCGCCTGCTGTGCGACCACGTGCCACTCGCCGGCATGTACCGGCCGCATGCCGCCGGCGCCATGGAATGGGCGGTGCGGCGCGGCCGCCTGCGCTATGCCGAGGCGATGTTCACCAAGCACGACCTGCGCGGCAGCGTGCGTCACCTCAAGCGCGGCGGCGTGCTCTGGTATGCGCCCGACCAGGACCCCAGCCGCGGCGATGCGGTGTACGTGCCGTTCTTCGGCCAGCCCGCGCACAGCCTGACCTCCACCCACCAGCTCGCGCGCATGGCCGGCGCGGCGGTGGTGCTGTTCCAGCACGAGCGCCGCGCGGATGGTGGCTATACGTTGCGGCTGTCGCCGGCGCTTGCGGATTTCCCGTCCGCCGATCCGCACGCCGACACCGCGCGGGTGATGGCCGGCATCGAGGCGATGGCGCGAACGGCACCCGCGCAGTACCTGTGGATCCACCGCCGCTTCAAGCGGCAGCCGGATGGCAGCGACGTGTATCGGGACGCGGGCTAGGCGCCGGCGGGTACCTGCTGTTGCACGCATGAGGCGCCCTGGCCGCGCTTCACGCCGGGCCCCCCGAGGCCCGAGGCCCGAGGCCGCTTCCGCAGTGTTCGCGCGCTGCAGGAGCGCTCGCGAGATCTTCTCCGCATCCGTGCCGTGGCGCGTTGGGCGCTGGCGCGCTCGAACGGCGCCTGACACACCGCTGGCGACGCTAGGCCGGGTCGCCCTGCGGCCGTGCCAGCAGGCTGCCGGCATACAGGGCGGCCAGGAGCAGGGTAAGGCCACCCCAGAACGTGGAATAGAACGCCAGATGGGTGTTGAGCGGGAACACGGTGACCGCCAGCGCCAGCATCGCCGGACGCGCGCGTTCCCGCGCCGCAGCGTCGGCATACCGCCAGGCCCGCCATGCCATCGCCGCACCGGCCAGCCACAGCAGCAGCCCGAGGATGCCGGTCTCCGCACCGACCTCGAGGACGATCTGGTGCGCATGCAGCGCCGGCCCCTTGCCCCAGGCCGCCGTGGTGCCCGATGCCGCATCGCAATCGTCGAAGGCACGGCGGAAGCCGCGCACGCCGACGCCGTTCACCGGCGACTCGCGCACCATGCACACCGCCGCCTGCCAGATGCGCGCGCGTCCCGACAGCGCCATGTCGACGCCCGACTCGTCGGCGGTCAGCAGGTGCGAGGTGCGCTCGACGCGGTCGCGGACCTGCGGCGAGACCGCGGCCAGTACCACCAGCGTGGCCGCGCCGGCCGCCAGCACCAGCAGCAGCCGCTTCCAGCCCAGCAGCTTCCAGCCCGAGAACACCAGCACCAGGGTGTAGGTGATCCAGGCCGCACGCGCACCGGCCAGCACGATCACCACGCCCACCGCCGCGGCGGTCACGATCCACCCGGTCGCGCCGAAGCGCCGACCGGCGACGTACAGCAGGAACGGCGACAGGCTGGCCAGCACCACGCCGATCTTGAGATTGCAGGGGCCGAGCACGCCGCTCAGGCGGTCGACCGCGGCCACGTCCTCGGCACTGCACATCGGCCGCGAGCTGACCAGCTGCTTGGCCGCGTCCAGGCCCCAGAACAGCGGGCTGGTGCCGAACAGGCCCTCGGCCAACGCATCGAGCGTCCACACGGCGACGATCACCGCCATCCCGGTGAGGGTGATGCGCAGCCCACGCGTATCGGCCACCGCGGCCGCGACCAGCCACAGGAACGGCAGGTAGCGGATGTCCACCAGCGCCTCGCGCATGCTGCGTGCGGGATCCACCGCACCCACCACCGAGAACACCTCCGGCAGCCAGTACGCCGCGAACAGCACCGTGGTCAGTGCCCAGGCCTGCACGCTCAGCAGGGCCTTGCCCCCGCGGAAGCGCGCCATCAGCAGGCGGCCGATGGCGATCAGCGCGCCCAGCACCATCACCCCTTCCGCATAGCCCGGCATCGGCCACAGGGCCACGAAGGCCAGCACCCAGTGCGGCGCCCAGCGCCAGCCCGGGGTATCGGTGGTGTCGGGTCGGGAATCGGTGACGGCGTCGGTCATGGGCAGAGTTCGGAATAGACGGCGAGCGTGGCGGCCTGCATGGCCGCGAGCGTGTCGGGCATCGTAGCAATCGGCGGGCGGGCGGCCGGGTCGAGCAGGGTGGTGGCGGCGCGCGCGAGCGCGTCCGCGTCGAAGGGCGACACCGCGCCGGCGGGCAGCAACGTGCCCAGCAGATCGCCGACACCGCCATGCGCCCAGCCCAGCACCGGACGCCCGACCGACAGCGCCTCCAGCACCGTGCGGCCGAAGGCCTCGGGCTTGCGCGACAGCTGCAGGACCAGGTCGGACGCGGCATAGGCGCTGGCGATGGCATCTGTGGGTGCGGTGAGCACCAGCGCACCGCCGACGCCGGCAGCAGCCGCCGCCTGTTCGAGTTCCTCGACGTATCGCTCGCGCCCCGGCTCGCGTGCACCGGGCATCCACAGGCGCGCGTCGCTGCCGCTGCCACGCAGCCGGCGCAGCAGCTCGATGGCATCGCCATGGCCCTTCAGCCGGGTACCGCGCCCCGGCAGCAGCAGCAACGGCCCGCCGCCGGCCAGTGCCGGATGCTCGCGCGCGACCGCTGCCCGCGCGTCGGCGTCGGGCCAGGCGCGGCGCGGAAACGCCGCCGGGTCGATGCCGCGCGGGATCACCCGCAGGATGGCCGGATCGGTGGCCGGATAGTGCGCCAGCACATAGCGGCGCACCGTCTCCGACACGCAGATCACCCGCTCGCCGCGCGTCATCACCGCGCTGTAGCGCGACGGCGAGTTCAGCCCGTGCACGGTGGTCACGAAACGGGCTCGCGCGGCGACCGGCATTGCCTGCAACGCGCGCCAGCCCAGCCATGCCGGCAACCGCGAGCGGGCGTGGACGATGTCCGGCCGCAGGTCGGCGAACAGCCGCCGCAGGCCGCGCGCATGGCGCAGGGTCAGCAGCGACTTGCGGCCGATATCGAGGGTGATGTGCTCCGCACCCGACGCCTCGAGCGCCGGTACCAGCCGGCCACCGGCCGACACCACCACCGCACGGTGGCCCGCGGCCACCAGCGCGCGGGCGATCTCCAGCGTGGAACGTTCGACGCCACCGGCATTGAGCGCCGGCAGCAGCTGGACCACGGTCAGCCGGCGCATCGGGCCGGACGGCACGCCGCGGTCAGTCGACGAGGACGAAGTGCGCGCCGCAATACGGGCAGTCCGCCTTGCCGCCTTCCGACTCGATCGGCAGGTAGACGCGCGGATGCGAATCCCACACGCCCATCGCCGGCATCGGGCAGCTCAGCGGCAGCTCGCTGCGGCTGACTTCGTAACGGCGCTCGGCGTTGGCCTGCTCGGGAAGAGGTTGCCCTGTCGGGGCGTGGGCTGCGGACATGATGGCGGCATCGACGACGGAACCGGCGCCCAGTCTACCGCGGCGCGCATCGCCGGTCGCGCCCGGTTCGCCCGCGCGGGCCTACAGCCAGCCCTTCTGCCGCGCCAGCCGGTACGCCTCGATGCGGTTGCCGACGCCGAGCTTGCCGATCGCCTCGGACAGGTAGTTGCGCACCGTGCCGGCGGACAGGTGCATCCGCGACGCGATCTCGCCGGCCGACAGGCCCTCCCCGGCCAGCCGCAACGCCTGGCGTTCGCGTTCGCCGAGCGGATCCGGCTCCGACCACGCCTCCAGCGCCAGCTGCGGGTCGATCGCGCGGCCGCCGCGGTGCACCTGGCGCAACGCCTGCGCGAGCTCGCTGGCCGGCGCGTCCTTGAGCAGGTAGCCGGCCACGCCCGCATCCAGCGCGCGGCGCAGGTAGCCGGCACGCGCGAACGTGGTGACGATCACTACCCGTACCGGCAATTCCTGGCGCTGCACCCGTGCGGCGAGCTCCAGGCCGGTCAGGCCCGGCATCTCGATATCGGTCACCAGCACATCGGGGCGGTGGCGCTGCAGTTCCACCCAGGCCGATTCGCCGTCCGCGCATTCGGCCACCACCTCGAAGTCGGGCTCCATGCGCAGCAGCGCGGCAAGCGCGCCGCGCAACAGGGCCTGGTCCTCGGCGAGCAGGATGCGGATGGGCATGGCGGGCACCGGCGACACGTACGCGGTGCAGTGTAGAACGTCGTGTCCGTGGTGGATCCGTCGGCCGCGCGGCTACACCGCCGCGTGCGGCCCCGGCGGCGACCGCGCCGGCTCGCCCTGCGCCGTCGGAATCGCCTCTGCCGGTGGCTGCGCCAACGGAACCCGTGCCTGGATCCGGCAACCGCTGCTGCCATCCACCACCAGGCGGCCGCCGACCGCCTGCACGCGCTCGCGCATGCCGGCCAGCCCGTTGCCGGCTTTCAGCGCACCACCGCGGCCGTCGTCCTCGATGCACAGCACCGCGTGTCCGTCCTCGATCGCGAACGTCGCCCGCGCATGCGACGCGCGGGCATGGCGCTGGACGTTGGTGGCCGCCTCGCGCACGGTCAGCGCCAGCGTGGTCTCGACCAGCGGCGACAGGATCGCCTGCGCCATGTCGGTATCCAGGCTGTAGTCGAAGGCCACGCCATCGGCCTCCAGCAGCAGCCGCGCCGATGCGAGTTCCGCGGCAAGCCCGGCGGCGCGGATGCCGCTGACCGCCCGTCGTACCTGTCCCAGTGCCTCGCGCGCACCACGCGCGACCTCCTCGATCTCGCGCCGTGCCGCGGCCGGGTCGCGGTCCACCAGGCGCGCGGCGAGGTCGGACTTCAGGGCCACCATCGACAGCGTGTGGCCGAGCAGGTCGTGCAGGTCGCGGCCGATGCGTTCGCGCTCGGCGGTCGCGGCCAGCCGGCGCACCTCGTCCTGCGACAGCTGCAGGGCGGCGTCGCGCGCTTCGTTGACGCGCTCGACATGCACCACCAGGCCGACGATCAGGGTCACGACCGGCATCCACACCATCGCCTGCCACGGATAACCGAGCAGCGCCGCCCAGCCGAGGAACACCAGGTTGAGCAGCAGCAGCCCGGCCGCCTCCATCCACGAAGCGCGCTTGCGCGACGCCAGCAGGAACACGCAGCCGAACACGAAGTAGCTCATGCCCGAGGGGTACCAGGGCAGCAACACCAGGCACAGCGCGACCATGCCCAGCGCGGATCGCCACGCGATGCGCGCCGGTGCCAGCAGCACGCGGGCGTACAGGGCCAGGAAAAGCGGATAGGACAGCAGCGTGAGCAGCCACCAGCGCGCGTCGTAACCCTGCGGCGAGAAGGCCGGGGTCACGAACACCCACGCCGACCACAGCACGTGCACCGCTTCCGACCATGCCGGCCGGCCGCGGCGCAGCGTATAGGCCATCACCGAATCGGCAGCCGGGGTGAACCATTTCGATCGCAACGTGGACATGCGGGGACTTCCGGCCGTGCTCGACGCAACGTTTATCAGCGCAGCTCGACCTCGTCGAGGAAGAACTCGAATCGACCGGCCGGTTGCCCGGCGGTGAACGCCACCGCGCGCAGCAGTGCGGGATCGGCACCGGGGAAATCCGCAAGCGGCAGCCGGACCTCGGTCCACTCCGGCCCGGCGACAAAGGTCTGCGTACTGGGCATGCCCTGCATGCTGGGGCCCGAGAACAGCATCGCGCTGTAACGGCGGCCGTCGCCGCGCACGTGGAACACCAGCGCCTCGCGCGCTGACATGTCGACTGGCTGCATCGGCTCGGCGGCCGGCAGCCAGGTCATCCCCGCCCACGGGAACGCGAAGCCGGGGCGGACCTCGCCGTGGATGCGCAGTGCACCGGCCGTCCCCTGTGCGCCGCCTAGCACCAGTTCGTGGGCGACGTCGGAGTTGCCGCCGGCCATGCGGTCGGTGCTGGGCTGCCAGCTGCCGAACGCCGCGGCGAGCACGTCGCCATCGAAGTCGCCGACCAGCGTCTGCGCCGGTGCTGCGGAGGCCACGGCACCGGCGGCCGCATCGCGTTCGACACGGTGGCCGTTCTTCCACACCGCGGCGATCGCACGCGTGGCGGTGATGTCGGCGAGCGGGTCGCCATCCACCAGCACCAGGTCGGCGCGCAGACCCGGTGC
The DNA here is from genome assembly GCF_004118975.1 of Luteimonas sp. YGD11-2. Lineage (NCBI taxonomy): Bacteria > Pseudomonadati > Pseudomonadota > Gammaproteobacteria > Lysobacterales > Lysobacteraceae > Luteimonas > Luteimonas sp. YGD11-2. The sequence goes on along the minus strand of NZ_CP035376.1, from coordinate 453,914 downwards.
GATGCGCCCGCGATCGCTCAGGCCGAAACGACGTGCCGGCACCGCGGTGGCCGCCGACAGCGCCTGAGACGGACTCAGCCCGGCACGCACCAGCAGTGCCAGCTCACCGTGCAGGCTGGCACCGTGCGCGGTGCCGGGATTGGGCGCATCGGTACCGGCGAGGATGTCGACGCCGGCGGCATGCAGGCGCCGCACGCTTTCCAGCGCGCGCGCCAGCACCGCCGGATCCGCTTCGCCCGCATGCATCCGCGCATCCAGTGTCGAGCGCTGTTCGGCGGTCAGCAGGGCGCCGACACGGGTGTCGGCAGCGAGCGCCCCGCCCTCGCCGGCACCGGCCACCGAGGCCAGCACCGACAGCGTCGGCACCACGAACGCATCGCGGTCGCGCATCGCGGCGACCAGCTGCGCATCCGCCTCGACGTCGGCGAACAGGTGCACCAGCCCGTCGGCGCCGGCATCGATGGCATGGCGGGCATCGGCCAGCGTGGAGACGTGCACCACCGCCATGCGCCCGTGGCCATGCGCGGCCGCGATCGCAGCGCTGACCTGCGGCGCGGTGAGCGTCGGCAGGCGGCGTTCGATCGCGTATGCCGAGAGGTCCTCGACGATCAGCTTGATGAAGTCCGCGCCCTCGCCGACGCGCTCGCCGATAAAGGCGTCGATATCGGTCGATGCATCCACGGTGGGCACCGGGAAGCCGTACTGGGTGCCGTGGCCCTGCGGCGCCGTGATCGCATAGCCCGCGGCCCAGAGGTCGGCCTGCCCGGTCGCGGCCAGTGATTCGCGCTGCGCACGCAACGCCTGCGCGCGTTCCGGCATGCCATGCATGTCGAACGCGGTGGTGACGCCGAAGCGCGCGGCATCGCGCTGGGCATCGCCCCAGGCATGCACATGGGCATCGATCAGACCCGGCAGCAATGTCCCACCGCTACCGTCGACGACCTCGTAGCCCTCCGGCACCTGCAGCTCGGCACCCAGCTGCTGGATGCGGCCGTCGCGCACCAGCACCGTGGCGACGCCGAGGTCGCGCTCGCCGTCGAACACCCGTGCGCCGCGGATGGCGACGCCGGCATCCGGCGGGCGCGGCTGCTGCGTGGCCGGGCTGCGGCCGGTGGCCGGCGCCAGCAACAGCACCGATGCCGCAACCGTCGCCACCAGCGCGCCTGCAGCCACCATGTCGATCCATCGTTTCATCAGCGTTCTCCAGAGGTTGCAGGTCAGCGCGGCGACAGCCGGCGCAGGGCGAAGTGGGTGAATACCGCGGCCGGGACCAGCAGGGCGAGCACATGCAGCCACAGCGCCCCGCCGCTGTCGTGGCCGACCACCTTGAAGGCGATCTGGCCCAGGTGCCAGGCCGGCCACACCGGCGCCAGCCGCGCGAAGAAGTCCGGCAGCATCGACAGCGGCAGCCACAGCCCGGACAGGAACACCATCGGAAGGAACAGCACGTTGACCACGGCGATCGCGGCATTGCCGCCGAACAGGCTGCCGATCAACAGGCCCAGGGCCGCGAACGGCAGCACCCCCAGCAGGTTGACCACCAGCAGCAGTGCCCATCCGGATGCCGGCAGCGACACGCCACCCAGGGTGCTGCCAACCAGCGCCAGCAGCAGGCTGATCGCCAGCGCGAACGCCATCGCCGCCACCATCTTGGCAAGCAGCCATCCACCCGCGTGCGCCGGCAGCGCACGGCGCAGGCGCAGCAACCCCTGCTCGCGTTCGTTGGCCACCCCCACGCCGATGCCGAACAGGGTCGCGCCGATGGTGCCGAACACGCCGTAGCCGGCGAGCAGGAACGCAGGGGGCGCGCCCATCCCCGACAGCAGCACGCCGAACAGCACGTAGAACAGCACCGGGAACAGCACCGCCGGCAGCACATATGCCGGCTCGCGCAGCAGCCTGAGCAGTTCGCAGCGGATCTCGATCATGCAGGCGCGCAGCGCCGATGCGCGTGCGGCGCCGGTTCTGGCGGTGGACGTGGCAATGGTGCTCATCAGGCGGCCTCGCGGACGGACGGACGGGTGAGTTCGACGAAGGCTTCGGCCAGGCCGGCGCGGGTGACTTCGAGATCCTCGAGCGCGGGGTCGGCTTCGAGCAGGCGCCGCACCACCGCTTCGGCGGCAGCGGCCACCAGCTCCAGCCGGCCCTTGCGGACCCGCACCTCGCGCACCTGCGGCCAGCCGGCCACGGTTTCCGGATCCAGCGTGGTGATGCAGCGGATGCGCCGCCCACCGACCAGCGCGCGTACCTGCGCGATGGTGCCCTTGGCCAGCACCTGCCCGCGATCGATCACCACCACGCGGTCGGCCAGCGCCTCGGCCTCCTCGAGGTAATGCGTGGTCAGCAGCACCGCGCAACCCTGGGCGGCCATCGCCCGCACCGCCGCCCACACCTGGCTGCGGGCGCCGATGTCGAGGCCGGTGGTGGGTTCATCGAGAAACAGCAGGCGCGGCCGCCCGCACAGCGCGATCGCGAACTGCACCCGCCGCTGCTGCCCGCCGGACAGCCGACCGTAGCGGCGGGCAAGCAGGTCCTCGACCCCTGCCAGTGCCGCGGCTTCCTGCGCCGCCATCGGCTGCGGGTAATGGCAACCGGCCCAGTCGATGAGCTCGCGCACCGTCAGCCGTTCCGGCAGCACCGCGCTCTGCAGCATCACCCCCACCTGCAGGCGCGCTGCCGGGATGCACGGGTCCATGCCGAACAGCCGCGCCTTGCCGGCTGCCGGTGTCTTCAGCCCCAGCAGCAGGTCCACCGCGGTGGACTTGCCTGCACCGTTCGGGCCGAGCAGGGCCAGCACTTCACCGGCCTGCAGTTCCAGGTCGAGGCCATCGAGCGCACACACCGCGCCATGCAGGAAGCGTGCTGCGTGCAGCCGTGCCGCGGAGGCCGGAATCTCGGAAGACATGGTGACTGGCATGGCAACGCTCCATCGGGATGGCCACAGCGTGGGCGCGACGACCCGCTGCCGGCAGTCGCCACCGTCAGGCGATCGACATGACAACCGTCACCTGACACCGCGTGCCGCGGACGTGGACACTGCGCGGAACGGAAATGACTTCCGGCCACTCCCGACCGGCCGCACCCCGGTCACACTGTGGCGACTCACCGCGTCTGGGCCCGCATGAACACCAAAGCCGATCTGCTGAAGGAACTGCGCATCGACCGCCGCCCGGAACCGCCGCCGTCGCGTCGCGGCTTGTGGATCGGGCTCGGCGTTGCCGCAGTGGTCATCGTCGTCGCACTTGGCGCCTGGTGGCTGCTGGGCCGTGACCGGCCGGTGCCGGTGCACACCGCACCGGTGGTGGCGACCGGCGGCGCCGGCAGCGCGCCGGCATCGGTGCTCGATGCCAGCGGCTACGTGGTCGCCCGGCGCATGGCCACGGTCTCGTCGAAGATCACCGGCCGCGTGCGCGAGGTGCTGATCGAGGAAGGCATGGCGGTGGAGGAAGGCCAGGTGCTGGCCACGCTCGACCCGATCGATGCCGACGCGCAGCGCGCACTCTCGTCCTCGCAGCTGGCCGCCGCGCGCAGCCAGGCCGGCAGCGTGCAGGCGCAGCTGGCGCAGGCGGAAGCCGAGGCGCGACGGCTGGACTCGCTGGTCGGCCAGCAACTGGTGTCGCGCTCGCAGTACGACCAGGCCATCGCCCAGCGCGACGCGCTGCGTGCCCAGCTCACTACCGCACAGCGCAATGCGCGCGTCGCCGCCGACCAGCTGGCGATCGCCGACCTCGGCGTCGACAACACCGTGGTGCGCGCGCCGTTCGCCGGCGTGGTCATCGCCAAGGCCGCACAACCCGGCGAGATCGTCTCGCCGCTGTCGGCGGGCGGCGGCTTCACCCGCACCGGCATCGGCACCATCGTCGACATGGATTCGCTGGAGATCGAGGTCGACGTGGGCGAGGCCTATATCGGTCGCGTGCAGCCGCAGATGCCGGTCACCGCCACCCTCAACGCCTATCCCGACTGGCGCATCCCCGCCGAGGTGATCGCGATCGTGCCCACCGCCGATCGCGGCAAGGCCACGGTCAAGGTGCGCATCGCCATCAGGGAAAAGGACCGCCGCATCGTCCCGGACATGGGCGTGTCGGTGAGCTTCCTCGAACAGGCGGCGGCCGATGCGGACGCGGCGGATGCCGCGCCACGCAGCCTGCGGGTGCCGGCCGGAGCGATCGTGGAACGCGACGGCGCCACCATCGCGTTCGCGCTGGCCGGTGATCGCGTGGAACGCCGCGTCGTCGGTGCCGGCGCCACCGTGGGTGCGCAGCGCGAAGTGACATCCGGCCTGGTGGCCGGCGAGGACGTGGTGGTGGATCCGCCGACCGACCTCGAGGACGGCAGCCTGGTGGTGCGCCAGTAACACACGCAGCCGTGGCCACCGCCACGGCTCCCCGGCGCGATACGCGCCGTTCGCCCGCATCGCGGGCATGCAGCGAGGTACCGGCATGGCGACCCTGGTTTCGATCAACAACCTCACCAAGACCTACCAGCGCGGCTCGGAGAAGGTGGAGGTGCTGCACCACATCGACCTCGACATCGAGCGCGGCGATTTCGTCGCGCTGATGGGCCCGTCGGGCTCCGGCAAGACCACACTGCTCAACCTCATCGGCGGCCTCGACGCACCCAGTTCCGGCGAGATCACCGTCGACGGCGAGCGCATCGACCGCATGAGCGGCGGCCAGCTGTCGACCTGGCGCAGCCGCAACGTCGGCTACGTGTTCCAGTTCTACAACCTGATGCCGGCGCTGACCGCGCAACGCAACGTCGAACTGCCGCTGTTGCTGACGAAACTCTCCGGCGCCCAGCGCAAGCGCAATGCCGGCATCGCGCTGGAGCTGGTGGGTCTGTCCGACCGCGCGAAGCACAAGCCCAACGAACTCTCCGGCGGCCAGCAGCAGCGCGTGGCGATCGCGCGCGCCATCGTCTCGGATCCGGACCTGCTGATCTGCGACGAGCCGACCGGCGATCTCGACCGCCAGTCCGCGGAGGACATCCTCGGCCTGCTGCAGGAACTCAACCGCGAGCACGGCAAGACCATCGTGATGGTCACCCATGATCCGAAGGCCGCCGGCTACGCCTCGCACACCCTGCACCTCGACAAGGGCTCGCTGGTCAACCAGCCCGCCTACGCCTGACGGAGGACGCGGCATGAAATACATGCACCTGGTCTGGGCGGCGCTGTTCCGGCGCAAGACCCGCACCTTCCTCACCCTTGCCTCGATCATGGCCGCGTTCCTGCTGTTCGGCCTGCTCGACGGCATCCGCACGACGTTCGGCCAGCTCGGCCAGAACGCCGACGGCGCGCAGCGGCTGCAGACCGGTTCGAAACTGTCGTTCATCGAGACCCTGCCGCTGTCGCTGCGCGCACGCATCGCACAGGTCGACAACATCGAGGCGCTCACGTACGCCAACTGGTTCGGCGGTGCCTACCAGGACCCGCGCAACCAGATCTTCAGTTTCGCGGTGGCCGACAACTACCTCGACCTGTACCCGGAGATCGAGGTCGCGCCAGAGGCACGCGAGGCATTCACGCGCACCCGCACCGGCGCACTGGTCGGCCAGGCGCTGGCCACGCGCTTCGGCTGGAAGGTCGGCGATCGCGTGCCGCTGCAGTCGACGATCTTTCCCAATGCAGACGGCACGCTCAACTGGGAGTTCGAGATCGTCGGCATCTTCCGCTCGCGCGATGGCGAGTCCGGGTTCACCGACGGCCTGTTCCTGCTGCGCTACGACTACTTCGCCGAATCCACCCCGTACGTGGATGGTGACGTCGGCTGGTATGTCTCGCGCGTACGCGACGTGCGCCAGGCCGACGCCGCGGCAAAAGCCATCGATGCGCTGTCGGCGAATTCCCCGCACGAAACCAAGACCATGACCGAGCAGGCGGCGTTCGCCTCGCAGCTCAAGCAGATGGCCGACATCGGCCTGATCGTCGGCTCGATCATGGGCGCGGTGTTCTTCACCCTGCTGCTCCTGACCGGCAACACCATGGCGCAGGCGGTGCGTGAACGGACCTCGGAACTGGCGGTGCTGAAGACGATCGGCTTCTCCAGCACCAGCGTGCTGTTGATGGTGCTGGCGGAGTCGGTGCTGCTGGTGGTGCTGGGTGGCGTGCTGGGCCTGGGTCTGGCGGCGATCGCCGGTCCGGCGCTCGGCCAGGGCAGCGGCGGCGTGCTCAACCTGCCGCCGGTGGGGCTCCAGAGCTGGCTGCTGGGACTGGCGCTGATGGTTGCCATCGGCCTGCTGGTCGGCGCGCTGCCGGCGCTGCGCGGCATGCGGCTGAACATCGTCGACGCACTCGCCGGGCGTTGAACCGGGATGGATTCCCCCTTGCCTTGCCTGCCAGTTGAAACCCCTCTCCCGCACGCGGGGGAGGGACTGGGGTGAGGGCAAGGCGGCATGCCCCCATCCGCCCTTCGGACCTATCCCGACCAGACGCCTTCGAGGCAGGCCTTCCCGCCCGGCGGAGAAGGCTCAATGTGGAGTAACGCAGATGTCCAGGATCAAATCCCTTCTGAGCGGGCTGCTGCTGGCGATCGTCGTGGTGGCCGGTGTCGCCGCGTGGATCCTGCTGCCGTGGCAGGCGCTGCTTGCGGTCGCGGTGCTGCTGATCGCCTGGATGGTGGCCACCCGCAGCGGCCGTCAGGCCGGCTCGGTCACCCATGTCGGCATCAGCACCCTGCCGCAGCGGATCGGCGCGTCATCGGTGGTGGTGATCGGCATCGCCGGCGTGGTCGGCGTGCTGGTTGCGCTGCTGGCGATGGCCGAGGGCTACCGTCAGACGGTCGCCGCCACCGGCAACGAGGACACCGCGATCGTGCTGCGCGGCGGCTCGGCGGCGGAGGTGATGTCGGTGATGGAGCGCGAGGCACTGCTGGCGGCTGCGCAGGCGCCGGAGATCGCCCGCGACGCCGACAACCGCCCGCTGGCCTCGGCGGAACTGGTGGTGGCGGCGAACCTGCCGCGCCGGGGCCAGGCCGACGAGGACGGCAGCGTGCAGCTGCGCGGCGTCGATCCGGTGGCCTGGGCAGTGCGCCCGGGCATGCGCATCGTCGAGGGGCGTACGTTCGAGTCCGGCCGCCGCGAGCTCGTGGTCGGCCAGGGCGCGCGGCGTCAGTTCGCCGGGCTCGATCCCGGTGGCGAAATCCGGCTGGGCAGCGACGTGTGGACGGTGGTCGGCGTGTTCGCATCCGGCGACGCGCTGGAATCGGAGATCTGGGCCGATGCCGGCATCGTCGCCACCACCTACCGCCGCGGCAGCAGCCGCAACTCGATCACCGCGCGGCTCACCAGCCCGGATGCCTTCAGCGCGTTCAAGGCGACGCTCGAGGCCGACCCGCGGCTGAAGGTGGAAGCCGACACCACCGCGGAGTACTTCTCGCGGCAGTCGGAAGGCATGACGAAGGTGCTGCGCATCATCGGCATCGTGGTCGGCTCGATCATGGCGGTGGGCGCGGTGTTCGGTGCGCTCAACACGATGTTCGCCACCGTCGCCGCACGCGCGCGCGAGATCGCCACCCTGCGTGCGATCGGCTTCCGCGGCCTGCCGGTGGTGGTGGCGGTGATGCTGGAAACGATGCTGCTGGCGGCACTCGGCGGCGCGCTGGGCGGGCTGATCGCGTGGCTGGTGTTCAACGGCTACACCGCATCGACACTTGCCGGTGGCGTCGGGCAGCTCACGTTCGAGTTCAGGGTGACCCCCGAGCTGTTGTGGAACGGCCTGAAATGGGCGCTGGCGATCGGCTTCGTCGGCGGACTGTTCCCGGCCGTGCGCGCCGCGCGGCTGCCGGTGACCGACGCACTGCGCGCGGCATGAGCGCGCAAACGGGTGCGTCGGACGATCCGCGCGGCCTGTCGAACGGCGAACTCGAACGCCGCTATGCCGCGCTGCATCGCGAGGTGTTCGCGCTGTATGAATCAGCGCAGGGCGGCGCCGGTGCCGATACCACGCGCGAGGGAACCGACGCCGCCCACCGCCAGGCACAGGCACGCGCGCAGCCGCTGGTGGAACAGGCGCGCCGGCTGCACGAAGAACGCGTACGTCGTCTGCGGCGGCGTGCACGGCGCTGGTGGTGGGCCACCGGCGCAATCACGGTGACCGGCACCGCCCTGGTGCTCTGGCTCATTGCCCGCGGCTGAACGCCGTCGCCCGGACAAGCCGGGCGCTTCCGGGACCCGACACCGCCAGGGCGTCCACCGCGCGCGGGATGCGGCCTCAGCTTTGCGGGCTGAAAGGTTGCGCACGCTGTAGCCCGACCAGCGCAGCGCATCCGGGACGGTCGCAGGCAGGCTCTCGTCCCGGCTGCCGGATGCGGCGTCCGGCCCTGCCGGGCTGCCGCTACAGCTGCTGCGCGACGATGCGCCGGCGCGCCTGCAGGTAACCATCGATCGCGAACACCGCCAGCCCCGCCCAGATGAAGGCGAAGCCGATCGCGCGGTCGATGCCGAAGGCCTCGCCGAAGAAGAACACGCCCAGCAGCAGCTGCAGGGTCGGGCCGATGTACTGCAGCAGGCCGACCACGGTCAGCGGCACCCGTCTGACCGCGTAGGCGAAGCAGATCAGCGGGATGGCGGTGAGCGCGCCGCCCAGTACCAGCAGCACGTCGGTCCAGCCGCCCCAGCGCAGCGAGAAGAACCCGCCGCTGCCCGACCACTCCAGCCACGCCAGCACCAGTACCGCGGGGCCGAACACGAACAGGTTCTCGACGCCGAGCCCCTGCACCGCCTCGACCGCGGCAAACTTGCGGATCAGCCCGTAGATGGCGAACGAGCCCGCCAGGCACAGGGCGATCCAGGGGAAGCTGCCGTAGTTGAAGGTCAGCCACAACACACCGCCGGCGGCCAGCGCCACGGCCACCCACTGCGGCAACGACAGCCGCTCGCGCAGGAACAGCACGCCGATGACCACGTTGAGCAGCGGATTGATGAAGTAGCCGAGGCTGGCCTCGACCACGTGCCCGCTGTTGACCGCCCACACGTAGAGGCTCCAGTTGGCGGCGATCAGAAGCCCCGACGCCGCAAGCATCGCCACCAGCCGCGGCTGGGCGACCACCTCGCGCAGCCAGCCGCGTCCGCGGCTCAGGGTGAGCCATGCGGCGACGAGGATCGCGCACCACACCGCACGGTGCAGCACGATCTGCAGCGAGGGCACGTGCCGGAGCAGATGCCAGTACAGCGGCATCAGGCCCCAGATGACGAAGGCCGCCACCGCGATCCACAACGCGCGGCGGTCGTGGACGGGGGTCATGCCGGCTTCGCCGCGCGCGTGCGCGCCAGGGTGATCGCCACCACGCCGGCGAGGATCACCAGCATCGCGCCGATGTCGTGCGCGCTGAAGCGTTCCGCCGCCAGCCACGCGCCCAGCACCACCGCGATCACCGGATTGACGTAGGCGTAGCTGCCGGCAAGCGTCGCGCGCACGTGGTGCAGCAGCCAGATGTAGGCGCTGAAGGCGACGACCGAGCCGAAACTCAACAGGTAGGCCACCGACAGCGTGCCCTGCAGCGTGGGCATCGCGCTGAAGCGCTCGCCCAGCAGCGGGCCGGCCACCAGCATGGCCGCGCCACCGCACAGCATCTGTGCCGCGGCGGTCATGAACGGTGCCGGCAGGTCGCGGCCGCGGCTCCACACCGAGCCGTAGGCCCAGGCCACCGGCGCGATCAGCAGTGCGATGAGGCCCGTGGGCTCGGCGGTCAGCGAACTGCCGGCGTTGAGCCACAGCACGCCGACGAAGCCGATGCCCAGGCCAAGCCATTCCAGCTGCCGCGGCCGCTGCCCGCGCATGGCCGAGAACAGGCCGATCCACAACGGCGCCGACGCCACCGCGACCGCGGCCAGCCCGGACGACACCGTCTGTTCCGCGATGCACACCAGCCCGTTGCCCAGGCCCAGCAGCAGCACGCCCATGAGCGCCACGTTGCGCCATTGCGTGCGGGTGGGTGCCGGCACCCCGCGCCAGCGCAGGAACGCATACAGCACGCTGCCGGCGATGGCGAAGCGGATGCCCGCCATCAGCAGCGGCGGATAACCACCCTCCAGCGCGAACTTGATGCCGAGATAGGTGGAACCCCAGATCACATAGACCAGGGCCAGGGCGAACACGACGGCGAGCGGGGATACGTCGCGGGACACGAGCGGCGGCGCACTCATGGGAGATCCGGATTGGCTGGGGGAAGGAGATACCGCACCGGCGTGGCCGGCGCGACATGTTACGCCGTTGCCCGTGCCGAGGGCGGGACACTGCGTACACCGTGACGCGCAAGTTTTTCCGGGAGCGGCCGTTGAATGCCCGTCGTCGCCGGGCAGCGGCCTCACCGACCACCAGACGCGGACGCCGCCCTGCGGCGGCGTCCGGCATCACATCAGCCTGGTGTCAGTGCGCCCAGCTGTTGGGGCGCGTGGATTCCGGCAGCACCTTCGCCTGCAGGTGGCGATCGGTATTGAGCAGGTGCATCGCGTCGGCCAGGATCGCCGCCGACTCGCGCAGCAGCGGATCCGGACGTTCCTCGGCGGCCTTCTCGCGAGCGGTGTCCACCGCAATGTCGCGCTCGTTGGCGAACAGGCCGTCGTCGGTGTCCTCGGCCAGCGGATCCAGCGGCAGGCCGAGTTCACGACGCTGCGCCTGGCGGTCGCGGCGCTTCTGCTCCTGGCGTTCGCGCTCGGCGCGACGCTCGGCCTCGTTGAGCACCACGTACTTCTTCGCGCGCTCGGCACGGAACTCCTCGACGTCCTCCACCCACCAGCTGAATTCCGCGTCCTCGGCAATGCGCGCCTCGTGCAGCACGTTGAGGCGCGGCAGCAGCGGCGCGAAGTCGCCGTAACGGGTGTGCGGCACCGCGGCGATGCGCGTCCACGGCAGCGCGTTGTCGTTCGTGCTCTCGCCGAACTCGCTGGCATCCACGGTCACCGGGAACATCACGTCCGGCACCACACCGCGGTTCTGGGTGCTGCTGCCACCGGGCAGGAAGAACTGCGCCACGGTCAGCTTCACCGAGCCGAAACGCTGCTGCTCGTTGCCGGGCCAGCGGTCGAGATCGACCAGGTTCTGCACGGTGCCCTTGCCGAAGGTGGTCTCGCCGATCACCAGCCCGCGCCCGTAGTCCTGGATCGCGCCGGCGACGATTTCCGACGCCGAGGCCGAGCCCCGGTTGATCAGCACCGCCAGCGGACCTTCCCAGGCCACGCCCGGGTTGCGGTCGGCCTCGACACTCACCCGGCCGCCGGACTCGCGCACCTGCACCACCGGGCCGGTGTCGATGAACAGGCCGGTCAGTTCAACCGCCTCGTTGAGCGAACCGCCGCCGTTGTTGCGCAGGTCCAGCACCACGCCGTCGATGCCATCGGCCTTGAACTGTTCGAGCAGCCTGGCCACGTCGCGGGTGGCCGAAGCGTAGTCGCCGTCGCGGTTCCGGCGGCCCTGGAAGTCCTGGTAGAACGCCGGCAGCTTGATCACGCCCACGCGCGTATCGGCGGCATCGCCACTGCCCGGGATCTCGATGATCTCGGACTTGGCGGCCTGTTCCTCCAGGCGCACGCGCGCGCGGGTCAGCACGATCTGCACCGGCTCGCTGTCCATGCCGGCCTCGGCGGGGATGACCTCCAGCCGCACCTGGGTGTCCTTCGGCCCCTTGATCTTTTCGACCACGTCGTCGATCCGCCAGCCGACCACATCCTCGACCGGGCCATCGGTGCCCTGGCCGACACCGACAATGCGGTCGCCGACGCGGAACTTGCCGCTCAATGCCGCCGGGCCACCGGCGATCAGTTCGCGGATCACGATCACGTCGTCCTGGCGTTGCAGCTGCGCGCCGATACCCTCCAGCGACAGCGACATGCTCTGGTTGAACAGCTGGGTGCTGCGCGGATTGAAATAATCGGTGTGCGGATCGATCGACGCCGTATAGGCGTTGAGGAAGCTCTGGAACGCGTCCTCGCCATTGAGCTGGGCGACGTTGTTGGCGAGGTTGCGATAGCGGCGGTCGAGGGTCTCGCGGATCTGCTCCGGCTCGCGGCCTGCCAGCTGCAGGCGCAGCCAGTCGTTGCGCACCGATTGCCGCCACACAGCGTCCAGCTCCGCCTTGTCGGCCGGCCACGGCGCATCCTTGCGGTCGTACTCCCAGCGGTCGTCGCCGGTGAAGTCGAAGATGTCCTGCTTGAGCAGCTCGCGTGAATGTTCGACGCGCTCGGCCACGCGCTCCTTGTAGAGCGCGAAAATGGCGAAGGCCGGCTCGAGCTGCCCCTTGCGCACCGCCATGCCCAGTTCCGGCGCCAGCGGCTCGAAACGGGCCACGTCGGCGGCGGTGAAGAACATCTTCCCGGAGTCGAGCGCCTCGAGATAACGGCGCACGATGTCGCGCTCCATCTCGGCATCGAGCGGGCGCGGGCGGTAGGCATAGCGGCTGTCGGACAGCAGGCCGTGCACCAGCTGCGCGGTGCGCACCTGGTCGACGCTGGGCGATGCCGGGATCGCCGACTCGCCCTCGGCCCGGGCCATCAGCGCAAGCGGCACCGACAGCGCGACGGCGATCAGGGCGGCGGAGATCAGGCGACTTGCTTTCATGTATGGACTCGTTCCTGGCCGGCCGCGAGGGCGGTCCGTCACTGCAGTGTGGACGCTCGATAGACGCGATCCAGTGCCGAAAGTTGCAGGCACGGACCCACGTCATGACGCGGATTCACTCTAACCGCGGCCAGTCGCCCGCAGGTGAACGCTGGTTACGCCCCGCAGGGGACACGCGGGGCCGATCAGGCGGCCGCGACGCCTGCTTCCATCGCCTGGCGATCGGCGTGGTACGAGGACCGCACCAGCGGGCCCGAGGCCACATGGCTGAAGCCGATCCCCATGCCGTATTCCTCGAGTGCCTTGAACTCCTCGGGCGTCCAGTAGCGCAGCACCGGGTGGTGGTGCGCCGACGGCTGGAGGTACTGGCCTATGGTGACCATGTCAACGTCGTGCGCGCGCAGGTCGCGCAGGGTGCCCTGCACCTGCTCCATGGTCTCGCCGAGGCCGAGCATGATCCCGGACTTGGTCGGTACCGACGGGTGCTGCGCCTTGAACTTCTGCAACAGGGTCAGCGACCAGTGGTAGTCGGCGCCCGGGCGCACGTTGCGGTACAGCTCGGGCACGGTCTCGACGTTGTGGTTGAACACGTCCGGCGGGTTCTGCGCGAGGATCTCCAGCGCCCGCTCCATGCGGCCCTTGCCGCGGAAATCCGGGGTGAGGATCTCGATCCGCGTTGACGGCGTGCGTGCGCGGATCGCCGCGATGCAGTCGACGAAGTGCTGGGCGCCGCCATCGCGCAGATCGTCGCGGTCGACCGAGGTGACCACCACGTACTTCAGGCCCATGTCGGCGACGGTGCTGGCAAGGCTGAAGGGCTCGGTCGGATCCGGCGGCTTCGGCCGGCCGTGGGCCACGTCGCAGAACGAGCAGCGGCGGGTGCAGACCTCGCCCAGGATCATGAACGTGGCGGTGCCGTGGCCGAAGCATTCATGGATGTTCGGGCAGCTGGCCTCCTCGCACACCGTGACCAGGCGGTTCTCGCGCAGCTTGGATTTCAGTGCCGCGACCGCGCCGTTGGACGGGATGCGCACGCGGATCCACGACGGCTTGCGCAGCACGGGGACATCGGCGAACTGCACCGGCGAGCGGTTGATCTTGTCGCCAGCCAGTTGCTTGGTGCCGGGCTGCAAACCGCTGTCCGCGGGCGTGAGCACCTGCAGGGGGATGGTCCGGTCGGCGGTTTCGGTCATGGCCGTCTCGTGAGTCGTGGGGGAGTCGGCGGCGTCAGGCCGCCTGGAGGTCCAGCGGGCCCGCGGCGGGCTCCAGCCGCAGGCCGAACTGCGACGCCAGTGCGTCGAGCAGGACGGGCTTCACGGCGTCCATGCCCGAAGGTCCGCCCAAGTCTAGCACCGAGGTCACCTGCAGCCCTTCGTAGCCACAGGGGTTGATGCGCGAAAACGGCTCGAGGTCCATGGCCACGTTGAACGCCAGGCCATGGAAGGTGCAGCCGCGGCGCACGCGGATGCCCAGCGCCGCCACCTTGGCCCCGGCCACGTAGACACCGGGCGCACCCTCGCGTCGCGCCGCGCCGATGTTCCATTCGGCCAAGGTATCGATGACCGCCTGCTCGATGCGTTCGACGTACTCACGCACCCCGACCTTCAGCCGCTTCAGGTCGAGCAGCGGGTAGATCACGATCTGCCCCGGCCCGTGGTAGGTCACCTGGCCGCCGCGGTCGACGTGGACCACCGGGATGTCGCCGGGCATCAGCACGTGTTCGGACTTGCCGGCCTGGCCGAGGGTGAACACCGGCTCGTGTTCGACCACCCACAACTCGTCGCGGGTGTCGGCGTTGCGGGTGTCGGTGAAGCGCTGCATCGCCCGCCACACCGGCTCGTAGGGCTGGCGGCCAAGGTCGCGAAGAAGGGCGGTGGTGGCGGTCAAGGCAGCACGGTCGGGCGGCAAGGTCCGCCATTATCCGGTACCGCGCGGCAGCCCGGGACGGCAACTCCGGAACAGCGTTTCCCGGCACCGCTGCGTGCGGGAGTGTGGCTGCAGCCGCACCGGGGTGCGTCATCCGGCAGGACCATCGCCGGCGCCCGGACCGGCACAGGCGGCGATGGGACTTGCACCAAATGCAAACCGCGGATCAGCCGGAAACGTGGACCCGGTGTATCGCGGTCACAACGTCCACTTCACTTCGGGGTGCTCACGCAAGGCGGCATGCGCGGCCTCGTATTCCTCCCGCGAGTTGGCGCGGAAGCTCAGCTTCACCGAGACGAACCGGCCGCCGCTCGATCCACGGCTGCGTACCGATTCCTCCAGCACCACCAGCCCGGCCGCCTGCAGCAGCCGCGGCATCTCCGTCTCCAGCCCCGCCGATGCGGGTCCCATCGCAGTGATCTCGAACACACCGGGGAACTGGAAGCCGTGCTCGGGGTTGTCTGACCTGATGTCCATCGGCCAATTGTGGGTGCGGCGGGAGCGGTTTCCAAGGAGTGCGCTCTGCCGTCAGTGATCGGCTTCAGCCGGTCGAAGAAAAAAGCGCCTCTCGGAGGATGTCCCGCTCTCGTCTCGGAGGCTGTCGCGCGTGTTCTTCTGTACGGCAATGGCGGCAAACAGGCTCAGCGCGTAAGCCATCCCGTAGAAGCCTTTCTCACTCAGCGCCAAGGTGGCGTTCCACAGCCCGATGAACAGCAGCAACAATGCCGAGATCACCGCGAACCATGAGAGGCCGTAGTAGATGTTGGTGACCGGAATACCCTCCATCCGGTCGCGCACGCTCTTCTGCACGGACACGGCAGCGAACAAGCCGTAGAGCAACAGGGTGAAGTAGTAGCCCTTCTCGTTGAGCTGCATCTGCGCGTTCCATAAGCCGATGAGGTATGCACTCGCTCCCAGCACCAGTGCGAACCACGAAGCGCCGACGAAAGCTGCAGAGGGCTTACTGTGTTCCATGGTCATCTCCTTTGACGTTTGCGTTCTGAATTGCAGGTATCAGTCACGTTGTGCCCCTCGCACTTTGCTTGCCTCCGCCATGCGACCGCGCCGCTTGGCTACCGGGGCCTACTGCAGGCAACCAATGTCCTCGCCGTGCCGCCGTCAGCTTTCAATGTCTGTCCTCGAAGCCCTCACGTATCGGACTTTTCGTTCCCTGGCGGGGGCGACCAGTCTATGCGGCTCTCTCCTCGCTGCTGCGCGTATCGATCCTTGCATACCTGGCCTCGAAGTCGCCGCCCACGTAGATGCAACGAGGATCGGAGGGAAGCGTGACATCACTGGCGAATCCGGCAAGCGAGTCATGTACGTAGTTGTCGAAGAACGCAATGATCTCCTCGTCGCGCAATCCACGACCATGGATGAACTCGTCCTCGTAGGCTTGAACCAGACCGGCATAGTGGGGTCGCAGCTTCGTCCAGCCCTGTTGCAAACGATCCCGGATCATTTTCGCATCGCGCACCAGCTGATTGTCATACACCAGCATGTTGTCGACGCTGCTGCCCGGAATACCGGCCCATCTGGCCTGTGCCCTCAAGTAAGGGTCATCCGCCGCAGCCTTGGCGGCCTGCGCCGCCTCCTTTTCCGACCTCGCGCGGGCCAGTTCTCCGCGGGGGTCCCCAAAACGCGCTGAACGTTGCATGGCAAGGTGGTACGCGCGCTCGGCCTGCTCCGCCGCCTCATGCGCTGCCACGCGTTCCGGGCTGTCGCGCAATGCGTTCATCTCGCGCTCGGCGGCGGCCTTCCGTCTCGCATAGTCACGCTCTCGCGTGCGTATCTCCGACTCGTTGCGAACGCGGTCGATACTGGGCACCTCCGCCCTCTGCAAGCGCGCAATGCGCTGGAATCGCCAGGCAAAGTACAGACGCATGTGCGCTAGCACGCCCTTTCCCAGGGATCGCCCGCCGTTACCGGCCATGGCCATGTAGTGGCGCCAATGGCCAAGCAGTTCGGGTGCGATCTGGAAGGAAGCTTCAAGACTGGTGTCGTGGAATTTCCCGACGGCTTCCAAGGGGACCTGTGCTTGGATTGCGCGCCGATGCATCTCCAGAAGCGGAATGTTGCTCAGCATTTCGGCACGCCCTTTGCTACGTGCTTGAAAGCCGGGCAGGTACCCGCCTCCCAGGTTTGAGTGCATGCCGGGATAGAGGATCTCCTCGCAATTACGCGGATAGCTCTGGCGCTCGCGCACCGAATCCAGCGGGAACGAGTTCCGCTGCTCATGTGCCGCGACCATGTGCACACACAGCTCGGCGAGGTCGGGGATCCGCAGATTGCTGGCCCAGTCCATGTGACCATCAGGATTACCCGGCGTCGGGTCAGCGCCTGGTTCGCCAAATGCCAGGCCCAAAGGTCCCGAAATCGAATCGTCGCCGCGTGTACGCAGGCCCCGCTCCAAGGAGAGGCGATTGGTCGCGATTCTGAGCGACAGGGCGGTCGAGGCTGTCGCCGGCATTCCGACCGATGCGACGGTATCGAACAAACCCATGAAATAGAGTCGGAACGGCACCTTCGGGCTGTCCCACTCCCATCCCTGGTTCGATCGCGTGGTTCGATCGGCCAGACGGCGCGCGAACGCCCGCGCCAGTGCAGCGCCGCGCGAGAAGCCGAACAGGGAGACGCGTACCTCTTCGATATTCCGGACCGGATACCTGGAAAGCGTGAGCTTCAGCTGCCGCATCGCCCACTTCAGACGCTCATCACCCCAGGCTCCCATCGCCAGTCCGGTGCTGGTGTTGCCGGGATCGCCGATCTCGCGGAAATAGGTGCCGATGCCTGGAAGGTAGAACGAGAAGACTCCGGCTGCCTCATCGTCCAACGGATGTGCGCGGAACAACCGTGCCACATTGCTGTCCTGGTGCAGGGGCTGGTCCGCATCACGGTTATTGCCAGTACCGTCGAAGAAGAAGGCGATATGCAAGGGAATCCTGCATTGCGCGCACACCGCCGGAACATTCCCTGGGTTCCGGCGCCCACGCGGCGCCGGGGCGGGCCGCGTCGAGTCGGCGGCCTGCTCGGGATCGGAGACATAGCGCATGTCGCGCACGTTCGGCGGAAACGAAGGGCCGAGATGATCCGGACTGCCGGGATTCGCACTCATGGGAACTTCCTTGTCAGTGACGCTTGGTACCGCTCATTCGGAGTAGGTCTTCATCTGCTCGTCGGTACATTGCGGCCAATCAGGCACACCGGGACGACGACCTGTAGTCGGGTCGTAGGGCAAATCGAGTCTCGGCTTCTCCCAGGCCTTTGCCATCGCGACCTCCACGCGGCCGTCGGGAAAAAAATGAACCTGGAATGCTTCTGGTTGTTCCGCCGGGAGGTCTGTCAGCAGTACAATTTCTTCCTGCCATAACGAGCGGTACCTGTCGAATACTCCTCCGCCTTCTTCGACCTGGTATCTGCACATGTCCGAGATCCAGCGGATTGTGTAGGGCTTTGGGAGCTCGCGGTGCAACAGGTCGTACCAATCGACGCAACAGGCGGATTTGCCGCCGCCAGCTCCGCGTCGACTTACGAACAGATTGCCTCCCCATGTGCCATCGACATGGAAACTGCTGATCGTGCGGTCGGTGTAGTTGAAACCCTGAATGGGCAATTGCACCGGTCCGTTGCTGCGATAGGTGTGGGAGTCAGCGCTGCCATGAGCATTCGATCCTCCCTGGCAAGCCACTAATCCCGCCAGGAGCCAAGCCCCGAAGAGCGAAGCAAGCCAGCGGGCCATCACATCGACACCCTTGTCCGTCGCACCAGCATTTCCTCGAGATCGATCTCCAGAGGTATGTCTCCTTTCGCGATGAACGACTTGGGTCTCCAGAGAAGTTTCACCGCCATTGATCGCGGTTCGGCATCCTGCGGCGCCAATGGGACAGTTACGAACTCGATATAGCTGATGTTCGTGGCGTAATCGTTCCGGCCGAAATCGTCGTCCTCCCGGAGTTCGTGCCGCATTCGGGTAATCGTGACGCTGAACTCCTCGCACTCGTTGCAGGCTTTGAACTCCGCCAGCGCAACGGACGGTTTGAACTGGGCCTCGTACCACTCGGCGAGCTTGGGGCTCATATAGCGACGCGCCTCGGCACGGTCTCGATCCACTGACTCCCGGATGCGATTGAATCGCCCCTGCACATAGGCAACCAGCGCCTGCTCACGATCTGGCTGGAGGGTCGGTTCCGTCATCGCGGGTTCTTCGTCATGTTCCGGGTTTTGTGACTGGACCGCGCCTGGGGAGCTGCACAGACCGGACGCCAGCAGGAGGGTGGCCAGCATCTTTGTCTTCAAGTTTCTTCTCCAATTCCGGATTCCCGCACGACAGTCGAGAGGCTTGCCTTGGAGGACCGCATCCGTTCCCAGACGACCTGCCATTCGACTCGTTGGTGAAAGTCTTCCGCATGGTCCATCGCGAACTCGCAGTAGTGGAGGAGATCGATGAACTTCGTGATGCCGCAGCCCGCGGCGTTCAAGCGCTGAGAGGCGACGAAGTCCAGCCGGAGGGCCGGATCGATCCGGTAGAACGCGTCAGGCTTGCGCAGGCCCAGCAGCCTTACCAGTTGACGGAGCTCCGAGATCGATTGCAGCGCCTGGTGCTGGCTGGGAGACACCCGCAGTGGTGGCGCGAAGCTGTCCGATCCACCAGGTGGCACGAGCGGCAGGGCCTGCAGATCGAAGGAGCTGTCCAGATAGTGCCATGTGCTTCCCAGGTCGAAGTAGTAATGCGTTTCCGACCCGCTCCACTCCTTGTGAATGACAGGAAGCAGGCGTGGGTCGTAGTAGCGGAACAGGGCATCACCTTGATCCAGCCGCGCAGTCAGGCGCCTGGACAGGCGGTGCGTCATCTCCGACGTCGGCAGTGCGCTCACCAGCCAGGACACGCTGTCGGACAGGAGCGCCTGGGCCACACTGAAGCCCAACAAGACTTCATTGCAGGCCGCACCTGAGCCAAGCGGGATCAGCCACGCGGCAAGCGATTCCGCAGCCGCTTCCGGCTGGGAGACAAACAGGTTCCGAGCAGTTCCTTCGCGTTTCAGCAAGGTCAGCCAGGCGGACGCATGTTCTGCGGCCGCAAGATCCACAATCGCGTACAGTTGCCCGTTCCCCGCCCGGGCCGCGTCCAACAGTGATGCGGCCAGCGAGTCCACCTTGGGACGGACGTGCTCGGGCAGCCCCAGATGCGATTTCAACGTCATCGCAGGACGAACGCCTGCGCCGACTGGGCGGCGCGCAGGATGCACTCTTCGCAGACGGTCTCGGGGAATTGCGGCAACGGATAACCCCGCTGCACCGGCCCCACGAAACTCTTCTTCGCCGCATGCACCCTGATCGTGCCCGGACACGCGATGGCGATGTTGCCGCCTTCGATCGTGAGGCTGGCGCCGCCGGCCGTGGCGAGGTGGACGGTCTTGCCGGCGGCGAGGTCGACTTCGGCGTTGGCGCTGACGATTTTCAGCTGGTCGCGGCTGCGGATGCGGATCTGGTCGTTCTGGGCCTGGAGGTCGAGTTCGCCTTCGCCGCTGACGAGGCTGAGGGTATTGGCCTCAGTCTGGCCTTCGACCGCCGCGGCAAGCAGGCCGATGGCCTGGCCGGTGTGGATGCGCAGGTCGCCGGCGATCGCGAGGTGGCTGGCACCGCCACTGGCGAGGGTGATGGTTTCGCCGGCGCTCCAGTGCAGCGACTGCCCGGCAATCAGGCCGATGCCGGCGGGAGCGGCGAGGCCGACGATGGCATCGCCGGTATGCGGCACGCGATCGGCACCTGCGGCCGGATTGCGTTCGGCGGCGGCGGCTGCAGCCTCATCCCATGCTGTGCCGGGCACCGTGGTGCGCACGGAGGTCCGCAAGGCGGCGAGCGGGGCCTGGTCGGCGATAAGGTCCGACTGACTACTGCGCTGCACGCCTTCATGCGCGGCCAGCTTGACCGTCTGATGGGTAGTCGCAGCGCGTGAGAAGGTCTCGCCCAATCGGGTGAGCTGGTCGAGCAGCGCGGCCGGTGCGACGGCGGTGCCCGCGGGTGAGGCGCCATCGATGCCGTACGCGCTCAGCCACAGCCCCCGCTCGGCGCGGATCACGCCCCATGCATCGGTGCGCAGTTCGAAGCCTTCGCCACGGAAGCTGCCGCGGAAGTTGTCGGCCTGGTGGATCAGGTGGCCCAGGTTGAGCTGGCTGCAGGCGTGCGTGGTCGACAGCTGCAGGCGCAGCTGGCCATCGCTGTCGTCGAACAGCAGGCGGTTGTGGCCGCTGCCGCCCCACTCCTTCGACTGGATGCCCCATAGCGCGCCCGCATGACGATGCGCATCGTCGCCACCGCCCATGCCGTGCCAGGGCGGCGCATGCCCGCCGGCGAGGTTGGCCTGCGCGCTGGGGCGGTGGTCGGAGGCCTGCGCATAGGCGCTGCTGTCGGCGTCGGCGGGCCTGCCACCCGGCGTTGCCGGCACGCCGGCCTCGCCGCGCCCGTTGTAGAGCGCGCCCACCACCACCGGACGGTCGATGTCGCCATCGAGGAACGCCACCAGCACTTCCTGGCCAATGCGGGGCAGGAACTGGCTGCCCACGCCCGGGCCCGCGTAGCGCTGCGCGACCCGCAGCCAGCACGAGGCGCGCGCGGTATCGGCGCCGGCGTCGCCCATGAAGTGGAAGCGCACGCGGATCCGGCCGAGACGGTCGCAATGCACTTCCTGCGCACTGGCAGGTGTGTGGCTGCCCTCGCCGTCGACGACGATCGCGGTCTGGTAGCCCGGCGCGGTCGGGCTGGGATTCAGGCGCGCACCGGTGGCGTCGGCAAGCACAGGACGCCAGGGGAGCGCGCGCGGTACCGCATCGAACTGCGCCGCGTACCCCACCGCCTCGGCACGTTCGCGCAGTGCGGAGGGCAGCTCCGCACTGGCGGCGGCCTCGCCGAGTACATCGCGCAGCTGCTCGCGCATGTCGACCGGCAGGTTGTTGATGCCGAGCTGGCGGACGCCGGTCAGCACCAGTTCGTCCGCATCGGCGATGCCTGCGGCGGCCTGGGTGAGGCGGAACCAGGTGCCGGCGCGCAGGGTGCGTGCGGTCGCCTGGCCGATCCGGCGATCACGCTGCGCCTCGTCGGCCTGTGCGATCAGGCCTGCGTAGCGCTGCGCTTCCGCGGCATCGGCGAAGGCGTAGGCGCCGACGGGGTCATAGCTCTCCAGCGCGACGTCCGCACCGGTGCCCTGCATGGGCAGTCCGATGCCGAGTGCGCGGTTGCGCTTGTAGTCGTCGGTCAGCAGGGTCAGGCGGTCGCTGCCGATCCGCTGATGGCGGCCGATCGCGAGGATGCTGTCCTGCGCCTCGGTGGCGTCGCTGCGGTGGAAGCGGATGCCGCCGTGGGTCGCGGACGTGGCGTCCTCGGGCAGCAGCGCACTGTCGGCGAACAGCGCCAGCGCATGGCCGGCAGGCGCTTCGGCGTCCTCCTCGATGCGCCAGCCGAGGCCCTCTTCCGCCAGCAGGCGTGAGACGAATGCGTAGTCGCTTTCGCGGTACTGCACGCAGTAGCTGCGCGGGCGCGCGTCGGCGAGGAAGCCGGCGACCTCGTCGCCCACCGTCCAGCGCGCCAGCGGCGCATAGCCGGCGAACACGCTTTCGACGATCTCGACCACGCTGCGGTCCTCGAACACGCGGCTGTGGCGGCCCTGGGTCAGCAGCCAGGTCCAGGGCACCAGGTGCAGGCGATAGCGTGCGAGGCCACCGTCGGCGCCCAGCAGCACCGCTTCGCGCACAAGCCCGCTGCGCACCGCCTCACCGCCATTGGCCAGCCGCGTCAGCAGGCGTGCGGGGCGCCCCAGCCACCCGTCCAGCGCGAGGCCGGCATCGGTGGACAGCACGTCGATCTGCCACTCGAAACCGTCGGACAGACGTTCCTCGCCCTGCCAGCGTTCGACCAGCAGCGGGGCATCGGAAGCGAGATCGAGCCGGTACAGCCGCGTCGCATCGTCGATGCGGGCCAGTCGGGCGAGGGCGGTGCGTGCGGCGATGGCATCCATGCGCGTGACTCCGGGCGGGCATCCTGCCCCCTGCCGCGCATCATGCCATCCGCGGCGGCCAGATCAAGCCGACGCGGTCACGCGCCGGCACCTGCCCGGCAGCCACGCGGGCCACCGGGAAGGCACAGCGGACTTCAGTCGGCGTTCCACCACATCAGGAATTCGTGCCACAGCCGCTTGAAGAAGCCGGCCTGTTCGACCGGCTGCAACGCGACCAGCGGCCGTTCGGCGATCACTTCGCCATCGAGGCTGACCTTCACCGTGCCCACCGCGGCGCCCTGCTCCACCGGGGCCACCAGCGTGGCCGGGATGTCCATGGTCGGCTTCAGCTGCTGGTACTTGCCGCGCGGCAGGCTGACCGTCAGCGGTTCCGCCAGCGCCAGCTGCAGTTCGTCGGCACGGCCTTTCCAGATGCGCTGGCTGCTGATCGCGGTGCCGGCCTCGTAGATGGTGTGGGTCTCGAAAAAGCGGAAGCCCCAGTTGAGCAGCGCCAGCGAATCGGTGGCGCGCTGCGCCTCGCTGCTGGAGCCCATCACCACCGCGATCAGGCGCTGGTCGCCGCGCTTGGCCGAGGACATCAGGCAGTAGCCGGCGGCGGAGTGGTGGCCGGTCTTGATGCCGTCGACACTGTCGTCGCGCCACAGCAGCAGGTTGCGGTTGCGCTGGGTGATGCCGTTGACGGTCATCTCCTTGATGCTGTTGTGCGCGTACTCCTCGGGGTAGTCGCGGATCATCGCGCGGCCCAACAGGGCCAGGTCACGCGCGGTGGAGTAATGGTTCTCCTCGCTCAGGCCATGCGAGTTGACGAAGTGGCTGTTCTTCAGGCCGATGCGCTGCGCATAGGCGTTCATCAGCGCGGCGAACGCGTCCTCGCTGCCGGCCACGTGTTCGGCCAGTGCGATCGCGGCGTCGTTGCCCGACTGCACCGCCATGCCTTTCTCCATCTCCAGCAGCGAGGCGGTCTGGTTGACCGGGAAACCGCTGTAGCTGCCGTCCGTGCGTGCCCCGCCCTTGCGCCAGGCGTTCTCGGTCATCATCACCTGGTCGGTCGCCGAGACCTTGCCGGCCGCCATTTCCGCGGCTACGACGTAACTGGTCATCACCTTGGTGATGCTGGCAGGCTCCACGCGCTGGTCGGCGTTCTCGCCGGCCAGCACCTGGCCGGTTTCGTAATCCATCAGTACCCAGGCCGACGCGTTGATCGCCGGCGGCGGCGGTGCGGGCATGGCGTCGCTGAGTGCGGCCGGTGCCGGCGCAGGGGCCGGCGTCTGCGCGACGGCGAAGCCCAGCGTGGACACCACGAACGCGGCGGCAAGCACGAGGGTCGGGCGGAAAGAGGGCGACAGGAACTTCATGGACAACAGACTCGTGGAAAGCGGGCTCATGGACTGCAGGGACTCCTGACAGACGGCCCCTGCGGCCGTCCCGGTGGGATGGCGCGAGAGTCTACTCGCGAACGATCTGTGGCTGGCCGAAGCCGAGCCCGGCACAGCGGGCGGTCACATCGGCGACCTGGTGCGAGGCGACGGGGCCGACGCGCAGGCGCCAGACCGGCTTGCCGGCAGCCACGCCATCGACCAGTTGCGCGTCACCGACCCCGGCGCCGCGCAGCATCGACAGTGCGCGCTCCGCATTGTCGCGGGTGCCGAAGGCGGCGACCTGCAGGGTCACCGCGGCACCGCCGGAGACGGGGATGACGGCTGGCGACGCGTCTGGCGTGGCGGGCGTGGCTGGCGCGGCCTGGCCACTCGACGGCGGCGTGGCTGGACGGCCGGTGGCGACACGGATCTGCCGTTCCTTCATCCACGCATCGAATTCGTCGGCGGTCATCGCACGCCCGTTCTGGTGCATGTCGAAGCGCCATTCGCCGGCCGGTGCCGGGGTGACCCCGGCGCTGGCGACGGGTGCAGGCCGTTCGCCCGCATGCGCGCTGGCCATCGGCAACGCGGCGACCACGCGGTCGATCGCACTGGCAGCCGGCGGTGCGGCGGTGGCGGGGGTGGCCAGCTCCGGCGCGGCCGGGGGCAGTGCCTGTGCGTAACGGCCGGCCTCGTGGCGCGCGTTCTCGCCCGGGCTCAGCGCGACCACCTCGACCTCGGCGGTGCCGGCGCGGTGCATGTCGAGCTTCACCGCCGCCGCCCAGCTGAGGTCGACCACCCGGCCCTCGTGGAACGGCCCACGGTCGTTGACGCGCACCACCACCGAGCGCCCGTTCTGCAGGTTGGTCACCCGCGCGAAACTCGGCAGCGGCAACGACTTGTGCGCCGCGGTGAAGGCGTACATGTCGTACACCTCGAGGTTGGAGGTGCGCCGGCCATGGAACTTGTTGCCGTAATACGACGCCCGGCCGCGTTCGCTGAAGCCGGTGGTGTCTTCGAGCACGTGGTAGGACTTGCCCAGCACCTGGTAGGGGCTGCGGTTGCCGTAGGCCGAGCGCGGCTCGTCGACCACTTCGGGCTCGGGGATTGCATCGACGTCGGGGATGTAGTCCGGCGCGCTGTCCTGGATATGCGGCGCGTACAGGCCGCCGGCAACGTAATCGCCGCGCTTGCGGGGGTCCTCCTGCGCCGGTGCGTACGGCGAGCGGCGCGCGCTGCCGGAGGGCGCTGCCACGGGGCCCGTGCTGGCCCCGGCATCCGGGGCCGCGGCCTTGCGCGGCGTGCCGCTGCAGGCGCCCAGCAGCAGCACCGCGCCCGCAGCCGCCAGCCACCTCATGGCCCGGCGGCTCCCGCGCGGATGGCCTGCGCAAGCTGGTGCACGGCCAGCGAGTACATCGGCGAGCGGTTGTAGCGGGTGATCACATAGAAGTTGCGGTAGCCCAGCCAGTACTCGGGGCCGCTGTCGCCGTCGAGACTGATCAGCGTCGCGCCTTCGGCCACCGGTTCGCCGGCACGCGGGGTGTAGCCGCGCTCGGCCAGCGCGGCCAGCGGATGCACCGGGTCCATGGTGTCGGGGCGGAAATCCTCGGCACCGGGGGCGCGGTCGGCGCGTGCCACCACCGGTGCGCCGCGCTCCCATCCGTGCACGACGAAGTAGTTGGCGATCGACGCGAACACGTCCGGCAGATGGGTCAGCAGGTCGCGACGGCCATCGCCGTCGCCATCCTTGGCCCACAGGCGGTAGCTCGACGGCATGAACTGGCCCATACCCATCGCACCGGCGTAGCTGCCCTTGAGGGCAAGCAGGTCGAGCTGCGGCTCCGCCTTCTGCAGCGCGAACAGCTGCGCGAGTTCGCCGGCGAAGAACGGTGCACGCCTGGGGAAATCGAAGGCCAGCGTGTAGAGGGCATCGACGACCCGGTAGTTGCCGGTGACGCGCCCGTAGCTGGTCTCCACGCCGATGATCGCGACGATCATCTCCGCCGGCACACCGGTTTCGGCCGCCACCCGGTCGAGCGCCGCGCGGTTCTCGCGGTAGAAGCGGATGCCGCCGTTGATGCGCTGGTCGTTGATGAAGATCGGCCGGTAGTCACGCCACGGGCGTACCGCCTCGGCCGGGCGCGACATCGCGTCGAGGATCGGCTGGCGCAGCTGTGCCTGGGCCAGCACCTCGCGGATGTGCCGTGGCTCGACACCGTAGGTACTGGCGGTGTAGTCGACGAAATTGGCGATGCGCTGTTCGCGCGGGATCGCCGGATCGGTGACCGACTCCGGTGCCACGGGGCGCTCCGGTGGCTGCGGTACCGGCGGCAGCGTGGTCGGGACGGCCGCACTCGCGGTCGCCGGTGCCGCGCTGGCCGACACCTGGTCGACGGGCGGTGGATTGGCCTGCGTCGCACAGGCGACCAGGGCGAGGGGCAGCAGGCTCGCGGCAAAGCCGCGGAAAACAGGGGTGCGTCGGGTCATCGGCGCGAGGTTAGCACGCACGTCGCGGGCGTCGAACCGGGGATGCGCGCGATGTTCAGGCTGCTCCCGCGATCGCGCCGCGGTCAGGCCCGGCGTGCGCCGGCGTGCGCTCGCACCGACATCACCACGCCCATGCCCGCCAGCAACGAGACCGCCGCCGTACCGCCATACGACAGCAGCGGCATCGGCACGCCGACCACCGGCAGCAGCCCGGAGATCATCCCGCCGTTGACCAGCACGTAGACGAACAGCGACAGCCCGAGCGCACCGGCCACCAGACGGCCGAAGCCGTCGCGCGCCTGCGCCGCGATCCACAGGCAGCGTGCGACCACGAACAGGTACAGCGCCAGCGTGACCATCACCCCCAGCCAGCCGAACTCCTCGGCCAGCACCGCGAAGATGAAATCGGTGGTGTGTTCGGGCACGTAGTTGAGATGCGACTGGCTGCCCTGCCCCCAGCCCATGCCGCGCAGGCCGCCGGCGCCGATCGCGATCTTGGACTGGATGATGTTCCAGCCCGCGCCCAGCGGGTCCTGCTCGGGATCGAGGAACATCAGCAGGCGGTCCTTCTGGTAGGGCATCAGCAGCCAGAACCACGCCACCGGCGCCGCGGCCGCCAGTGCGCCGAAGGCGGCCACGAACCACCACCACGACATCCCCGCGAGATACAGCACGAACAGGCCGCTGGCCGCCACCAGCACCGCGGTGCCCAGGTCGGGCTGCAGCATGATCAGCCCGGTCGGCAGACCGATGATGGCCAGCCCCACCAGCACCCCGGTGATGCTCGGCGGCAGCGGCGCGCGGTTGAGATACCACGCGGTCATCATCGGCAGGCTGAGCTTCATCAGCTCCGACGGCTGCAGGTAGAACACGCCGAGGTTGATCCAGTGCTGGCCATGGCGGCCGGTGCCCATGAACAGCACCGCCACCAGCGGCAGCAGCGACAGGCCGTAACCCAGCGGGGTGATTGCGCGCAGGGTCAGCACCGGCACCCGCGACAGCAGCCACAGCGCGCCCAGGCCGACGCCGTAGCGTAGCGCCTGCGCGGTCAGCATCGCCTGGCTGTGGCCGCCGGCGCTGTAGAGCACCGCGAGGCCGATGCCCATCAACGCCAGCAGCGCGCCCAGCAGCGGCCAGTCGAGGGTGCGGGTGAAACGCTGCAGCAGGTCCAGCAGCCAGCGCAGGATGACGTTCATGGTGCACCCGCCTCCGCGCCCGCGGTGGCACCGGGCGCGCCGATCGCATCCGTCGCGTTGCGCAGGACCCAGGCATCGAAGATGCGCCGGGCGATCGGCGCCGCGGTGGCGCCGCCGTAGCCGCCGTGTTCGACCACCACCGCCAGCGCGATGGTGGGGTTCTCCGCGGGCGCATAGCCCACGAACAGCGCCTGGTGGCGCAGGTGGTACGGCAGCGCGCGCGGGTCGAGGTTGGCGCTGCCACGGCGGCCGATGCGCTGCGCGGTACCGGTCTTGCCGGCCATGCGGTAGCTGGCGCCCTGCGCCATGCGCGTCGCCGTGCCGCGGCCGTGGATGGTCGCCTCCATCCCCTCCTGCACCGCGCGCAGGTGTTCGACGTTGTCGGTGATGCGCGGCGCAGGCTCCGCCGGTACCGCGCGCCACGGCTGGTCGTATGCGGTCTTGCGTTCGGCCACCAGCCGCAGCGGATGCAGCACGCCGCCGTTGGCGATCGCCGCGGTGCCGCGCGCAAGCTGCAGTGCGGTGGCGATCCAGTAGCCCTGGCCGATGCCGGCGATCACCGTCTCGCCGGCATACCAGGGCTCGCGGCTGCGACTGGCCTTGTAGGCCAACGATGGCACCACGCCGGTGTTCTCGCCGACCAGGTCGATGCCGGTCGACTGGCCGAAGCCGTAGCGGTGCATGTAGTCGGCGAACCGCTCGATGCCCATCTCGTAGGCGAGCTTGTAGTAGTAGTAGTTCACCGACCGCGAGATCGAATCGCGCAGCTCGGTCCAGCCGGCGCCGCGCGAGGCGTCGCGATAGCCGCGACGCTGGCCCGGGATGAAGAACTCGCCGGTCGAGAACACGCCGTCGCCGGGCGTACGCAGGCCGCTGTCGACGCCGGCCAGCGCCACGAACGGCTTGATCGTCGACCCCGGCGGGCCACCACCCAGCACGTTGCGGTTGAACAGCGGCCGCGCCGGGTCGTCCATCAGCTGGCGGTAGTCGGTGTGCGAGATCCCGTTGACGAACAGGTTGGGGTCGAAGCTCGGCAGGCTGACCATGCCCAGCACCTGGCCGCTGGCGGGATCCACCGCCACCGCCGAGCCGTGCATCTCGCCGAAGGCATCCACCATCGCCTGCTGCAGGTCGAGGTCGATGCTCAGGCGCAGGTCGGCACCGGCAGTGGCGGGCACGCGACCCAGCGTGGCGAGCGCGCGGCCCTCGACATTGGTTTCCACCTGTTCGTAGCCGACCACGCCGCGCAGCGCGTCCTCGTAGGAGCGCTCCAGCCCGGTGCGCCCGGTGTGCGGGAACAGCACCTGGTTGGCGCCGTAGCGGCCGACGTCGTCCTCGTCGGTGCGCCCGACATAGCCGATGACATGCGCGAACAGCGCGCCGTACGGATAGCGGCGGTTGAGATAGGGCACCACGTCGACGCCCGGGAAGCGCCAGCGGTCGACCGCGAAGCGCGCCGCCTCGTCGTCGGTGACGCGCAGCTTCAGCGTCAGCGCACGGAACCCGCGGTTGACCCGGCGCTCGGCGCGGAAGCGCTCCACCTCGGCCGGATCGAGCTCGAAGATCTCGGCCAGCCCGTCGAGCAGGCGGTCGATGTCGCCGGCCTGCTCCGGGGTGACCTCGAGCCGGTAGGCCGGCACGTTGTCGGCGAGGATGCGGCCCTGGCGGTCGTAGATCAGCCCGCGCCCGGGCACCACCGGCCGCGGCTTGATGCGGTTGGCCTCCGAACGCCGCGCATAGTCGCCGTGGTCGATCACCTGCAGCTTGAAGTACCAGCCGGCGAGCCCGGCCATCGCCAGCACCACGCCGATGAAGCCGACCAGCGCGCGGCGGCGGAACTGCTCGGCTTCCGCGCCCGGGTTGCGCACACGGCGCTGGCGGCGCACGTCCATCATCTCAGCCGGCCTTCCGGCGGCTCAGGCGCAACGAATCCAGCAGCACGAACAGCGGCGGCCACAACAGCATGCCGATCACCGGCGCCAGCCAATAGCTCCACGGCAGCTGCGGGATGCCCATGGCCAGATGCACCGCGGCATTCACCACGCGGTCGTTGAGCAGCAGCCCGCCGATCGCCAGTGCCTGCTGCGGCACCGGGAAGAAGCGCAGCTGGTTGCGGAAGCGCTGCAGGATGAAGGCGAGGATCACCAGCCGCATCGCCTGCTCGCCGAGCAGGCTGCCGAAGGCGAGATCGGCCAGCAGACCGACGCCGAACGCGAAGCCCAGCCCCTGGCGGCCCTCGCCCTCGATCACCCAGTACGCCACCACCAGCGCCAGCCAGTACGGGCGCAGCGGCTGCAGCAGCTCCGGCAGCGGCAGCAGGCCCAGCAGCAGCGCCAGCAGCACGCTGACCGGCAGCACCCAGCTGTTGCGCGCACGCCTCATGGCGTGGCCTCCGCCGGTGCGTTCGCGGGCAGCGCGGCGGCGGCGGTGGCGGGGCTGACATCGCGACCACGCACGACGCCGGCGCCGATGGCCGTCCACTCGGCCGCGCGACGCGCCACCGCCGGCAGCGGGCCGCGGCCTTCGCGCAGCAGCAGCACGTCGCGGCCGCGGTCGATCTGCGCGGTCGGCATCACCTCGCCCACCAGGAACGCGCGGCTGTCGTCGGGCGCGAGCGTGGCGATGCGGCCCACCGGAAACCCCGGCGGGAAGCGCCCGCCCAGGCCCGAGGTCACCAGCACGTCGCCGGGCTCGACATCGCTCGACAGCGGCACGTTCGGCAGCCGCAGCAGGTCGGCGCGGCCCTGGCCGTAGACGATCAGGCGCACGCCGGTGCGTACCACTTCCACGGGAATCGCATGGTCGGGGTCGGTCAGCAGCAGCACGGTGGCAGTGGTCGGGGTGGTGGCGATGATCTGGCCGAGCACGCCGCCGGCATCGATGACGCTCTGGCCCACATGCACGCCATCGCGGCTGCCGGCGCGCAGGGTCAGGCGCTGGCGGGTGGGATCGAGGTCGATCTCGAGGATCGGCGCGAGCTGCACATCCATGCGGCCGTCGTCGGTGGCTTCGAGCATGGCGCGTAGTCGCTGGTTTTCGGCCGCAGCGGCCTGCATCCGTGCCAGTCGTGCATTGACCACCAGCAGTTCGTTGCGCAGGCGGTGGTTGTCCTCGGCCAGCAGGCTGCGGGTGACCGCATCCTCGCGCACGCTGCGGCCCAGCCGCGACGGCAGGCCCGCCAGCCACCACAGCGGCTGCATCGCCACGTTGGCCTGCGCGCGCGCGCGCGACAGCCACTCGCCATGGTGGTCGGCCACCAGCAGCCCGACCGAAATGGCGAGGAAGGCGAGAAGACGGAGCGTGCCGGCAACATCGCCGGAGCGGGGCGCAGCAGGACTGTAGGACACCCCAGAATTACCTGACCAGTTCAACAAAGGGTTTCAGAACGCCGCTTGCGAAGGTATCCGAAGCGACTCCCGCGTGGCACGAACTCCCCCTCTCCCGCCCGCGGGAGAGGGATGGGGTGAGGGGAAACGCGCGTAACTTCCGCCCTCACCCCAACCCCTCTCCCGTCAACGGGAGAGGGGCTCCAGAGCACGACGCGGGAGAGCGCCTCCGGAACCTGACGCTCGCGCCATGAACGCCGATCGATGCTGCCGCACCGCCATCAATCCGCGGTAAAGAACTCGTTGCCGTGCAGGTCGAGCAGTTCCAGTGCGCGGCCACCGCCGCGGGCCACGCAGGTCAGCGGGTCGTCGGCCACCTGCACGTGCAGGCCGGTCTCCTCGCTGATCAGGCGGTCGAGGTCGCGCAGCAGCGCGCCACCACCGGTGAGCACGATGCCGCGCTCGGCGACGTCGGCGCTCAGTTCCGGCGGGGTCTGCTCGAGCGCCTGGCGCACCGCGGCGACGATGCCCATCAGCGGCTCGCGCAGCGCCTCGAGCACTTCGTTGGAGTTGATCTTGACCATCTTCGGCACGCCCTCGGCGAGGTGGCGGCCGGAGATCTCGGTCTCTTCCACCTTCTCCTGCGGGTAGGCGCAGCCGAGTTCGATCTTGACCCGCTCGGCGGTTGCCTCGCCGATCAGCATGCCGTGGTTGCGGCGCACGTAGTTGATGATCGACTCGTCGAAACGGTCGCCGCCGATGCGTGCCGACTGCGAGTACACGATGCCGTTGAGCGCGATCACCGCGACCTCGGTGGTACCACCGCCGACATCGACCACCATCGAGCCGCGCGCTTCGGTGACCGGCATGCCGGCGCCGATCGCGGCGGCCATCGGCTCCTCGATCAGCGAGACGTCGCGTGCACCGGCCTCGAGCGCGGAATCCTTGATCGCGCGCTTCTCCACCTGGGTGGAACCGGCGGGCACGCAGATCAGCACGCGCGGGCTGGGCCGCAGCAGGCGCGACTTGTGCACCTTGCGGATGAAGTGCTTGAGCATTTCCTCGGTGTAGGTGAAGTCGGCGATGACGCCGTCCTTCATCGGCCGGTGGGTGGTGATGTTGCCCGGCGTGCGGCCCAGCATCTGCTTGGCCTCGCTGCCGACCGCCGCCACCACCTTCTGCCCGCCGGCACGGTCCTGGCGCACTGCGACCACGGACGGCTCGTTGAGCACGATGCCCTGGCCACGCACGAAGATGAGGGTGTTTGCGGTGCCCAGGTCGATGGACAGGTCGTTGGAGAACAGACCGCGGAACTTTTTGAACATCTGGGAAGAGGGTCCGTGAGGGTGGCGCGGCGGGGAAGGCGCGCGTCAAGGGGGCGTCAAGCCTAGCAAAAAAGGGCCTGCCGCAGTGGCCGGTGATGGCCGGAAAACCGTGCTGCTGCCATGGTTTAGCGCCGACGGGCGGGCTTTCCGGCAAGGCACAACGGGGCCCGTGGCGCAACTGCGGTGTACCCTATGCGGCTTTACGTCGCCCGAGCGCTTGCCGATGTCCGTCCTGATCTGCGGATCCCTGGCCTACGACACCATCATGGTGTTCCCGGACCAGTTCAAGAACCACATCCTGCCGGACAAGGTCCACATCCTGAACGTCTCGTTCCTGGTGCCCAGGATGCGCCGCGAGTTCGGCGGCTGCGCCGGCAACATCGCCTACAACCTCAAGCTGCTCGGTGGCGACCCGGTGCCGATGGCCACGGTCGGCCAGGACTTCGGCCCCTACCGCGAGTGGTTCGAGGAAAACGGCATCCGCCTGGACCAGGTCAAGGTGCTCGACGACCTGTTCACTCCGCAGGCCTTCATCACCACCGACCTCGACAACAACCAGATCACCGCCTTCCATCCCGGCGCGATGATGCGCAGCTACGAGAACCACGTGAAGGACGTGGCGGGCGTGAGCTTCGGCATCGTCAGCCCCGACGGCCGCGAGGGCATGCTGCAGAACGCCGCCGAATTCGCCGCGATGGGCGTGCCCTTCATCTTCGACCCCGGCCAGGCGATGCCGCTGTTCAACGGCGAGGAACTGCGCAACTTCATCGAGCTGGCGGACTACGTGACCGTCAACGACTACGAGTCCAACCTGCTGCAGGAGCGCACCGGCTGGAGCGAGGGCGACATCGTCAAGCGGGTCAAGGCCTACATCACCACCCGCGGCCCGAAGGGTTCGGAGATCCATACCGACGGCAAGAGCTACCACGTGCCGCCCGCGCACGAACGCCGCGTGACCGACCCCACCGGCTGTGGCGATGCGTTCCGCGCCGGCCTGCTGTTCGGCATCCAGAAGGGCTACGACTGGGAAACCATCGGCCGCATCGGCAACCTGATGGGTGCGCTGAAGGTGGAGCACCCCGGCACCCAGAACCAGCGCTTCGACTACGACGAGTTCGCCGAGCAGTTCCGCCAGCAGTTCGGCTACTCGCTGGCCTGAGTCGCGGCGCCCATGGCACCCATGCGAGGCAGCGAACGCCAGGCCGTCGCCAGCAGCGTGCCGTAGAGGATCACCTCGGCGGCACGCTGCAGCACGCCCCGCACGTTCGCGAATGCCGGGTCGACCATCGCGCCGAACAGCACGAACCAGAGCGCAACCGCCATTGCCAGCAGCAGCCGGCTGCCTGCGCGCAATCCGGGGCTGATGGCGATGAGTACTACGCCGAGCGTGGTTCCCAGATAGGTACCGCCGCCCAGCAGGTTGTGCAGCTGCTGCGACGTCGACCCGCTCCCGTCGATCGGACAGCCGACATCGCAGGGCGCGAACGCCGATCCGATCCAGGCGCCCGCTTCCATGGCCGCCACCAGCCACACGCCCACGCGGCCGATGCCCCGCAGTGGCAACAGCGGCGTCGCACGCCACGCCAGCAGCAGGATCGACAGCCCGAACGGTACGAAGCCCAGCCACCCGGCCTGCCACGCGAATGCGGTGCCGCTGGCATTGAGTTCGCTGATGAACTGCGACGCGTGCGAGTAGCCCGGCTTGAACAGCGCCACCCCCCAGACCGTCCACAGCCACAGGAGAGTGGTTGCGATCACTGCGCGCCGGGCACTGCGGACGGGCCTCGTTTCGACCGGTGTTGCTGCGACATCCCTGCGCATGGCTGGCTGCATCCTACGGAGCGGTCTGGGGCACGCGGCGCCGGCGGGATTTCAGTCCCAGCCCGGCATGCGCGTGCGGTCGAGGCCGCCGACCTCGAATTCGGCGGTGCGGGTGCCGCCGGCCTTGACCGGGAATTCGATCGACAGCGTCTCCGCGCCATCGAGCAGCCGCCACAGCGCGCGCTCGTCCTCGATGAACATCGCGATGGCCTCGTCGGTATCCGGGCGGCTTGCCGCCATCCGCCGCGGCTCGCCGCCATCGATGGCGACGTTGACCCGGCAGCCGCGGTAACAGTCGAAGTCGCCGGCCTTGAGCACGAGATAGCTGCTGCGCCCCCATTCCGGATGGTCGCGGAAGATCAGCTGGACCGGCCCGGTGCCGCTGCCGTCGGTGTCGACCGCTTCGCGCGCATCGATCGCGGCCGAGCGCTGCTCGCCACCCTTCACCGCAATCGACTGGTAGCTCCACAACGCCGCGGTGCGGGTGGCTTCGCGGGCCGCCTGGGCTTTCGCCGCGACCTCGTCGAAGCGTTCGCGCACGCGTGCGGCAGCTTCGGTATCGGGCCAGCGCATGAACAACACGTCACCCTGCGCCTTCGCCAGCGCCCAGTTCTCCTCGGCGACCGCCTTCCCGAAGCCCTGCTCGGCTTCCTGTGCCTGTTGTTCCGCGGCCGCGGCGCGCGCCTCGGCCTGTGCCGCCGCTGCGGCCTCGCGGTCACTGCAGGCGGTCAGCGCGAATGCGCCGAGCAGCACGGGAACGAGAAGGCGGAAGCGGGGCATCGCAGGGATCCGGCCGTGGAGACGATGCAAGCTTAGCGGCTGTGGCGGACAGGCGGCGACACCGTGGGCGCTGATGCCGGCAACAGCGGCGCTCGCGACAATCCGCAGTGTCGGGCGACGGGCTGCACGGATTTCCTGCGGCGGAGATTCCGGGATACGCACGGACTGTCGCCCTCATCCCTGGAAATCCCTCCCCCGCAGGGGAGAGGGATCAGGGCGCGCCATCCGGCTGGAGGGGCTTAACGTGCCGGGGCGCCGGAAGCGGGCTGCTTACCCAGCCCGGTCGTGGCCTGCGCCGGATCGACCGGCGCCTGCCTCGGCCTGGCCTCGTCGATGATCCGCTGCACCGAAGCCGCGGTGATCGGATGGCTGCCCGGCCGCGCGCGCTCGAACACCTGCCTCGCAAGCGCCAGGCCTTCCGGGGTCTGCACCAGCGCGGTGTAGATCGGCAGGATCAGCTTGCGGCGGCCGACCGTCTGCAGGAACTCGGTCATCGGCTCGAACGCGAGCATGTAGCCGCTGCGCACCGCCAGCGGATACCAGCGCATCGCCAGTTCGCCGTTCGGCGTGCCGGTGAAGCGGTAGGCGGTGTCGAGCTGCGCCATCTGTTCCTGGGTCAGGGTCTGCGGCATGCCCTCGAGGAAATGGATCCATTCCTGGGTGGTCCATTCCGCGGTGAGCTGCTGCGGTGGCAGTTGCGCGCTGCCCAGCCATGCCAGGCGCGCCGAATCGACCAGGCCGAGCTTCGGCGACAGCACCTGCGGTGCGGATGCAGGAATACCCGGCGCGTACAGCCACTCCTGGATCTCGGCCTCGGTCACCGCGTCGGGATGGGCGTTGAACAGGTGTTCGCGCGCGTAATCGAGGAACTTCTCGGTGGTGATGGACTGGAAGGCGAAGCGGTCGAAGTAACCACGCAGGAACGCATCGAACACCTCGCGGCCGAAGCGCTGTTCGAGAAACTGCAGGAACCACGCGCCCTTGTCGTAGGACACCGCGCTCAGCGCGTCGTCGGCGTCGAGTTCGGTGCCGGGCTTCACCGCCAGCGCCTGGGTGGCCTCGGGCATGTCGCCGATGCCGGACTTCAGCGCATCACGGGCGATGACGAACTCCATGTCGCTGAATTCCTTGCCGTACAGCGACTCGACGATGCGGTTCTCGACGTAGCTCGTCATGCCCTCGTTGAGCCAGCCATGCTTGGCGCTGGCAAACGTCACCAGGTTGCCCGACCAGCTGTGTGCGAGTTCGTGGGCGATCAGCGACACCAGCGAACGGTCGCCGACGATCACCGTCGGGGTGATGAACGAGAGTCGCGGATTCTCCATGCCGCCGAACGGGAACGACGGCGGCAGCACCAGCAGGTCGTAACGCTCCCAGCGGTACGGGCCGTACAGCGCCTCGGTCACCTCGATCATCTTCTCGGTGTCGGCGAATTCCGCCACCGCGCGCTCGACCATCGCCGGTTCCGCCCACACGCCGGCGCGTGCGGAGATCGGCTGGAACACCAGGTCGCCGGCAGCGATCGCCATCAGATACGAGGGAATGCGCTGCGGCATGCGGAAGCTGTATTCGCCATCGCGCTGCGCGCCCGGATCGTTGTCGGCGCTCATCAGCACCATGACGTCGGGGCGGGTGCGGATCGTTGCGGAGTACGTGTAACGCACTGCCGGCGTGTCCTGCAGCGGCACCCAGCTGCGCGCGTGGATCTGCTGCGACTGGCTGAACATGAAGGGCAGCTGCTTGCCCTCGGTCATCTCCGGGGTCAGCCACTGCAGGCCCGACGCGCCGGGGGCGGTGCGATAGGTCACGCGGATCTTCGCGTTGCGCTCCGGCGCCTGCACCACCAGCCGGCTGCCGAGGCTGGCGTGCGCGTCGTCAAGCGCGAACTCCAGCGGCTGCCACTGGCCGTTCGCCTCGCCGTCCACGCGCTCGATGGTCAGCTCACGGGTATCGAGCGCGAGCTCGGTGGCCGCGTCGTCCTTCCACTCCAGGGTGTAGGTGGCGGTGCCGGCCAGCGTGCGGCTGTCGAAATCCAGGTCGAGGTCGAGCGCGAGGTCGTCGATGACCACGCGGGTGGGCTCGGCATACGAATGTTCGTCACGGTCCGCGGTGGCCACCGGGGCCTCCTTCGCGGGGACGGGCGTGGACGCGTCAGGCGTGGGTGCGCGGTTGCAGCCGGCAAGTGCGAGCGCCGCCAGCGACAGCGCGCAGGCGATGGAACGGAGTGGGCGCATCGGGGGTTTCCGTGCAGGGGGACCGCACGATTCTACCCGCCGACCCGCAACGCCGGCCCGGCCTGTTCAGGCCTTGCAGCCATCGTGCACCGCGACGATGCCTGCCGACAGGTTGCGGTAGCGCGTGCGGGCGAAGCCGGCGCCGTCCATCATCGCCTTGAGTTCATCCTGCGGCGGATGCTTGCGGATCGACTCGGCCAGGTAGCGGTAGCTGTCGGCATCGTTGGCGAACAGCCTGCCCAGCCGCGGCAGCACCTGGAACGAATGGAAGTCGTAGATCGGGCGGAACCACTCCGGCTTCACCTCGGAGAATTCCAGCACCCGCGCCTGCCCGCCGACCTTGAGCACGCGATGCATCTCGCGCAGCGCGGCGTTCTTGTCGGTCACGTTGCGCAGGCCGAAGGCAATGGTGACCAGGTCGAAGCTGGCATCCGGGAACGGCAGCGTCTCGGCATTGCACTGCACGTAGTCGAAACCGCGCACGCGGCCGCGGTCGGTCATGCGGTCGCGGCCCACGCGCAGCATCTCGCCGTTGATGTCGCCCAGCACGATGCTGCCGGCCTCGCCGACGCGATCCTTCAATAGCGCGGCGATGTCGCCGGTGCCGCCAGCGAGGTCGAGCACGCGGTCGCCGCGCTTGACCTGCGCGGTGGCGGTGAAATAGCGCTTCCACACCCGGTGGATGCCGAGGCTCATCAGGTCGTTCATCAGGTCGTAGTTGCGTGCGACCGAGGAGAACACCTGGCCGACCAGCTTCTGCTTCTCGCCGGTGGGCACGTCGCGGAAGCCGAAATCGGTGGTGCCGGGCTTGTCGGATTCGTTCATGGGCGGATTATCGCACCGCCGGCGGCGATCGCCGTGCATGCGACACTGCCCGCCCCTTGCTGCCCTGCGCCGCCATGACCACGCCCGACTACCGCGCCCTGCTCGACACCGCCATCGCCGAAGCCCGCCAGGGCCTGGCCGAGGGCGGCATCCCGATCGGCGCGGCGCTGTTTGCCGGCGACGGCCGCGTGCTGGGCTGCGGCCACAACCGCCGCGTGCAGGAGGACGACCCGTCCATCCACGGCGAAACCGACGCCTTCCGCAAGGCCGGCCGCCAGAAGAGCTACCGCCACGCGATCATGGTCACCACGCTGGCGCCGTGCTGGTACTGCAGCGGGCTGGTGCGGCAGTTCAACATCGGCACGGTGGTGGTGGGTGAATCGGTGAATTTCGGCGGTGGCATCGAGTGGCTGCGCGAGGCCGGCGTCAACGTGGTCGACCTCGCCGACGAGCGCTGCATCACGATGATGGGCGACTGGATCGCGGCCAACCCGGCACTGTGGAACGAGGACATCGGCGAGGACTGAGCGCGCCGCCGCTGTAGAATCCGCGCCTTGCGCCACCGCGAGCGGCACCACTGACGATGAGGACCACCGCGCGCTGAAGGCTCTGCCCGGCAGCGCCCGCGGCGGCCGCGTGATCTGCGCCTGTCATCGTCCGCGGGCCGCACCGTCCGCTTCTCCCGGAAATTCCCATGACCCCCTATCCCCCGCTGCGCGAGCAGTGGTTCGGCAACGTGCGTGGCGACCTGCTCTCGGGCCTGGTCGTGGCGCTGGCGCTGATCCCCGAAGCCATCGCGTTCTCGATCATCGCAGGCGTCGATCCGCAGGTCGGCCTGTACGCTTCGTTCTCGATCGCGGTGGTGATCGCGTTCGCCGGCGGGCGCCCCGGCATGATCTCCGCCGCCACCGGTGCAATGGCACTGGTGATGGTCGGCCTGGTGCGTGACCACGGCCTGCAGTACCTGCTGGCGGCAACGATCCTCGCCGGCGTGCTGCAGGTGGTGGCCGGCGCCACCGGCCTGGCCAGCCTGATGCGTTTCGTGTCGCGCTCGGTGGTCACCGGCTTCGTCAACGCGCTGGCAATCCTGATCTTCATGGCGCAGCTTCCGGAGCTGATCGACGTGCCGTGGGCGGTCTACGCACTGTGCGCCGCCGGCCTGGCGATCATCTACCTGTTCCCCTACATCACCCGGAAAGTGCCGTCGCCGCTGGTGGCGATCGTGCTGCTGACCGCGGTCGCGGTCGGTTTCGGCATCGAGGTGCGCACCGTCGCCGACATGGGCCAGCTACCCGACAGCCTGCCGGTGTTCCTGCTGCCCGACATTCCGCTGACGCTCGACACGTTGTGGATCATCCTGCCGGTGTCGGCGACGCTGGCGGTGGTCGGCCTGCTGGAGTCGCTGCTGACCGCGCAGATCGTCGACGACCTCACCGACACGCCCAGCAACAAGCACCGCGAAAGCGTGGGCCAGGGCGTGGCCAACATCGCCACCGGCTTCCTCGGTGGCATGGCCGGCTGCGCGATGATCGGGCAGTCGGTGATCAACGTGAAATCCGGCGGCCGCGGGCGGCTGTCGACGCTGGTGGCGGGCGCGGTGCTGCTGATCCTGGTGGTGTTCGCCGGGCCGTGGGTCGGGCTGATCCCGATGGCGGCGCTGGTGGCGGTGATGATCATGGTGTCGATCGGCACCTTCGACTGGCGCTCGGTGCGTGACTTGCCGCGCAACCCGCGCAGCTCGGGCGTGGTGATGCTGGGCACGGTGGCGGTGACCGTCGCCACCCACGACCTCGCGAAGGGCGTGCTCACGGGCGTGCTGCTGTCGGCGCTGTTCTTCGCGCGCAAGGTCGCGCGCGTGCTGCACGTCGACTCCGCACTGGACGACGACGGCCACACCCGTCGCTACACGGTGACCGGCCAGGTGTTCTTCGCCTCCGCCAATGCCTTCGCGTCCGCTTTCGACTTCCGCGAGGTGGCGGAAAAGGTGGTCATCGACGTCTCGCGCGCCCAGTTCTGGGACCTCAGCGCGGTGGGTGCGCTCGACAAGGTGGTGCTGAAATTCCGCCGCGAGGGTACGGTGGTGGAGGTGGTCGGGCTGGACGCCGCGAGCGCGACGCTGGTCGACCGCCTCGGCGTGCACGACAAGCCCGCCGCACGCCCCACCGGCCCGCACTGAGGAGCTGCACGATGTCCACATCGCCCATCCCCGCCGAGGGCCACGTGCTGGCCGCGGTCGACGGCTCACCGGCCACCGGCGCTGTGGTCGCGCTGGCCGCTTGGGCCGCACGACGCCTGGGCACCCGGCTCGAACTGCTGCACCTGCCCGACGATGGCGGGCCCGCGCCGCTCGATGCCAGCGGCAGCATCGGCCTCGGTGCGCAGGACGCGCTGCTGCAGGAACTGGTCGAACTCGACGCACGCCGCGCACAACTCGCGCAGGCACGCGGGCGGCAACTGCTGGAAGCCGCGGCATCCAGCGCCGACAACAGTGGTGTCGAGATCATCACCCGGCAACGCCATGGCCGCCTGCGTGATGCGCTGGCGGAGGCCGAACCCGACACCCGCCTGTTCGTGATCGGGCTGCGCGGCACCCGCGGCGGCGGCTCCGGCCAGGACATCGGCGGCCAGGTGGAACCGGTGCTGCGCACGGTGCTGCGCCCGGTGCTGCTCGCCCAGGCACTGCCCCCGGAGCGGCCCATCACACGCGTGCTGATCGCCCTCGACGGCAGCGATACCTCGCGCCGCGCGGTGGAACGCGTGGCCGCCAGCCCACTGCTGCGGGGCCTCGAATGCCACCTGTTACTGGCCGGCGGCGACGCCGCGCAGCAACGCGGGTTCGAGGAGATGGCGGGCACCCTGGCCAGCGCCGGCTTCGCACCGCAGCTGCATCGCGCCGGCCTGCCTGCCGACGATGCGATCGTGGCGCACGTCGACAGCCTCGGTATCGACCTGCTGGTGATGGGCGCCTACGGCCACTCACGGCTGCGCGAATGGTTCCTCGGCAGCACCACCGGCCAGGTGCTGCGCCGCAGCCCGGTGCCGCTGCTGGTCCTGCGATAGCGCAACGCGCGGCGGGTCCGGTCGTGGGCCCGCGACGGCCGGAGTTCCGTCAACTGCGCAGGCGCTGATTGCGGGAACGTGCGGTTCAGCGCGTCGCGTGCAAGCGCTGTTCCGCGGACGCAGAGTGCCGCGTGTTCATGCCCGCGCACGCAGCAGCCACGATGCGACCGCCACGCAGGCCAGCGCCACCAGCGCTCCCGGCCACGCGCCCAGCAGCAGCGCGGCACCAAGCCCGGCAAACAGCGCGGCGCCGCCAGCCACGATGGCTGCCGTCGCCGCGGTCGCGGCCACATCCCGGCGGCGACCCATCTCGTAGCGCACCACCGCCACCATCACTGGCGCCAGGCATGCCGCACACAGCAGCAGCCAGCACAGCCGGCCAAGCCAGAAGCCGGGTGTTCCGGGATCGCCTGCATCGATCGGCAGCCCGGTGCGCTCGCCGATCCACGCGGCCGGCAGTTCCGCCAGCTTGTGCCAGAGATACAGCGGCATCCCGAGTGCACCCAGCACCGCCACCATCCGCGGCAGCGGATGCCGCTCGAGGAACCGGCGCGCAGGCGCTTCCGTCAGCAGCACCGCACCCACCTGCAGCCACACCACGCCGACCAGTGCCAGCGTCGGCGGCAGCATGTTGTTGCCGGCCAGCTGCACGCCGACCATCGCCACCGGATAGCCGCTGGCCATCGCCGCCGCCAGCCACACGGCCGCCAGCGCAAGCAGCCACGCGCCGTGACGCGCGCCGACAAGGCGGCCACTGCGCCAGGCGATGCCCAACTGCTGCGGCAGCAGCCACACCGCCAGCAGGTTGATCCAGCCGATGCCACCGGCGCTGGCCTCGACACGTGCACCCAGCTGCAGCAGCTCCGCGGGATGCCGCACACCCGCGCGCAGCAGATCGGCCAGCACCGCAACCACGAGCAACGCAACGACGGCCTTCAGGCCGAAGCGGCGGTCGGCGCGCACGCACAGCGGCAGCAGCGCCTGCACCGCCAGCAACATCACCAGGAACCACAGGTGGATGGTCAGCGAGCTGTTGAAGGCCTTCAGCAGATGGCCATCGGCCAGTCGTGCGAACAGCGCAATCGCCGCCAGCACCACCAGATAGGTCAGTGTCGGCCGCGCCAGCCCCAGCGCGCGTCCGGCCCACCAGCGCCGCTGCGAATCACCCTCCCCCAGCCGGCGCAGCACGCCACCGGTACTGACCGCCGCCGACACGAACACGAACAGCGGCACCACCTGCACCAGCCAGGTCAGCGCACCGGCGAGTTCCCAGTTGCGCAGCAGGTGGTCGGTGCCGACCAGCCGCCCGCCCTCCACGCGCGGCAGCGTCGCCATCCAGTGGCCGAACACCACCACCAGCAGCGCGCAGGCGCGCAGGGCATCGGCGTAGATGTCGCGGGTGGGGCTTGTATGCGGAACGTCCTTGCCCGGCGGCGCGGCAGCAGGATGGGGAGTCGGACGTTCGTGGGTGTACAGCGGCATGCGTGGGAGCATAGCCGCCCGTCCCGACCCGCTTTCAGCTGCCGGACTGCAGCGCCGCCTCCAGCAGCGGTCGCGCCCACTCCGGCGTGGCCGTCAGCGCCCGCAGGTCATCTGCCGACGGCCAGACGGCACGGCCGGCGGACATCTCCAGCAGCAGCACGGGATCCGGCACGCGCGCACCCGGCGCGACATCCGTGCTGTTGTCGTAGACCTGCAATCGCGCCAGGTGCGGCATCAGGGCGATGAGGTTTTCGCGCGCGCGCATCCAGCGCGCGTGGATCATCGCCTCGGGGATGTCGTGGCCGCCTGCGGCCACCCGCGCCCGGACGCGGGCGATGTGCTGTTCGGGCGAGGCGAGCCCGCAGTACCACATCAGCACGTCGTGGCTGCGCGCGGCCTCGGCGATGCGCAGTGCGACGGTGGTGCCGCCGAGGGTGGTTTCGAACGCGTGGTGTTGTCCGTCGGCGAGCGCGGCATCAAAGCGGCGCATGCCTTCATGCCAGGCGGCGGCGTTGGCATCGGTGATCGCGCAACCGGTGCGTTGCGCGAGCTCGCCGGCGAAATCGTCGGGGTTGAACCAGTCCAGGCCGGCGCGCTGCAGCAGATGGCCGCCGATCGAACTCTTGCCGGCGCCGTTGACGCCGGCCAGCACGTAGAGGACGGGACGCGGCATCGTCAGCCGCGGCGTGCGTCGTTGACGGGTAGCCCGCCGTTGCGCGCGTTCAACGCGCGCGCACCCTGCCGCGGAGCGTCGCCGGGGCATCCATCACCGCGCGCAGGCGTGCGCCGGCATTGTCGGCCTGCAGGGCGGCCAGGCGCTCATCGAAACGCGCGCGCAGCTCTTCCAGCGCCCCACGTTGCGGTGCGCCCGCGGCGGCCAGTGCACGCAGCATGGCGTCGTATTCCTGCGCCGACAGGATCACCGCTTCGGGCGTGTTGTGGTTGGTCACCGCCAGCCGCCCTTCGCGGGCGACCGTGCGCATCACGCCGCGCCAGCCGAGCTTCTTGACGTCGGACGCGGGCGCGCGCGGGAGGTCGTCGAGGCTGTCGAGTTTCAGGGGCAGGGACATGGGGCACCTCCGGGGAGGCACCCATAATACCCATATTTCCCTTTTGGGGAATTCCGCAGGATGCCGTCAGAGGATGTAGCGGCTCAGGTCCTGGTCCTTCACCAGCTCGCCCAGGTGGGCATCGACGTAGTCGCGGTCGATGGTGACGGTGCCGCCCTTGTCGGGTGCCTCGAAGCTCAGGGTGTCGAGCAGCCGCTCGAGCACGGTGTGCAGGCGGCGGGCACCGATGTTCTCCTGCGTCTCGTTGACCTGCGCGGCGATCTCGGCGAGGCGGTCGACGGCGCCCTCGGCGAACGTCAGTTCCACGCCTTCAGTGCGCAGCAGTTCGACGTACTGCGTGGTCAGCGCGGCCTTCGGCTCGGTGAGGATGCGCACGAAGTCTTCCTTGGTCAGCGCACTGAGTTCCACGCGGATCGGGAAGCGGCCCTGCAGCTCCGGCACCAGGTCACTGGGCTTGGCCATGTGGAACGCGCCCGAGGCGATGAACAGGATGTGGTCGGTCTTCACCGAGCCGTACTTGGTACTCACCGTGGAGCCTTCCACCAGCGGCAGCAGGTCGCGCTGCACGCCTTCGCGGCTGACATCGCCACCACCCACCGCCTCGCTGCGGCGCGCGACCTTGTCGATCTCGTCGATGAAGACGATGCCGTGCTGCTCGCAGGCCTCGATCGCGGCCTCGCGCACGTCGTCCTCGTTGACCAGCTTGCCGGCCTCCTCCTCGACCAGCAGCGGGCGCGCCGCCTTGATCGTCAGCTTGCGCTTGTGCGTCTTGCCGCCACCGAGGTTGGCGAACATCTGCCGCAGCTGCTGGCCCATTTCCTCCATGCCCGGCGGGGTCATGATGTCCATGCCTGCGCCGGACGCGGCAAGATCCAGCTCGATCTCGCGTTCGTCGAGGTCGCCGGCGCGCAGCTGGCGTCGCAGCTTCTGGCGGGTCTCCGATTCCTTTGCCGACGGCTCGGCGCCGATGTCGACGGTAGTGCTCGGCTGCGCGCCGAAACCGAACGCCGGTGCCGGTTGCTCGCGACGCGGCAGCAGTGCATCGAGGATGCGGTCCTCGGCGCGGTCCTCGGCCTGGGTGCGCACGCGCTGCTTGGCCTGTTCGCGGTACAGCTTGACCGCCGTATCGGCGAGGTCGCGGATGATCTGCTCGACGTCCTTGCCGACATAGCCGACCTCGGTGAAGCGCGTGGCCTCGACCTTGACGAACGGCGCATTGGCGAGCGTCGCCAGCCGCCGCGCGATCTCGGTCTTGCCGACGCCGGTGGGGCCGATCATCAGGATGTTCTTGGGCATGACCTCGTTGCGCAGCTCTTCCGGCAGCTGCGCGCGGCGCCAGCGGTTGCGCAACGCGATGGCCACCGCGCGCTTGGCCGCATTCTGGCCGACGATGTGGCGGTCGAGCTCCTGCACGATCTCGCGCGGGGTCATGGTGGACGAGGTGGTGGCGTTCTGGGGCATCAGAGTTCTTCGACGACGATGTTGCGGTTGGTGTAGATGCAGATGTCGCCGGCGATGTT
Organism: Luteimonas sp. YGD11-2; assembly: GCF_004118975.1. NCBI lineage: Bacteria > Pseudomonadati > Pseudomonadota > Gammaproteobacteria > Lysobacterales > Lysobacteraceae > Luteimonas > Luteimonas sp. YGD11-2. The sequence continues at coordinate 408,937 of NZ_CP035376.1, read as the reverse complement.
GAGTGCCTCGGTGGCGACCGTGCGCGCGTCCAGTTCGGTATGCGCCAGCAGCGCGCGTGCAGCCGACAGTGCGAACGAGCCGCCGGAACCGATGGCGATGATGCCGTCGTCGGGCTCGATGATGTCGCCGTTGCCGCTGATGATCAGCGAGGTCTCGCGGTCGGCCACCGCCAGCAGCGCTTCGAGCTTTCCGTAGCGGCGATCGGTGCGCCAGTCCTTGACCAGTTCCACCGCCGCGCGCACCAGCTGGCCGCCGTGCTGCTGCAGCTTGATCTCGAACAGTTCGAACAGGGTGAAGGCATCGGCAGCGGCACCGGCGAAGCCCGCGAGCACCTTGCCATCGCCCAGCCTGCGCACCTTGCGCGCATTGCCCTTCATCACCGTGTTGCCAAGCGTGACCTGGCCATCGCCGGCAACGACCACGCGATCGCCCTTGCGGATCGACACGATGGTGGTGGCGTGGAAGACATTGGGGTTCTGGCTGGGATCCATGCGGCGCTCCGGGGTCGAACCCCCTGAGTGGGGCCGCTCGCGCGCGCTTCAAGCGCCACCGGCCGCAGGCATCCCGCCACGGGTTCAGCTGCGTGCCTGGTCCAGCAGCGCACGCGCGCGTTGCTGCAGCGCAGCCCACGAGGCGTCGAGCTGGTCCGGTTTCGGGGTGACGCGCGCGATCAGCGCGAGCGCCGCCTCCAGCTGTTCCACCCGCCACGCGAGTTCGGCGTAGTCGTGGGCCAGCACCAGCTCCACGCGGCGATCCTGGCAGATGCCGATGCACGGCGCCGGCGCATCCACCTTGCCGCAACCGATGCAGCGCCAGCCTTCAATCGTCTCGACCATGCCATGCATCGTGCCGCAGACAGGTGCCGTACGCCCTGACGCGGATCAAGACACAACGTGCGAACGCGCCGGCCGGTCAGCGGCCGCGCCGCTTCGCGCGCGGGTGCGCGGCGTCGTACACCTTCGAGAGGTGGCCGAAGTCGAGGTGGGTGTAGATCTGGGTGGTGGCGATGTCGGCGTGGCCGAGCAGTTCCTGCACGCCGCGCAGGTCGCCGGAGGATTCCAGCACGTGGCTGGCGAACGAATGCCGCAGCAGGTGCGGGTGCACGCGCTTGAACAGGCCCTGGCGCTGGGCGAGCTGGCGCATCCGCAGCTGCACCGCGCGCGGAGTGAGGCCGCCGCCGCCACGTCCGGGAAACACAGGAGCGTCCGCGTTCGCACCACCCTCGGCAGCCCACTCGGTGAGCGCACGCACCGCGTACGAGCCCACCGGCACCAGCCGCTGGCGGCTGCCCTTGCCGAGCACGCTCACCAGCCCATCCACCAGGTCGAGATCACGCCAGCGCAGGGCGCACAGTTCCGATACGCGCAGGCCGGAGGAATAGAACAGTTCCAGCATCGCGCGGTCGCGCAGGCCCAGCGGCGCGTCGGTGTCCACCTCGACCAGCGCCTTGGCTTCGTCGGGGTCGAGCACTTCCGGCAGCCGCCGTGCGGCCTTCGGCGCGCGCACGCCGGTGCAGGGGTCGGCTTCGATGCGGCCATGGCGCAGCAGCCAGCGGAAGAAACTGCGGCAGGCCGACAGCCGCCGCTGCAGGCTTTTCGGCGACAGCCCGCGGCGATGCTCCGCCGCGACGAACGCGCGCAGGGCGGCGTTGTCGACGGCCGCCGGCGCGACGTCCCGCGACTGCGCCCAGGCGGCCAGCGCCTGCAGGTCGCGGCGGTAGGCATCGAGGGTGTGCGCGGAGACGCGCTTCTCCACGCGCAGGTGGTCGAGGAACGCGGCCACGTCGGCCGGCAGCGGCGCCGGTGTGGCGGCGTCCTCGTGCATCCGCGTGCGCCTCAGCCCGCGAAGCGCTGCATCGCGGCGGCGAAGGCCTCGCCCATCATGCGCAGGAACAGCGTGCCCATGCCAGGGTAGAAGCGGTTGGCCTCGCGGCTGCCGACCGCGATCAGGCCGACGCCTTCCAGCGGCAGCAGCGCGGTGGACTGCACGTCCTCGACGCGCGCGCCGTACAGCAGCGACTGCTTGTCCGGATGCAGGCGGCCGCACAGCGGTTCGCCCTCGCGCAGGGCATCGACGAACGGGCGCAGCAGCGCGTCCTCGCGCGGCACGACCTGCACCCAGTCGCTGCCTTCCAGCCCCGCGACGGGTTCGAACAGCACCACCCGCACGAGGTCGCCGTTGAAGTCCTCCGCCAGCGATGCTGCCAATGCGCGCACGGTGTCGGCCGGCGTGGCCTGGCGCATCAGCGCCAGGGTCAGCTGGTGGGTGCGCACCGCCAGCCGCTCGTTCTCCTGCGAGATCGCGAACAGATCGTGCAGGCGACGCGACAGCTCGCGGTTCTTGTCGCGCAGCACTTCCAGCTGGTAGCCCGCCAGCGACGCCGCCGGGCCGTCCTCGCGCGGCACCACCATGGTCATGGCGAGGTCCGGGAACTGCTGCAGGAACTTCGGATGGCGGCGCAGCCAGGCCGCCACCTCGTGCGCGCTGATCTTCTCGACGGTGTCGCTCATGCGATCCACTCCCCTTCGAATACGAATGCGGCCGGTCCGGCCATGGTCAGTTCGGCGTCGTCACGCGGCCATTCGATCCGCAGCGTGCCGCCGGGCAGTGCCACGTCGACGGCGCGCTCCACGCGTCCGCGACGCATCAGCACGGCGGCCGCTGCACTGGCGCCACTGCCGCAGGCGCGCGTCTCGCCGGCACCGCGCTCGTACACGCGCAGGCGCACGTGGCTGCGGTCGAGCACCTGCGCAAAGCCGATGTTGGCGGAATCCGGGAATGCCCGCTGGCGCTGCAGCCGCGGGCCCAGCGTGCGCACCGGGGCGACGTCGAGGTCCTCCACCTCGATCACCGCATGCGGATTGCCCATCGACACCGCACCGAACTCGATGCGCGTGCCATCGACGTCCAGCTGGTAGCGGTCCGCGCATGTGTCGAAGCCGGCCAGCGGAACCTCCGCCGGCTCGAAGCCGGGCACGCCGAGCGCGACGCGGAACCTGCCTTCGCCAAGGTCGTCGACGACGTGGCTGCCGGCAGGGCTGTCGAGCAGGAAGCGCGTGGACGACGCCGCACCATCGCGACGCAGCCAGGCGGCCACGCAGCGCGCGCCGTTGCCGCACTGGCGCGACGGCGACCCATCGCTGTTCCAGATGCCGTAGGCAGCGACCGCGTCGGGCGTGCGCGGTGGCTCGATGGTCAGGATCTGGTCGCAGCCGACGCCGGTGTGGCGGTCGGCCAGCGCGCGGCACAGCGCGGCGTCCGGCGGCGGGCCGCCATCGCGCAGGTCCAGCACCACGAAGTCATTGCCGGCCCCGTGCATCTTGCTGAAACGCAGGCCTGTCATTGCTGCAGCCGGCGCGGTCACCCGCCGCGCGCGGCATCCCCGGTCGGCGGTGCGGTATCGCCCTCGGCCGCGCCGGTGGGCACCGGCACCGTGCCGCTGCCATCGACCGGCGGCGTGGCGCCATCGCCGTCGACGGGTGGCATTCCGTCATCAGCTTCCACGGGCGGCAGGTCGTCGGCGTCGTCTGCCGGCGGCGGGCTGGGCAGGGTGTCGGCATCGTCGACCACCGCCGGCTCCGGCGGTGGCAGGAACAGGTCGCCCTTGTTGCCGCAGGCGGACAGCGCCAGACACAGCGCCACGAGGCAGGCCGCGGACGGCGGCAGGAGGCTTCGATTCATGGCCGCAGTGTAGCGGCACCCGGCACGCCGAGGAACGCATGCGACCGTGCGCGGCTACGCGCGACACCGGCGATCGTCAGGACTGCGGAGGCGGCGCCGGCGGCTCCGGCCGCGCCCACAGCCAGGCGGCCACGCAGGCCATGCAGGCGATCGGCAGCGCGGTCATCCACCAGCGGTGCGCGGCGAACAGCGGCATCACCACCAGCAGCACCAGCGCGCACACCGCCATCATCGCGGTGGCCATCCACTTGCCGCGGCGGGCAACCGCGCCGTGCAGTTCCCAGTCGACGATGGCGGGGCCGAAATGCGGATGCGCGAGCAGGCGTTGGCGCAGGCGCTCCGAGCCGCGCGCGGCGGCCCAGCCCGCGATCAGGATGAAGACGGTGGTCGGCAGCCCCGGCACGAACACGCCGACCAGTCCGAGCCCGAGGCTGACATAGGCCAGCAGCCACCAGGCCCAGCGGAATCGGGTGCGCGCTTGCATGCCTGCATGATAGGCCGCGCCCGCGCACGGCCACGTGGTGGGCGCGGGCGTGCCGGACGCGTGCGGTCAGTCCTCGACGTGCAGCTGCGCCAGCAGGAAGGCGTACATCTCGGCGAGCTCACGGTAGCGACGGAAGCGGCCCGACTTGCCGCCATGGCCGGCGTCCATGTTGGTGCGGAACACGATCGGGCCGTTGCCGGTATCGAGGTCGCGCAGCCGTGCCACGTACTTCGCCGGCTCCCAGTACTGCACCTGCGAGTCCCACAGGCCGGTGCCGATGAACATCGACGGATAGGCCTGCGCGCTGAGGTTGTCGTAGGGCGAGTACGACAGCATGTAGTCGTAGTAGTCCTTCTGCTCCGGGTTGCCCCACTCGTCGTATTCGTTGGTGGTCAGCGGGATGGTCGGGTCGAGCATCGTGGTGACCACGTCCACGAACGGCACCTGCGACAGGATCACCCGGTAGTCCTGCGGCGCCATGTTCGCCACCGCGCCCATCAGCAGGCCGCCGGCGCTGCCGCCGTAGCCGGCCACGCGATCCTTCGCCGCATAGCCACGCGCGACCAAGTCGCGGGTGACGTCGATGAAGTCGGTGAAGGTGTTGACCTTGTTGAACAGCTTGCCGTCGTCGTACCAGCGGCGGCCCATCTCCTGGCCGCCACGGATGTGGGCGATGGCATAGACCATGCCGCGGTCGAGCAGGCTCACCACCGGCAGGTTGAAGCCCGGGTCCATCGACATGCCGTAGCTGCCATAGGCGTACTGCAGCATCGCCGCCTCGCCGTTCTTCTCGAAGCCCTTGCGGTAGACCAGCGACACCGGGATGCGGGTGCCGTCGCGGGCCTCGCTCCAGACCCGCTCGGTGACGTACTGCGACGGGTCGTAGCCGATCACCGGCTGCTGCTTGAGCATCCGGCGCTCGCCGGTGGCGACGTTGACCTCGTAGGTCGTCGCCGGGGTGGTCAGCGAGGTGTAGCTGTAGCGCAGCCATTCCGAATCGGGCTCGGCATTGACCGCCAGGCCCATCGAGTACGCCGGCTCGTCGGCGGCGACGTGCTGCTCGCTGCCATCGTCCCTGAGCACGCGCACGCGCTCGAGTGCGTCGGAGCGCTCGCCGATCGCGGTGAAGCCGTCGAACAGTTCGAAACCCTCGATGAAGACGTCATCGCGATGCGCGACCCAGTCGGCCCACTGCCCGCGCGAGGTGGCGCCGCTGGGCGCCGTGACCAGCTTGAAGTTGGCCGCGCCGTCGGCATTGGTGCGGATCACCCAGCGCCCGCCGTGGTGGTCGGCGCTGTATTCGAGATCGCGCTCGCGCGGCGCGAGCACGGTGAAGCTTTCCGGGTTGTCGGCCGGTGCATAACGCAGCTCGTCGGACACCGTGCTGCCCACGCCGATGACGATGTAGCGGTCGTCGCGGGTACGGTCGATGCCCATGTAGAAGCTGTCGTCCTCCTCCTCGTACACCAGCACGTCGTCGGCCACCGGCGTGCCCAGCACGTGCTTCTTCACCCGCACGGTGAGCAGCGTTTCCGGGTCGTTCTCGACATAGAACAGCGTGCGGTTGTCATCGGCCCAGACCAGGTTCGCCGAGACCCCGGTGATGGTGTCGGGGTAGTCCTCGCCGGTCTCGAGGTTGCGGAAGCGCACGGTGTACTGGCGGCGGCCGTTGATGTCCTCGGCATAGGCAAGCAGGCGGTTGTCCTGGCTGACCACGTAATCGCCGACGTTGTAGTAGTCCTTGCCTTCGGCAAGCACGTTGACGTCCAGCAGCACCTGTTCGCCGTCGAAACGGCCGGCATCGTTGGCTGCCAGCAGGCCGGCGGCATCGAGGCCCTCGCCATCCGGCCGCCGCGCATACACCGGGTAATCCTTGCCGGTCTCGAAGCGCGAGTAGTACCAGAACCCGCGCTCGCGGTACGGCACCGAGCTGTCGTCCTGCCTGATGCGGCCGACGATCTCGTCATACAGGCGGTCCTGCAGGCCCTTGAGCGGGGCCATCACCGCATCGGCGTAGGCGTTCTCGGCCTGGAGGTAGTCGATGGCCGGCTTCGCCTCGCGCTTGTCGTCGCGCAGCCAGTAGTACTCGTCCGCGCGCACCGCACCGTGGGGAGCACGCACTTCGTGCGGCTGGCGCTCGGCGTCGGGCGGCGTGGGCAGGTCGGCGGCATTGAGGTTGGCGGTCATGAGCAGTGCGGTGGCCAGCAGGGAGAGATGCTTCATGGATGGGGATCCGGCGGCGGAATGCAACGCGGCCGCCCCGGAGGACGGCCGCGCAGGGAGTGGCAGCGCCTACTTCAGGTGCTGCCAGAGGAAGGTGTAGTACAGCGCGTCCATATGCGCGGCCTGGCGGTTGTTGGCCGCGCCGCCGTGTCCGCCTTCGATGTTCTCGTAGTAGCGCACGTCCTTGCCGGCCGCCGACATCAGCGCATGCATCTTGCGCGCATGGCCCGGGTGGACGCGGTCGTCGCGGGTCGAGGTCAGGATCAGCGTCGGCGGGTAGTCCTTCGCGGCGTCGAACAGGTGGTACGGCGAGAAGGTGCGGATGAATTCCCACTCCTCCGGCTTGTCCGGGTTGCCGTATTCGGCCATCCACGACGCACCCGCCAGCAGCTGGTGATAGCGCTGCATGTCCAGCAGCGGCACCTGGATCACCACCGCTCCGAACAGCTCCGGATACTGCGTGAGCATGTTGCCGGTCAGCAGACCGCCGTTGCTGCCGCCGCGGATGCCCAGATGCGCCGGCGAGGTGATCCTGCGGTCGATCATGTCCTGCGCGACCGCGGCGAAGTCCTCGTAGGCCTTGTGGCGGTTGGCCTTCAGCGCCGCCTGGTGCCAGCGCGGGCCGTACTCGCCACCGCCGCGGATGTTGGCGACCGCGTACACGCCGCCCTTCTCAAGCCAGCCCTTGCCGACGCCGCCGGAATAGCCGGGCGTCAGCGAGATCTCGAAACCGCCGTAGCCGTACAGCAGCGTCGGGTTGCTGCCATCGAGCGCCATGTCCTTCGGCCGCACCAGGAAGTAGGGCACGCGGGTGCCGTCCTTCGAGGTGGCGAAGTGCTGCTCGATCTCATGCGTGGAGGCATCGAAGAACGCCGGCATGGTCTTGAGCGTGTCCGGCGCCCTGCCCGGCTCCACCAGGGCCAGCGTGCTCGGGGTGAGGTAGTCGGTGACGGTCATCCACAACGCGTCGGACTCGTCGCTGTCGACCGCCGAGACCGCCACGGTGCCGAACTCCGGCGCACCCTCGAACTCGCTGCGGGTCCAGCCGTCGGGGCCGGCGGTCAGCACGCTCAGCCGGTTCTTGACGTCGTCGAGCACGTTGAGGACGACGTGGTTGCGGGTGAAGGTGGCACCCGCCAGCGAGGTGGTGTCGGTCGGCTCGAACAGCACCTCGAACGCGCGCCCGCCGGCCATGTAGTCGTCGAACTTCGCCGCCAGCAGCGAACCCGCCGGATAGGTGCGGGCACCGGCCTCGAGCGGCTCGCGCAGTTCCAGCGTCAGCCACTCGCGGTGCACGCGCTTGTTGGTGGAGTTCGGCGCATCGATCTTCGTCAGCGTGCCGTCCGCGTTCCGCAGGTACAGCTCGTCGTTGTAGAAGGCCAGCGTGCGGCTGACGAAATCACGCTCGAAGCCCGGCGTGTGGTCGCGCATGGCGGCGATGTACATGTCGTCGGGACGACCCTCGTACACCACGGTGGCCTGCTCGATCGGGGTGCCGCGCGTCCACTGCTTGACGATGCGCGGATAGCCCGACGTGGTCATCGAGCCGTCGCCGAAATCGGTGTAGACGTAGACGGTGTCGCGGTCGATCCAGTTCAGCCCGCCCTTGGCCTCCGGCCGGAAGAAGCCGCCGTCCACCCACTGTTTCGTCGACAGATCGAACTCGCGGGTGACGTCGGCATCGGCGCCTCCGCGCGACAGCGCGATCAGGCAGCGGCTGTAGTCCGGTCGCAGGCAGTCGGCGCCATGCCAGACCCAGTTCTCGCCTTCCGCCCTGTTGAGGGCGTCGAGGTCGAGCAGCACCTCCCACTGCGGCTGCGGCTTGCGGTACTCATCGAGCGTGGTGCGACGCCAGATGCCGCGCTCGTGGTTCCGGTCGCGCCAGAAGTTGTAGTAGTACTCACCCTGCTTGTAGACGCCGGGGATGCGGTCGTCGGAGTCGTAGATCGCCAGGAGGTCGGCTTCCAGGCGCTTGAACTCGGGCGTCGCGGCCAGCTCGGCCTCGGCCTTTGCGTTCTGCTCGCGCACCCAGGCCAGGGCGCGGTCGCCCTCGACCTCTTCCAGCCATTGATGCGGATCGGCCACGTCGGCGCCCTCCTGTGCGTGCGCGCCCGCGGCGAGTCCAAATGCCAGGCCGGCAGCCAGGCAGAGTCGGGAGAGATTCGGCATGTACAACACCCCGGAAACGGTCAAAGCGCGCACGCTATCACAGCGGTCGCGGCGGCCGGGGTGCCGGAAGTCCCGTGGCGTGGCGCGTACTCAGGCGGCCTGCACGCGCGGGCGCGGACGGGTGGCGCGGGTCGCCCGGCGCCGCTGGGCCTGCTGCAGCGGGCGGCGACGGGCCGCTCCGGTCGCTGTGATCGGCGATGGCGCGAGCAGGCGGTCACGCACCAGCAGCGCAACCAGCGAGGCCGCGGGCAGCACCAGCAACCAGAGCGGCAGCAGGCCGATCGCCGAGCCGCCACGGGCGGCGGGAAGCGAGAGCATGGCCACCACGGCCAGGAACATCAGGCCCAGCAGCGCGGCGTACAGCAGCGGCGAGGATGCGGGGTCACGGTGGCTTGCAGGGCGCATGGCGGGCTCCGGAGGAAGATGACGTGGCCATCGTCCGCCGGGGTGGTCGCACGGGCTGCGACGTGCTCAGTTCTCGTAGTTCGACAGCGCCAGGGCCAGCAGCGAGCGCGCCTGCTCACGCAGCGAAGCGGGCTCGACGATCTCGGCGTCGGCGCCGTAATGCAGCACGTCCATCAGCAGTTCGCGCGGGGAGCTGTAGGGCACCCGCAGTTCGTAGCCACCATCGGGCAGCGCGCGGCCCTGCTGCTGGGAGTGCCAGTGCTCGTCGGCCACCCAGCGCGCGGCGCGGGCGTTGAAGCGGATCGTCGCCCAGCCCTTGGGTTCGCCGGAGAAGATGCCGTAGCTGCCGGCGAGGTGGCGGTCCAGCTCGGCCTCGTCGATGTCGCTGGCGGCGCCGTCGAGCACCCGGGCGCCGCTGACGCGGTCCACCGAGAAGCTGCGCAGCGCCTCGCGGCCATGGTCCCAGGCATCCAGGTACCAGTTGCCGCGGTAATGGGTGATGCGCTGCGGCGACACCGTGCGCCGGGTCTTCTCGTCGGTCGAACGCGCGCGGTATTCGAAGCTCAGCTGCTTGCGCTCGAGCACCGCCGAACACACGAAGCGGAACGCCTGCTCGTCCATGCGCCGCGAGCGGTGCGGGATCACCCTCACCCGGTCGACCGGCCACTGACGGCCCGAGGAGTGCTCGTCGAGCAGCTTCTCGATGCGCTGCTGCAGCGGTGCCAGCGCGTTCGAGAGCATCCCGCCGCCGCTGCGCGACAGCAGCTGCTGCGCGGCGAGCAGCGCGTGCAGCTCGTCGGAGCTCAGCCACAGGCCGGGCAACTCGAAGCGGTCGGCCTCGGCGGCGTCGTAGCGGAAGCCGGCCTCGCCATCGCCGATGATCGGCGCCATCAGCGCGTCGCGCAGGAAGGCGAGGTCGCGGTAGACGGTGGCGCGGGAACAGCCGAGTTCGTCCTGCAGCCGCGCCACCGTCACCGGGTAGCGCGAGTTCCTGAGCGTGCGGTGCAGGGCGAGGATGCGTTCGTATCGGTCCATGGCCGGATTATGCGTTGCCGGGGTCGACGCCGTGCAACGAAGGTTTAACCGGGCACCCGCTAGCCTCGCCGCGCACTGAGGACATGCACATGGATCGGGAATGGCCGTAACGCAGGGAACGCGTGGCACCGGGGTGGCGGCGGCGCTGATCGCGGCGGCCCTGCATGTCGTGGTGATGCAGTGGCTGCTGGCGCAACGGGTGACAACGCGCACCGTGTCGGCGCCGGCCTTGCAGGTGACGTGGATCGAGCCCGTCGCAGCGCCGACCACCGACGGCGCACCCGAAACCAGCAGGTCGCCACCTCCGGTTCACGTGCAGGCGCGCAACCGCAGCGGCATTGCCCCCACCACGTCGAGGGACACGCCCGACGCAGCGCCTGCAGAAGCCGGCGACACACCGGTACCCGGGCGCGGCCATGACCTCATGCGCGAGGCGCAGGCCTGGTCCCGGCAACAGCCGCTGCAGGCGGAGTTCCTGCCCGATCCGCTGCGCCACCGCGACGTCGCCACCGACGGGCCCTTTGCGATGCGCGACCCGGTCACCGTGGCCGACGTGGCCAATGCCATCGGCCAGCTGATGGGTGGTCCGGGCTACACCACCGACCCCTGCCCGCGGGTGCGCCAGAACATCGGCGCGCTCGGCAGTGGCGGCCGTTCCGAGCTGCTCGACGAGGAATTACGGCGCCTGCGCAAGCTGTGCCTGTGACTCAGGCACGGGAGTTGCCAGCCGCGCGCGCACCGCCTCGGCGACCTGCAAGGCCTGGCCGCGCAGCTCCGGCATGGCGATGCTTTCCCACAGGCTACCGGCACGCAGCGCGCCCAGCGTCCACAGGCCCGGCAGCGGGCGGCCATCGCGATCGTGCAGCGCGCCATCGGCGGCGGTGTCGAGCCCGATCCCGTGCGGCCCCGGCCGCACCAGCCCCTGCGCCAGCAGGTCCTGCAGCAGCGGGCTGCGCGCGCGGGTGACGCGCTTCTCCATGCCGGTGGCGTTGACCACCACATCGGCATCGATCACCGCTTCGGCACCGTCTCCCCGGCGCCGATAGCGGATCCGCGGACGCGCGCCGGGCTCCAGCGCGCGGGCGCGGCCGGCATGCAGCACGAAGCGGCCATCGGCGGCCAGCATCCCGAGCACCGCCGCGACCTCGGGGGCAATGCGATGGCGGTGGATGTCCCACTGCCGCACCGCGTGGCGCAGAAAGCGCCGCTGCTCAACCTCCGGCCACGCGGTCCACAACGCCTGCACGTGCGGACGCAGCGCATCCAGCACGCCCTGCCACGGGCGGCCCGCTTCCGCTTCGTGCGCCGCCCAGGCGCGCAGGGAACGCAACCGCGCACGTACGCCGAGCGGCAGCAGTGCCGCCCAGTCGCCGGCCGCCGGCGCCGCCACCGTGTGCGCCAGGGGCAGCAGGCCATTGCGCGACAGCGCCACGATCCGACCGCGGTGGCCGTTGGCATGCAGGGTGACCACGGCATCGACCATGCTCAGGCCGGCACCGACGATGCAGACGTCGGCATCGCCATCGATCGCCGCGACCGCCCCGTAATCCCAGGCCTCGACCACCTGCTCCGGGTCCAGCGCGTCGGCACCGGCCAGCGGCAGCGGCGCGGCGAGGTTGCCGATCGCCAGCACCACCGATCGCGCATCGAGGCGCCCTCCGTCGGCCAGGCTGATGCGGTAGCCGGCAGCGGCCGGGGTGATCCCGTCGGCCATCGCGGCCACGCGCTGCAGGCGATCCGCCGCCGGCGTGGCCTCCAGCAAGGCGGCGAGGTAGGCGCCGTACTCGCGGCGCGGCATGAAGCGCGGTGCCAGCGCCGCCGGTTCCACGCCGGCGTGCGCCGGCTGGCGCTGCAGCCAGGCGACGAAATGGCCCGGGTCGGCGTTGAGCGCGCTCATCCCCGCCGCGCGCACGTTGAGCAGGTGTTCGTCGCGGCCGGTGGAGTACGCCGCGCCGCGTGCCAGCGCCGTGCGCGGTTCCACCAGCGCCACCGACGGTGCTGCGTCCACGCGGTCGAGCAGGTGCGCGGCCACCAGCGCACCACTGGCACCACCGCCGAGGATGGCGACGTCGACCTGGCGTACGGAAGAACTGGACAAGGCGTGACCTGCGCGGTGCTGCGGGCCGCGCAGTATCCCATCCGCCACGCCCGCGGCGGCGGCCTGCACGCGGCATCGGGCATGCTTCGCACTCCTTCGGCCATCCGCGGACGCAATGCCCAGCCTGGAACTCTGGATCACCCTCGCCGTGATGGCCGCCGCCATCTGGCTGTTCATCACCGAGAAACTGCGCGTCGACGTGGTCGCGCTGCTGGTGATGACCGCGTTGCTGGTGGCCGGCGTGCTCACCCTGCCCGAGGCGTTGTCGGGCTTCAGCAACCAGGCCACGGTGATGGTGGCGGCGATGTTCGTGCTGAGCGGCGCGCTGCAGCGCAATGGCGCGCTGGTGGCGGTGGGCGAGCTGATCTCGCGCATCCGCTACCGCTGGGTGTTCCTGCTGGTGATGATGGGGCTCACGGTCTCGGTCGCGGCGTTCATCAACAACACCGCGACGGTTGCGGTGTTCCTGCCGCTGATCATCGCCGCCACCACCGCCAACCGCTGGGCGCCTTCCAAGTTCCTGATCCCGCTGTCGTACATGGCGCAGACCGCCGGCGTGTGCACGCTGATCGGCACCTCGACCAATCTGCTGGTCGATTCGATGGCCCGGGAGAGTGCGGGCGTGGGCTTCACCATCTTCGAATTCGCGCCGCTGGGGATCATCTTCGTGGCGATCGCCGCGGTGTACCTGCTGACGGTGGGCTGGTGGCTGCTGCCCGACCGCGGCACCCCCGACAGCGATGAAAGCCACCACATCGGACGCTACGTGGCCGAACTGGTGGTACCCGAGGAGGCGACGGTGGTGGGCAAGCGCGCCAACCTCGCCGTGCCCGAGGGGTTCGACAGCGTCGACCTGGTGGAGGTGCTGCGCCGCGGAACGCCGGTGGCCGACCCGCAGGCCGCCATCGAAGCGGGCGACCGGCTGCTGCTGCGCGGCGAGTGGAAGCACATCCAGGCCGCGCGCAAGGCGATGAAACTGGCCTTCGACCGCAATACCCGCGACATCGACGACGGCGCCCGCGATGGCCGCATGCTGATGGAGGCGATGGTCTCGCCCGGGTCCCATCTCGTCGGCCACACCCTCGCCGGCATGCGCTTCGGCCATACCTATCGCGCCCGCGTGCACGGCATCCACCGGCGCCGGCTGACGATCCGCCAGCCACTCGACCGGGTGCAGCTCGCGGTCGGCGACGTGCTGCTGATCGACGCGCCTGCCAATGCGGTGGAGGCACTGCGCGTGGACCGCGGCCTGATCGTGCTCGACGAGCGCGAGCAGCCCAAGGTGGACGTCCCGCGCGCGGTGGCATCGGCGGCGATCATGGCGGTGGCGATCGGCATCGCCGCGCTGGGCTGGTTGCCGATCGTGGCCTCGGCGCTGCTGGGTTGCCTGGCGCTGGTGGTGTTCCGCCTGCTCGACCCCGACGAGGCGTATGCGGCGATCGACTGGCGGGTGATCCTGCTGCTGGCCGGCATCATTCCGCTGGGCATCGCGCTGCAGAAGACCGGCGGTGCGGCGATGGCCGCCGATGCGATCCTCGGCGTGCTCGGCCCCTACGGGCCGTTGGCGACGCTGGCGGCCATCTACCTGATGACCTCGATCCTCACCGAGTTCATGAGCAACAACGCCTCGGCGGTGCTGGTGGTGCCGATCGCGCTGGCCACCGCCGCATCGATGGGCATCGATCCCAAGCCGCTGCTGATCGCGGTGGCGTTCGCCGCATCCACCAGCTTCGCCACGCCGATCAGCTACCAGACCAACACCATGGTCTACACCGCCGGTGGCTACCGCTTCGGGGATTTCGTGCGCGTGGGCATGCCGCTCAACGTGATCTTCTGGGTCGCCGCGATCCTGCTGATCCCGCGCTTCTTCCCGTTCCACCCCTGAAGCGGCACCCCACGCCACAACTGTGACCGCCGGCGTTGGGAGAAGCGCGTGCGGCCGGGTATCGTCGCCGGGGCCGCGCGGCAGGGCGATACGGGGACCGCGGCCGACCCGTCGATGCGGTACCGGCACGGCGCCACGCCGGCCGACCGCGCGTGACCGTGCCCGGAGACCTTCGATGCGCCCATCAGTGGCACTGCTGTTTCCCCCGCTGGCTGCCGCCGGCACCGGCCTGCTCGCCTGGCTGGGCATTTCGGTGGTGCTGCTGCACGCCCGTGCCGACCTGATGCCGGCGCTCTATCCGCTGCAGGCCAGTGCGCTGCTGCTGGGCGGCGCGCTGGTCGCCGTCACCCTGGTCGGCCGGCGCAGGCATGCACGCGACAACGCCGCGCTTTCCGTGCCGGCGTGGACGCGCCGGGCCGACCTTGCCGCGGTGACCGCGCTGGCGATCGCCGCGGCACTGTTCGTGGTGCTGCGCTGGATCGCCGCCGGCCCCGACCGCGCGCTGGTACTGGGCCTGCTCGGGCTTGCGCTTGCGGCGGCCGCGCTGCTGGCGATCGCCGGCGCTGCACTCGCCACGCGCGAGGATGGCGCGGACCCGCTGCGGATCCCTGCGCGGATGCTGCTCGCGCTGACACTCGGCTTGGCGCTGCTGTTCTGCCTGATGGCCTGGCAGTTGCCGTCCGGCCAGGGTGATGCCGGCATGCTGCTCACGCTCGCCCTGCTGGGCCTGCTGCTGGCGGCCTGCACGCTGGTGCGCTGGCGCGACCACGACCGCAGCGCGACAACTCCACCGGCAGACCCGCGCACCCGTCGCGTCCACGCCGCGCTGCTTGCGGCACCGATGGCGTGCTGGGGGCTCGCCACCGTGGCCCCGACCGCGCTGTGGCTGCCTGCAGCGTCCGTCGCGCTGCTGCTTGCTGCGGTGCTGGAGTACACGCCGCCCGGGCGGCAGTTTGCAACTGAATACGGCACGGAGTGATACTGTGCCGTCATGTAAACGCTTCCACTGAGGACTGCCCATGTTCCCCGGCTGGTGGCTCGCCGTGGTCGGGCTACCCGTATTCACCCAGCCGCTTCCCGAAGCGCCGCTGCAGCCGGCGCCGATCGCGCTGGTCGGTGGGCAGGTGTCGCTGCGTTCGCCGTGCCTGCAGCTGGTCTGTCCGGATGCGGAATGGCAGGGCACGCGTCCGCGTGCACTGCCGCCTCCACCCGCGCCCGGGGCACGGGTCAGCGTGCGCCGCCAGCAGGCGGCCACCCAGCGGCTGCGAAACCGCCGCCTGATCGCCCTCTACGCGCCCGCCGCGGCACGCGACCGGGTGATCGCCTATGCACGCAACTGGCGCGTGGACACCACCTACCGCCTGGACGCGGTGCGCGAACAGGACACCAGCCTGCGCGTGGAACTGGGCACCGGCTACCGCATCGAGCCCTACACCGACTACGGCACCGCGGTACCCGGACTGGTCGCGCGCGGTGGCTTCAGCCTGCAGCAGCGCTTCGGCAACCGGGCATTGTGGAACCAGCGGGTGCTGTTCGAGACCGGCCGCGAGAACACCTATGTCCGGCAGAGCGTCGGCCTCGACCTGCGCCTGGCCGACGACTGGATGCTGCACTCCAGCCTGGAGATGTGGCACGACACCGCCGCCAACGGCGGCGAAGGACGCACCGAGAAGACCGGCTCGGTGCGCCTGCGCTACGCGTTCTGACATCCCACCCGGCCCGTTCCCTTCCGGAGGTTCCCCCCGCATGTCGTACCTGCTGTCCATGCTGCTTGCCGTCGCCACGCCCGCGCCCGCGCCCGATCACGGCGTCGACGCGGTCACCGAAGACCGCGGCTGGACCGGCACCGGCGAACTCGGCATGGCGATGGCGCGCGGCAACACCCATTCCGAGAGCCTCAACACGCGCTTCGTGTTCCAGCGCGAGACCGAGCATCGCAAGCACCAGCTGCGCGCCTCCGGCCTGCGCACCCGCAGCGAGGTGACCGCGGTCTACGAGGAGGATCGCGAACCGGAGACGCGCGCGCAGATCACCGCCAACCGCTTCGATGTCGGCGCCTCCACCTCGATCAAGTTCGACCCGCGTCGCTACCTCGTCGGCACGGTGCGCTACGAAAAGGACGACTTCTCGTCCTACGACTACCAGGGCACGGCTTCGCTGGGCTACGGCCACCATTTCATCCGCAACGACACCACCATGCTGCTGACCGAGATCGGCCCGGGCTACCGGCGTGCGGACACCCGCTCGCGCGGGGTGGAGAACGGACCGCTGCTGCGCGGGCTGTTCGACTTCAGCACCCGCCTGACCGATACCACCACGCTGGTCAACACGCTGCTGGTCGAAGCGGGCGACGACAACACCTACGCGCAGAACGACTTCGGCGTGTCGGTGGCGATGAACGCCTCGCTGGCGCTCAAGGCCGGCTTCCAGGCACGCCACAACACCGAGGCCAGCGACGCCGACATCAGCCGCACCGACCGCCTGACCACGGTCAACCTGGTCTACACCTTCAGGTAGCCGCCGGCAGGAACTCCCCCGCGCCGCCGTCGAGCAGCGCGCGCGCGACCGCGACCCCCACCGCCTGCGGATCGGCCACGTCGCCTTCGGCTTCGGCGCGCACGCAGCGGCCATCGGCGGCGTCGCCCACCATGCCGCTCAGGCACACGCGGTCACCGTCGAGCACCGCAAGCCCCGCCACCGGCACATGGCAGCTGCCGTGCAGCGCCCGGTTCATCGCCCGCTCGGCCTCGATGCAGATCCGTGTCGGTACATCCTCCAGCGGCGCCAGCAGCGCGTGGATGCGCGCATCGCCGGCAAGGCTCTCCACCGCGATCGCACCCTGCGCCGGCGCCGGCAGCCAGTCCGGCGCATCCAGCCGCGAGCGGATGCGCGCTTCCAGCCCCAACCGCTGCAGGCCGGCACAGGCCAGCACGATGGCGTCGTATTCACCGGCATCCAGCCGGCCCAGCCGCGTGTTGACGTTGCCGCGAAGGTCGCGCAGCACGAGGTCGGGGCGCCGCGCACGCAGTTGCGCCTGGCGGCGCAGCGACGACGTGCCCACGCAGGCCCCCTGTGGCAGGTCGGCGATGCCGTCGTACCGGTTGCTGATGAAGGCATCGGCATGGTCGGCGCGCGCCAGCACCGCCGGCAGCGCGAAACCGGGTTCGAGCTCCATCGGCACGTCTTTCAGCGAATGCACCGCGCAATCGGCGTCGCCGCGCTGCATCGCGAGTTCCAGTTCCTTGAGAAACAGGCCCTTGCCGCCGATCGCCGCCAGCGAGCGGTCGAGTATCTCGTCGCCGCGGGTGGACAGCGGCACCAGCACCACTTCGAGCTGCGGATGCAGCACGCGCAGGCATGCGGCGACGTGTTCGCTCTGCCACAGCGCGAGCGGGCTCTTGCGGGTGGCGATACGCAGGGTGTTGTTCATGCCGCGCATTATCGCAGGCCATGCGACCCCGACTGCCGACCCCGCGTGAACAGCCGCCACGCGCAGCACGCATCGCGATGGTGACCGTCCACGCCGCCGGGACACAGCGGCTCAGAGTGCGCGGATCGCGTCCCTGACCTGCGAGACGCAGCGGCGACTGACCTCCAGCGGCTGCGGCACGTGGCGCAGCACCGCATGCACCTGGCCATCGTGGCTGCGCCGCAGTTCCACCAGTTCGTGCCGCGACACCAGGCAGTTGCGGTGGATGCGCATGAAGCGTTCGCCGAACTCCTGTTCCAGCGACTTCAGCGACTCCTCGATCAGGTCCTCGCCACGCGCGTGGTGCACCACCACGTATTTCTCCTCCGCCTGCAGGTAGCGGATGTCCTCGACCGGGATCAGCCTCAGGCTGCCGCGCAGGCGTGCACACAGGTGGGTCCGGGCGCGCACGCCGCCCTCGCCGTCCGACTGCCCGCGGCCCAGGGTGAAGGTGCGTGCGCGCTCGAGCGCCACGTGCAGCCGTTCCGGGCGCACCGGCTTGACCAGGTAGTCGACCGCGGCGGCATCGAACGCGGACAGCGCATGTGCGTCGTAGGCGGTGCAGAACACCACCGCCGGGCGTGGATCGAAGGCAGCGAGGTGGCGGGCGACCTCGAGCCCGTCGATCCCGGGCATCGCGATGTCGAGCAGCACCAGGTCGGCGTCATGGGCGGCGCAGGCCTCGAGTGCGGCCTGCCCGTCGCCGACCTCGGCAACCACCTCGACGGCCGCTTCCTGCGCGAGCAGTGCGCGCAGGCGCTCGCGGGCCAGCGGTTCGTCATCGGCAATGACGACCTTCATGATCACGACCGCGCTCCTTCGCTCCCCAGCGGCAGATCCAGCGTGCAGACATAGTAGCCCTCCGCCCAGCCGGAGGTCATCCGCGCGCGTTTGCCGAAGGCCCAGGCCAGCCGGTGGCCGATGCTGCGCTGGGCGTGGCCGGCGCCGCGGGTGAGCTGCTGCTGCGGCGGCAGCGACGGATTGCGCACGCTGATGTGCAGGCGGTCGCCATCCACGCGCAGCACGATGGCGACGGTGCCGCCCGCGGGCAGCCGCGAGATTCCGTGCAGCACGGCGTTTTCCAGCAGCGGCTGCAGTACCAGCCGCGGCATCGGCAGGGTCCAGGGCAGCGGCTCGGTGCGTGTCCAGGCCACCTGCAGGCGCTCGCCCAGGCGCAGCTGCTCGATGGCCAGGTAACGCTCCGAGAGTTCGACTTCCTCGGCCAGGGTCGCCTGCCCCTCGCCCGCCACCAGCGCGGCGCGGAACAGGTCGGAGAGGTCGAGCACGGCACGCTCGGCGACCAGCGGATCGCGCCGCAGCAGGGTCGCGATCATGTTCATGCTGTTGAACAGGAAATGCGGGCGGATGCGTGCCTGCAGCGCATCGGCCTCGGCACGCGCATTGGCCTGCACCTGCGCCTGCCAGCCATCGATGACGTAGAAGTAGCGCAGCGCCAGCGCAGCGATCAGCGAGGTGACCGCCGCCGAGCCGATGGTGAAGCGCCAGAACCCCGGCCACTCGCCTGTCGCCCCCACGCTGGCATACAGACCGTGCACGACCGCTGCCGCCAGCCACGCAACGCCCGCCGCCAGTAGCACCGCAGCCAGTGCCCCGGTGCGCGGCGGCAGCCGCGACAGCGTGCGCCGCGACACGCACAGCAGCACGCCCACCGCCAGCGCCAGCCACAGCGCGTAGCCGCTGATGGTGAGGAACTGCGGCAGGCTCCAGCTGCGGCTGCCATCGGGCACCAGCGCCACCACCACGACCACCAGCTGGGCCAGGCCCAGCAGTGCGCCCAGCCGGCGCAGGCGGCACAGGTCCGGCAGCCAGGGATCGCGTACGGGGTCGGTCATGCGTCGATGCTGCCTGCGTGGGCCGCCCGGTCAGCCGGTGAAGCGCGCGGTCAGCCAGTCGCCGAGGTCGACGATCTCCTCCATGCTCACCGAATGCGGCATCGGGTAGGTGCGCCAGTCGACGTCGAAGCCCAGCCCGCGCAGCAGCTGCGCGCTCTGCAGTCCACCCTGCAGCGGCACCACCGGGTCTTGGGTGCCGTGCGCCATGAACACCGGCTGGCGCGTGGCGCCGTCCACGAGCGCGGCCTGCGCGCCGTTCGGTGCCGGCAGGTAGGTCGACAGCCCGACCAGCCCCGCCAGCGGTTCGCGACGGCGCAGCCCGGCCGCCAGTGCGACCGCACCGCCCTGCGAGAAGCCCGCCAGCACGATGCGCGACGACGGCACCCCGCGCGCGTTCTCGCGTGCGATCAGCGCGTCGATCTCCGCCACCGACGCCAGCAGGCCGGCCTCGTCGGCGCGGTTGGCGAGGTCCATCTCGACGATGTCGTACCAGGCGCGCATCGGTACGCGGTTGTTGATGGTGACCGGGCGCACCGGCGCATGCGGGAACAGGAAACGCAGCGCCGGCCAGTCGCGGCGCACCAGTTCCGGGACGATCGGCACGAAGTCGTGGCCGTCGGCGCCCAGGCCGTGCAGCCAGATGACCGACCACTGCGGATCGGCGGCGGTTTCGCGTTCGAGTACTTCGAGGGGCATGTCGGTTCCGGTTCGAGGCCTGCGGCAAGGGTAATCATTCGGCTGCCGCGCGGCACGGGCGGCGCGGGCGGTAAACGTCCTACCCGCGGACGCGCCTGCGCCTGCTGGCATCCGACGGGTGCGGTTCGGCGCGCAGTTCGCTGGCGCGCACCAGCACCGTCGGCGGCGACAGCTCCTCGGGGGTGGCGAAGATGCGACGGCGCTGCAGCCACTGCCCCGCCGCGCGCGACGAGGTCAGCATCACGATCGGAATCGAGAACAACAGGCCGGCGATCACCGGTGACATCCACGCCGCAAGCCCGGGTGAGACCCCCAGCGCCATCACCAGTGCGACCAGACCCACCACGCTGGCGCCGCCATAGCTGCGCAGCAGTGCCGACAGCGGCTGGCTGCCGTCATCGCGCTGCTGCGAATCCCAGCCCGAGTCCTTGCCGGCCAGCACCTCGGCCACGCCGCGGCACTGCACGTACATCGTCACCGGCGCCATCAGCGCGGCGAGCACGGTCTCCAGCAGCACGCCCACCGCGGCGCGTGCGGCACCGCCGCAGCCACGGCGCATGTCGCGGTCGAGCATGGTGGCGAGGTAGCCGAACAGCTTGGGCGCCAGCAGCATCGACATCGTCAGCGCGAACACCCAGAGGAAGCGGTCCGGGTCCTGTTCCATCCAGTAGCGCCCGGCCGAGTACTGCTCGCCGGGCGCCAGCGCCAGCAGCGGCAATGCAAGACCGACCAGCATCAGCATCGCCCACAGCGGTGCGGTGAGGTAATGGCCGATGCCGATCAGCATGTGCCAGCGGCTGACCCAATGCAGGCCCTTCGCCGGCAGCACCCCGCCATGCTGCAGGTTGCCCTGGCACCAGCGGCGGTCGCGCACCAGCATGTCGGTGAGCGAGGGCGGGCCTTCCTCGTAGCTGCCACCGAGCCCCGGCACCATGTGCAGCGCCCAGCCACCGCGGCGCATCATCGCCGCTTCCACGAAGTCGTGGCTGAGCACGTGGCCGGAGAACGGGGTCGGGCCGTCGAGTTCCGGCAGGCCGCAGTTCTCGGCGAACGCGCGCGTGCGGATCATCGCGTTGTGGCCCCAGTAGTTGCTCTCCGCGCCGTGCCACCACGCCACGCCATAGGCGATCACCGGTCCGTACACGCGGCCGGAGAACTGCTGCATGCGCGCGAACAGCGTGCGCCCGTTGACGATCACCGGCAGCGTCTGCACCAGTGCGACGTCGTCGTGGCGCTCCACCGCGTCGGCCAGCCGCACCAGGGTCTCGCCGGTCATCAGGCTGTCGGCATCGAGGATCAGGAACTTCGGCCACGCCGCGCCCCAGCGGCGCACCCAGTCGGCGATGTTGCCGGCCTTGCGCTCGCGGTTGTCCTCGCGCAGGCGGTAGTACAGGCGGATGCGCTCGCCCAGGCGCGCACGCAGCGCCTCGAACTCGATCAGCTCGGCCTGCTGCAGCTCGGGCCTGCGGGTGTCGCTGAGCACGAACACATCGAACATGCCGGCATGGCCGGTGTCGATCAGCGATTCGCAGGTCGCCTGCAGCCCGGACATCAGCCGCACCGGATCCTCGTTGTAGGTCGGCATCAGCAGCGCGGTGCGCTCGCGCGGTGCCGGCAGCGGCGCGCGCGGATCGAGGCCCAGGCGCGCCGGGCGCCGCTGCAGCATCACCAGGAAACCGGCGAAGGTGCCGACGAACGACTGCACGATCCAGGCGAACAGCGCGATGAAGATCGCGATCAGCAGGCCTTCCGCCACGCTGATGCCGCCGCCGCGCAGCAGCCACCAGATCTGGTAGGCGGCCACCAGCGTGAGCAGCGCCGCACCACCGATCACCGCCGCACGCCGGCTGGCCATGCCGCGCGGCGTGGTCGGCAGGCGGCTGACCGGACGGGAACCGGTGCGCAGCGACTGCACCGGCATCGGCAGCGGTGCATCCGGCGGCAGCGGCGGCGCGGTGGCGGTGAGGCCGGGGGCGTTGTCGGTCGTCATGCGCGATGCGCCACGCACGCGTACGGCACGGCAGGTGGACGCATCACGCCGTCCACCGGTAGAGCCAGGTCTCGCCGAGCGCGCGGCCGCCGGCATGCAGGCGTGCGCGCAGTTCGATGGTGGAGGCCGTACCGGGCACCAGTTCGAAACTGCTGCGCCAGCGCCCGTCCTCCGGATTGCGCTGTACCACCACGTTGCGCACCTCGCCGGCACTGGCCGACAGCTCCAGTTCCGGCGCGGTGGCGGCATCCAGCGCATCGAGGGCGCCACCCTGCCAGTCGAGCACGAACAGGCGCACGCCTTCCTCGAACGCCGCACCCGCGCGTGTCGCGCTCACCAGTGCCAGCGCCGGGTCCCAGCTGTGCATCGCTTCCCAGTGCAGCACGTAGCGCCAGCGCGATTCGCGGCCTGCGGCCAGAGGCTGCGCCGGCCGCCACGCGGCCACGATGTTGTCGTGGAACTCGTCGGCGGTGGGGATCTCGACCAGGTGCACCTCGCCCTCGCCCCAGCCATCGCGCGGCTCCACCCACAGGCTGGGGCGACGCTCGTAGTCGGCCTCGGCGTCGAGGAAGTCCTCGAAATCGCGCTTGCGCTGCATCAGCCCGAAGCCGCGCGGGTCGCGGTCCTGCAGGCCGCTGACCTGCAGCGTCGACGGATTGGCCAGCGCGCGCCAGACCTGTTCGCCGCTGCCGGTCCACAGCGCAAGGCCGTCGGAATCGTGCACGGCGGGGCGGTAATCGTCGACGCCCACGCGGTCGCTGGCATCGAACGCGAACATGCTCGTCAGCGGGGCGATGCCGACCGCGCGCAGCTCCACCCGTGGATACAGCCGCGCGTCGACCTCGATGCGCGTGCGCGGGCCGTCCGCGGTGATCACGAAGCGATAGGCGCCGGCAACGCTGGGACTGTCGAGCAGCGCGTGCACCACCGTCGATGGGCTGCCAGCCGGCGGGCGCTCCAGCCAGAACGCACGGAACACCGGAAATTCCTCCGGGCCCGGATCACCGGTGCCCAAAGCGAGGCCACGCGCCGACAGCCCGTACGCCAGCCCCTGCGCCACCGCGCGGAAATAGCTCGCGCCGAGGAAGGCGCACAGCTCGTCGCCATCCGCGCGGCCGCCGCCGGCCACGTGCAGGCGGAAGCCGGCGAACCCGAAATCCTCGTCGGCATCCACCGGCGCCTGGCGGCCGTAGTCGAACAGGTCCGGCGAGAACGCGATCGCTGCGGCCTCGCCGTCGGTCACCTCGTACATGTCAACGCGCTGCGGGAACAGGAAGCCGCGATGGAAGAACTGCGCGGTATACGGCACTCCGCGACCGGCCCACAACGCGCGGTCGCCGCGGTAGCGCAGGTCGCGGTAGCCGTCGTAGCCGAGTGCCCCGAGCGAGGCCGGCAGCGTCTGCGGGGGCAGCTGGTACGCCGCCGCCGCGGCGGCGCGCGCCAGTGCAGGCACGGTGTCGGCGTCGAACGGCCGCGCGGCGGCGGCGGTCGCGGCGAATGCATGGCCACCGCGGCCGGCGAGCACGGCGGCCATCGCGGTCGCCAGCAGGAAGTCGCGTCGCTGCACGTGGGTCGGATCCGGAACCGGGAAGCCGCGCATGATGCACGCATGCGGCGTTACATTTCGATAACACCCGGCTGATGCGGCGCACCGCCATGACGCCGTCCATGCATCGCCACTGCTACACAGGCCGGCATGGACACGATCGGACGCAGGCGATGGGCCATCGCCGAAGGCTATATCCCCGGCCAGAGCACCGGCCCTGCCCCGGAACTGGAAAGCCACGAGGCCTGCTGCATCCTCAATGCCGGCGACCAGACGGCGCAGGTGCAACTGACCCTGTACTTCGAGGATCGCGACCCCGCCGGGCCCTACCGCGTGGAGGTGCCGCCGCACCGCACGCTGCACCTGCGCTTCAACAACCTCGACGACCCGGAACCGGTGCCGCGTGACACGCCGTACGCGAGCATCATCGAGTCCGACGTGCCTATCGTGGTGCAGCACACACGTCTTGACTCGCGCCAGGCCGAGAATGCGCTGATGACGACGATGGCGTTCCCCTGCGACTAGAACCGGAGCCGGCCCGCATCAGCTCATTCGAGTCGAAGCAACGGCTCCGGCAGCGCGCCCGGTTGCGGCCGCGCGTAGAAATAGCCCTGCTGCAGGTCGATGCCGAGGTCGCGCAACGCCGCCGCTTCGTCGCGGGTCTCGACTCCTTCGCCGACCACCGCCACGCCCAGTTCCACGCACATCCGCACGACATGGTCGACGATGGTGCGGCGCGCGCGGTCGGCGTCGATGCCACGCACGAGCGCCATGTCGAGCTTGACGAGGTCCGGCTGGAACGCGGCCAGCAGGTTGAGGCCGGCGTAACCCGCGCCGAAGTCATCGATGGCGGTGCGGAAGCCCATCGAG
Source organism: Luteimonas sp. YGD11-2 (assembly GCF_004118975.1). Classification (NCBI taxonomy): domain Bacteria; kingdom Pseudomonadati; phylum Pseudomonadota; class Gammaproteobacteria; order Lysobacterales; family Lysobacteraceae; genus Luteimonas; species Luteimonas sp. YGD11-2. The sequence goes on along the minus strand of NZ_CP035376.1, from coordinate 384,532 downwards.
CGGTAGGCATCGAGGATTCCCAGCAGATGCGCCGGGCGCGACACATGCTCGCGTTCGGCGACCTCGAACAGGATCCGCTCCAGCGGCCAATCGGCACTACGCGCGGCCGCCAGGGTCCGGCGGATGCAGTTTTCCGGCTGGTACACCGCATTGGGCAGGAAGTTGATCGATACCGTCTGCCGCATGCCGAGCGCGGCGGCGGTCTCGATCGCGGTGACCCGGCAGGCCTGGTCGAAGGCGTACAGGCGGTCATCGGGAATGGCCGCGATCACCGCAGCGGCAGGCGCGCCGTCGGCACCGCGCACCAGCGCCTCGTATGCGAACACCTCGCCGCGGCCGAGGTCGACGATCGGCTGGTAGGCCATCGCGATGGCAACCGGCAGCTCGCGCCCCTCGCCGCACGCCTCGCAGGTGGATTCGCTGGACATGGATGCTCCTGAAGCAATGGCAGACCGCAGTATCGGCCGGGGGCCCCGGCAATGCAGCCGCCGCTACGTTCACCCCAGCCGGCGCGCTCAGTCGGCCAGCCGTTCCAGCAGCCCACACAGGCTCCTGAGGTCCTGCGCGTTGTGGTCGCCGACGCGCCGCAAGGTTGCCGCGCTGCCGCCACGCAGGTACTGCAGCCACGCGGCCGGCGCCTGCGACCCGGGCAGGTCGTCCTCGCGTACCACGCCCAGCAGTTCGTGCTCGGCGGTGGCCAGCCGGCAGTTCGGCCACACCGTGCGGTAGCGACGGCGCATCGGATGCAGCAGGTCGATATGCCCGCACGCCGGCAGCGGATCGGCCAGCCGCGCCAGCCGGTAGCGGGTCGACAGCAGCGGGCGGTCGTAGCTCTTGCCGTTGTAGGACAGCAGCACCGTCTCCTCGCCGAGCCAGCCGGCGAAGGTGCGCAGCATCGCGGTTTCGGCGGCCAGCGTGGCGATCAGCAGCTGGCGCAGACGCAGGCCGCCCGCATGCCAGTCGGCGGCGCCGATCATGAAGGCGCGGGTGCCGGTGCCGCCGGCCAGCCCGGTGGTTTCGGTGTCGAAAGCAAGCACGCGTTCGCGCTCGACTTCGCCCTGGCCGATGCCGTGCAGCACCAGCGCATCCTGCCGCGGCCACGGCGTCCAGGCCTCGGTGTAGTACAGGCCGGGTGCGATCTCCTCGCCCTCGAGCCGGCGATCGGCGGCCGGCGCCGCCCGCAATGGCGCCTGCGGGCGCAGGTTGAGGAGGCGGCGCAGCTGCGCCGCCGGATCGGCGCGGCGTGCGGGTGCGGTGGCAGGCGCCGCGCGATGCGTGGACGAGGCGATTGGTGCCGCTGCAACCTGCTCCGCTGCTGCAATGCGCTCCAGCCCGGCCGGTGCGAAGCCACCGGCAGCCCGACCCTCCACGTCATCTCCGCCACGCCTGCCTACGTGCCCATCAGCTGCGCCACGCATGCCCGCAGGCACGTCGTCCCCGCGAAGGCGGGGGTCCACGGACGTCGAGCCCGCCTGCCGGCGCAGTCCGGCCAGCTTGCGTGCCAGCGCGCTCATGCGTCGGCCGCACCCAGCAGGGCGAGCACGCGTTGCGCGGTACGTTTTGGCGAATCGGCGCCCTCGCCTTCCTGCGCTTCCAGCACCGGGCCGACGCAGGCCGGGCAGCCGCCGCGGCAGCCGCAGTCGCGCACCAGTTCCACCGCACGCGCGTGCAGCTCCGCCCGGCGTTCGAACAGCGGCAGCGACAGGCCGACGCCGCCGGGATAGTTGTCGTAGAGATACAGCGTCGGGGTGAAGCCGCGCACGTCGTCCGGCGAACCGGGCTGGCCGTCGGCATTGCGCCATTGCCCGCGGCCGGCGCCGTCGGCGCTGGCGAACCAGGCGCCATCGCCGCTGCCCACCGCCTTCTGCAGGTCCTGCGCCTCGGCCATCACCAGGAGCTGGGCGACCAGGTGCAGCGCGTGCGCGGCACCGAGGAAACCATCCAGCGCGTGCTGTCGGCTGTCGAACGCGGCATCCAGTACCGCCTGCGGCAGCTGCCACCACGCCGCGGTGGTGTGCAGTTCCTGGTCGGGCAGGTTCACCGGGCCGTAGCCGATGTTCTCGTGGGTGTGGAAGCGGATCTTCTTGTAACCGGATACCCGACGCACCACGTGCACCTCGCCATGCCGCGCCAGCCCTGCGCCCGCCTGCGCGCTCTCGGCCTCGTCGAGCACCTTGAGCTTGGTGTAGTCGATGGCGTCGGTGTAGTAGTCGACATGGGTGCGGCGCACATAGGCCTTGCGGCCTTCCCAGTCCAGGCGCTCCACCTGGAACGGTTCGGACTGGATCATGTGGATCGCACCCTCGTAGAGGGTGAGCGCGGCGGCGGAATAGTCGACCTCGGCAATGATGGTCTGGCGGCCATCGGTGCGGTCGACGACGACGAAGTTGCCGTCGGCCACCGAGCGCAGGTTGACCGCCTGCGCGGGATAGCTGTCGGCGATCCATTCCCAGCGCGCGGCCTCGTGGTGCAGCACGCCGGACTCGGCCAGCACCTCGAGCCACGGCGCCGGCTCCACCGGGCCGAAATAGTCGCCATCAACGAACGGCAACTCGAACGCGGCGCAGCGGATGTGGTCCATCAGGATCAGCGGCTGGTCGGGCTCGATGCGCGCCTGCTCGGGGTTGGCACCGGCGAAGAATTCCGGGTGGCGCACGATGTACTGGTCCATCGGCTGCGAGCTGGCCACCAGCACGCCCAGCGAGGGCTGCTGGCGACGGCCGGCGCGGCCGAAACGCTGCCAGGTGGCCGAGACGCTGCCCGGGTAGCCATTGAGCACCACCACGTCGAGGCTGCCGATATCGACGCCGAGTTCCAGCGCCGAGGTACTGACGATGCCGTCGATATCGCCGGCACGCATTGCGCGTTCCACCTCGCGGCGCTCGGTGGGCAGATACCCACCGCGGTAGGCGCGGATGCGGCGCGGCTTGCGCGGGTCGTGGTCGAAGACCTCCTTCAGGTACTTCGTCAGCACCTCCACCATCAGCCGGGTCTGGCAGAACACCAGCGTCTTCAGCCCCGCCTTGATGGCCAGCCGCGCGATGCGGTTGGACTGCGAGCGTGCCGAGGCCCTGAGCCCGAGGTCCGGGTTCACCACCGGCGGGTTCCACAGCAGCACGTGCTTGTCGCCCCTGGGCGCGCCGGATTCGAGGATCGCGGTCACCTCGTCCTCGATCAGCGCACGGCCGTGGTCGGCCGCATTGCCGATCGTCGCCGAGCACAGGATGAACTGCGGACGCACGCCGTAGAACGCGCACACGCGCTTGAGCCTGCGGATCACGTTGGCCACGTGCGAGCCGAAAACGCCGCGATAGGTGTGCACCTCGTCGATCACCACGTACCTGAGGTTCTCGAAGAACTGCGCCCACTTGGTGTGGTGCGGCAGGATGCCCTGGTGGAGCATGTCGGGGTTGCTGACCACGATGTCGCCGTTCAAGCGGATCGCCTGGCGTGCATCGCCGGGGGTGTCGCCATCGAAGGTCGCCGCGCGCAGGCCGAGTTCGCCGGCGCGGTTCAATTCCAGCAGCTCTGCGACCTGGTCCTGCGCCAGTGCCTTGGTCGGGAACAGGTACAGCGCCTTCTTCCCTTCGGCCAGCGCCGCGGCCACCACCGGCAGCGTGTAGCACAGCGACTTGCCGGAGGCGGTCGGCGTCGCCACGACCAGATGCTTGCCGTCGCGCGCCGCCTGCCAGGCACGCGCCTGGTGGGCATAGAGCTGGTTGACCCCGCGCGTACGCAGCGCCGCCGCCAGTGCCGGTGGCAGGTCGTCGGGAAACGGCGCGAAGCTGCCCTCCTGCCCCGGCACCACGAAGTGGCCGGTGATGCGGTCGCCGTAGCGGCGGGTCAGGCGTGCGGCGAGTTCGCCGCCGCCGGGCGCGGCGAGGGCCCGGGTGCCGGCAGGCGTGGCGATCGGGTGGTCGGAAGCACGGAGGATGGCGTTCAAGCGGGCACGTCGGTTACGTCGGCGGGCGGTCGTTGTACGCGATGGCCGTCTCGCCTGGTGCGACTGGAGACGAAACCATCCGGGCCACGGCCTGGTCCTCTCCAACATGCTGGAGGTGGCGTTGGAACCCCTCTCCCGCTGCGGGAGAGGGGCAGGGGTGAGGGCCGGGGCAGCGACCGCACCTGCTCGCCCCTCATCCGCTCCTCCGGGGCACCTTCTCCCGCACGCGGGAGAAGGGTTGGTGCGCGGGCACCCTCCAACCGCGGATGTAACGCGTGACGCGATCCGCGCGGCTAAAGTGCGCCCGGCGCCAGCAACTCGAAGCGCACCGGCTCGCCGGCCACCGACGACGGCGCCAGCCACAGACCGAACGTGCCGGGCTCCGCCTCGAACCGCATCGCCGGGTCGGTAAACGCCAGCTGTGCACGGTCGAGTTCGAAGCGGACTTCCACCGTCTCCCCCGGCGCGATCGCCACCTTGCGGAAGGCCTTCAGCTCCCGCACCGGGCGCACCCGGCTGGCGACGCGGTCGTGGATATACAGCTGCACGACCTCCTCGCCCGACACCGCACCGGTGTTGGTGACCGCGACACTGGCGATCAGGGTTCCGTCCCAGGCCAGCCGCGTGGTCGACAGCCGCGGCGTGGCGTATTCGAACGTGGTGTACGACAGCCCGTGGCCGAACGGATACAGCGCGGCGTTGGTGCACTCACGCCAGCGGTTCTTGAACTCGGTGACGCCCGGCAGTTCCGGCCGCCCCGAGCGCGGGTGCGCATAGAAGTACGGCTGCTGCCCGGAGTGATGCGGAAAGCTCACAGGCAGCCGCGCCGACGGGTTGTAGCCGCCGAACAGCACGTCGGCGGTGGCATGGCCGGTCTGGCTGCCGAGGAACCAGCAGGCGAGGATCGCGTGTGCATCGCGCACCCCGCCTTCAAGCGCCAATGCGCGGCCGTGGCGCAGCAGCACCACCACCGGCGTGCCCGCAGCCACCACAGCATCGGCCAGCGCCTGCTGCGCCGGCGGCAGGGTGATCGACACCCGCGACTGCGCCTCGCCGCTGTAACGCTGCGGCTCGCCCAGTGCCAGCACCACCACGTCGGCGGCGCGCGCGGCCGCGACCGCGGCGTCGATGCCGCCGGGGATCGCCTCCTCCAGCCCGCTGCCCGCGCACACGGTGAGCGCATCGGCGTCCTCGAGCGCGGCACGCATGCCGGTCACCAGGTCCACGTAGCGCTCGCGGTCGCCGAACAGCACCCAGCAGCCTTCGAGGTTGTCGCGGTCCTCCGCCATCGGGCCGATCAGCGCGATCCGCTGCCCCGCCCTGCGCAGCGGCAGCACGCCGCCATCATTCTTCAGCAGCACGATCGAGCGGCGCGCGGCATCACGCGCCAGTGCCTCGTGGGCCTCGCGATGCGAGGTATCGGCCTCGCGCTGCGGATCGAGCGAGCGGTACGGGTTGTCGAACAGGCCCAACCGGTCCTTCAGCTCCAGCACCCGCCGCACCGAGGCGTCGAGCTGCGCCGGGTCCACCACGCCATCGGCCACCAGCGCCGGCAGATGGTCGCGGTAGAAACCGCTCTGCATGCTGATGTCGAGGCCGGCGGTGAACGCCAGCCGGGTGGCATCGCGCTCGTCAGCGGCATAGCCGTGGGCGATGAGTTCCATGTCGGCCGTGTAGTCGCCGATCACCAGCCCGTCGAAGCCCCACTCGGTGCGCAGCAGGTCGGTCAGCAGCCAGCGGTTGGCGCTGGCCGGGATGCCGTTGATGTCGTTGAAGGCGCTCATCAGCGTGAGTGCGCCGGCCTCGATGCAGGCGCGGAACGGCGGCAGGTGCACGTCGCGCAGGGTTTGCGCGGAGATGTCGACCTGGCTGTAGTCCAGCCCCGCCGCCGCGCCACCGTAGGCGGCGAAGTGTTTCGGGGTGGCCAGCAGCGCAGCCTCCGCGCGCAGGTCGTCGCCCTGGAAGCCGCGCACGCGCGCCGCGCCGAACGCGCAGCCCAGCAGCACGTCCTCGCCGGAGCCTTCGGCGCCACGGCCCCAGCGCTGGTCGCGGGCGATGTCGACCGCCGGCGCGAACGTCCAGTGCAGGCCGGCGGCGGTGGCCTCGATGGCGGCCGCGCGCGCGGTACGCCGCGCCAGGTCGGGCTCGAAACTCGCCGCCTCCCCCAGCGGGATCGGAAACACCGTGCGCATGCCGTGGATCACGTCGGCGGCGAACAGCAGCGGGATGCCCAGCCGCGACTCCTCCACCGCGATGCGCTGCGCCTCGCGGCCCAGCGCCGCGCCGACGCCGTTGAACAGCGTGCCCACGCGCCCGGCGCGCACCTCGGCCAGCACCTCGTGCGCGCTCTGGGCGGCGACTTCCGGGTTGACGTCGGCCGCGAACGGCCGGTGCATGTCGGCGAAGCAGCCGAGCTGGCCGACCTTCTCCTCCATCGTCATCCGCGCGATCAGGGCATCGATGCGGTGCGAACGCTCCACTTCCACTCCGTTGAAAACGGTTACAGACGCGTATGTTGCCACGGTTGGAGGCGCGCGGCGGAGTGGGGTCGCCACGGGTTGCGAAGTGGACGATGCGATGGCAGCAGCGCCTGCTTCCGGGTCGGGGACGCCAGCCCCAATGCACCTGGCGTGTCCGGGCCACCTCGCCGGATTGTGGCGTCAGCCGAGGGCGACGATCTCGATGTCGGTGCGTGGTGGGGCGGGCGCGGCCAATGCCGCGGCGGCTGGGGCGCCGCCGAACGCCTGCCATGCGGCGCGCTTGCGGGCGACGAGGTCGGGGTCGAGTTCGAAGCGCCGCAACTGTCGCGACGCCAGCAGCGAAGGCGCGGGCCAGCCGTCGTGGAGTGGGACGCCAAGGCGCACGCATCCGCTGCAGGTCGCGGCGGCACTCACTGCGTGTGCCACGGCCGCCTCATCTCCCGTGTCATCCGAGGGCTGCGGTGCCAGCACCACGTCGCCGGGCTGCAGCAGGCGACGCAGGCGGTCGCCGAGCACATCCCGTTGCGCGTTGAGGCTGCCGACCGGCAGGCGGAAGCGTTCGATGCCACCGCTGCGCACGTCGAGGGCATCAAGGGCGTTATCGAGCCGTGGCCGCCAGCGCGCGGCGTTGGCCTGGCCCTCGCCATCGGTCAGCACCCAGACCCACACCGGCAGTGCGCGCCGGGCCGCGGCGGCGAGCAGGCCACCGGCCGCCTGCACACCATCGCCCGGCCGGGGCGCGACCAGCACCACGCGGGTGGCCGACGCGAACAGGCGATCGGCATCGAGCTGCGGCAGCCCGTCGCACCACGCGGGATGCGCGACCACGGCATCGGCGCTGCGCGGCGCCGCCCGGGCACGCAGCGGCTCCTGCGCAGGCGCCACCAGCCCGGTACCGACGGGCGCGGAAAACACCTGTGGGATGGCTGCGTGCATGGCGCGGTGTCGGGGGATGGGGTGGCAACGGTAGGCGCGCCGCGGTGAGCGCCGCGCCAAGAGCCGGCATCGGTGCAACAGCGTCGCGGCGCAAACCGTGCGTTGACCGGTCGGCCAACCCGCGGCGTGCGAACAGCGGTCGAGGCGCAGCGGGTGCAGCCCGGCGCTTCACGCGCTCAGTCCGCGTGCACCCGGTAGCCGTTGCGGCCGGCATCCTTGGCCGCATACAGCGCGGCGTCTGCCTGCGCCATCAGGGTCACCGCATCCACCGGCCGGGTGGCGTAGGCGATGCCGATGCTGGTGGTGATGCGCAGCGCGGTGCCGTCGGCATCGAGCGCCTGCGCGTTGCAGGCGTCGATGATCTTGCGGGCGATGGCTTCGGCGGTGCCGGGCGCGGGGTTCTCCACCAGGATGGTGAACTCGTCGCCGCCGAGGCGCGCCACCAGGTCGGTCGCACGCACCGCGCCGGACAGGCGCTGCGCGAACTGCTGCAGCACCGCGTCGCCGGCGGCATGGCCATGGCCGTCGTTGATGCGCTTGAAGTGGTCGATGTCCATGCACAGCACCGCCACCGGCGTGCCGTGCCGCTGCAGCCGGCCGAGCGCCTGCTCGAAACGCTCATCGAACTGGCGGCGGTTGGCGAGATTGGTGAGTGCATCCACGCGCGCCAGCCGTTCCAGTTCACGCCGGCTCTCCTCGAGCGCCTGTTCGGCCGCGACCCGCGCGGTGACGTCGCGTGCGTTGAGCATGACGTCGACACGGTCGCTGCCGTCATCGGCCGGGATCGGGCGCCAGACACCCTCGACCCACACGAAGCGGCCATCGCGATGCTGCACCCGGTAGACGTCCGTGCGCGGCTCGCCGCTGGCCAGCACCGCGGCCATCGCCTGCTGCTGCAGCGTGCGGTCCTCGGGATGCAGGATCTCCCAGCGCGAGCCCAGCATTTCCGCCGGTGTCCAGCCGAACATCTCGGCGGCCGCCGGTGACGCGTACAGCAGCTCGCCATCGGCACGCACGCGGGCGATGAGGTCATGCGAATGCTCGGCCAGCATGCGGTAACGGCGCTCGCTTTCCGCAAGCTGGCGGGCCAGGCGCTGGCGCTCGGTCATTGCCAGGCTCATCGGGATGGTCATCAGGCAGCCACCGGCCAGGTACAGCTGCAGCAGCGCGATGCGGCCGCCGTCGTCGAGGCCGGGCAGCCACAGGGGGCCGAAGCCGAGGTGGGTGGCGTAGGCGCCGATCAGCCCCAGCGCGATCACCCCCAGCGCCACCCCGACGAACTGATGGCGCACCGCGACCAGCAGCAGCGCCGGGTACGCAAGAAACAGCACCGGGTAGGTACTGACAAAGATCGCAATGGCCACCACCACAAGCACCGCCATGGTCGCCATCAGGCTCCAGCCGCCGCCCATCGTGAACATGCCGCGGCCGCGGCGCTGGGCAACCAGCGTGGTGGTGGCCACGATCACCATCCCCACCACGTGCGCGGCATACCAGCTCTCGAACGCGATGCCGAACGGCTGTCCGTGCATGCCGTTGGCGACCGTGGCCGCCGCAAGCCCGGACACCGCACAGGCCACCAGCGTGGCGGCGGTCGCGATGCCGCCCAGATGCATCCAGTCGCGCGGATTGCGGATGTCGGGAACACGGCTGCGGATGATGGCGGCCACCAGCAGCGCCTCGCCTGCGTTGCACAGCGCGATCAGCGCCGCATACGACGGTTCATCGCCCGCCAGCAGCCGCGCCGGCAGTTCCGCCGCGTACGCCACCGCCAGATAGCCCGGCCAGGTGCGGGTACGCCGGGTCAGCAGCCAGCCGGCAAGCAGGCCGTTGCCCACCCACACCGCGGCCAGTTCGCCCGGCCCGCGCGCAAAGGTCAGGGCCAGCCAGGCGGAGCTTGCGATCAGCACCCCCAGCAGGGCGCGGTCGAAGCGGTAGGTGCGAGGCAGTTGCAGGCGTTGCAGCATGTCGTGACCGGAGGGGCCGGACCGCGACTCTAGCCCAACCCGCCGTCGGCGCCATCAGCGCCGCCTGCACGCGACAGGCGGCGCGGCGGTCACGCCGCCGGCGGATGCGCGCCGGCGATCTCCGCGATCATCCGGAACGAGCGCAGGCGCAGCTCGAAGTCGTACACATCCGACACCACCATCAGCTCGTCGGCGCCGGTGCGCTCGGCCAGCGCCTGCATGCCGGCACGCACCGTGTCCGGGCCACCGATGATGCTGTGCGCGAGCATCTGCGCGGCCTGCGCCTTCTCCATCGGCGTCCAGTACTGCTCGATGTCGTCGATCGGCGGCTGGGTGAGGTTGCGCGCGCCGCGGAAGATGTCGGCAAACGACATCTGCTGGCTGGTGGCCAGGCGCCTGGCCTCGGCATCGGTGGGCGCGGCGACGATGTTCACGCCGACCAGCGCATAGGGCTCGGCCAGCTGCGGCGACGGCTTGAAGCGCTCGCGGTAGATCGCCAGTGCCTGGTCGAGCGCCTGCGGCGCAAAATGCGAGGCGAAACCGAATGGCAGGCCGAGTTCGGCCGCCAGCTGCGCGCCGAACAGGCTGGAGCCGAGGATCCACAGCGGCACCTCGGTGCCCGAGCCCGGCACCGCCTCGATGCGCTGGCCCGGCTGCACCGGCCCGAGCCACGCCTGCAGTTCCTGCACGTCCTGCGGGAAGTTGTCGGAATTGCCCGGCGGCCGTCGCAGCGCGCGCAGGGTGAGCTGGTCGGTGCCCGGCGCACGGCCGAGGCCGAGGTCGATGCGGCCGGGAAACAGCGTCGCCAGCGTGCCGAACTGCTCGGCGATGATGTAGGGCGCGTGGTTGGGCAGCATCACGCCACCGGCGCCGACGCGGATGCGCTTCGTGCCCGCGGCCACATGCGCGATCACCAGCGACGTGGCCGCGGTGGTGACCGCCGGCATGTTGTGGTGCTCGGCGATCCAGAACCGCTCGTAGCCCCAGTCCTCCGCCTGCCGCGCAAGCTCGCGCGCCTCGTCGAGCGCGGTGCGGCGGTCGCCACCCTCGCGCACCCGGCCGAGTTCGAGGATCGACAGCCGCGGCATCGCGGGCGCGCTCATCGCCGCGGCTCCACGCGCGGGGCGGGCGTGCGGGCGCAGGCGATGGCAGGGGTCGGGATCAGCAACATGCAGGGCTCCGGGATGGCGGCGCGTGGCGCGGGGTACGCCGGGGGGCGCGATACCACAGGGATGGGGGCTGCGGCGTGGCGATCAACCGCCGGCGCGCCGGCCTCCGCGCCGCCGCCCGGCCCGCACCCGGCACGGACCTGCCCGTGTGTGACCGCCATCGCAGCTGCGGCACGCCGTTCGCGGACGGCAGCGGTGCCGGATGAATGCGTCAGCATCCGACCACCCGTGAGCGGCCGGCTTTGCACGGTTCACTTAACCCCGGGCCCCGGGGATGCCATGGTAGGCGGCCGAACTGCATCCACCCGGGTCGGAGAACCATGCAGCTGGCAAGGATGATCAGGCTCATCGGGGCCGCGGCGCTGGTGTTCGGCGTTCCGCTTGCAGGGTCCCTGTATCTGGCCCAGCACCTGGCGCGCAACACCGAGTTCGAGCGCGTCGAACAGCTGGCACGGGCGGTGCTGGCGCGCACCGCGGTGATCGCAAGACAGTCGCAGGAAGCCACCGAGCGGCTGGCCGCGCTCCCGCCCGACCACCCGTGCACGCCGGACAAGCTGGCGCTGATGTGGTCGATCGACCTCGGCTCCACCTACCTGCAGGCGGTGGGCTATGTGGAGAACGACCGCCTGGTGTGCTCGTCGCTGGGTGACCACGGCGACGGCATCCCGCTCGGGCCTGCCGCGTTCACCAGCGTGCAGGGCGACCGCATGCGCCCGCGCGTGCGCCTGCCGATGATCCCGGACACCGACCTGCTGATGGCCGAGCACAGCGGCACCGCAACGCTGGTGCACCCGGAGATGTTCACCAACCTGGTGCAGAGCGCCGACGACCCTTCGGTGGGCCTGCTGAGCCTGCCCGGGCACGTGCCGCTGGCGGTGCGCGGCCGCTTCCAGCCGGAATGGCTCGAACGCACCCCCGGCCCCGACGGGACCGCGCGGTTCCTCGACGGCGGGCAGATGGTCACCCTGTACCACTCCGCGGACTGGCAGCTGCTGGCATTCGCCGCCGCGCCGGTGGCGCGGATCGAGGCGCGCACTCGCACCCTTGCGTGGACGCTGGTGCCGGTGGGTGCGCTGGTCGGGCTGCTGCTGTGGCTGGCCCTGCTTTGGCACCTGCGCGTGCAGCGCTCACTGCCGGCAGTGATGCGCGCCGCGCTCGATGCCGACGAGTTCTTCCTCGAATACCAGCCGATCGTCGAGCTGGCCAGCGGGCGCTGGGTGGGCGCGGAGGCGCTGATCCGCTGGCGGCGCGCCGACGGCATGCTGATCCGGCCCGACATGTTCATCCCCGCGGCCGAGGACAGCGGCCTGATCGAGCGCATCACCGGGCGCGTGCTGGCGATCATCGCCGCGGAAACCCCGGCACTGTTCCGCAAGCACCCGGACTTCCGCCTGAGCATCAACCTGTCGGCGTCCGACCTTGCGTCGGATGCCATCGTCCAGCAGCTGCACGCGCTCACCCGCCTGCCCGACATCGCGCCGCACAACCTCGCGGTGGAGGCCACCGAGCGCGGCCTGCTGACCGTCGAAGCCACCCGGCACGTGCTCGCCGGGATCCGCGCGCTCGGCCTGCGCGCCGCCATCGACGACTTCGGCACCGGCTATTCCGGGCTCTCGTACCTGGGCACGTTCGACATCGACACGCTCAAGATCGACAAGTCGTTCGTCGACACCGTGGGCACCGATGCACCCACCAGCGATGTCGCCGTGCACATCATCGGCATGGCCAGCACGCTCGGCCTGGACGTGGTGGCCGAAGGCATCGAGACCGCGGAGCAGGCCCGCTTCCTGCACGAACGCGGCGTGCGCTACGGCCAGGGCTGGCTGTACGCGAAGTCGATGCCGATGCCGGCGCTGCTGGCCGCGCTGGAGGCGGCCGCGGCAGAGGGCGCGCTCGACAGCCCCGCGATCGGCGAAGGCAACGCCGGAGACGCCGGCGGACCTGTCAGGCCGGCGGAATAGCGCCGTGGTCGTCTGGCGTCGCACGCGGCGCCCGGTCGTCGTCCACGCGTCGCGCATCGCCAGCCGCTCCGGCGCCAGCGCGCCGCCGGGATACGCCAGCTCCACCGTCTCCTCGAAGAAATCGATCTTCTCGGAGGCATCCAGCGCGGCCCACTGCGGCAGCTGCAGGCGCTCGAGCGCCTCGTGGTCGAGCAGCGCAGGATCGTGCTCGGTCATCATCGGCCTCCTGCAGGCGCGCGAAAGGCATGGCCACTCATGCGCGGACCGCACCACGTCTGCGGGCCGAACGTGTCAGCCGGCCGTCTTCACGCCCCTGATGACCGGTTTCCCGGATGGGCCCCGGCCCGTGCGATGCGGGGCAGGATACGACACGGGTTCGCGGGTCACCCGCCGGGTTCAGCGCGGCCCGGGTACGTTGCGCAGTTCACCCGGCAGGCAATGAGGTGGAACTGTTTCATGGAGTTGTCCCGTCCGGCAGGGAGGGGGCGGGGCCGAAGCGCTCGAGCTTGCGGGCCAGGCCGGCGCTGGTGAGTTCGCCCATGTGGACGTCGGCCAGGCGTCCGTCGGCGGCGAAGAACAACGTGGTGGGCAGGCCGCGTGCGCCGGTGGCCTGCGACACGCTGGAGAACGGGTCGAGTACGACGTTGTCCAGCTGCAGGCCGGACCCGTCGAGGTATTCACGGATCAGGTCGCCGCCCTCGCCCTGGTTGGCGAACACGAAGGTGATGTGCGGGTTCGCGGCCTGGCCGGCGGCAAGCACCGGCATCTCGCGCCGGCACGGCGGGCACCAGGTCGCCCACAGGTTCACCACCTTCGGCTGGCCGTCCATGCCCGACAGCCGGACCGGCCCGCCCTCGATGCGGGTGAGCTCGACATCCGGCAGCTGCACCACCGCCTGCTGCATCAGCACCAGCGCGCCGGCCAGCGCGGCCCATGTCGCAACCCCGGCGCCGGTGCCCCACAGCAGGGGCCGCCGCAGCGCCGGCGTGCGGCGCATGCGCCAGGCACCGAACACGAGGGCGGCCGGCACCGCGCCCCAGATCGCGTAGCCGCCATCGCCGATGCGCAGCAGCGACCACGGATCGGCCGCGTACTGCGGCCACCACTGCACCACGAATACCAGACGGCCGACGACCAGCCCGACCAGCAACATGTCGACGAGCGCACCCCCGGCCGCGAGAGGCGGCGCGCCGGGCCGCCTGGCCAGGCGGCGCGCCACCAGCGCGGCCACCCCCAGCGCGAGCAGCAGGATCACCAGTGTCATCGGCACCGGACCAAGACTGACCATTACACTTCCTCGCCTGCGCCGACCGCTGCAGTCGGATCACCGCAGACCTCGCGCCCGGTCACGTGTCAGGACACCGCGTGGAAGTCGACCGGGGCCCTCGCCGCGCGCACCGGCTTCGTGAGTGGTATGCAACCGCGGCGCGATCAACGGGGATCCGCCGCGAACGTGCGCGGGGGCGCGGCCGGAAGCTCTCCCGGCGCGTGAGCGGGCAGCTGCATGGTGAACACGGTGCGGTCACCGGCGCAGGTCACCGCCACCTCGCCGTCATGCGCGCGGGCGATCTCGCGCACCACGAACAGGCCGAGACCGAGGCTGGTGCCGTCGTCGGGGGCGGCCGCGGAGGCGCCGCGCTGCAGCGGGTCGAACATCCGCGCCAGGGTGTCGTCGGAGATGGCGGCGCCGGTGTTTTCGACCGTGAGCACGATGCCTTCCTCGTCGCTGTCGAGGTGGACGCGGACGTCGCCGCCGGCCTCGCCGTGTTTGACGGCGTTGTTGACCAGGTTGGCCATCGCTTCGCGCACGCGGGAGGCATCGTAGGCACCGTGGATGGCGCCATGGCTGGTGTAGTGGATGCGGGTATCCGGCCAGGCCATGCGCAGCATGTCGATCTCCTCGTGCAGCTCCTGCGCGAGGTCGGCGTTGCGGCGGGTGATGCGCAGGCCCACGCCCAGCGAGCTGCGGCTGAAGTCGAGCAGGTCGTCGAGCAGCGTCGACATGCGCTCGCCGCTCATCACCAGCCGTCGGGCCAGGCGCGACATCGGCGCGTCGTTGGTCATCTGCGTCATCAGGTTGGAGGTGAGCAGGATCGCGGTGAGCGGGCCGCGCAGGTCGTGGCCGAGAACGCCGAGGAAGATGTTGTGCCAGGTGCGTGCCTCGGCCGCGTGGTGGGCGACGGACTCCGCGATCGCCTGGTCGATGGCCTGGTTGAAGCGCAGCATGTCTTCCAGCGAATCGTCGGCCCCTGGATGTTCCCCACTCCACAGGCGCAGTACCGAGGCGCGCAGCACGCGGAATTCGGCGACGAGCTGTTCGATGCTGAAACCCGATCGCGCGCGCAGCTGGCCATGCCATTGCGCGGGCGAAAGCGGGTCCGACTCCGGGGTGTCGTGCAGGCCTTCCGCACGCTCCTGCTCCCGCTCCTGCGTCTGCGCGCTGCGCAGGTCCGCCACCACCACCTCGAGGATCTGCGGCAGGTGGTCGCGCAGCGTCTCGGAGTCGAGCTTCAGCTTGCCGTCGGTCAGCGAGCGTGCGAAGACCTCCGCCTGGTCGACGATGGCTGTTGCGTTGCTTTCGATGAAGTCCGCCAGGCGCATATGTTCGCGGTTTCCTGAGCCGGCCGCATGCCGGGGTACCGGCAGTGATACATCGTGCGCGTATATGCAAACGTGAATGCGGTACGGGCCCCACGCCTCCACCGCTGCGGCCAACGATGCGCAGCCGGGCGGCACAGCGTATCGATGCGGCGGTCGACGCGATCGCGATGCACGGATGGTGGGCCCACCAGGATTCGAACCTGGAACCAAAGGATTCGCTTTCCCGGGCGTTTCCGCCCGGCGCGGACTATCTCATCACCCGCAGCCTGCGCTGGTGGGGTGCGGGACGCTCTAGCCTGTCATCAAGGGCACTGCAGCCCCCAGGTAGTCTCTGCACCTTCCGGCGGTGTACCGCCGGCTTGGCTCAGGATTGCCACCGTCCGGCCAATGCGGCCGCCGCTGCGGTTTCCCTGAATTCATCCCGTTTTTCCGCCGGCCCTTCCGATGCCGGGGTCACCTTTCGATGAGTCCTCTGCTCTAACCGTTGAGCTATAGGCCCGTTGAAGCCCGCGATGTTACCCAATCGCGCGTGGCGCCGCGCCTACCCGCGTGGCACGTGCGGCAACGAGTTGTGCGCATGGGTGGCGGCGATGGCGGCCTGCCCGAAGGCCACGGAGATCTGGTTGAGGCCGCTGACCACGTCACCGATGGCGTAGAGGCCGGGGATGCGGGTCTGCTGGTGGAGGTCGACCTTGAGTTCGCCTTCGTCGCCGGGCAGGCCGAGGCCGCGCAGCAGGTCGGCATAGCCGTGGTGGCCGAGGTAGGGGTAGATGGTGTCGAAGGTCTCGTCGCCCTCCGGCGTGCGGTAGTGGCAGCGCTCGCCGTCGAAGTCGAGCGTGCCTCCCGGTGGCAGCACGCGCACGCCCAGTTCGCGGGCGGTGGCTGCATCGGCCCCGGCGAGCGCGTGGTCGGTGGGCAGCAGCGCCACGTCGGGCGAATAGGCGCGCAGGAAGCGCGCGTGGCCGATCAGTCCATCGGCCGGGCCGTGGATGCCGATGCGCTGGTCGCGCGCCTCGTAGGCATCGCAGACCGCGCACAGCCGCAGCGCACCGCGGGCGATCGCGTCCTCGCACCAGGGCACCTCAGGCAGGCGGTCGGCCACGCCGGTGGCGAGGATGACGTTGCGCGCATGCCAGCGGCGCTCACCGGCGCTGACGGTGAAGCCTTCCCCGCTGTTCTCGATGCGCTCGACACGGGCCTCGACGATCCGGGCCTCGAACGTTTCGGCCTGCGCACGCATCCGCGCCAGCAGCTCGCGCCCGGAGACGCCCTGCGGAAAGCCCGGGCAGTTGTGGCTTTCAGGGATGTAGCGCGCACGGCTGTGGCCGGCGTCGATGACCACGCAGCTGCGCAGGAAACGCCGCAGATAGGTCGCCGCGGTCAGCCCCGCGGGGCCGCCACCGATGATCGCCACGTCCACCTGGTCTGCCATGCCGGTCTCCTGCGCCGTGGCGGGAGGATGCGCGGGACAGGGTGATCGGCGCGTGGGGTTGGCGCGGTCGCCCTCATCCCGTGCTTCGCGCCACCTTCTCCCGCACGCGGGAGAAGGATTGCAGCTACGCAGGTAGCGCACGGGCACTCAGCCGGCAGACACGAAAAAGCCCGCGCGAGGCGGGCTTCTCCGGGTGAAGCGGTGACGCGGCTTCAGTCGATGTCGAGGAAGCTGCGCAGCTGCTCCGAGCGGCTGGGGTGGCGCAGCTTGCGCAGCGCCTTGGCCTCGATCTGGCGGATGCGCTCGCGGGTGACGTCGAACTGCTTGCCGACTTCCTCGAGGGTGTGGTCGGTGTTCATGTCGATGCCGAAGCGCATGCGCAGCACCTTGGCTTCGCGCGGGGTCAGGCCGGCCAGCACGTCGTGCACCGTTTCCTGCAGGTTGATGTTGGTGGTGGCCTCGACCGGGGACTCCACGTTGGTGTCCTCGATGAAGTCGCCCAGGTGCGAATCCTCGTCGTCGCCGATCGGGGTTTCCATGGAGATCGGCTCCTTGGCGATCTTCATCACCTTGCGGATCTTGTCCTCGGGCATGTCCATCTCCCGGGCCAGTTCCTCCGGCGTCGCTTCGCGGCCGTACTGCTGCAGCATCTGCCGGCTGATGCGGTTCAACTTGTTGATCGTCTCGATCATGTGCACCGGGATGCGGATGGTGCGCGCCTGGTCGGCGATCGAACGGGTGATCGCCTGGCGGATCCACCAGGTGGCATAGGTCGAGAACTTGAAGCCGCGGCGGTGCTCGAACTTGTCGACCGCCTTCATCAGGCCGATGTTGCCCTCTTGGATGAGGTCGAGGAACTGCAGGCCGCGGTTGGTGTACTTCTTGGCGATCGAGATCACCAGGCGCAGGTTGGCCTCGACCATTTCCTTCTTGGCCTTGCGCGCCTTGGCTTCGCCGTAGGCCATCGCACGGTTGATTTCCTTGAGGTCGGTGAGCGTCACGCCCATCGCCTTCTCGGTGGCGATGATGGCTTCCTGCTCGGCGACGATCTGGTCACGCACGTCCTTGAGCGCCGACGACCACTTCTGCTTGCGCTTGATCATCTCGTCCGCCCAGTCCGTATTGGTCTGGTTGCCGTCCCAGGCACGGATGAAGTCCTTGCGCGGCATCTTGGCCACTCGGGTGGACAGGTCGAGGATGCGGCGCTCGTGGTCCTTGATCTCGTTGACCACCTCGCGCAGCTTGCGCACGAGGGTGTCCATCAGCGGCAGCGGCAGCTTGAAGGTGACGAAGATCTCCGCCATCTCCTCGCGCAGCTTCAGCACCGCCTTGGCGCTGGGGCCGTTCTTGGCGTAGGACTTCTGGAACTTGGTGTAGATCGCGGCCATCGCGTCCATGCGGCGCGCGACCTCGGCCGGATCCGGGCCGGACGGGCCGGCTTCCTCGGTCTCGGACGAATCATCGGCCTCGTCCTCTTCGGTCTCCTCGGCATCCGCCTCGGCCGGCGGCGCGTTGGCGGCCTCTTCCTCGGCAGCGGCGGCGAGCGCGTCCTGCTCCTCGATGAGGTCGTTGAAGCCGACCACGATCTCCGGCAGGCGCTTCTTGCCGGCCTTGTGCAGCTCGAAGTCCTCGAGCAGCAGCTGCACCGACCACGGGAAGCTCGCCAGCGCGGCAAGCATCTGGTTCAGGCCTTCCTCGATGCGCTTGGCAATGGCGATCTCGCCCTCGCGGGTCAGCAGCTCCACCGTGCCCATCTCGCGCATGTACATGCGCACCGGGTCGGTGGTGCGGCCGCCCTCGCCGTCGAGCGCGGTCAGGGTGGCGGCGGCTTCCTCGGCGGCGGTGTCGTCGACATCGCGGTTGCCACTGGCTTCACCGGCCAGCAGCAGGGTCTCGGCATCGGGCGTGGTCTCGTGGACCTGGATGCCCATGCCGTTGATCATGCCGATGATGTCTTCGATCTGCTCCGGATCGACGAGGTCGTCGGGCAGGTGATCGTTGACCTCGGCGTAGGTCAGATAGCCCTGCTCCAGGCCCTTGCTGATCAGCTGCTTGATGTCGGACTGCGGCGCCGCCTGACGTTCGTTGGCCATAGAATCGCGCTACCAGAAGATTGGAAAAAAGTGAACCCGTAATTATACCAGCAGCGGCCCATTTCCCGTTCGCGAACGGGACACGGATGCCGCGCGGTTCAGGTACGCGGCGGGACGCCCGGAGGGCCCGTCGAACCGGCCCCGGAGATGGATATGGGTCCGCCCGCCGGGATTTCCAGCGTGCTCACGCCCTCAGCAGGAACGTCACCGGGCCATCGTTGACCAGGCTGATCTCCATATGGGCACCGAAGCGGCCGGTTTCCACCACCGGATGACGTTCGCGGCACATCGCCACCAGGCGGTCGAACACCACCTCCGCCTCGGCCGGCGCGGCTGCGGTGCTGAAGCCGGGGCGCATGCCGGAACGGGTGTCGGCGGCCAGGGTGAACTGGCTGACCAGCAGCAGCCCGCCGCCGGTATCGGACAGCGCGCGGTTCATGCGCCCGGCGTCGTCGGCGAACACGCGGTAGCCGAGCAGCCGCGTGGCCATGCGTTCGACCTGCGGGGTGTCGTCGCCCGGCTCCACGCCGACCAGGGCCAGCAGGCCGGGGCCGATCGCGCCGATGGTGTCGCCGTCGACGGTGACGCTGGCGCGGGTGACGCGCTGGATCAGGCAGAGCATCCGGGACGTGGGCAGTGGCGACCGCGGAAGGTTAGCGCGTCGCCGTGCCCGCCCGGCGGCCTGCAGGCTTGCGGGGCCCTCTACACTCGGCGCATGCACGAGTTCGCCGCCCGCCTGCTGTACGCGCTTGCCGCCCTGTTTTCCCGCCTGCCGTGGCGCTGGCAGCGCGCGGTCGCGCACGCGCTGGCGACGGCGTGGAACCGGCTGGATGCACGCGAAAGCCGGGTGGCACGGCAGAACCTCGCCATCGCCTACCCCGACGCGCTGCCGGCCGAACGCGAGATCTGGCACGCGGCGGTCCTGCGCACCACCGCGCTGCAGTTCGTCGAGACCCTGCGCTTCTGGACCCGGCCGGCGGCCGCCAACCTCGCGTTGATCCGCGAGACGCACGGCGTGCAGCTGTTCGACGCCGCGCTCGCCTCGGGCCGCGGGCTGATCGTGGCCGCACCGCACTACGGGAACTGGGAGCTGCTCAACCAGTGGCTGGCCACGCGCACGCCGATCTCGGTGCTCTATCGCGCGCCCGAGTCGCCGGTGGGCGAGGCCTTCCTGCGACGGGTGCGCGCCAATGCCGGCGAGCGGGTCACCCAGATCCGCGCCGATGGCGCCGCGGTGCGCCAGCTGGTGCGGCTGCTGCGCGGCGGCGGCGTCACCGGGATCCTCCCCGACCAGCAGCCCAAGGCGGGCGAGGGCGAGTACGCGCCGTTCTTCGGCACCGGCGCGCTGACCATGACCCTGCTCGGCCGGTTGGCGGCAAAGACCGGCGCGACCGTGCTGTTCGCTTACTGCGAGCGTATCGGCGACGGCCCGGACTTCGCGCTGCGCATCGAACCGGCGCCGCCCGGCCTTGCCGATGCCGACCCGCGTACCGCGGTGGCCGCGCTCAACCTGGCGGTGGAACGCATCGCCCGGCGCGATCCGGCGCAGTACCAGTGGACCTACAAGCGCTACTCGATCCGCCCGCCGGGCAGCGGCGAGCCTTATCCCTACCCCAAGGCGCACGAGGAAGCCGCCCGATGATCGATCTCGACGACCTCGGCCCGGCTGCGCGCGATGCCGGCGACGACGACGGCTGGAACGCACTGCCACCGCGCGCGCGCTGGCTGTTCGCGCTGTCCGGGGCGATCGGCATTGCGATTCCGGCCGCGGTGGCGCTGGTTGCGCTGGGCGTGTGGATCGGTGGCGACGCCGCGCGCCTGGGCGCACTGGCCGCCTGGCTGGGGCTGGTGCTGCTGGGCGGCTGGATGGGCCTGCGCCGCTACCGCTGGACGCGCTGGCGGCTGGACGACGACGGCTTCGGCCTGCAGCGCGGGCGCCTGTGGTTCACCGAGACACGGGTCCCGGGCACGCGGGTGCAGCACATCGACCTGCGTCGCGGGCCACTGGAACGCCAGGCCAACCTGTCGACGCTGATCGTCCACACCGCCGGCACCCGCGACAGCGCCGTGGCGGTGCCCTGCCTCGATGCCGGCGATGCGGAACGCCTGCGCGACCGCCTCGCGGCCTGGACCGGGCACGATGACGACGACGCCTGAGACCGGCGGCAGCGGCGGCCCACCGGGGGCGGCGGACAACGGCGCGCCTGTCAGCGACAGCACGCCTGGTCCGGGCGCCGGGCCTGCGCCGGGCATGGCGCCGATCGCCGGTGGCGCGGACGCGGCCGATGACACCGGCACGCCGCCGCCGACCGGCACCGCCGCCCTCGCCACGGCATCCACGGCCGAAACCCTGCTGCCCACGGACGACGAGCGCCGGCTGCATCCGCTGTCCTGGCTGTTCGTGCTGCTGTCGCAGATCGGGCAGATGGTGGTGCCACTGGTGGCGATCGCGATCTTCGGCGCCCGCGGCGATGACGGCATGCGGCTGGGCGTGGTCGCGATCGCGCTGGTCGCGCTGCTGGTGGCGGCGGTGTGGCGTTACCTCACCTTCCGCTACCGCATCGGCGCCGACAGCGTATTCGTGCGCAGCGGGCTGTTCGAACGCAGCCTGCGGCAGATCCCGTTCTCGCGCATCCACGACGTCGCCCTGCACCAGACCCTGCTGCATCGCCTGTTCGGCGTGGCCGAGGTGCGGCTGGAATCGGCCGGCGGCAGCAAGCCCGAAGCGCGGATGCAGGTGCTCACGCTGGCCGAGGCGATGGCGCTGGAGGAGGTCGTGCGCAGGCGTGCACCGGCGGCAACCGCGCCCGACGGACCGCTGCACGCCGCTGCCGCGCCCGCCGCGCAGCCCCGCGCCCTGCTTGCACTGTCCACCGGCGAGGTGATCCGCCTGGGCCTGGTCTCCAACCGCGGCATGGTCGTGGTGGCCGGCGCGGTGGCGCTGGCGATGCAGGTGCTGCCCGACAACATGGCCGGGGACCTGCTGACCCGCGTCGCGCGCGAGGCCTTCGGCCGCGTGAGCGTGGCCGGCGGTGCCTGGGAGGCGCAGCTGCTGGCAGCAGCGCTGCTGCTGGTGCTGGCGATACTCGCGCTGCGGTTGCTGTCGGTGGTGCTGGCGCTGGTGCAGTACCACGGTTTCCGGCTGGTCGAGGACGGGCGCCGGCTCGGTGTCGAACGCGGCCTGCTGACCCGCCTGCGCAACAGCGTGCCACGCCGGCGCATCCAGGCCTGGACACTGCACGAGAGCCTGATGCACCGCCTGCTGCGCCGGCGCAGCCTGCATGTGGATACCGCGGTGGTCAGCAGCGGCCAGGACCAGCGCGGCCTGTCGGAACTCGCACCGATCGCGCCGGCGGCGGCCTGCGACACGCTGGTCCGCCACCTGCTCGACGCCGGCGACTGGCCGCCCGTGCAGTGGCGCCCGCTGCACCCGCGCGCATGGTTGCGGCTGCTGCTGCCGGGCGTGGGCTTCGCGCTGCTGCTGGGCGCCGGCCTGGGCTGGTGGTTCGGGGCCTGGGGCCTGCTGGGTCTGCTGTGGCTGCCGTGGGCGATCTTCGCCGCCGCTCAGCACGCCCGCCGCGCCGGTTACGCCGTGGACGGCCGGCTGCTCGCGGTGCGCGAGGGCTGGTGGTCGCGGCACTGGCGCTTCGCCGAGATCGACAAGCTGCAGGCGCTGCGGTTGCGTCGCTCGCTGCTCGACCGCTGCACCGGGATGGCATCGCTGTGGCTGGATACCGCGGGCGCCGGTTCGATGGCGCCCGCGCTGCGGATCCGCTTCCTGCCGCATGCGGAGGCGCGCGCCCTGCTCGACCGCCTCACCCGCGAGGTCGCACGGCGGCCGCTGCGCTGGTAGCGACCGGTGCCACCTGGCTGCGGTGTCGGCGACACATGCGTCCGGTGGCCACGCCCGATGACCACGTCGTCCAGCGGCATCGCGCAATCGACTGCACCCTCGCCGCGTAGCCGGGAGAAACCGGCCCACTGCACCCGGGATCCACATCCATCCGGGCTCCGCGTCGCGGATGCGCCCCGGCCGCGTCCGCCACGGCTACCGCACATCCGCGGATACGGCCGGCCTTCTCCGGGTCAGGGCGTCTGCGTCTGCTGCGAGCGCAACGGCGGCTGGGAAGCGAGTTCCAGAAACAGCGCCTCGTAGCGCGCATTCATCCGCTCGCGCGCGTATTCCGTGACCGCGACCTCGCGCGCACGCGCGCCCAGCCGTGCCGCCAGGGCGTCGTCTCGCAGCAGGCGCTCGAGCGCGTCGGCCAGCGCCGCCGGATCGGCCCCGGGCACCAGCAGGCCGTCGATGCCGTCCTCGATCACCTCGCGCACGCCGGGCACCGCGCTCGCCGCCACCGCACAGCCGGCGGCCATGCCCTCGATCAGCGCCAGCGGCATGCCCTCGTAACGGGTGCTGAGCACGGCGATGCGGTGCGTCATGAGCAGCTCCGGCACGTTGCGGCACAGACCGAGGAAGCGCACCTGCTGCTGCAGGCCGAGTTCCGCCGCCAGCCTTTCCAGCGGCCGGCGGTGGCGTGCCTTGCCGGCGCCCGCCAGCAGCACCGGCGGGCTCAGCCCGCGATCGCGCAGCAGCGCCACCGCGCGCAGCAGGGTCGGATGGTCCTTCTGCTTCGACAGCCGCGACACCATCACGATGCCCGCGGTGCGCGCCGGCGCAGGCACCGCATCGGCATCCGCGAACGGCGCCAGGCGGATGCCATTGGGGATCGCGATGGTGCGTCCGGGCGGCATGCCCATGTCCACCAGCACCTGCCGCACGCCTTCCGAACAGCCGACGATGCGGCTGCTGCGCGCGCCCAGCCAGCGCGTCTGCGCCAGCCGCCAGCGGGTGTAGCGCTCGCGGGTGTTGTGCTCCACGTGCACCAGGTGCGGCACGCCGGCCAGCAGCCCGGCGTAGCGCCCCCAGAGGTGTTCGCTGAAGCCGTGTGCGACCAGCACGTCGGGCCGGAACTCCCGGCACACGCGCACCAGCGCGAGGATCGTCGCCGCATGCGACCAGCCCGGCACCACCCGCAACGGCACGCCGGCGGCCTCCAGTTCGGCGATGCGCGCCGGGTCGGTACGGCGCTTGCGACGCAGGACCAGCAACGGCTCGACCCGGCCGCTGTCGCGCGCGGCATTGACCAGCTGGATCGCCACCTGGGTGGCGCCGCCGGAAAACCCGCCGGTCACGAAATGCAGAATGCGCGGCTTCGGCGCCGCGGGCAGGGTGCTCGGCGGCGGCGCCACAGGCATGACGCCCGGCGCCCGCGCCACGGCATCGGTCACGCAAGCGCCTCCAGCCGGCGCAGGCCGCGCCTCACCCGCCAGCCACGCATCCGCCAGCCGCGATGGCGGCAATGCGCCAGCACCTGCAGGGGGCCGTCCGGGAACAGCTGTGCCAGGGTGCGGCGGAAGTCGTCGACGATCGCCGCGTCCTGCCCCATCGCCTTCTGCGCGGTGGTCGCCAGACTGCGCAGGCAGAAGTAGTCGAGTGCGAACCGCGCGTCGCCGCTCTCGCCGGCGATCGGCACCAGGCCCGCGTGCAGTTCGCGCAGCGCCGCCATCAGGTGGTGGATCTTGTCCGGTGCCAGCGTCGCCATGATGCTGTCGGCGCGCTGCCGGTAGCCGACCATCGGGCGGTCCAGGTGCACGAAGCTGTGCGCATTGCCGACCAGCGCCGGAACCACCGCGATGTCCTCGAACGTGCGCCCTTCGGGAAACCTTGCCTGCCGCCACACGTCGACACGGGCGATCTTCGACCACGCATGCAGCTGGCGTGCGCCCAGCAGGCCGCTCAGCAGCACGCGCGGATCCGATTGCAGCTGTTGCGATGCGCCGGCCCAGGTGCGCCGGTGCAGCTCGCCGCGCAGGCGGTGCTTGAGGGTGAACTTCTCGCGCAGCACGCGGAAGTCGCACAGCACCAGGTCCGGCGCATGCATGGACACCGCGTCGCGCACCGCGGCGATCGCGCCCGGCAGCAGCACGTCGTCGGAATCCAGGAACCACAGGTAATCGCCACGCGCATCCGCCATCAGCGTGTTGCGTGCCGCCGACAGGCCGCGGTTGCGGTCGTGGCCGAGCAGGCGGATGACATCGCCATGCGCCTTGCGCAGGTCGCGCGCGATGGTGGCGCAGTTGTCGGGCGAGGCGTCGTCGAGAAGCACGATCTCCACGCCGCCGTCGACCTGCGCGAGCACCGACTCCACGCATTCGCGCAGGTAGGGCTCGACGCGATAGAACGGCACGAGCACGCTCAGCCAGGGATGCGGGGGCGACATGTGGGGTGCGGTCGGCGCCGGTGGTGGACGCGGCGCAGTCTACACAGCGAAACGCTAGGGTTTGGTTAGCCGGCCCCGGACACAACCGACGCACGGGGACCCTCGTTCCCGGCGATCACGGTGTGCCCGTCGAATCGACTGCCGCCCGGCACGATCGCCCCTCTCCCGTCACGGGAGACGGAATGGGGTGAGGGCATGCCAGCCTCACCCGCTCAAGCCGCCGTACGCCGCAGCCGTGCGTAGAAGAAGCCATCGCCATCGGCATCGCCCTGCAACCGCTGGCGCCCGGCACCGGCCGCGCGGCCGAAGCGTTCGTCGAGTGGTTCGGCGCGGGCATCCGGCGTGCGGGCGAGGAAGGCGTCGACCTGCTGCGCGTTCTCGGCGGCAAGGATCGAGCAGGTCGCATACAGCAGCACGCCGCCGGGCGCGAGCAGCCGCCAGCAGGCGTCGAGCAGGGTCGACTGCAATGCAAGCAGCGCATCGAGGTCCTGCGGGCGGCGATGCAGCAGGATGTCGGGCTGCCGGCGCACGACCCCGGTGGCCGAGCACGGCGCGTCCAGCAGCACGGCGTCGAACGGGGTGCCATCCCACCAGCCGTCCGCGGCGCGGGCGTCGGCCGCCTGCAGCGACGCCGCGGGCAGGCGCAGACGCGCAAGGGTGTCGGCCACGCGCTGCAGCCGGTGTGGATCGACATCCAGCGCGGTCAGCCGCAGCGCCGGGTCGCGCTCGAGCAGGTGCGCGGCCTTGCCGCCCGGTGCCGCGCAGGCGTCGAGCACGCGCGCCCCGGCCGGTGCCGCCAGCGCATCGGCAACCAGCTGGGCGGAAAGGTCCTGGATCGACACGTCGCCGTCGTCGAACCCCGGCAGCTGCGCGACCGGCACCGGCGTGCGCAGCAGCAGGGCGTCGACCGGCCACGCCGGCAGTTCCGCCTGCACCTCCTGCGTGGCGAGGCGCGCGCGGTAGGCCTCGCGGTCGCCGTGCCGTGCATTGACGCGCAACCACGCCGGTGCCGCGGTCGCGCTGGCGGCGAAGATGTGCGCGGCCTCGTCCGGCCAGTCGGCGTGGATGCACTCGCGCAACCACGGGGGCCAGGCATCCGCCGGATCGCCCGCCGGCAGGCCGTCGCGGATCGCACGGCGCAGCAGCGCGTTGACCATCCCGGCCTGGTGGCTGCGCCCGAGCGTGCGCGCGGCCTCCACGGTGGCGGCCACCGCGGCATGCGGCGGCAGGCCGAGCGGATCGAGCTGCGCGAAGCCCGCATGCAGCAGCGCGCGCAGCAGGCTGTCGCGCGCGCCGAGCGGCCGCGGCGTCCATGCAGCAAGGGCGGCGTCGGCACGGGTGCGCTGGCGCAGCGCGGCGAAGCAGATCGCCTCCAGCAGCGCGCGATCGCGCGGGTCGCGCAGGGCCGGCAATGCAGTGGCGAGTTCGGTGCGCAGCGAGCGGCCGCGCATCACCGCATCCAGTACGCGCGCAGCGGTCGCCCGCACCTGGGCGCCGGCGACGGGCGCGGCCATCAGCCCTGCGCGGACGGCACGGCGGGATCGCGCCGCGCGTTGAGCCAGTCGGCGGCGGTGATCGCCTTGCCGCCCGCGCGCTGCAGCGTGCGGATGCGCAGCACACCCTCGCCGCAGGCGATGTCGATGCCCTGGCGGCCGGCAGCCAGCAGCGTGCCGGGAGCGGCGTCGTGCGCCAGCGGCAGCGCGACCGCCGCATGCAGGCGCAGGCGTTCGCCGGCGACGTCGGCTTCCGCCATCGGCCACGGATTGAAGGCACGCACGCGGTTGGCCAGCACCGGCGCCGCTTCGCGCCAGTCCAGCCGTGCCTCGGCCTTGTCGAGCTTGCGTGCGTAGGTCACGCCTTCGGCCGGCTGCGCACGTGCGACCGGCTGGATCCCCACGCGCAGCAGGCCGAGGCCGTCGGCCAGCACCTGGGCGCCGAGCGCGGCGAGCCGGTCGTGCAGCTCGCCGCCGGTCTCCTGTTCGCCGATCGGCGTGCGCTGTTCCAGCAGTACCGGACCGGTGTCGAGGCCCTTCTCCATCCGCATCAGGCACACGCCGGTCTCGGTATCGCCGGCCTCGATCGCACGCTGGATCGGTGCGGCGCCGCGCCAGCGCGGCAGCAGCGACGCATGCACGTTCCAGCAGCCATCCACCGGGATATCGA
Source organism: Luteimonas sp. YGD11-2 (assembly GCF_004118975.1). Classification (NCBI taxonomy): domain Bacteria; kingdom Pseudomonadati; phylum Pseudomonadota; class Gammaproteobacteria; order Lysobacterales; family Lysobacteraceae; genus Luteimonas; species Luteimonas sp. YGD11-2. Next base: position 357,506 of record NZ_CP035376.1, on the reverse strand, counting down.
GCACCGCCTGCGGCAGCAGCAGCCCGTAGGCGACCACCACCATCAGGTCCGGCTTCAGTGCGCGCAGCGCCTCCTGCACCTCGGCCGCACGCAGCGTGTCCGGCTGCAGGACCGGGAAGCCCATGTCCTGCGCGGCACGCTTCACCGGCGACGGCGTGAGCACGCGGCCGCGGCCGGACGGTCGATCGGGCTGGGTGTACACCGCGACGACCTCGGCCTTGCCCGCCGCCGCGCACAATGCGGGTACGGCGAATTCGGGGGTGCCGGCAAACACGATTTTCATGCGGAGGGTCCGTCAGGAAACTGGAAGGGCGCCGGTAACGGCTCCATCGCGCGCCGCCACCGGCCAGGCGATGCGCGCCGGCAGCGCCGCGGGTCAGCCGCGCTTGCGCAGCTTGGTGAGCTTCTTCAGCGCCATCGAGCGCTTGAGCGGCGACAGGTAGTCGATGAACAGCTTGCCGTCGAGGTGGTCGACCTCGTGCTGGATGCAGGTCGCCAGCAGGCCATCGACGCGCATCGTGAACGGCTTGCCGTGGCGGTCGAGCGCCTCGACCTCGATGCCGTCGGCACGGGTGACCTCGGCATAGATGCCGGGGATCGACAGGCAGCCTTCCTGGTGCGCGCGCAACGCCTCGGAACGGTTGCGGATGACCGGATTGACGAACACCAGCGGCTGCCCGCGTTCTTCGCTGACATCGACGATCATGAAGCGCTCGAGCACGTCGATCTGCGGCGCCGCGAGGCCGATGCCCGGCGCTTCGTACATCGTCTCGAACATGTCGTCGAGCCGCTTCTGGAACGCGGGTTGCGCCAGCAGCGCGGGGTCGACATCCACTGCGCGCTCGCGCAGGTGCGGGTCGGGGTACTCGATGATCGGCAGCAGTGACATGAAAAAGGGGGCCTGGGTCACAACGGGAAAACAGGCTCCACAGTGTAACCGCGGCTCTTGCGTGCGGCCGGGATTTGTAGGCTATAGTGCGGCCGCTGCAAGGGGAAATCTCCAAGGGGAGCAGGTAGATGGCCGGCAAGTTTGAGCGCCTTTCCCGGTCGCTGCGGACGGCGTTTGCCGTTTCGCTGCTGACCGTCGCAACAATTGCTGCTGCGCAGGGGGTGCGCGGTGATCACCCGGATACGTATGTCGTCAAGCGTGGTGACACGCTGTGGGACATCGCAGGCCGGTTCCTGCAAAGGCCCTGGCTGTGGCCGGAAATCTGGCAGGCGAATCCGCAGATCCAGAATCCGCACCTGATCTATCCGGGTGACGTGATCAGCCTCGCGTACCTGGACCGCGTCGCCGGTGCCACGGTGCAGCCGGGCCCGCGCCTGGATGCCGCGCCGGTCGACGCGCTGCCGCTGTCGGACATCGAGCCGTTCCTGCGCGACCTGCAGGTCGTCGACGAATTCGAGCACCTGCCCTACGTGGTCGGCATGGAAGACGATCGCCTGCGCGCGGTCGACGGTCAGGTCGCCTATGTGCGCGGCCTGCCGCAGGCCCAGCCCGGCGAGCGCTACACCGTCGTGCGCCCGACCACCCGCTACACGCATCTCGAGCGTGCCGGCCTGTGCTGCGACCTGTTCCATTCCGACGACCTCGATTTCCGCGGCCGCCGCACGCTCGACTTCCAGCAGTACTGGACCAACGTGACCTTCCCCGACAAGGGGCAGGAAGTGCTGGGCTACGAGATGGTCCGCGTCGGCGCCGGCACGGTCACCCGTGGCGAGGTCGGTGGCATCCAGGTCAGCACCCTGCTGCTCGACGACGAGGGCCTCGAAGTGCGCACCGGCGACCGCCTGGTGCCGGTCAACCCGCAGCCCTACGACCTGCAGTTCTTCCCGCATGCCCCGCGCGTGCAGACCGAGTACGGCCGCGCCCGCGTGCTGGCGGTGGCCGACATGCTGACCTCCGGCGGCCCGCGCGACGTCATCGCGATCTCGGTCGGCCGTCGCGAGGGCATCGACAACGGCACCGTGTTCTCGCTGTGGCGCGAGGGCCAGTCGGCGATCGACCGCGTCGAGAAGGGCCCGGACCGCGATCCGCAGACGGTGTTCGTCGAGAACAAGGTGCGCCTGCCCGACGAGTTCGCCGGCCACGCGATGGTGTTCCGCACCTACGACCGCGTCAGCTACGCGCTGGTGATGGACAGCATCAAGCCGACCCGCGTGGGTTACCACCTCAAGCATCCGGACGCGCCCTACTGAGTGGGACGGCTGCTTGCCGGTACGGACGAACGGCGCCTTCGGGCGCCGTTTGCCGTTATGGGATCCGAAGAGCCGGAGACGACCGATGACCGCGCATGCCTCCGCCGACGAGGTGGCGCAAGGGTTGCGTGTACCTGCCGCCGTTGTCGGCCCTCGAGCAGGGCGCCCTGCGGGACCTGGTCCGCCGTTCGCTGGCGTTGCCCCCGCACTGACGCGGGCAAGTCCTACAGCGGGAAATGGACATCCCCGACTGTGACGCGGTGCGGGTCGCCACGACAGTGTGGCGATGCCGACAACCGCCACGCCAACCCACGACGACCCCGAAGCGCTGACCCGCCTGCTGCTTGCCGGAGGACCGGCGTCCAGCCGACGCCAGCTGCTGCAGGCACACGGCAGCGCCGCCGCGGCGCTGGCCGCTGGAAGCGAGGCCTGGCATGCCGCAGGGCTCGACGCCGGCCAGCGCGCCGCGCTGCGTGGAGGCGACAACAGCCGCGCGCTTGCCACCGCCATGGACTGGCTGGCGCGGCCGGGTCACCACGTGATCGCCTGCACCGACCCCGACTATCCGCCGCTGCTGCGCGATTCGCCCGGTGCGCCGCTGGGCCTGTTCATCGCCGGCGATCCGGCGCTGCTGTGGCATCCGATGGTCGCGGTGGTCGGCAGCCGCAATCCCAGTGCCGCCGGCCGCGAGCACGCGACCGCCTTCAGCCGGGCGTTCGCACGCGCCGGGTTCGGGATCGCCAGCGGCCTGGCGCTGGGCATCGATGCCTGTGCGCACGCGGCCGCGCTCGATGCCGATGCGCCGACCGTCGCGGTGCTGGGCTGCGGACCGGATATCGCCTATCCGGCGGCGAACGCCGCGTTGCTGGCGCGGATCGCCGGGCGTGGCGCGGTGGTCAGCGAGTTCCCGCCCGGCACCCGGCCACTGCGTGAGTACTTCCCGGCGCGCAACCGGATCGTCGCCGCGCTGTCGCTCGGCACGCTGGTGGTGGAGGCGGCGCTGCGCTCGGGTGCGCTGATCACCGCGCGGCTCGCCGCGGATGCCGGCCGCGAGGTGTTCGCGATTCCCGGGTCGTTGCACAACCCGATGGCGCGCGGCTGCCACCGGCTGATCCGCGAGGGCGCCGCGCTGGTGGAATCCCCCGACGAGGTGATCGCCGCCCTGAAGCCGGTGGCCCAGGTGCTGGCGCACGCCTTGCACGGACGCCTGCACGGCCCCACATCGTGTGCGGAGCCGCCACGGGCGGCCCCGGGCGTGGATCCTGAACGCGACAACCCCGACTACAACCGGTTGTGGGAAGCCCTCGGGCACGACCCAACGGATATGGATCGGCTGGTGGCGCGCACTGGATTGACGACGGCCGAGGTGTCCTCCATGCTGCTGCTCATGGAGCTCGAAGGTCGCGTTCTGGTCGAGCACGGCCGGTACTCCCGTACATCCGCAACGACGCGTCCGCGGGGCGCAGGCCGGGGGAAATGAAAGAGAGCATTCTCGACGTCCTGCTCTACCTGTTCGAGCACTATTTCACCGACGAAGCCGACCTCCTGCGCGACCGCGAGTCGCTGCAGACCGGTCTGCTGCAGGCCGGTTTCAGCCCGGCCGAGATCAGCAAGGCCTTCGACTGGCTCGACGCCCTGGCCGAACAGCGGCCTGGCCCGGCCACGCCGCGCCCGCACGGGCCGGTGCGCCTGTTCGCCGGTCCCGAGCTCGACAAACTCGACCAGGAATGCCGCGGCTTCCTGCTGTTCCTCGAGCAGCACGGCGTGCTGGACGCCCACCAACGCGAACTGGTGGTCGACCGCGCGATGGCGCTGGACCAGGACGACCTCGACCTCGACGACCTCAAGTGGGTAGTGCTGATGGTGCTGTTCAACCAGCCCGGCAGCGAGGCCGCCTACGCCTGGATGGAAACCCAGATCTTCGCCGACGAGCCCGAGCCGGTGCATTGACCCGGCGCCGGGGCGTGTCGCGCCCCGGCTTCCTGGCGCTGCCGGATGCAGCGCGCGCCCCGCATGGAACGCATGGACCCGAACCCCCGACCCGACCCCGCCTGCTGGCATTACCGCGATGCCCGCGGCCGCGCCTGCGGGCCATACGACACCGGCGCGATGGCGCGGCTCTACCGCTTCGGCCACCTGCGTGCGGACTCCGAGGTCTGGCGCGATGCCGATGCAACCCCGCCCGCGCCGCTGCGCAGCCGCCGCGACGCGTTCCGGCTGCATGGGGACGGGCGCCTGGAGGCGCTGCCCGCGGCGCAACCGCCTGCCGCAGGCGCGCCGATATCGGCACCCGCGCTCACACCGGCGGCCCCGCCCCCGCCTGATGCACGGCCCGTCATGGCCGTGGCGCGCGCCGCACCCGCCAGCGCGCCTGGCGCCGCATCGCCAGCCCCCGACTACCCGGTCACGGCATCCGGAGCGGACCCTGCCAGGCGCCGCCGCGCCCGGATCCGGGCCGCGGCGGTCCTGCTGGCGCTGGGATTGACAATGCTGGCGGCACGACTCGCTTCCTGACGGCGAAGCGGCGACAATCGCGGCCCCGTGGGGTCGACCGGCTTGACACCGGCCGCCCCGCCATGATTCCACTAGAAAAGACGCACGCCCGGGGTCCCTCGCCCCGGGCGTCCCTTTCTGCAAGATCCTGCCGGCCGGCCCGTCCGTTGCCCGCGCACCCGGAACCCCCAAGCCACATGGCCAAGAACCTCCTCATCGTCGAGTCGCCCGCCAAGGCCAAGACGATCAACAAGTACCTCGGCAAGGACTTCCAGGTCCTGGCGTCCTACGGCCATGTCCGTGATCTGGTGCCGAAGGAGGGTGCGGTGGATCCTGACGACGGCTTCCGCATGCGCTACGACCTGATCGAGAAGAACGAGAAGCACGTCGACGCCATCGCCAAGGCTGCCAGGGCCGCCGACGGCATCTATCTCGCGACCGACCCGGACCGCGAGGGCGAGGCGATCAGCTGGCACATCGTGGAGATCCTGCGCGAGCGCGGCCTGCTCAAGGACAAGGACCTGCACCGGGTGGTGTTCACCGAGATCACCCCGCGCGCGATCAAGGAAGCGATGCTGAAGCCGCGCGCGATCGCCGGGGACCTCGTCGATGCCCAGCAGGCGCGCCGCGCGCTCGACTACCTGGTCGGCTTCAACCTGTCGCCGGTGCTGTGGCGCAAGGTGCAGCGCGGGCTGTCGGCCGGACGCGTGCAGTCGCCGGCGCTGCGCATGATCGTCGAGCGCGAGGAGGAGATCGAAGCCTTCATCGCCCGCGAGTACTGGACCATCGAGGCCGCCTGCGCGCATGCCTCGCAGCCGTTCTCCGCCAAGCTGACGAAGCTCGACGGCAGGAAGTTCGAACAGTTCACCGTCACCGATGGCGACACCGCCGAAGAGGCCCGCAGCCGCATCGCGGCCGCTGCACAGGGTGTCCTGCAGGTCACCGACGTCATCAGCAAGGAGCGCAAGCGCCGCCCGGCGCCGCCGTTCACCACCTCCACCCTGCAGCAGGAAGCCTCGCGCAAGCTCGGCTTCACCACCCGCCGCACCATGCAGGTGGCACAGAAGCTCTACGAGGGCGTGGCCATCGGCGAGGAGGGCACCGTCGGGCTCATCACCTATATGCGTACCGACTCGGTGAGCCTGTCGCAGGACGCACTGGGCGAGATCCGCGACGTGATCGCGCGCGACTTCGGCACCGGCGCATTGCCCGACAAGCCGAATTTCTACCAGACCAAGTCCAAGAACGCGCAGGAGGCCCACGAGGCCGTGCGCCCGAGTTCGGCGCTGCGCACTCCGGCCCAGGTCGGTCGACACCTGTCCGATGACGAGCGCCGCCTGTACGAGCTGATCTGGAAGCGCGCGGTCGCCTCGCAGATGGTCCCGGCCACGCTCAACACCGTCTCGGTCGACCTCGCCGCCGGCAACGAGCACAGCTTCCGTGCCAGCGGCACCACCGTGGTCGACCCCGGCTTCCTGGCCGTGTACGAGGAAGGCAAGGACAGCAGGAGCAAGGACGACGAGGACGAAGGGCGCAAGCTGCCGGCGATGAAGCCGGGCGACCGCGTGCCGCTCGACCGTATCCAGGCCGACCAGCATTTCACCCAGCCGCCGCCGCGCTTCACCGAGGCCTCGCTGGTGAAGACGCTCGAGGAGTACGGCATCGGCCGTCCGTCGACCTATGCCTCCATCATCCAGACCCTGCAGTTCCGCAAGTACGTGGAGATGGATGGCCGTGCCTTCCGTCCGAGCGACGTCGGCCGGGCGGTGTCGAAATTCCTGTCCAGCCACTTCACCCGCTATGTCGACTACGACTTCACCGCCAGGCTCGAGGACGAGCTCGATGCGGTGAGCCGCGGCGAGAAGGACTGGGTGCCGCTGATGGAGACCTTCTGGGGTCCGTTCAAGGAACTGGTGGCGGAGAAGACCGAGTCGGTCGACCGCAACGAGGCCACCGGCGCACGCGAGCTCGGCACCGACCCCAAGACCGGCAAGCCGGTGAGCGTGCGGCTGGGCCGTTACGGGCCGTACGTGGCGATCGGCAGCACCGCCGAGGACGCCGAGGACAAGCCGAAGTTCGCATCGCTCAAGCCCGGCCAGAGCATGCACACGATCTCGCTCGACGACGCGCTGGAGCTGTTCCTGATGCCGCGCATCCTGGGCGAGAGCAATGGCGAGGAGGTCAGCGTCGGCATCGGCCGGTTCGGCCCGTTCGCCAAACGCGGCAGCGTGTACGCCTCGCTCAAGAAGGAGGACGATCCCTACACCATCGACCTCGCGCGCGCGGTGTTTCTGATCGACGAGAAGGAAGAGATCGCCCGCAACCGCATCATCAAGGAGTTCGACGGCAGCGACATCCAGGTGCTCAACGGCCGCTTCGGGCCTTACATCAGCGACGGCAAGCTCAACGGCAAGATCCCCAAGGACCGTGAGCCGGCTTCGCTGACGCTGGAGGAAGTGACGACGCTGCTCGAGGAGACCGGCAAGCCGGCACGCGGGCGCTTCGGCAAGAAGGCCGCGGCGAAGAAGGTGGCGAAGAAGGCCGCGCCCAAGGCGCCGGCCACCGCGGCGAAGAAGACGGCGAAGAAGGCCACCAGGAAGGTGGCGAAGAAGACCACGAAGAAGACCGCGAAGAAGGCTGCCGGCAAGGTTGCGAAGCCTGCGGTGGCGAAGAAGTCCGCCGCGCGCACGGCAGGCGCGGGCGTTGCCCCGTCGAACATCGACGACGCACCCTTCTGAGCCACGCCATGACCGCGCAGCCCGCCGCGCTGTCGATCGATGCCGCCGCCGCGCGGTTGCGTGCCGGCGCGGTCATCGCCTATCCCACCGAAGCGGTCTGGGGGCTGGGCTGCGATCCGTTCAACGAGGCGGCGGTGCGACGCCTGCTGGCGCTCAAGGCGCGGCCCGTCGACAAGGGCGTGATCCTGGTGGCCGCCGACGTCGGCCAGCTCGACGGCCTGGTGGACTGGGACGCGCTGGGTCCGGCGGCACGCGCAACGGTGGTCGCCGGCTGGCCAGGGCCGCATACCTGGATCGTACCGGCCACCGGCCGGGTGCCGCCGTGGGTACGTGGCGCGCATGCCGGCGTCGCGGTGCGCTGCAGCGCGCATCCCGTGGTGTCGGCACTGTGCCGCGCGTTCGGAGGGCCACTGGTGTCCACCAGCGCCAATCCGGCCGGCGCCCCGCCGCCGCGCACGCTCGAGACATTCGATCCGCACCTGCGTGCCGCGGTGGACGTCATCGTCGGCGGTGACACCGGCGGCCTGGAACGCCCGACCCCGATCTGCGACGCGCGCAGCGGCCAGGTGCTGCGCGACTGAGCATCGGTCGCGGCCTGAATGCCGCCCGCGCGCGTAGCCACCTGTCGACAGTGGCGGGTTTCGCGCATCGCCCGCCTCACGCATCATGCGGGCATGGACCGCGACCCGCCCCGAGCCCTCGCCGCTGCACTGCTCGCATTCGCCATCGCTGCCGTCCCGGTGATCCCGGCGCAGGGCGAGGTGACGCTGTACCGCTGCACCGATGCGCGTGGCGCCGTCACCATGCAGGACACCCCGTGCGCGGCCGGGATGCACCAGGACGTACGCACGATGCAGCGCCCGCAGGATCCGCCCCCGGGCACCCGCACGCCGCCGGCGGCGGAAGCCGCCCCCGCGCCACCCCCGGCGCCCACCACGCAGCGCGTGCAGACCATCGTCATGCGCGCGCCGCAACCGATGTACGAATGCGTGACCCCCGATGGCGAGCGCTACACCAGCGACAACGGCGACGGCAATCCGCGCTTCGTGCCGCTGTGGACGCTGGGCGTGCCGTATCACCATGGTCACGGCCCCGGGCCGGTCCGGCCGCCGCCGGTACGTGATCGCACGGTGGCCAGCCCGCCGCGCGGCGGGCTCAGCACCGCGCCGGTCAACAACATCAGCATTCCCTCGGCGCGCAACGTTCCGCAGCCGCCACCACCACCGCGGCGTCCGCCCCCACGCCACGGGCATGATCGCGGGCACGGCTACGGTTACGGCGGCGGTGGTATCTGGATCCGCGACAGCTGCACCGCATTGCCGGCGGCCGAGGTCTGCTCCCGACTGCGCGACCGCCGCGAGACCATCCGCCGGCGGACGTTCAACGCGCAGGAAAGCGAGCGCCGCACGTTGCGCACCGAGGAACGCACGCTCAACGCACGGCTGGCCGAGGATTGCGGGCTTTGAGCGGCGGGTCCGGTGGGCTGATCCTGATGGGCGCTCTTGGATGTGGGGCTTTGATGGACGTATCCCGATGACCGGCAACCTGCACGCCGCAGGCCTGTTCGGCCTGCTGGCGATCATGGCACTGGCCCCCGCCGTCGCCGGCAACGTGGTCTATCGCTGTACCGCCGCCGATGGCACGGTGACCCTGCAGAATGCCGAGGCCTGCCCCGCAGGCCAGCGCCAGCAGGTCATCGAGGTCGACGTGGCGCCGCCGCTGCCGGCATTCGTGCCGGCACAGCCACCCCCCGGGCTGCGCGTGCTGCCGGTCACCGCGGTGGCGCCCCCGGCCGACACCGCGACCGGGCCCGCTGCGATCACGATTGCCGAACCCGTGCCGCCACCGCCGCTGTACCAGTGCACGCGCTGGGACAACGAGCGCTACCTCACCGGCGACGCGGTGCCGGCCACGCGCTGCCGGCCGCTGAACACCGTCGGCATCGGCGGGCTGCCGACGCTGGGCGCCGGGCAGGCCTGCGAGCAGGTCGAGGACAGCTGCACCGCGGTGCCGGAGGAGAACCTCTGCCGCGCCTGGAAAAGCCGCGTCGACGAGGCCGAATTCCGCTTCAAGGTGACGCCGGCGCAGTCGCCCGCGGCGCGTGAACACCAGCAGGAATATGCGGCGCTGGCCGCGACCTACGCGGCGTCCACCTGCGTCCGCTGATCGGCAGCCCGCTCAGAAGCCGTAGCGCAGGAAGCCACCGTCGATGGCGATGCACTCGCCGGTGATGTAGGCCGAGGCCGGCAGGCACAGGAACGCTACCGCCGCGGCCACCTCCTCCGGCTCGCCGATGCGGCCCAGCGGCGTGCGTGCGAGCACCTCGTCGAGATAGTCGGGATCGGCCAGTGCCGTCGAGGTGCGCCGCGTGCGGATGTACCAGGGCGCCACCGCATTGACGCGGATGCCGTCCTCGGCCCACTCCACCGCGAGGTTGCGCGTCATCTGGTGCAGCGCCGCCTTGCTCATGCCGTACGGTGCGCCGGTGCGCACATGGGCGATGCCCGACACGCTGCCGACATTGACGATGCGCGCGCCCGGGTGCTGCGCCAGCATGGGATGTGCGTAGCGCGACATCTCGAAGGCACTGAACAGGTTGATCTCGAAGATCTCCCGCCACTCCTCCTCGGCGTACTCGGTGGCCGCGCGCACCAGGTTGCCGCCGGCGTTGTTGACCAGGATGTCGAGGCCTTCGCCCTGGTCCTCGACCCAGTCGAGGATCTCGCGCCGCTGCTCTTCATCGGCGACGTCGCCGATCATCGCGCGCAGCTGCGCGGTCGGGAATTCTTCCAGCAGTTCGTCGCGCGCGGCATCCAGCGCATCGCCGTCGCGGGCCACGATCATCACCTCGGCGCCGAAGCCCAGCAGTTCGCGCGCGATCGCGCGCCCGATGCCGGCGCTGCCGCCGGTCACCAGCGCGCGTTGGCCGTCGAGCCGCCAGCGATGGGGGTCCATGGGTGCTCCCGCGAATGACGGCACGTAGGATAAGCCAAGCCCGCAGCCCGACCGAGGTCCGACATGGCGACACCCCCCTCCATCGCATCCCTTGCCCGCCGCGGCGCGTTCGCCTGCGCCGCCCTGCTGGCACTCGCCGGTTGCCGCGCGCCCGAGCACGAACCGCCGGGCACGCCACCCGAGCCACAGGCCACCCAGCTGCGCGACGCCATTCAGGACCCGCTCGACAAGGCGCAGGCCGTCGAGGGGGCCGTGCGCGAGGCGGATGAGCGCCGGCGCGAAGCGACGCAGCTTCCATGACCCGACGCGTGCTCTGTTTCGGCGAACTGCTGCTGCGCCTGGGCGCTCCCGGCCGCGAACTGCTGCTGCAGTCGCCGCTGCTGCAGGTGCAGATCGGTGGTGCCGAAGCCAACGTGGCGGTGTCGCTGGCGCGCTTCGGCCACCACGCGGCGATGGTCGGCACGGTGGCCGGCAATGCGCTGGGCGATGCCGCGCTGGCCGCCCTGCGCGGGCATGGCGTGGATGTCGGCCGCGTACGCCGCGATCCCGGCGCGCGCATGGGCCTGTACTTCCTGGCCACCGGTGCCGGGCTGCGACCCAGCGAGGTGGTCTACGACCGCGCCGATTCCGCGTTCGCGCGCGCCGGCAGCGACGCCTACGACTGGCCCGCGCTGGTGGCGGAGTTCGATTGCCTGCACGTCTCCGGCATCACCCCGGCGCTCGGCCAGCGCTGCGCGGATGCCACGGTCACGGCAATGCGCAGCGCGCGCGCCGCCGGGCTGGAGGTTTCGTTCGACGGCAACTTCCGCCCCAAGCTGTGGGCGGCCTGGCAGGCGGATCCGGCCACGGTGCTGCGCGCGGTGCTTGCCGAGGCCACGATCGCGTTCGCCGACCATCGCGACATCGAGGTGGTCCTGGGGCCCGATGCGGACGCGCACGCCGATACCCACGAGGCACGCATCCTCGCCGCCGCCGCGCGCGCGTTCGCGGCGTTCCCGCAGCTGCGTCGCATCGCCACCACGCTGCGCGGACAGAACAGCGTCGACGCGCACAGCCTCGGCGCACTGCTGGTCACCCGCGGCGGCGACGTGCACCGCGTCGCCCCGCAGGCGGTGGAGGGCATCGTCGACCGCATCGGTGCCGGCGATGCCTTCGCCGCCGGCGTGCTGCACGGCCTCCTGGTCGGTATGGCGGATGGCGACGCGCTGGCCTTCGGCCATGCCGCGGCCTGCCTGAAGCACACCGTGCCCGGCGACTTCAACCTGGTCGACGCCGCCGCCGTGGGCGCGCTGCTGCGCCACGAGCGGCTGGACGTGCGCCGCTAGCTCGACGCCATGCCCCGCGCGTCACCGGGCGGCGGCGTCCAGCGCCCGGCTCAGAACGTCGGGCAGAAGCAGTAGGTCATCGCGCGCACCGGGCCGGCCACCGGGCGGTCCATCGCCACTTCGAACGCGGCGAGGTGCCGCTCCATTTCCGGCATCGCGCGTACCGCCAGCCGCTGCGCCAGCGCGGTGTCGCCGAACAGCGTCGCCAGCGCGCCCGAGCGGCCCATGCCGGCCAGGAACTGCGCGAACGGGCTCAGCGGCTGTTCGATGTAGCGCACGCGGAAGCCGTCGTCGGCCAGTTCCGCGCGGCGCGCGGCATCGGCGATCGCATCGCGCAGGCCGCCGAGCTCGTCGACCAGGCCGCGGTCGCGCGCCTGCGCACCGCTCCACACCCGTCCGCGGGCGACCGCGTCGATGGCCTCCGGCGTGCGGCCACGGCCCTGTGCGACCTTGCCGACGAAGTTGCGGTAGATGTGCTCGACGCTTGCCTGGATCACGCGGCCGACGTCGGCTTCCATCGGGCGGGTGAGATCGAACGCGCCGGCATAGCGCGTCGTGCCCACGCCATCGGAATGCACGCCGAAGCGGTCGAGGGTGCGGGTGAAGTTGGGCACCATGCCGAACACCCCGATCGAGCCGGTGATCGTCGAGGGATCGGCATAGATGCGGTCGGAGTTCATGCTGATCCAGTAGCCGCCCGACGCGGCCACGTAGCCCATCGACACCACCACCGGCTTGCCGGCCTCCTTCAGCAGCTCGACCTCGCGGTTGATCTGTTCCGACGCGTATGCCGAGCCGCCGGGCGAGTTGACCCGCAGCACCACCGCGCGCACGTCGTCGTCCTCGCGGGCCTCGCGCAGCAGTGCGGCGGTGGAGACGCCACCGACGCCGCCCGGTCCACGCTCGCCGTCGACGATCATGCCTTCGGCCACCACCACCGCCACCTGCGGCTGGCGCGCCAGCCCGCTGCCCGCGCCGTTGTCGACATGCGCGAGGTAGCCGTCGAGGTCGATGCTGCGCACGCCATGCTCGGCATCGGCATCCGCCACGCCACGTTCGGCCAGCAGCGCCTCCACCTGCTGTTCGGTCATCAGCCCGTCGACCAGGCCACCCTGCAGCGCGTACTGCGCCATGTCGCCGCCGACCGCGGTGATGCCGTCGGCCATGCCGTCGATGTCGGCCTGGATGCGCGCGACGTCCAGCCCGCGCGCCTGCGCGATGTCGGCGAGGTAGCGCTGCCAGATGTCGTTGAGCCAGTAGAAGTCGGCCTGCTTGGCCTCCTCGGACGCGGCGTCGAGGATGTAGGGCTCGACCGCAGACTTGAACTCGCCGACCTTGAACACGTGCACGTCGACGTCGAGCTTCTCGCGCAGCGCCTCGCCGAAGTACAGGCCGTAGCTGGCCAGGCCCTCGAGCACCACGCCCGACCCCATCGGGTCGACATAGACCTCGTCGGCCTGCGCGGCCAGCAGGTAGCTGGTCTGCGGCATGCCCTGCCCGTAGGCGATCACCTGCTTGCCGGCCTCGCGCAGCGCGCGCAGGCCGGCCGCAACTTCGCGCATCGTCGCCATGCCCGAAGGCAGTAGGCCGTCCACGCGCAGGTACACGCGCTCGATGCGGTCGTCCTTCGCGGCGGCGTCCATCGCGCGCAGCAGGTCGCGCAGCTGCACCTCGCCGGGGCTGTCCTGACCCATTGCGCGCGACAGCACCCGCGAGGTGGGATCCGACGAGTACTGCTCGACGATGCGGCCTTCCGGCGCGATCACCAGTGTGGTGCGCTCCAGCAGCGGCGCGGCGGCTTCGCGGCTGGCGAGGATGGCGACGAACAGCACCACCAGCAGCAGGAACAGCAGGTTCAGCACCAGCCGTCGGCTGAAGTTCACGGCGTCCCAGATTCCCACCAGGACGCGGGCGATCGGGCCGCGGCGGCGCGCTTCGTTCATTGGATCAACTCCGGAAAAAGGATATGCATCGGATGCTGCGGACAGCTTAGCGGGACGCGGTGAACGGTTTCATGCGCCGGAAGTCGGGGTGGCGACGGGTGCGGCGGGCAGTGCGTCGGCAGACGGCAGCCGCGACAGCGACCACGCGAAGCGCGCCGCCATCAGCACCGAGGCCACCACCAGCCCGGCGATCAGCCCGGTCCACATGCCGCGCGGCCCCCAGCCCAGGCCGAGCCCCAGCCCGGCGCCCAGGCTCATGCCCACGCCCCAGTAGGCGAACGCCGCCAGGAACATCGGCACCCGGGTGTCCTTGAGCCCGCGCAGCGCGCCGGCGGCGAGCACCTGCAGGCCATCGGGGAACTGGAACAGCGCCGCATACAGCAGCAGCGATGCCGCAAGCGCGGCGACTGCGGCATCGGTGGTGTACAGGCCGACCACCAGCGTGTTGCCGGTCAACAGCAGCAGCGCGGTCAGGCTCTGCGTCGCCAGCACCAGCACCAGGCCGGCCAGCGCGGCGCGGCGCACGCCCTCGCGCGCACCGCCGCGGCCCAGCGCATGGCCCACGCGCACGGTGGTCGCCTCGGCCAGGCCGAACGGGATCATGAAGCACAGCGCGGAGACGTTGATCGCGATCTGGTGCGCGGCCGCCGGCAATTCGCCGAGGCGGCCGATCAGCAGCGCGGTGACCACGAACAGGCCGCCCTCCATCGCCACGGTGACGCCGATCGGCAGGCCCACCTTCAGCAGGGCGCGGATCTCCGGCCAGCGCGGTGGGTCGAAGCGCGCGAACAGCCCGAGGTCGGCAAAACGCTTCGCGCGCGACAGGTAGAGGGCGAAGCCCAGCGCCTGCGCCCACAGCATCGCCGACGAGGCGTAGCCGAGCCCGGCCGCCCCCATCTCCGGCAGCCCGAACAGGCCGAAGGTCATCACCGTGCCCAGCGGCAGCAGCACCAGCAGCCCGCCGAAGCCGAACAGCATCGTCGGCAGCGTCCAGTGCAGGCCGTCGCTGAGATAGCGCATGCAGTAGTACGCGGTCAGCGCCGGCACCCCCCAGCGGATGCCATGCAGGAACGCGCTCGCCCCCGGCACCAGGCTGGCATCGATGCCCATCGGCGCCAGCGCGTGCACCGACAGGGTCATGAACGCGAACAGCAGCAGGCCCAGCGCCGTCGCCAGCCACAGCGACTGCCGGAACAGCGGGCCGATCTCGGCGCGGCGGCCGGCGCCCTGGAGCTGCGACACCGACGGCGGTAGCGCCATCAGCGTGCCCATCGGGATCATGATCGGCAGCCAGAACATCGCCGTGCCCACCGACACCGCGGCCAGCGTGGCGGTGCCGTGGCGGCCGGCGATCACGCTGTCGACGAGGCCGATCAGGCCGGTGGCCACGTGGCCTGCGACCAGCGGCGCGGCCAGCACGGCTGTGGTGCGCACTTCGCTGCGGAAGGGCGCCCGGGGGGAAGGGGAAGGCATGGACGGCTCGGACCACGGCTGCGGCCGCGCCGGAAAGGCGCTGGCACCGGGTCGCGGCGGGCCGGTATCTTAACCGCCCACCGCGACATCGCGCCGCGGCACCGGGGACCACCACGATGAACACCGCGGCCGCGACCGGGCACCACCGGTCCACCTGCGAGAACTGCGGCACCTGGCTGCAGGGCGGCTACTGCCACCTGTGCGGGCAGTCGGCGCACAACCCCACCCGCCACTTCGGCCATGCGGTGGAGGAGATCTTCGAGTCGTTCTGGCACCTCGATGGCCGGGTGTTCCGCACCCTGCGCGACCTGTTCGTGCCCGGGCGCGTGGCCAATGCCTACCTCGCCGGCCACCGGGTGCGCTACATCGCGCCGCTGCGGCTGTTCGTGGTGCTGACGGCACTGACCTTCTTCACCGCCAAGCTGGTGATGACCCCGGTCATCAGCGTCGATACCGACCCGCTGCCGCAGGACGCGGCCAGCCTTGCCGAGGGGGCAGGTCCGGCGGCGCCGCCGCGCGCGGCGCCGGAAGGTCTGGAGGAATCGTTCGCCGCGCTGGACTCGGTCGCCGCGGTCGAACGCGAACGCGCGCACCTGCTGCGCGACCTCGCACGCGACGATGCCCCGCGTGCACTGGGCTTCGTATTCGCCGAGGCACAGCGCCGGATCGACGCCGCCGCCGATGCCCGCATCCTCGAACTCGGCGCCGAACCCACCCCGCGCGCGACGCCGTCACCGGAGCCCGCAGATGGATCCGACGCGGTGGCGGCCCGTCCCGCGGCAACGGCGGCGGATCCCGACGGTGCCGATACCGGCACTGCGGAGACCGTCGCCAGCGGCAATGCCTTCGTCGACCGCACGATGCGCAACTGGGAGCGGCTGGCCCGCGACCCCCGCGCCATCGCGCAGTTCCTGTTCGGCGCCGCCCCGGCCACGCTGTTCGTGCTGGTGCCGCTGTTCGCGGTGCTGCTGCGGATCGCCTACTTCTTCACCCGCAGGCCCTACCTCGAGCACGTGGTGATCGCGCTCTACAGCCACGCCTGGCTGATGCTGGCGCTGTTGCTGGTGTTCTGCACCAGTGCCCTGGGCGACTGGGCCGGGGCGCGGGTGCCCGTCATCGGCACCGTACTGTCGGCGCTGGTCTTCGCGTTGGTCTGCTGGATGCCGCTGTACCTGCTGTGGATGCAGCGCCGCGTGTACCGCCAGGCCTGGTGGCTGACCGTGCTCAAGTACCTGGCGATCGGCTACGTCTACGCGATGCTGTTCGGTACCGTCGCGGTGGGCGTGATCGGCTTCTCGCTGTTCACGATGTAGCCGCGGGCCACTAGTTCGGCGAGGCCTGCACGCGCAGCCAGTCGGCGCGCGCGGCCTCCGGCATCGACAGCAGCCTGCGGCGCAGCGCGTCGCGTTCCTCCGGCGGGGTGCGCTGCGCGATCATCGCCAGGTCGGCGCGTGCGGAGTCGTCGAGGCTGCGCAGCATCGCCAGCAACGCCAGCCGCTGGTCGTCCGGCACCAGTGCGAACAGGCCGTGCAGCTGCGGCCAGTCGGCACCGAGCACCGGCCCCAGGCGCCACCCGTCGCGCTCGAAGGCATCCAGCGCCGCATAGCGCTCCCCCAGCGCACGGCGCTGGGTTTCCGGCATCCGTGCATAGACGGCGGCGGTGGCGCGCAGGCGTGCGCGGTCGGCTTCCGGCAGCGCCTGCCAGGTCTCCCAGGCGGCACGCCGCGCCTGCTTGACCGCGGGATCCAGCGCATCCCACTCCACCACGCGCTGGCGCAACGCCTGCTGGCGGTCGGCGGGCATCTGCCGCCACTGCCGGACCTGCTGCTGCACGCGGGCCCGTTCGGCCGGCGGCAGCGCGTCCAGTTGCTTCAGCAGTTGCGGAGGCAGCGCCCGGGCCGGCAACGCCAGCAGGGCGGCGGCCAGCAGCAGCACGGCGCTACGGCGCATCGGCCGCCTCCGTTGCGCCCGCGTCCAGTGCGCGTTCGTCGGTGTCGCCGGCATCCTCGTCGCGCTGCGGGCGGGCGATATCCGGCTCCACGCCGCCGCGTTCCAGCTCCACCGTCAGCCAGGCCATGAAGGCAGGATCGCGGGCCACGCCCTCGCCCTCGTCGCTGGCCAGCAGCTCGAAATCGGGATGGATCAGCAGCGCGACGTCGCCGTCGAGCCCCGGCCCACGCGCGCCATCGCCCGGCAGCGCGTCGATGCGGATGCCGTGTGGCTCGGCGTCGAGGTCCACGCCGCCGGCGGCGTCGGTGAAGGTCATCGCAAATGCCGCCAGGGTGGCCAGCGCCACCGCGATCAGCGCCGGCCACAGCCAGCGCGCGCGCGGGCCGGCCGGGCGTACGACGCGTGGCGGCGGTTCCCGGCGCGGGGTGTAGATGCGCCCGCGCAGGGCGGCGTCGCGCAGCCGGGCCAGCTCCGCCAGGCGCTCCGGCGGGGTGTCGCGCAGCGCCAGCTGCACGGTGTCGGCCAGCACCCGGAAACGGGTCTCGTCCGGGGTGCCGTCCGGCAGTCGCGGCAGGGCGCGGCGCAGGGCCAGCCGGTAGGTCTCGCGCGACACCCCGAGGACCCCGGCGGCGTCGCCCTCGGACACATTGGCCACCAGCCGCAGCAGCAGCGCCGCGCGCGGACCGGTGCCGATCTCGCCAAGCACGCCGAAATCGCCGTCCCAGTGCTCGCGGCGCGGTGGTTCGCGCAGCTGCGGGGCGGCCAGCAGCAGCGACCAGAAGCGGCGCGGCCAGTCGCCGAACGGGGTGCGCGCGGCGGTATCGCGGAACCCCACCATGGCGGTGGTCAGCGCGGCGTCGCCGGACTCGGCGCTGCCCACCTGCAACTGCGCGAACAGCGCGGCCCGTCGCTCGACGCCGCGCAGGAACGCACTCAGCGCGGTGGAGGCGTTGGGGCCGTCGCTCACGGTCGGCGCTGCTCTGGGGGGCGCGATTGCATCGCCACATGATAGCCAGCCGGTGCGTTGCGTCGCGACTTGACAACAGCGCGAACGCGCGGCGGTGGCGTCGCCGCGCCACGGATGTTGCCCACAGGCCCCGGATGCCGCCGTACACACAGGCTGCACAACGCTGAAGTCGCGGTGTTCAGCCATGTTTCACGGATAAGTCGCTGTTTTTGCTGAAAAAACAGCTTTTGGCTAATTTTTCACCAACCTTGCCTGCGGCCGATGGCAGTGCCCCTTCCGCGCCTTCACGGACAGCTGATGCACAGGTTTATCCACAGGCGGTGTGGATAACGCCGAAACCCGTTGTGTGACCGCGGTTTACCTCGACCTCGTGCCCGTGGGCGCAGCTTTGGCCCGCAAGTCCGGGTCCGCCGCGGCGGCCGCCGCGTACACTGCCCGGCCGATGACTGCAGCCGACGGCACCCCCGACGCCCCCTACCTGAGCGTGGCGCTCCCGGTGCCGCTGCCGCGGCTGTTCGACTACCTCCCGCCCCCGGGCACGGCCCTCCCGGGGCAGCCGGTCGGCTGCCGGGTGCGGGTGCCGTTCGGCCCGCGCGAGCTGGTCGGCGTGGTGGCCGCGGTCGGGCGCCCGGAACATTGCGCCGACGGCCTGCGCGACGCGCTGGCGTGGCTGGACGACGCGCCGCTGCTGGCCGGCGAACTGCTGGCGTCGCTGCGCTGGCTGAGCCGCTATCTGCATGCGCCGCTGGGCGAGGTGCTGGCGACCGCGCTGCCGGCGACGTTGCGGCGCGGCGAGCCGCTGCCCGACACCCGCACCTGGGGCTGGACGCTCACCACCGCCGGCAGCGCCGCGCTGGCCGTCATGCGCGACGGCAGGCCGCGCGTGCTGGCCATGCTGCTGGACGGCGTGGTCGTCGACGAGGCCGCGCTGGACGACCGCCTGCCCGGCTGGCGCGCCGCGGCCCGCACCCTCGCCGCCCGCGGCCATGCCGGGCGGGTCGGCACCGCCGGCTGCCCGGGCCCGACCCCGATTGCCGGCCCTCCACCGAACCCGGCGCAGCAGGCGGCCATCGACGCCATCCGTGCCGCCCGCGGCTTCCATGCGTTCCTGCTCGACGGCGTGACCGGCAGCGGCAAGACCGAGGTCTACCTGCAGGCGATCGCGCACGCACTCGCGCAGGGCCGGCAGGCGCTGGCGCTGGTGCCCGAGATCGGGCTGACCCCGCAGACGCTGGCGCGCTTCCGCGAGCGCCTCGGGGTGCCGGTGCACGCGCTGCATTCCGGTCTCAACGACACCGAGCGCGCCCAGGTGTGGGCGGCCGCGGCCCGCGGCGAGGCGCGGGTGATCGTCGGCACCCGTTCGGCGGTGTTCGTGCCGCTGCCGGAGCCGGGCCTGATCGTCGTCGACGAGGAGCACGACGGCAGCTACAAGCAGCAGGACGGCATCCGCTACCACGCCCGGGACTTCGCGCTGGTGCGGGCGCGGGCGCTCGGCGTGCCGGTGGTGCTGGGCAGCGCGACGCCATCGCTGGAGACCCTGCACAACGCCCGCAGCGGCCGCTATACGGCGCTGCGCCTGCCGCAGCGCGCCGGCGTCGCGCGCCCGCCGCCGGTGCGCGTGCTCGACGTGCGCAAGCGGCCGCTGCAGGCGGGGCTGTCGGGCGAGGTGCTGGAGGCCATCGGCGCCACCCTGGCGGCCGGGGGCCAGGTGCTGGTGTTCCGCAACCGCCGCGGCTATGCGCCGGTGCTGCTGTGCCACGACTGCGGCTGGAGTGCGCAGTGCACGCGCTGCAGCATCCCGGAACAGGGCCGGCCGATGACCGTGCACGCCGGGGGCCGCCGCCTGCAGTGCCACCACTGCGGTCATCGCCAACCATCGCCGATGGCCTGCCCGGCCTGCGCCAGCCTCGGGCTGCAGCCGCAGGGCGTGGGCACGGAGCGGCTCGAGGAACACCTGGTGCAGGCGTTTCCGGGGGTGCCGGTGGTGCGCATCGACCGCGGCAGCACGCGGCGGCGCGACGGCATCGAACGCGCGCTTGCGACGTTCGGCGAGCGTGCCGGCATCCTGATCGGCACGCAGATGCTGGCCAAGGGCCACGACCTGGCCGGGCTGGCGCTGGTGGCGGTGGTCGGCATCGACGAAGGGCTGTTCTCCGCCGATTTCCGCGCACCGGAAAAGCTCGCACAGCTGCTGATCCAGGTCGCAGGGCGCGCCGGCCGCGGCGCGCGCAGTGGCGAGGTGCTGCTGCAGACCCACCACCCCGGCCATCCGCTGCTGGCCACCCTGCTGCAGGGCGGCTACGCGGCCTTCGCCGAGGCGGAGCTGCTGCAGCGCGAGGTCGCCGGCTTCCCGCCATTCGCGCATCTGGCGCTGCTGCGTGCCGAGGCCGCCCACGTCGAGTTGCCGCGCGAATTCCTGCGCGAGGCCGCCAGCCTGATGGCGGCCATCGACACCCAGCGCACGGTCGAACTGCAGGGCCCGCTGCCGGCACCGATGCCGCGACGCGCGGGCTTCCACCGCGCGCAGCTGGTGCTGTCATGCCCCGGCCGCCGCCCGCTGCACGCGCTGCTCGACCGCGCGATGCCGGAACTGCACGCATTGCCGGCGGCACGCCGGGTGCGCTGGTCGCTCGACGTCGACCCGGTGGACCTGTACTGACGAGCCCGCGCTACGTGGCGCCGCCACCGCCGCCGCCCCTGCGCGAGCGCCGCGCCGGCGTCTTCGGCAGCTCGCGCAGTTCCACCGCCTGCCCGGTGCGGCGCACCTCGAACAGCCCGGTCGCCTCGATCAGGTCGCTGAGCTTGCGGTAGCCGTAGTTGCGCGAGTCGAACGAGCCCTGGTTGGCGACGTGGCTGCCGACCGCACCGAGATGCGTCCAGCCGGATTCGTCGGCGCTGGCCTGCACCGCGCTGCGCAGCAGCTGCATGAGCGTGGCATCGCCACGCAGCTGCGCGGCGGTCCTGGGCCGGGCAGCGCCGCTGTCGCCGTTGTCGAGCACGCCGAGCTTCTCGAGGTACAGGAACGTCGAACACGCCTTGACGAAGGGTTCCGGCGTCTTCTCCTCGCCGAAGCCGAACACCCGTAGGTTGTCGTGGCGCAGGCGCATCACCAGCGGGGTGAAGTCGGCATCGCTGGACACGATCGCCACGCCGTCGAGCGTGCGTCCGTACAGCAGGTCCATGGCGTCGATGACCATCGCCATGTCGGAGGCGTTCTTGCCGCTGGTGTAGGCGAACTGCTGGATCGGCCGGATCGCATGGGCATGCAGCGCGGCTTCCCAGCCCTTGAGGTGCGGGCTCTTCCAGTTGCCGTAGGCGCGGCGCACGTTGGCCACGCCGTGGCGCGCGAGTTCGGTGAGGATCGGCTCGATCTTCGAGGCGGGCGCGTTGTCGGCGTCGATCAGCAATGCCAGCCGCAGTTCGGCGTCGGCCATCGGAATGCTCCAGCAGGGGTTGGCCGCAGTCTACGTGCAGCGGCGCCCGCGGGCCGCGGCGTGGAGGCGCGACCGATGCACGCGGTGCGATGCAAGGGCCGCCCCGCCATCGCAACAGGGTCCGATGGCACTGCGGGCTGTCTCCCCGATCACGTAGAGTCGTGCCTCCATACACCTGCATCGCAAGCGCGCACGGCGGCGACCGTTGCACGCTGCGCCTGTCAAGCCCATGCGCATCGGAATCGTCGTCGACGCAGCCTGCGACCTGCCTCCGGAGTGGCTGGACGCGGCGGGCATCGTGCTGCTGCCGGCCACGGTGCACATCGGCGGTACCAGCGTCGTGGACCTGCGCGACCCGCAGGCCACGCTTGCATTCATCCGTACGCATGGCAGGCGTGGCCACAGTGCGCAGACCGCCGCCTTCCCCGCCGACCGCATCCGCTCGCTGTTCCTGGATCGGCTGGTGATCGATTACGACCACGTGTTCTGCCTGACCGTCGCGCGCAGCCGCAGCCGGATCCACGACAACGCAAGGCACGCCAGCTACGCCGTCCTCAACGAGTACCGGCAGCCGCGCACCGCCGCCGGGCATGCGACGCCCTTCGCGCTGCAGGTGCTGGATTCGCAGCAGGTGTTCGCAGGCCAGGGCATCCTGCCTGTGGAAGCGGTACGCCTGCGCGATGCCAAGGCGAGCGCGCTGGAGATCCACTCACGGCTGGAGTTCCTTGCCGGCCGCAGCTACAGCTACATGGTGCCGCGCGACCTCGGCTACCTGCGCGAGCGCACCCGCCGTCGCGGCGATCGCAGCGTCAGCCTGCTCGCCGCCACGCTCGGGGCCGCGCTCGACATCCGGCCGATCCTGCACTGCCACCAGGGCGAGACCGGGCCGGTGGACAGGGTGCGCGGCTTCGAACCCGCGGCGCGCAGGCTGTTCGACTTCACCTGCGAGCGTGTGCACGAAGGCCTGCTGACGCCCACGCTGTGCCTGAGCTACGGCGGCGAGCTCGACGCGATGCGGGCATTGCCGGGCTACGACCGCCTGATCGCCAGCTGCCGCGAACATGGCATCGAGGTCTTCGAGACGGTGATGAGCCTGACCGGGCTGGTCAACGTCGGCCCCGGCGCGCTCACGATCGGCTTCGCGGCGCCGCCGCACGCGTTCACCTGAGCGCACGGACGGCACCCTCACGTGGCCCGCTGCTAGGCTCCACCGCATCTCCGCAACCCTTGCGCATCCATGGCCACCTACTACATCCGCATTCCCGACCCCGACCAGGCCAGAGCCAGCGGTACGTTCGCATTCCGCTCGCAGAGTGCGCCCGGCATGGCCGAAGAGCTGCAGGACGCGCTGGCCGGGCCCGGGCTGTTCGAGCGCTGGCGCGACAGCCAGGACGATCCGGAGCTGGTCGATCCCGAGCTCGGCCCGGTGGATCCGGCGGCACGGGTGACCGGCGAGGGCGACATCACCTTCGACCTGGTGGCGCATACCAGCCTGTCGGGCGACATCCTGCGCCACCGCCTGCGGCTGCTGGCCGGCAAGGCCTGGGAACTGCGCGACGTCCGCTACTGAGGTGGCCACGCCGGCACTGCTGTCGTGGAGCGGCGGCAAGGACGCGGCGTGGGCGCTGCATGTGCTGCGCGCGGCGGGCGACGTCGATGTCGTCGGCCTGTTGACCACCGTGGACGCCGATGGCGGGCAGGCGTCGATGCAGGGCGTCGCCGGTGACGTGCTGCGTGCGCAGGCAGCCGCGGCGCAGCTGCCGCTGATCGAAGTGCCGATGCCGGCGGACGCCGACAACCGCGCCTACGAGGCCGCGTTCGCGCGGGCGCTGGATGCGGCGCGCCTGCGCTGGCCAGGCATCCGCCTTATCGCCTTCGGCGACCTCGCACTGGATGATCTGCGCGCATGGCGCGAGGCGCTGTGCGCGCGCCACGGCTGGCAGGCGCTGTTTCCGTTGTTCGGTGCCGACACCACCACGCTGGCGCGCACGATGCTCGCCGGCGGGCTGCGTGCGACGCTGTGCTGCGTGGATACCGCGCAACTGGACGCGGGCTTCGCCGGCCGCGACTACGACGCCGCGTTGCTGGACGCGCTGCCGTCGGGCATCGACCACTGCGGCGAGAACGGGGAGTTCCACACCGTCGTGCATGCCGGGCCGATGTTCGCCACGGCGATCGCGCTGCGCCGTGGTGACGGCACGCTGGACCAGGACCGCTTCCAGCGCACCGGTTTCCTGCTGTGAGGACGCGGCAGGAACCGTGTGCGTTGCCACCGATGGCGTGGGCAGGCGCGGACCGGAGCACCCGTGCGTGCTGGTCCACGTTGGTCCACGTTGGTCCGCGGCAGGCAGGACTTCAGCCCTTCAGTGCTGCCGCATGGTGGGCGACGTGGTCGCCGATGAAGCTGGCGATGAAGTAGTAGCTGTGGTCGTAGCCCGGCTGCATGCGCAGTTCGAGCGGATGCCCGGCAGCTTCGCAGGCGGCCTGCAGCAACTGCGGCTTCAGCTGGCCATGGAGGAATTCGTCGGCATCGCCCTGGTCGACCAGCAGCGGCAGCCGCTCGTGCGCCGACTTCACCAGCTCGACGGCGTCGTACTGCCTCCACGCCGCGCGGTCGTCGCCGAGGTAAGCGCCGAACGCCTTCTCGCCCCAGGGCACCTGTGACGGCGCCACGATCGGCGAGAACGCCGACACGCTGCGGTAGCGGCCGGGGTTCTTCAGCGCGATGGTGAGCGCACCGTGGCCACCCATCGAATGTCCACTGATTGCACGCGCATCGCTGGCAGCAGGGTCGGACTCCACCCACTCCGGCAGCTCGTGGACGATGTAGTCGTACATCCGGTAGTGCTTGGCCCACGGCTCCCGCGTGGCGTTGACGTAGAAACCGGCGCCCTTGCCGAGGTCGTAGCCTTCGGCATCGGCGACGTCGTCACCACGCGGGCTGGTATCGGGAGCGACCAGGATGATCCCGTGCTCGGCGGCATAGCGCTGCGCGCCGGCCTTGGTGATGAAGTTCTGTTCGTTGCAGGTCAGCCCGGAGAGCCAGTACAGCACCGGGCACGGGCCCTCGGCCGCCTGCGGCGGGAAGTACACGCCGACGGTCATGTCGCAGCCCAGCACCTGCGAGCGATGGCGGTAGACGTCCTGCCAGCCGCCGAAACTCGCACGATGTTCGATACGTTCCATGGGATTCCTCCAACGTGTCTTGAACCCCTCTCCCGCGTGCGGGAAAAGGTGAGGGTGGGAAAGCTGGGAGATGCCTGGTCAGTAATGGATCACGGTGCGGATCGACTTGCCCTCGTGCATCAGGTCGAAGGCCTCGTTGATGCGCTCCAGCGGCAGGGTATGGGTGACGAACGGGGCGAGCTGGATGTCGCCCTTCATCGCGTCCTCCACCATGCCCGGCAGCTGGCTGCGGCCCTTCACCCCGCCGAAGGCGGTGCCCAGCCACCTGCGGCCGGTCACCAGCTGGAACGGGCGGGTGCTGATCTCCTTGCCCGCACCGGCCACACCGATGATCACGCTCTGGCCCCAGCCGCGGTGCGCGCATTCGAGCGCCGCGCGCATGACGTCGACATTGCCGATGCACTCGAAGCTGTGGTCCACGCCCCAGCCGGTCATCTCCACGATCACCTGCTGGATCGGCCGGTCGTGGTCCTTCGGGTTGACGCACTCGGTCGCGCCCATCTGCTGCGCCAGCTCGAACTTCGCCGGGTTGGTGTCGATCGCGATGATGCGGCCGGCTTTTGCCTGCCGGGCGCCCTGGATCACGGCCAGGCCGATCGCACCGAGGCCGAACACCGCGACGCTGTCGCCCTCCTGCACCTTCGCCGTGTTGTGCACGGCGCCGATGCCGGTGGTCACGCCGCAGCCGAGCAGGCAGGTGTGCTCGGGGTTGGCGTCCGGGTTCACCTTCGCAAGCGACACCTCGGCCACCACCGTGTATTCGGAGAAGGTGGAGCAGCCCATGTAGTGGTAGACCGGCTGGCCCTTGTAGCTGAAGCGCGTGGTGCCGTCGGGCATCACGCCCTTGCCCTGGGTGGCGCGCACGGCCACGCACAGGTTGGTCTTGCCGCTCTTGCAGAACAGGCACTCGCCGCACTCGGCGGTGTAGAGCGGGATCACATGGTCGCCCGGCTTCACGCTGGTGACGCCCTCGCCCACTTCCACCACGATGCCGGCACCTTCGTGGCCCAGCACGGCGGGGAACACGCCTTCCGGATCCTCGCCCGACAGGGTGAAGGCATCGGTGTGGCACAACGCGGTGTGGGTGATCTTCACCAGCACCTCGCCCTTCTGCGGGGGGGCGACATCGAGCTCGACGATCTGCAGCGGCTGGCCTGCGGCAAAGGCGACGGCGGCACGGGATTTCATGGCGGGACTCCTCGGGTGGCGTCGGACGCGTGCGGGACGCGTCCTATTTCAGGTAGGAACGGATCAGCGTGGTCATTTCGGCGATCCGTTCCTGGCGTTCGTCCGCATCGGCGGCGGGCTGGCCGAACTGTTCGCGCAGGTGCGACTCCAGCACCTCGCTCATCAGCCCGTTGACCGCACCGCGGATGGCGGCGATCTGCTGCAGCACCGGCGCGCAGTCGGCACCGGCTTCCAGCGCGCGCTCCAGCCCCTCGCACTGGCCGCGGATGCGGCGGATGCGGGCGAGGACCTTCTTCTTTTCCTCGGGCGAATGGGGCATGGCAAAAAAGACGATGATGGATAGTGGGGGGCAGTATAGCTCACCGGCGGATCATGGGCCTGCTGCCAGCGACGCGCCCTGCCGCGACGGGGGACGCTGCAGCTCCCGGCACGCGTGACACTCCATCCGCCTCAGCGGTTGGCCAGCTCCAGCAGCACGTCGGCATGGCAGGGGGCATCCGCCGCGCACCAGCAGGCGAGGTCATGGCCGCGCAACGCCGCGCGCGCGCCATCGAGCCGTGCCGGATCGGCGAGCATCCAGGCGCGGAACAGCGCCACGCACGTGGCGGCGTCGCCGTCGACGCCGATACGGAACGGGTTCCCCCAGCGCGTCGGCCGGGCGACGCTGATGGCGCCCTCGGGTAGCCGCCACCCGCGCCGGCGGCTCAGTTGCACGCGGACCGGCATGTGCTCAGCCGGCGGCCGGGATCGCCGCGTCATCGGCGGCCTTCGCACGGCGGTACGCCTCGCGCCCACGCAGGCGCTCGGCCCAGGCGACGAACGCCGGGCGTTCGGGGATCGACCTGAATGCAAGGCCGAAATCGACCTGGCTGCCGACATAGACGTCGGCGGCGCTGAAACGCTCGCCCAGGAGCCACGGCGAGGCCGACGCGGCCGTCTGTTCAAGCACGTCGATGGCCTGCTCGTAGCTGCCATAGCCGACGAAGCCGGCCTTCTCCGGCGGTGGCAGGCTGCCGAGCGCCCGCGCGGTCACCGCCGCTTCCACCGGCCCGGCGGCAAAGAACAGCCAGCGCAGGTACGGGCCGCGTTGCGCGTCGTCAATGGCCGGCGCCAGCCCCGCCTGCGGGAACGCATCGGCCAGGTAGGCGCAGATCGCCGCGGCCTCGGTGACCACGACGCCGCGGTGCTCAATGGCCGGCACCTTGCCCATCGGGTTGATCGTCAGGTACTCCGGCGATTTCATCGCCGCACCGTAGTCGTGCACGACGGTGCGGTAGGTGGCACCCGTTTCCTCGAGCATCCAGCGCACGATCCGGCCGCGCGACATCGGGTTGGTGTGGAAGACCAGTTCGTGATCGGCCATGGCGGCGGTCCGGTTCGGGTGTCGCCGCTACGTTACTCCGGGATCGATCAGCCGGTGTTCTGGATGCCGGCGGCGATACCGTTGACGGTGGCGATCAGCGCACGCAGGGTGGCGTCGTCGTGGCTGCCGTCGGCGCGCCAGCGCTGCAGCAGCTCGACCTGCAGCAGGCTGATCGGGTCGACATAGGGGTTGCGCAGACGGATCGACAGGCCGAGCCGGTAGTCGTCGCCCAGCAGCTCGTCGCGGCCCTTGATCGCCAGGATCGCGTCGCGGGTGCGGCGGAACTCGCTGGCGATGTCCTCGAACATCGGTGCGTGCAGCTCGCCGGCCAGGCGCGAGTAGCGCTCGAAGATGTCGAGGTCGGATTTCGCCAGCAGCATCTCGATGTCGTCCAGCGTCGCGGCGAAGAACGGCCAGTCGCGCGCCATCTCCTGCAGGGGCTCGATCCCCCACTGCGCAATGCCGCGCGACAGCGCGGTGCCCACGCCATACCAGCCGGTCAGCCCGGAGCGGTTCTGCGACCAGGCGAACACCCACGGGATCGCCCGCAGGTTGCCGACCCCGCCATCGCGCCGCCGCGAGGGGCGCGAACCGATCTGCAGCCGCTCGATCACGTCGATCGGCGTGGCCGCGCGGAAGTACGGCACGAAGTCGCGGTGCTCGTGCACCAGCGCGCGGTAGTGCGTGCGCGAGCACTGCGCCAGCTCCGCCATCCGCGTGCGCCAGGGGTCCTCGCGCGCATCGGCCGCGCGCGGACGCAGGGTCGCGCGCAGCACCGCGGCGGTGGTCTGCTCGAGGTTGCGCAGCGCCAGCGCACGGATGCCGTACTTGCGGTGGATCACCTCGCCCTGCTCGGTCACGCGCAGGTGGCCGTCGATCGAGCCGCGCGGCGCGGCGATGATCGCGCGTCCGGTCTTGCCGCCACCGCGGCTCACCGAGCCGCCGCGGCCGTGGAAGAACACGATCGCAACGCCGGCCTCGCGGGCCAGCGCCACCAGTTCGGCCTGGGTGCGCTGCAGTGCCCAGCGCGACGCCAGCACGCCACCATCCTTGGTGCTGTCGGAATACCCCAGCATCACCGTCTGCCGGTGGCCGCGCGCCGCGAGGTGCGCCCGGTACACCGGGTCGGCGAACAGCGCGCGCATCACCGCCGGGGCGGCCTGCAGGTCGTCGACGGTCTCGAACAGCGGCGCCACGTCCAGCGGCACGGCGTCGTCCTCGACGCAGCCGGCCATCCGTGCCAGTGCAAGCACCGCCAGCGCATCGGCGGCAGTGCGGCTCATGCTGACGATGTAGGGGCCGAACGCGTGTTCGCCATAACGTGCGCGGGCTTCGCGCACGGCGCGGAACACCGCGAGGCTGCGCGCGGTGGTGTCGTTGGGTGTCGTGTCCGGCAGGGCACCGCCGAGCCAGCGGTGCAGGTCCGCGATGCGTGCGTCGAGCGGACGCGCGGACCAGTCGGCGTCGCCGGAAAGCTGCGCGATGGCGGCATCGTGCACGGCGGAATCCTGTCGCAGGTCCAGGCGCGCGAGATGGAAGCCGAAACTGCGCACCCGCAGGCGCACGCGCTCCAGCGCGTGCAGGCCGGCATGGTCGCCGCGGTGGACGCGCAGGCTGTCGGCGATCAGGTCGAGATCCGCCAGCAGGCAGCCGGCACTGCGGTAGCCGCACTCCGCGCCCTGGGCGGTCGCCTCGAGGCGCGCGCGCATCAGGTCCAGCAGCTGGCGATAGACCATGTCCACCTGGCGCGGCTTCAGCCGCCCTGCGGCGTCGGGCAGCAGTGCGCGGTACTCGTCCAGCCGCCGCGCAACGGCGGCATCGATGCCGGCGCGCTCGGTGGTCTGGGTGAGGATGCGCATCAGCTTGCCGAGATCGGCGGCGTAGTTGCCGAGCACCTGGGCGCGCTGCGCTTCCAGCGTGGCGAGGATGGTGTCGGCACCGACGTTCGGGTTGCCGTCCATGTCGCCGCCGACCCAGGTGCCGAACTGCAGCACCACCGGCAGTTGCGGGCGCTCCCCGTAGACGGCATCCAACGCTTCGGCGAACTCCCGGTAATAGGTCGGCAGCACGCGGTACAGCACGTCGCCGAGGTAGTAGCCGACGTGTTCCATCTCGTCGAGCACGGTTGGCCGGGTCGGCGGTGCCTCGGAGGTCTGCCACGCCGCGGTCAACGCCTGGCGGATGCGTTCCATGTCGACCGCACGCTCGCCCGGGGTACGGCCGCGGTCGATGTCGGCCACCAGCCGGGCGACGATCTCGCGCTCCTTCTCCAGCAGCGCGCGGCGCATGGCCTCGGTGGGGTGGGCGGTGAACACCGGCTCGATGCGCAGCCGCGGCAGCAGCGCCGCCACGTCCTCGGCGCCGACGCCTTCGTCGCGCAGCTCGGCCAGTACCGCATGCAGCCCCCCGGGCTGCGGCGCCGCGGCTTCGCGCTGGTAGTCGCGGCGGCGGCGGATGCGGTGCACGCGCTCGGCGAGGTTGATCGCGCCGAAGTACGCGGCGAAGGCGCGGACCATGGCCTCGGCATCCTCGAGCGGAATGCGCGACAGCTGGTCGGCCAGTTCGTCGACCGGCAGCGCGGCCTCGCGCCGCGCGATCGCGGCGCGGCGTACCGCCTCGACTTCTTCCAGCAGTTCGGGCGACCCCTGCTCGGCGAGCATGTCGCCCACCAGCGCGCCGAGGCGGCGCACATCATCGCGCAGCAGGGTGTCGGTGTCGGCGAACCCGATCGGTTCGCGCAGGGTGTCGTCTTCGGAAGCGCGCGGCGGCGCGGCGGTCGTGGAGGCGTGCATGCCCGAAGGCTACACGGTCGGCACGCCTCCACGACGTGCACATCGGTGGATCCGGCGCGGTCGTATCAGACCCCCGCTTCCTCCGTCAGTGCCGTGGCCATCCACTGGCGCACCGTGACTTCATGGCGCTGCTCCGCGGCAAGCGCCTCGGTGAACTGCGCGGCGAGCTCGTCCTGACCGAACTGCGTGGCCAGGTCGATCAGCAGCTCCCACGACGCGTTGTCGATGACTTCGGCAGCGAGCAATGTCGACAGCGCCTGGGCGATGGTCAGCCGCGGCTCGCCCATCGCCTGCACCAGGCCCATGCCCTGCACGCCGGTCACATCAGCGCACGGCGTCATCGCGGTCGGATCGCCGCCGAGGGTCTCGATCGCCGCGGCCAGCAGCAGGTAGTGCGAGTGCTCCTCGTCGCGGATCTCGCGCACGCCTTCGATGGTCATGCCGGCCGGCAGGCCGGGGGCCACGGCCACCTTCTGCAGCATCATGTCGTAGAGGCGGGTGCCGGTGCGTTCGAACGCGGCGCGCTCGGCGATCTTGTCGAGCAGCACGTGCATCTTCTTGCCGGTCAGCGCCTTCATCGCGGTGCCCGCCATGCCGCGCAGCGTCGGCGGCGGCGGCATCGAACCCACCGGCTCGGCTTCGAGGAGATAGGAGGCACGCAGCGCCACCGCATCGATTTCGGGGTCGGGCACGGTCGTCTGCAGCTCGCGCACTTCCAGCAGCTTGCGCGCGTCCACCGGGGACGCCTTCATGCCGGTGCGGTTGGTGCCGGTACGGATGTCGTTTTCCATGATTCGTCTCCTCGACGCTTACTTCTGCTGCTCGGCCGGCAGGGCGAGCTCGGTTCCGGGGTTCCACACATAGCCCGCTGGCACCGCTTCGGTCGGCGACCCTTCCGAATTGAGCTGCCTGCGGTAGGCGCGCGAGCCATCGGCCTCCTGCTCCATCGGCACGAAATCCGGGCCGTCGGCACGCAGGTCCACTTCCTGCAGCAGCACCTGGCGCACGAAGTCGCGCTGGCTGGCGAAGGCGATCGGCTCGGGCATCGTCGCCGGGATGATCTCCATCGGGTCGCGGCGCTCGACCTGCTTGAACAGCTCCATGACGTACTGCAGATGGCCCAGCTCGTAATCGAGGAAGCGCTCCCAGATCGCCTTGATGCGCGGGTTGACCTCCTGCTGCACGGCGCCGTAGTAGTTGTAGACCTCGTTGAACTCGTGCATCAGCCACTGTTCCATCCAGGTCTGGTCGGGATCGATGATCGACTCGTACTGGGTGGTGTGCTGCTCTTCGATCGAGGCGATTTCCGCATACAGCAGGCGCGCCACCGGATCGGTGAACAGCGGACCGATGTTCATGTAGTAATTGTGCGTCTGCTGCTCGGCCGCCATGATCGTGAGCGCGTGCAGCTTCGACAGCGGATGCGCGGTCTTGGCATCGAACGGATTGCGCAGGTCGTCGTCGGGGTGGCGGTGTTCGACCACCGTCGGTCGGCCCGGAAGGATGTCGGTGTAGCACTGCAGGATGTTGTTCGCATCCTTGCCTTCCAGCCGGTCGAGCATCGCCGAGTAGCGGTACATGTGGTCGAAGTCCTCGAGCAGGCCGAAGCGGTAGGTCTGCGCCAGGTACGGATCCGGCTCCGCCTGCGCAACCGCGGCGGTGATCTCGATGGCCACCTGCTCGTAGGCGATGGTGGTCTCCAGCGGCGAGTGGTCGGCACCGATCAGCCAGTTGATCATCGTGTGCTGGTGCTGCTCGACCCGGCGCACGCGCGCCAGCGGCGCACGCATGTCGCGATTCATCCGCGCGAACGCATGCGAAAAGCGCAACGCCTCATGCTCGAGGCCGTTGAGCAGGATGATGCGCACGCGGGTGAAGGTGTCATCGTCCAGCTTGCTGATCGGTTGCTGGACGAGTTCGCGCCATGTGAAGCGCTGCTGTTCGAGTGGACAGCCTTTGATGTTGGTGAGATCGAGTGCCACGGGGAAACTCCTCTGCAGACCATCGCTGATGACGTGGGGCGTCACGGGAAACTGAACCCCTATCCGACGCGCAAGCGGGTCGGGCCGATCCTACGGGATGCGTTCCCTTGGCCACTCACAGTGAAAACACGTCCATGACTGCGCTTGAAAACAAGGCTTTTTCGGCGTTCGCTACGGGCCACTGAACCTTTCAGTTATGGCCTCGCGCGTTCCACGCACTTTTGAAGTTGGCGGTGGTGATCTGCTGCTGCCGCAAGGCAACCCCCAACGACTGGAGATTCGACGTGAACAACCAGAACAACCAGCAGAACCAGAACAATCAGCAGAACCAGAACAACCAGAACAACGATCAGAACCGCCAGAACGAACAGAACCAGCAGAACCAGCAGAACCGCGAGAACGAGCAGAACCGCGAGAACCAGCAGAACCAGCAGAACCGCCAGAACGAGCGCGAACAGCGCCGCTGAGCACCGAAGGCTCTACTGCTGGCATACGACGCCCCTTCGGGGGCGTCTTCTTTTGGGATCCGACAGGAAGCATGCATGCAAGCGTTCTGCATCGATGACCTCTTCAACCACATCACACTGTCCGAACTCCAGGGGTGCCCCGGCAATCCGCGGGTGGTGTTCTCCAGTTCACAGGCGATGCGCGATTCCGACAGCTACCGCACCGTGCTGTGGCAGCTCGACACCGCGTCCGAGACCGCGCCGCGGCAGCTCACGACCGACGTCTTCAGCGCGTCATCCCCGGCGCTGGCGCCGGACGGCCGCAACGTCGCGTTTCTTTCCGCGCGCGCCGGTGAAGCGAAGCAGGTGCAGTTGCTGCCGCTGGACGGCGGCGAAGCGCGCCAGGTCGGTGGGTCGCAGCGCGAACTGCAGGCGCTCATGCAGTGGTCGCCGGACGGACGGCGGGTGCTGCTCTCCGCACGCACGCCCTGGTCCGAGGACGCGGACGACGCCACCGACGGCAGCAACCGGCCGTGGGTGGTGACCCATCTTCCATGGAAGCTCGATGGCAGCGGCCCACAGGTGGGCCACCGCACCGTACTGCTCGCGATGGATGTCGACAGTGGCGACGAACAGATCCTGGTCTGCGGTGATTTCGACGTCGTGGAAGCCGCGTGGTCGCCGGATGGAAAGTCGCTCGCCTACGTGCGTACGCGCGATGGCAGCCAGCGTCACCGGATGGACCTGTGGCTGGCCGACGGTGATGGCGGCAACGCACGCCTGCTGACCGACGGGCTGGCCAGCATCGCCGGCATCACCTGGTCGCCTGACGGCCGCACGCTGGCGCTCGGCGGAACCGTCACCGAAGGCGACTCGCTGAGCCTGCTGTGGCTGGTCGATATCGCCGACGGCTCGCTGCGCAGGCCCGCGGACGAATTGCAGCTCGAGGGTTCGACCATCGTCTGGCACCCGGACGGCGATCGCGTCGCCACCATCGCCGCGCGGCGTGGTCTGCAGGAAGTGGTGGTCGTGGACATCTCCAGCGGCGTCGTCACCCGGGTGGACGACGGCCTGCAACACGCGGCCGCACTGTGCGCGGCCGGCGATGGCCTGGTGTTCGTGGCTGCGCGCGTGGAGCGCCCGGACGAACTGCACGCGACCACCTGGTCGCCGGGCACCGAACGCGTGCTGACCCGTTTCAACCGCGACTGGGAGGAAGACCGCGCGGCTCCGCGCGTGGACAAGCGCAGCTTCCAGGTGCCCGACGGCAACGGCGGCAGCGAGGAGATCGACGCCTGGGTCCTGCTGCCGGCAGAGGGCGAAGGCCCGTTCCCGTTGCTGGTGGACTTCCACGGCGGCCCGCAGAGCCATGTGCTGATCGACTTCGCCAGCCACGTGTACGGGTATGACCTGCTGTCGCATGGCTGGGCCATCGTCGCCGCGAACACGGTCGGCTCCGGCAGTTACGGTGCGCGGTTCGCCGAGCGGCTCAACGGCCACTGGGGCGAGCTCGACCTGCCGCAGCATCTCGCCGTCGTGGAGGCGCTGCAGGCCGAAGGCATTGCGGGGGAGCAGCTGGCCTGCACCGGGAAGTCCTACGGCGGCTATCTCACCGCATGGGCGATCGGCCACGACGGCCGCTTCGCGCGCGCCGGCATCAGCGCACCGGTGATCAACATGGAATCGCACAGCGGCACATCCGACTCGGGTTACTACGTCGACCCGTACAGCATGGATGGCGAAGTCGATGACGCCCACGAACGCTATCGCCGGCTGTCGCCGCTGTCCTATGCCGATGACATCCGCACGCCCACCCTGCTGTTGCAGGGCGACGACGACCAGCGTTGTCCGCTCGGGCAGTCGGAAGAGCTGCTTGCGCGGCTGGCCCGGCGCTCGAAGGCGCCGGTGCGCATGGTGGTCTATCCCGGCGGAACGCACCTGCTGGCCGGCACCGGCAAGCCCAGTCATCGCGTCGACTATCACCGCCGGCTGTCGCGCTGGCTGCGCGGCGACGACTGAACATCGATCGCGCGCCGCGCGTGCATCCGCGGCGGGCGATGCAGGTCAGTACGCGAACTCGCGGAACACGCGATCGATGTCGCCGTGCCATTCCCCGTGGAACAGTTCCAGCTTGCTCTCGGCAGGCGTCTGCCCGGCTTCGGCCAGCTCGATCAGCGGCTCGAGGAAACGCACTTCGTCGATGTCCTGTGCGTTGCGGCGGTCGCGGCGACGCAGCCCGGCCGCACTGATCTTCAGCGCCTCGATGGCCAGCTCGCGCACGCTGTGGCCACGGAACGGGGTGGCCAGCGCGGTGCGCGGCACGTGGTCGCGCAGTGCATGCCGCTCGGCACGGGTGAAGTCGCGCACCAGGTCCCAGGCCGCGTCGAGCGCGGCATCGTCGTACAGCAGCCCCACCCAGAACGCCGGCAACGCGCACAGCCGGTTCCACGGGCCGCCATCGGCACCGCGCATCTCGAGGTACTTCTTCAGCCGCACCTCGGGGAACGCGGTGGTCATGTGGTCGGTCCAGTCGCGCATCGTCGGCAGCTCGCCTTCCAGGCCCGGCAGTTCCCCACGCAGGAACGCGCGGAAGCTCTGCCCGCTGGCGTCGTGGTAATGCCCCTTGCCATCCGCACCGTTGCGGTAGACGAAGTACATCGGCACGTCGAGGATGTAGTCGACGTAGCGCTCATAGCCGAAGCCGTCCTCGAACACGAAGTCGAGCATGCCGGTGCGGTCGGCGTCGGTATCGGTCCAGATATGCGAGCGGTAGCTCAGATAGCCGTTGGGCCGGCCTTCGGTGAACGGCGAATCGGCGAACAGCGCGGTGGCGATCGGCTGCAGGGCCAGCGCCACGCGGAACTTCTTCACCATGTCCGCTTCGGTGATGTAGTCCAGGTTGACCTGCACGGTGCAGGTGCGGGTCATCATGTCGAGACCGAGGCTGCCGACCCTGGGCATGTAGTCGCGCATGATCCTGTAGCGGCCCTTGGGCATCCACGGCATCTCGTCGCGACGCCACTTCGGCTGGAAGCCCATGCCGAGGAATCCCAGCCGCAGCTCGTCGGCGACCGCCTTGACCTCGTAGAGGTGGTTGCCGACCTCCTGGCAGGTTTCGTGGATGTCCACCACCGGCGCGCCCGACAGTTCCAGCTGGCCGGCCGGCTCGAGGGTCACCGATGCGCCATCGCGCAGCAGTGCGACCGTGCGCCCGTTCTCGCGCACGCGGTCCCAGCCGAAGCGGGTCAGGCCGTCCAGCAGCGCCTCGATGCCACGCTCGCCGTCGAAGGTCGGCGGGCGCAGGTCGTCGAGACGGAAACCGAACTTCTCGTGCTCGGTGCCGATGCGCCAGTCCGATCGCGGCTTCTCGCCGGAGGCGATTTCCGCGGTCAGTTCGCGCGGGTCGAGGATCGGGGCATCGGGGGAAGGGCTTGAGGTGGGCACGTGGCGGAGGCTCGTCGACGCTTGCAGGACGCGCGCTGGCGGCACGTCGCGGGGGCGCCACTATATCCCGCGGCATCGACGGCACGGCGCACGCGCATGGCCCGCTGCGTCACCGGCAACGTCACAATCGCCGATGCATCGGCCATGCATGTCGAGTTCGGGCCGCGGCGTCGCCTGCGGGCGCGGCCCGTCACCGCGCAGCGGGCGTGCTTCGCCGTGCGGCGCGGATCAGCGCGGCGGAGGCAGTTCCAGCCAGGCGTTGACCACGCCGCAGGCCTCGTCGATGCCGAGCTTGTGCAGCGCCGAGAAGGTCTGCACCGAGACCGAGTCGCCATAGGCCTGCTGGAGGTCGCGGCGCACCTGCAGCAGCACGTTGCCGGAACCACCGCGTCCCAGCTTGTCGGCCTTGGTCAGCAGCACGTGCGCGGGCAGCCCGCGTTCCACCGCGTAGCCGAGCATCTGCCGGTCGTAGTCGCGCAACGGATGGCGGATGTCCATCACCACCACCAGCCCGCGCAGCGCCTCGCGGCGCGCAAAGTAGCCGGCGATGAAGGCCTGCCAGTGCGCCTGCAGGTCCTTGGGCACCTTGGCGTAGCCATAACCCGGGAGGTCGACGAGGTGACGGTCCTCGTAGGGCTCGACCTGGAAGAACACCAGCTGCTGGGTGCGGCCGGGGGTCTTGGAGACCCGCGCCAGCGCATTCTGCTGGCACATCGCGTTGAGGGCGCTGGACTTGCCGGCGTTGGAGCGGCCGGCGAAGGCGACCTCGTAACCGATGTCGGGCGGAAGCTGGGCGGGGGTGTGCGCCGCCAGCCGGTAACGGGAGCGGGCAAGAAAGTTGGTCATGGGCGATAGGATCGCATGGGCGCCGGTGTGCCGCCCGTTTTTCCCGCCGGTGCGCAGGCCCGGTGGCTGCCGGCGCCGTTTGACCCCGGTTGCGGCACGCGTCGATAATTCGGCGATCCCGGGCGCGTTCGCGTTCGATTCATGTTGTCGGAGCCCAGCAATGCGCCAAGCCCGCGTTTACGGAATCGCCGGCCTCGCCGCCCTCGTCATGGGTGCCGTGGCCTTTGCACAGTCCACCGCGCTGCCGTTGCCGGAGGACGCGCCCGTCCAGGCTGCGCCGCTGGAAGACAACGCGGTGGCGGAACTCGCCGACACCCAGTGGGGCGATGCCCAGCGCGGTGCCACCATCGCCGGCACCTGCGCCGCCTGCCACGGCCTCGACGGCAACAGCGTGGTGCGCGAGATCTATCCCAGCATCGCCGGCCAGAACGAGCCCTACATGGCCCACCAGCTGGCGCTGTTCAAGAGCGGCGAGCGGCCGAGCCCGATCATGCAGCCGTTCGCGCAGATGCTCTCCGCGCAGGAAATGCGCGACGTCGGCGCCTATTACTCGATGCAGTCGGCGCAGGCCGGCATCGCCGACGATGGCGTGGTCGCGGCCGGTGACTACGAAGGCATGAAGTTCTACGAGGTCGGTCAGCAGATCTACCGGCGCGGCGATACCGGGCGGCAGATTCCGGCCTGCATGGCCTGCCATGGCCCGACCGGCGCCGGCATGCCCGGGCCGTCGTATCCGCACGTGGCGGGGCAGCCGGCGTGGTACACCGCGCGCCGCCTGCAGGAATTCCGCGACGGCACCACCGGCGAGCGCGATACCCGCATGTTCCAGATCATGCACACGATCGCGCAGCCGCTGAGCGACGAGGAAATCCAGGCACTGGCCAGCTACATGGAAGGCCTGCACCCACGCCCGGATGCCGCCACCCGCGCGCAGATGGCGCAGCTGCAGGCCGAGGCACCGGCCGAAACGCGCGCGCCTGCGGCCGATACGCGCTACCTCGACCCCGCAGAAGCCGGCAACCCGCCGGCCGGCGCGCCGGGTTCGCCGGAAGCCAGCGGCATCGACCCCGAGCAGTCGGCGGAGCCCGTCCAGCAGCAGTGAGTGGCGCCGTCGCTGCCTGGCGCGTGATCGCCCCGTCTGCACCCCGAAGCGCGCCGGCCGTGCCACACGCGCCGGCGTTTTCGTTGCGGCCCGTCCCGTCTTCCACGGAGTCTCCCGATGCACCTGTCCCGCCGGCTGCTGATCCGTCTCGCCGCGCTCTGCCT
This sequence comes from Luteimonas sp. YGD11-2, assembly GCF_004118975.1. Taxonomy (NCBI): domain Bacteria; kingdom Pseudomonadati; phylum Pseudomonadota; class Gammaproteobacteria; order Lysobacterales; family Lysobacteraceae; genus Luteimonas; species Luteimonas sp. YGD11-2. The sequence goes on along the minus strand of NZ_CP035376.1, from coordinate 319,516 downwards.
GGTGCTTGCCGCACCGCTCGCGTCCGCCCACGAGGGCCACGCGCCGGTGGAGGGCGTCGACTACGTGCGCATCGCCGACGGCCGCCCGCTGGCGTCGCCCGACGGCAGGATCGAGGTGGTGGAGATCTTTTCCTATGCCTGCGGCCACTGCGCCGACCTGCATCCGCTGATCGAACCGTGGCAGCGCGCGCTCCCCGACGACGTGCGTTTCAGCTACCTGCCGGTGGTGTACCGGCCCGACGATGCCTTCGCCACGGCCTATTTCGCCGCCGAGGAGATCGGCGCGCTGGAGCAGACGCACGCCGCGACCTTCGACGCCATGCACCGCGCGCGTCGCCTGCCGCGCAACGCCACCACCGCCGAACTGGCCTGGTTCTACGAGCAGCTGGGCGTGGACCGCGCCCGCCTGGACGCCGCGATGACCAGCGCGCAGACCCGGCAGAAGCTGAACGATGCGCGCGATTTCCTGCTGCGCAGTGGCGCGCAGGGCACGCCCACCCTCATCATCAACGGCCGTTACCGGGTGCAGGCGCGCAGCCTGCGCGAGCTGCTGCACACGGCCGAGCAGCTGATTGCCGCCGAGCGCCAGGCCGGCGGCTGAGCCCTTCCCCCTTCTTCTCGAGCCGAGGTCCTTCACGCTTATGAGCACGTCACGCATCCTTGTTTCCCTGCTGCTGGCCGCCGCCCTGGCCGCCTGTGGCGATCGCGACCAGGCCGCAACCGCGACCACCGACAGCGCCACGACCGCCACCGACGCCACCGACGCCGCCAGCGCCAACCCCGCACCCGCGCAGGACGCCGCAACCGCCGATACCGGTGCGCAGCCGTCCGCGGACGCCGACGCTGCTGTCGATCCGGCAGCCGACGCCGACGCCGCCACCCCGGCACCGGCTGCCACGCCGCCGCAGGGCCCGGCACCGGTCGAGGGCACCGACTTCGTCACCATCGCCAATGGCCAGCCGTTCCAGCCGCTCAACGGCCAGATCGAGGTGGTCGAGGTGTTCGGCTACACCTGCCCGGCCTGCGCCGCGTTCGAGCCGGTATTCTCGGCATGGAAGAAGCGCCAGCCCGCCGACGTCCGCGTGACCCCGCTGGCCGCGCCGTTCGGCGGGTCCTGGATGCCCTACGCACGTGCCTTCTACACCGCCGAATCGATGGGCCTGGTCGACCGGACCCACGACGCGATGTTCGAGGCCATCCACGTGCAGCGCCGCCTGTCGCCGCAGAACGCCAGCGACCAGCAGATCGCGGGCTTCTACGCCGACCACGGTGCCGACGCCGCGCAGTTCGCCAGCACCATGCAGAGCTTCACCGTCAACGCCAAGCTCAAGCGTGCCGAGCAGTTCCTTGCGCGCGCCGGCGTCGACGCCACCCCGACGCTGGTGGTCAATGGCAGGTACCGCGTGCTGGGCGGCCGCGCGTTCGAGGAGCAGCTCAACACCGTCGAGCACCTGGTCGCGCGGGAACGTGACGCGCGCTGAGGTGTCCTGGCGGTGATGTCGCCACTGGTCGTGCATCGCACCGCGCCGCCCGGCGCCGGTTCCGCGCACGCTGCGCCGCCGTCACCCGCCAGTGGCTACGGTGCGGGCGTCTCTCCCGACGCACCGGTGATGGCGATCGACCCCTCCACCCGCCGCCTGCGCCTGCTCAGCGCCAACATCCAGGCCGGTTCCAGCACGCGCCGCTACAGCGACTACGCCACCCGCAGCTGGTCGCACGTGCTGCCGGCGGGCAACAAGCGCTGGGCGCTCGACCAGATCGCCCAGCTCGCCGGCACCCACGACATCGTCGGCCTGCAGGAGGCCGACCCCGGCAGCTGGCGCTCGGGCTTCACCAACCAGACCCATTACCTCGCCGAGCGTGGCGGTTTCGACTGGTGGACCCACCAGCCCAACCGCAATGTCGCCAACCTCGCCTCCAGCGCCAACGGGCTGCTGGCGCGTATCGAGCCGGTCGAGGTGCAGTCGCATCCGCTGCCCGGGCGCATATCGGGCCGCGGCATGCTGCTGGCACGCTTCGGCGACGGTGCCGAGGGCCTGAGCATCGCGGTGGCGCACCTGTCGCTGGGCGCGCAGTCGCGCCGCTCGCAGCTGTCGTTCATCGCCGAGCTGCTGCACGACCATCCCAACGCGGTGCTGATGGGCGACTTCAACTGCACCGCCGACACCCCGGAGATGGACATCCTCTATCGCAACACCTCGCTGCAGCCGCCGTCGTGCGCGATCCAGACCTTCCCGAGCTGGCGCCCGGCCAAGGCCATCGACCACGTGCTGGCCACCGGCTCGCTGGTCTGCAACGACATGCAGGCGATGCCGGCGGCGCTGTCCGACCACCTCGCGGTGTCGGTGGCGATGGACGTGCCGGTCGCGGCCCTGCAGTCGACGCGCGACGCCGCGTAGAGCACCCTCATCCGCCCCTGCGGGGCCCTTCTCCCGCGAACGGGAGAAGGGTCAAGGCATGCGCCTCTCCCGCGCGCGGGGAAAGGGATGCAGCCGACCGTCAGAACCTCAGGTCCGCACGCAGGTACCAGAACCGGCTGCCGGGCATGTCGTAGGTCGAGGCGTCGTAGCCGTTGAGCGAGCACGACAGGCAGATCGGCGGATCCTTGGCGAACACGTTGTTGAGGCCCGCGGTGAGCGTCAGGCCCTGCTGCCAGTCGAAGCGGTAGCCGGCCTGCAGGTCGTGGAAGGTGGTCGAGCCGAGCCGGTTGGTGCCGCTGGCCGGATCGCTGCACACCGGGAACGTCACCGCATTGCCGCAGTCCTCGACCAGGTCCGACACGTGGCGCAGCGTCCACGATGCATTCCACGCTTCGCGGGTCCAGTCCAGCGACGCGGTGCTGGCCCATTCCGGGATCGCACTGTCCTCGACCTCGATGCCCGGGCGCCGCGGCTGCAGCTGGCCGGCGCCACCCACCGCCTCGTAGCGGCCGACGAAGGTGTTCTGCCAGCCGAAGGCGAAGCGCCCGGCGGCGGTTTCGGGCAGCGTCCAGTAGAAGTCCACGTCCCAGCCGTCGGTCTTGATAGAGCCGAGGTTGGTCAGGCGGTTGTTGAAGGCGTTGATGCCGCCGGTGGCGGCACGGCCGATGCCATCGCAATAGGCCTCGTCGAGCGTGCGCACGCAGAGGTCGAGCTGGGTCTGCGCCGACAGCGCCTGGATCGGGCCCTGGATGTCGTGGCGGTAGAAGGTCACCTCGACATCGAAACGGTCCGCCCATGACGAATTCGCCGCGAACCACGGACTCCAGACGAAGCCGGTGGTGAAGCTGCGCGCACGCTCCGGCTCGAGTTCGCGGTTGCCGCCGGTGGTGATCGAGATCTGCGGGTTGACCTGCGCGAACCCGGCCGGCACCCCCAGCGCGCGGCAGTTGGATTCCACCGATGCATCCAGGAACGGCTCGGAACAGGGATCGATCAGCTGCGCATCGAAGCGGCTGTCGGAACCGAACAGCTCGCCGATCGACGGCGCACGGAAGCCTTCGGCATAGGTCGCGCGCAGCAGGAAGTCCTCGCTCACCTGCCAGCGCAGGCCGTACTTCGGCGTGAACTCGCCGCCGAAGGTCGAGTAGTCGGAGTAGCGGCCGGCGACGTTGAGGTTGAGGCTCTGGCCGAGCACGCCCTCGCCGAAGATCGGCACGTCGAGCTCGACGAACACCTCGTTGACGTCGTAGCTGCCCGCGGTCGGCAGCGACGGCACGCCGTTGTAGTGGCCGCGCACGGTGAGCGGATCGGGCTGGTACCAGCCCTTGTACTCGCGGAACTCGTAACCGGCGGCCATGCCGATGCGGCCTGCCGGCAGCTCGAACAGCTCGCCGGAGATGTTGGCCGAGGCCAGGCGCAGTTCGTTCTGGCTTTCGTCGCGCACCAGCGGCTGGATCCAGCCGAGCATCTGCGGGGTGATGGTGCCGGCGCCGAAGATGTCGAGCGGCACGCAACCGGCCACTGCCGCGCAGGCGTCGGGATCGCCCAGCGCGAGCGCGATATTGAAGATGTTGTAGCTGCCGCGGTTGGTCTGGCGCGCCTTGTTGCGCGACCAGGCGGCGTTGACGTCCCAGAACCACAGCGAGTTGCCGGCCTCGAAGCTGCCGACCAGGCCGGTGCCCACATACTGGGTGTCGACCTTCTGCTCGAACACGCGCGCCCCGCCTTCCAGCGGCCGGCGCCCGACCAGAAACAGGTTTTCACCGGACACCAGGTCGAACCCGAACGGGTTGTACGGGTTGCGCGCGGAGATGGTGATGTTGTCGGCCAGCGGATTGCCGGTGGCGCCTTCGGGACCGAGGAAGATCGGCTCCGGTGCCGCCTGGTTGGTGGACTCGCGGCGGTTGATCAGCGCCTTCGCATACCACTGCAGTTCCGGGCTGATGTCGAAACGGAACTGGCCGAAGGCGCCGCTGCGCTTCGACGGCGTGAGCAGCAGGTTGTATTCGGCGAAGTTGAAGCGGTCGGCGAGGCCGAAACAGTGGAAGCCGTCGGTGCGCGTGCAGCCGGTCTGCGCGGGGTTGTAGAGCGGATCGGTGACGCCGGCGTTGGGCACCAGGTCCAGTGAGACCCCGGTGTTCGGGTCACGTAACCAGAAGCGGCCGGCGGGAATGCCCGAACTGCCCAGCGCCACGCCGGTGCCCGGCACCGGGAAGCGCGACTGCTCGCGGTCGCGCGCGTAGACCACGTCCTGGTCGGTGTGGCTGAGCGACAGGAACAGGCTGCTGCGCTCGGTGGTGCGGCCCCAGGCGAGGTCCACGCCCTTGCTGGCGCCGTCGCCCTCGTCGAACTCGCCGTAGTTCAGCGTCACCTGGGCGCCGTCGAAATCGCGGCGGGTGATGATATTGACCACGCCGGCGATCGCATCCGAGCCGTACAGCGATGAGGCCCCGTCCTCCAGCACCTCGATGCGGTCGACGATCGCCAGCGGAATGGTGTTGAGGTCGGTGGCCGCGCCCACGCCGGACGCCGAGGATTCGTTGACCCAGCGGATGCCGTCGACCAGCACCAGCACCCGCTTGGAGCCCAGGTGCCGCAGGTCGACCTGCGCCGAACCGGCGCCCACGCCGCTGCCATCCGGCGGGAAGCCGAAGTTGCCCGACGAGTTGAACTTGGTATTGAGCGCCGAACCGGAGCCGGTGAGCTGCTGCACCACGTCGCCGATCGAGGTGAGGCCGCTACGCTCGATGTCGGCACGGGTGACCGTGTGCACCGGCACCTCACCCTCGAGTTCGGCGCGTCGGATGCGCGTGCCGGTGACCTGGACGGCGTCGAGGGTGCGGGTGTCGGGGGTGGTGGACGCCGGGCGCGCATCCTGCGCGGCGGCGGTGGCGGGCAGGGCGAGCAGCAGGCTGAGCTGGACCGCGCGGGCCAGCCGTGAGGGGGTCGGCAACATCATCGTTCTCTCCATGGACGAAGGTTGCCGCCGATGCCCCTGTCCATCCGCGGCGACCCGTTGTAACCAAAGCGTTAAAACTGAACTGTGACTTGCGTCACTGATCGGCCGCCGCAATGGTCGTGCGCGGCCGGTTTCCGCCGCTGTACGTCAGTGGTCCTGCCGCGATGGGCTGTTCCGCCCGGCGTCGAAGTGCGCGCGCAACCGCGCCACCTCCGCAGCCCCGACTGCCGCGCAGGCGAGCCCGTACGAGTGCACGTGCCTGGCCGGCCACTGCGCCTGCGGCGACTCATCGGCGTAATGGAAGTAGTCCCACAGGATCGCCGCCCAGCTGTTGCAGCGCATGCGCAGGCCGGCCAGCGAGCCTTCGGTTGCATCCGGACAGGAGCCGGGCGGCGTGCCCTCCACCTCCCAGGCGGTGCCGGTCCAGTGCGCGGGCTCGCAGTCGAGCAGCACCCCGCCGCAGTCGGCAAGAAAGCCGTAACCGGTGATCTCGGTGACCTTCGCGCCAAGGCTTCCGATCAGTTCGACGAACTCGTCATGGCGCGCGGCCGGATACGTCAGGTCGAGATCGTCATGCGCGCGGGTGATGCGGCCCAGCCGCGCGTCGATGGCCCAGCCGCCGCCCAGCCAGACCGGCAGTTCACGCCGCGCGGCGGCCTCCAGCAGCCGCGCCAGCAGGTCGAGCTGCGCCTGGTTGCCGGAGTGTTCGCCGACCTGCATCACCGCCGGCTACCAGAGCACCAGGCTCAGGCCGACCAGGAACAGGAAGCCCGCGAACACGCGCTTGAGCGCGGCGCCGCTGATGGCATGCGCCAGCCGCGTGCCCAGCGGCGCGGCCAGGACCGAGGCCACCGCGACGCCGATCGCCGCAGGCAGATAGACGTAGCCGACCGCGTGCGCAGGCAGGGCGCCGGCGGGCGCCTGCAGGGCGTAGCCCGCGGCCGCCGACAGGCCGATGAACACGCCGCAGGCCGACGACGTGCCCACCGCGCGTACCGGGGCGACGCCCAGCCACACCAGCAGTGGCACGGTCATGCTGCCGCCGCCGATGCCGACCACCGCCGATACCGCGCCGATGCCGCCGCCGGCGGCCACCATCGGCGCACCGCGCGGCGCGATGTCGCCGCGGCCACTTCCCTTGCGCGCGCGCGACAGCGCCATCTGCGTGCCGACCACGAAGCAGTAGCCGGCCACGCACCACTTCAGCACCTCGCCATCCAGGCCGATCGCGAAGCGGCTGCCGAACCACGCACCCACCAGGATGCCGGGCACCAGCCACGCCACGGTCGACCACAGCACGCCGCCGCGGCGGTGGTGCGACCACGCCGACGACGTCGCGGTGAGGATGATGCTGGCCATCGAACTGGCGAGTGCCGCATGCATGGCCACCTCCCTGGGCACGCCATGCAACGGCAGGAACCACGCCAGCGCCGCCACCAGCACCAGCCCACCACCGATGCCGAGCAGCCCGGCAAGCACCCCGGCCACGGCGCCGAGCGCGAGGAAGAACAGCAGCATCGTCAGCATGTGGCACTCGTGGCAGCGGCGGTGCGCAGGAGGTTAGCCCAGCGCGCACGCGACGGTGCGTGTGCGCGGCATCAACGCGCTTCATCGCGGCTTGGCTATAGTCCGGCGGATGTCGCGCATCCCATGTTTACGTCATCCGTCCCGTGTGCTCGCGTTCGTCCTGCTGGCACTGTCCGTCACCGCAACGCATGCGCAACCGGCCGCCGATGCCGGGCTGCGGGGCGCGTTCGCAGCCGCCGCGCGTGGCCAGACCGTACCGGCGCACATGAGCGGCCATCCGGCCTACGGCTGGGTGGAGTTCACCGCCCTGCGCCGCAATCTCGCCACGCTGCCGGCGTCCCAGGCCGACGCCTTCATGCAGCGCTACCGCGGGCAGGCGGTGGCCGAGGTGTTCCGCGAGGAGTGGCTGCGTGCGCTGCACCGTCGCCAGGACTGGGCCGGGATCCGCGCGGCGTGGGCGCCCACCATCGACAACACCGCGCTGCGTTGCATCGAACTCGATGCCCGCCAGCGCCTGGGCGCGGCGGATGCCCGCTGGGACCAGGAGGTGGCGGCGATCTGGACCAGCAGCGGCAACTCGCTGCCCGACGAGTGCGATGCGCCGTTCGCGGCCGCCACCACGCGCGGCAGCCTGACCCCCGCGCTGCGCTGGCAGCGGCTGGAACTGGCCGCAGCGGAATGGAACCCGGCGGTGATGCGCAGCGCCGCAGCCGGGCTGTCCGGGGGCGAACGTGCGCTGGCCGAGGACTATGCCGCCTTCGTACAGGCGCCACACAACCGTGCGCTGCTGTGGCCGAAGACACCACGCAGCCGGTTGGTGGCTTCGCACGGACTGGCGAAGCTGGGGCGCGAGGACCCGGACGCCGCCGAAGCGCGACTGCCCGCACTCGCCCAGGCGCTGGGTTTCGACGACAGCGAACGCGGGCGCGTGCTGCACCAGATCGCGCTGTGGACGGTCGCGTCCTACCTGCCGCGCTCGGCCGAACGGCTCGCGGCAGTACCCATGGCCGCCTACGACGAGCGCCTGCACGAATGGCAGGTGCGCGAGGCGATCACCCGCTCCGACTGGAAGACCGCGCTCGCCGCGATCCAGCGCATGCCGCCGACGCAGCGCAATGATTCGCGCTGGACCTATTTCGCCGGGCGCATGCACGAATTGCTGGGCGAGGCGCAGGCCGCGCGCACGCAGCTTACGCGCGCCGCGGGCGAGGCCACCTTCCACGGTTTCCTGGCCGCCGACCGCCTGGGGCAACCGTATGCGCTGTGTCCCCTGGAACTGCCTGCCGACGCTGCCGCGCGCGCGCGCGTCGCCAACCGCCCGGAGATGGTGCGCGCGATGGCGCTGTTCGGCGCCGACCGCCCCGGCTGGGCGACGCGCGAATGGAACGCCGCGCTGGAGACCTTCAGCGATGCCGAGCGTCGCATCGCGGTGGCGGTGGCGCAGGACCACGGCTGGTTCGACCGCGCGGTGTTCTCGCTCGGCCGGCAGCCCGAGGAGACCCGCTATTACACGCTGCGCTTCCCGCTGCACCATGACGACCTGATCCGCGCAGAGGCGCGCCGCCACAACCTCGACCCGGCGTGGATCGCGGCCGAGATCCGCGCCGAGAGCACCTTCAACCCGCGCGCGCGTTCGCCCGCCGATGCACGCGGGCTGATGCAGGTGATCCCCGCCACCGGGCAGGCGGTGGCGCGGCGCCTGGGCGAGCCCTGGGGCGGCGCGGAGAGCCTCTACGACGCGGCAGTGTCGATCCGCCTGGGCACCGCCTACCTGCGCGAGATGAAGGAGCGCTATGGCCTGCCCTATGTCGCCATCGCCGCCTACAACGCCGGCCCCGCGCCGACGCGACGCTGGATGGAACAGCGCCCGGGCATGGACCCCGACCTGTGGATCGAGACCATCAGCTACCGCGAGACGCGCGAGTACGTGGCGCGCGTGCTGGCCTTCAGCGTGATCTACGACTGGCGGCTGCATGGCGCGGCGGTGCCGGTCAGCGAGCGCATGCAGGGTCGCGTGGACGCACCGCGCAAGCCGTTCGCGTGCCCGGCCTGAGCCATGCGATCGGCGGTAGCGCGCTTGCGCGCGAAGGAGCCTGCCGGAGAGCGACGTCGCTGCGAGAGGCCCGCACCCAGTGCTGCTCGCACAGGCTGCGCGCAGGCGCCCTGCGGGCCATGACCCGATCGCCCCGGTCGGGGCCATCGCCTAAGCTGTCGACCCGTTGAACGACCGGGACATCAGTCGATGAAGACCTATCTCGTCGGCGGCGCGGTGCGCGACCGCCTGCTGGGGTTGCCGCCGGGCGACCGCGACTTCGTCGTCGTCGGCAGCACGCCCGAAGCCATGGAGGCCGCGGGCTTCCGCCCGGTGGGGCGTGATTTCCCGGTGTTCCTGCATCCCGATACCGCTGAGGAACATGCGCTGGCGCGCACCGAGCGCAAGTCCGGGCGCGGCTATCGCGGCTTCGTGGTGCAGGCCGACGCATCGGTGACGCTGGAGCAGGACCTCGAACGCCGCGACTTCACCATCAACGCGATCGCCGAGGATGCCGACGGCCGCCTGGTGGATCCGTTCGGCGGCGCGCGCGACCTCGAGGCGCGGGTGCTGCGCCATGTCGGCCCGGCGTTCGTCGAGGATCCCCTGCGGGTACTGCGCGCCGCGCGCTTCATGGCGCGCTTCGCACCGCTGGGTTTCCGCGTGGCCGGGGAGACGCTGGCGCTCATGCGCGCAATGGCCGCCGGCGGCGAGCTTGCCGACCTGGTGCCCGAGCGCGTGTGGCAGGAACTGTCGCGTGCGCTCGCCTACGCACAGCCGTCCGCCTTCCTGCAGACGCTGCGCGACAGCGGCGCGCTCGCGGTGGTGCTGCCGGAGGTGGATGCGCTGTACGGCGTGCCGCAGCGCGCGGAATACCACCCCGAGATCGACACCGGCGTCCACACCGGGATGGTCTGCGACATGGCGGCGCAGCTTGCACCGGGGGATGCGGTGGTCGGGTTCGCGGCGATGACCCACGATCTCGGCAAGGCACTGACGCCGCCGGCGGAATGGCCGAAGCACATCGGCCACGAGCAGCGCGGGGTGAAACCGCTGCTGAGCCTGTGCGAGCGACTCAAGGTGCCGTCCGCGCATCGCGAGCTGGCGGTGATGGCCTGCCGCGAGCACCTCAACGTGCATCGCCTGTTCGAGCTGCGCGACCGCACCGTGCATACGCTGCTGGAGCGGTGCGATGCGTTCCGCAAGCCCGAGCGCATCGCCCGGCTGGCCACCGTCTGCGAGGCCGACAAGCGCGGCCGCCTGGGCCTGGAAGACGTGCCCTACCCGCAGGCGGGCGAACTGCTGCGCCTGCTGGACGCCGCCCGCGCGGTGCAGGCGCGCGACGTGGTGCGCGAGGGCATGACCGGACCCGCGATCGGCGAGGCCCTGGCGCGGGCCCGGGTCGCCGCGATCGGGCATGCGCGTGCACCGTCGCCAGCGTAGCGGGCGGCACCGCCGGGTCGGTCCCGATGCCGCCGGACCAATCACTGCCGGGCTGCTTCCGGGCTTTTCTCGCGATCGATGGAACATCGGTCCGGGTCGCGCACCTACGGCGACAGGGGATGTCCAGCCGGATATTTCCGCGTCCTGCTCCCACTGGCGTGGCGTCTTCCGGATCTTCTCCCGATCGAACGGGGCATCCGTGATGTCCCGGTAGCCCACCGCGGACGCAGGGGGATGTCCAGCCGGATATCTCCGCGTCCTGCTCCCACATCCGGCCGCCGGCCATCCATGGCCGGCTCTGGACATCCCCCTGCATCCACGGCGGGCCCGACCTGTCGTCGAGACGGGACGAAGATCAGGATCCAGGACGAAGACCCGCGCGGGTCGCGCTGTTGATCCCGGCACCGAAGCCCGCGGACGCCAGCGCCCGTCGCGTGCACCGGGGGGTGTGCTCCCAGCCGGCCATGGATGGCCGGTGGCCGGCCGTGGTAGCCGGACGCGGACTCCGGCCGGGGGAGCACGCCCCCCGGTGTGCGCGACGGGCAGCGCGGGCCACAACGAAGCGGCCCGCGGCCGCACGAACACCCGGCACGGTCGATTGCCCCGGAGCCTGCAGAAGCACCGTTCCCGAACGGAATGCGATTTCCCCCGCAATCACGCTGCGTGTCCAGACCGTCTTCGTTAACGACGCATGGATCGGTTTTCGGAAGGTCCTTCCGGGGCTGCTTTCGCGAATCTCCACCAGTCCCGGGATTGGCGACAGCAGTGCGCCGGTCGGCACACTGTGCACCTGACCCCGGCTCGGACCGATACACCCATGACCCTGCACCGCCTGTTCCCCGCATTCGCCTGCATCGCCCTGCTCGCACCCGCCAGTGCGCACGCGGCCGGACCCTTGCCACAGCTGCGTGCGTACGAGGTGCGCGAGGCCTGGCGGAAGCCGCTCGCGCCGGTGAGCATCGCGCAGAACACCTGGCAGATCGGTACCGCCGGCCTGAGCGCGCTGCTGGTGGCCGGCAACGACGGCGCGATCCTCATCGACGGCGGCATGCCGCAGGCCGCCGACCACCTGCTGGCCAACATCGCCGCGCTGGGGCTGCAGCCGTCGGACGTGAAGTGGATCGTGCACAGCCAGGCGCACGCGGACCATGTCGGCCCGCTGGCGGCGGTCAAGCGCGCCACCGGCGCGCGCGTGGCCAGCAATGCCGAGTCGGCCGCGCTGCTGGCACGTGGCGGCGCCGATGACCTGCATTTCGGCGACGGCATGCTCTATCACCCGCTGCAGGTCGACCGCCTGTTGCAGGACGGCGAAACCCTCACGCTCGGCGAACTGCAGCTGCAGGTGCATTTCACCCCCGGCCACACACCCGGCAGCATGAGCTGGAGCTGGACCGACATCGGCAGCGACGGCGCGCCGGTACGCATTGTCTATGCCGACAGCCTGAGCGCACCCGGCTACCGGCTGGTCGGAAACCCGCGCTACCCGCGCATCGTCGAGGACTTCCGCCGCAGCATCGCCACCCTGCGCGCCCTGCCCTGCGACCTGCTGCTGACACCGCACCCGGACGCCAGCGGCTGGCGTTATGACGCCACCCCCGCACGCGAGCGCGAACTCGACTGCCGCGGCTATGCGGACGCCGCCGGGGCCGCCCTCGACGCGCGGATCAACGGGGAACGTGCAGCGCGCTGAGGGCGGCAAAGCCGCCATCCGATAGCGGGCTGTACCGGACAGGCGGATCGATACGCCCATCGCGATGCTTCCGCCTTGTCCCGGCGACGGCGTGGGCCATGCCAGCCTGGCCCCTGCACGCGCGGCGCGCCGGGCTCATGTGGTCGCGCACGCGACCTGGCGGATCGCCGAGGCTACAGCCGCTGCTGCAGCGCCATGGCCGCGGCGGGGTTGCGCGCCTTGGCCGCGCCGATGAAGAACACGAACACCTCGCGCGGCGACGCCTTGCGCTTCGCGGCCGGCTCGACCCGCGGCAGGTCGTCGGGTTCCCCGCCGGCGGCCCAGGTGCGTGCGCGCTGCGCCCAGGCGTCAAGCTCGGCATCCGGATAGCCGTTGGCCACCTCGTCGCGGCTGTGCATCAGCCGCGCATAGACGAAGTCGCCGGTGATGTCGGCGAACGACGGATACGCCGGTGAATCGGTGAACACCGTAGCCACGCCCTGGTCGCGCGCGAGTGCCAGGTACTCCGCGCACATGAAGTCCGGGTTGCGCACCTCCAGCACATGCCGCAATGGCCTGCCGTCGAGCGTGCGCGGCAGCAGGTCGAGGAAGGCGGCGAGATCGTCGCGGTCGAACGCACGCCGCGGCGCCAGCTGCCACAGCAGCGGGCCCAGCCGGTCACCCAGCTCGGCGATGCCGCCGTGGATGAAGCCATCGATGCGTGCGCCGGTTTCCGCCAGCCGGCGTGATTCGACGATCTGCTTGGGTGCCTTCAGCGCGAACAGGAAGCCTTCCGGGGTTTCCGAGCGCCAGCGCGCGAACGTGGCCGGCTTCTGCGGCCCATAGAACGTGCCGTTGATCTCGATCGCGGTGACCTGGCGGCTGGCGAATTCCAGCTCGCGCCGCTGCACCAGGCCCTTCGGATAGAAGTTGTCGCGCCAGGGCACGAAGGTCCAGCCACCCATGCCGGTGCGGATGCCGTGCTTCGGCTGCGGGATGTTGCTAAAGAGATCGACCATCGTGGCCTCGCTACGGGCGTGTGTCGTCACGGACGATCGCGCACGGCCGGTGGCGGTGTCGTGCAGGGCGCCCGTGCGATCCGTTGCGCCACGCGTAAGGGGCCGGGCTGGCGCGTTCCTGTCGCCGCCCAACCTGATGGGCCCGCGCGGAATGCTGCCCCGCGGATTATGCGGACCTTGTTGCGCCGGCCAGCCGCGGCCGCACATGGCGGTCGAGCAGCACGCCCAGCGGTGCGAGTTCCGGATACTGCGGGATCACCACATCGAGATAGCCGAGGAAGCGCGGTGCGTCGACCAGGTATTTTGGCTTGCCATCGCGGTGGTGCAGCCGCGCGAAGATCCCCATGACCTTGAGGTGGCGCTGCACGCCGGTCAGCGCCGCATCGCGAAGGAAGCGTTCGCGCGCGGGCACCGGGAGGCCGGCGGCCAGCGCGCGCGCGTGGTAGCGCGCCAGCCAGCCTTCCACACGCGCTTCCGGCCAGCTGTGGAAGGCATCGCGCAGCAGGCATACCGGGTCGTAGGCGACGGGCCCGCGCACCGCATCCTGGAAATCGAGCACCGCCACGCCGTCGGCCACCGGCATCAGGTTGCGCAACATGTAGTCGCGGTGCACCAGCACCTGCGGCTGCGCCAGCATCGCGTCGACCAGTAGCGCCTTCACCCCGTCGAGCGCGGCGCGTTCGTCGGCATCGAGTTCAACGCCGAGGTGGCGGCCGAGGAACCAGTCGTCGAACAGCGCCAGTTCGCGCAGCAGCATCGGCGCGTCGTAGGCCGGCAGGTGCGCGGGCGGCGCGACCGCCTGCACGCGCAGCAGCTGGTCGAACGCGGCCTCCATCAGCGCATCGGCATCCAGCCGCGCCAGCGCCTGCAGGCAGGTGTCGCCGCCGAGGTCTTCCAGCAGCAGGAAGCCGGCGTCGACATCGCGCGCATCGACGCGCGGCACGCGCACACCGCCGGCGTCGAGCAGGTCACGCACCTCGAGCCACGGCCGCACGTCCTCGAGGTCGGGCGGCGAATCCATGACGATGCGGCCGGGGCCCGCGCCCCGGGTGCGCCAGTAGCTGCGGAAGCCCGCATCCATCGATGCGCGCTGCAGCTCCAGCGCCGGTTCACCGGTGGCCGCGCGCGTCCAGGCCAGTCGCTGCGTGGCGCGCAGCGCGTCGGGGATGGCGTGGACGATGGCGGGTGCGTGCATGGGGGGACAGGCGGCTGCAGGGCCGCGCAGCGTAGCAAGTCCGCGCGATCGCGGATGGGCGGGCGGACGCCCGGCGCGCCATGCGCAACCCGGGGTGCATCGCTGATGGCGGGCGACCTCGTGCCGCTGGTCCCCCGGCCGGCGCAAGCAGCCCGGCTAGCTGTGTAAACCCAGGACGTTGTTCAGTGGAAGCTGGATGCGGCTGATTGGGGGTTGGTAGCCAAGGCTGGCGTGCGGCCGGTGCCAGTTGTACTGGTGCAGCCAGCGAGGAAGAGCGTGCCGGCGCTGCTCCGAGCTGTCGTAGGAACAGGCATAGGCCCATTCGCGCAAAGCGGTCTGGACCAGGCGTTCGGCCTTGCCGTTGGTCCGCGGGGTGTAGGGTCGCGTGCGCAGATGGCGCAGGCCCAGGCGGCGCAGGAGCCGGCAGAAGCGCCGGGACTTGTAGCAGGCACCGTTGTCGGTCATCACCCGGGTGAAAGTGACTCCCAGACCGCGGTAGTAGCGCAAGGCTTGAAGCAGTGCGCGGCAAGCGCTGGATCCGCGCTCATCGCCTTCGATGGTGCCGAAGGCGACCCGTGAGTGATCGTCGATGGCAAGGTGGACGAACTCCCAGCCTGCGCCCTCGGACGCGCCTTGGCGATCGCCCGTGATCCGATGGCCAGGGCGCCAGAAGCGGCCCAGCTTCTTGATGTCCAGATGCAACAGGTCCCCGGCCTGGTGATACTCGTAGCGGTTATCCGGGCGCGCCGGCTCAAGCTCGGCCAGCCGGTGCAGCCCGGCGCGGCGCATCAGCCGGGCAATGGTGCTGAGGCCGACAGGCAAAGCCAATGAGATCTGGCGGTAGGTCTGACGCTGACGACGCAGAGCGGTCACCTCTGCGGCCACCGATGGCGGTGTGGCATGCGGGCACCGATGCGGTCGCGATGACCGATCATCCAAGCCGGCCCAGCCTTCCTCGCGAAAGCGGCGTAGCCACTTGTATGCGGTCCTGACGCTCACGCCCGCCGCGTGCGCAGCTTCCTCGACCCGCAGGCCTTGGTCGATCACCCGCTCCACCAGAAGGGCTCGACCGCGAGGCGTAAGACGGGCATGTTTATGCAGGTTCATCCGGGGCTCCTGGAGGGGTGGCTGATTCGCACCTCCAGTCTTCCGGGATCACCCCGGATGAACAACCTACTGAGAGATCACAGCTAGCGACGCCCGCCGTCGAACCGCAGCAGCGCATCGCGCCATGGCGTCAGCCGCGTTGCCAGCCCGGCGATGACGCCCAGGGTGTTGGCGAGTGCGTCGGCCGGATCCCCCATGCGGGTCGCGGTGAGGGTGCCCTGCGCGTATTCGATGCCGATGCCCAGCAGCACCAGGCCGATCCCGGCACCCAGCAGTGACGCCCAGCGCGCGTACAGCTGCACCGCGCCGATCGCCAGCACTGCATAGGCGAGGAAGTGGCCGAGCTTGTCGCTGTTGTCGACCGGCGGCAGCGGCGGCGCCGGCGACAGTGACGCCACCAGTACCGTGGCGATCGCCGCGATCCACAGCCCCGCCCACAGCCACGGGCGGCGGAACGGTTTCAGCGGGCGGCCCGGGCGCAGCCGGCTCACAGCCGGTGGCTCAGGTCACCGGCGAGGAAAGCGTGGTCGAGGTCGACGTCGCGGGCGAAACCCATCACCTGGAAGCGCTCGCCCATCGCGTCGGGATGGGTCAGCTGCTTGACCTCCTGGCGCAGCCGGTAGCGCGCGGCCTCGTCGCCGGCCTCCGCCTCGAGGTCGACCAGCAGGCGGTCGATGCCGTTGCCGAGCAGGAAGCTGGCCTGGTTGCAGTAGCCGGCGAAATCGAAGCCGGCCCCGGTGCCGGCCTCGGCCAGCGCAGTGAAATCCACCGACGCGGTGAGGTCCTGCAATCCCGGACGCGCCAGCACATCGCTGCCCACGCGGTGGCGGCTGAACGCGCGCAGCGTGCCGTCGCGGCGCTCGGGGCGGTAGTAGTCGCGGCGCGCGTGGCCGTAGTCCACGAACAGCATCGCGCCGGCATCCAGCCCGCCGATCACCGCCTGGATCCAGTACGGCAGTTGCGGCAGCAGTTCGGAGCGGTAGCCCTCGGCGAACGGGGTGTCCAGCTGGCGTTCGACATGGCGCACGGCCGCGGCGAGCAGCGCATCCGCCGGGCGGTCGGTGATGGCGAATGCGCCGTCCGCATCGACCGTGACGTGCTCCTCGAAGACTTCACCGTCGCGGATGGTGAAGCGCGGTGTTGGCAGCGCGTCGATCACCTCGTTGGCGAACAGCACGCCGCGCCACGGCTCCTGCAGCGGGCCGTCGAGCCAGGCCACGCGCGCGAATGCCTCGGCAGGCAGCACGCGCTGCAGGTGGTCGCGCTGGCGCTCGCGCAGGTCCGCGCTGGGCTCGAGGATGGCGTAGCGCGCGGGCAGCGTGTCGAGCGCGACCAGGCGACGGATCGCGTGTTCGGCGAAACGGCCGCTGCCGCCGCCGATCTCGACGAACTGGGCATCGGCGCCGAGCTGGCGCAGTACCGGTGCCAGCGCATCGGCCACCGCCCCGGCGAACAGCGTGCCCAGTTCCGGTGCGGTGACGAAATCGCCCTCGGCGCCGAACTTGGCCATGCCGGCGCTGTAATACCCCAGGCCGGGCGTGTACAGCGCCAGCTCCATGAAGCGGTAGAACGGGATCGCACGGCCCGGCGTGGCGTGGATCTCGTCGCGGATCAGTCCCTGCAGCCGGGCGCTGAGCGCGAGGGCGGCGTCGGGCAGGTGGGCGTGCAGGTCTGGCATCGGCTGGCTTCACGAAGGCGGGCTACAGGATAAGCGAGGCCGCCTGCACGCCCGCCGGACGGGCGGTTATGGTGTCGGGCCGTCGCCGCTGCCGATCGCCATGACCGACCGCCCCGCCCCCGTCGCCCTCGTCACCGGCAGCGCGCACCGCCTCGGCAATGCGATCGCCCGGCGCCTGCATGCGGCCGGCTACGACCTCGCCCTGCACTACCGCAGCCAGCGGCCGGAGCTGGACACGCTGCTGGCCGACCTGGAAGCCGCACGTCCGGGCAGCACGCTCGCGCTGCAGGCGGAACTGGCCGACACCGGGCGCCTGCCCGCGCTGGTCGAGAAGACAGTGGCGCGCTTCGGTCGCCTCGATGCGCTGGTCAACAACGCCTCGTCCTACTTCGCCACGCCGCTGGCTGCGGCCACCACAGGCGACTGGGACCGGCTGTTCGCCAGCAACGCGCAGGCGCCGTTCTTCCTTGCCCAGGCGGCGGCACCGCACCTGCGCGCGGCCCGCGGCGCGATCGTCAACATGACCGACATCTACGCCCGCCATCCGCGCGCCGACCACGCGCTGTACTGCATGGCCAAGGCGGCGCTGGAAGCGGCGACGCGCTCGCTGGCGCTGGACCTGGCACCGCAGGTGCGGGTCAACAGCGTGGCCCCCGGCGCGATCCTCTGGGGCGACGGTGCCGGCGATGACGACCCCGCACGCCAGCAGTCGATGCTCGCGCGCACGCCGCTGGCGCGCACCGGCACCCCCGACGAGGTCGCCGGCGCGGTGCTGTGGCTGCTGCGCGACGCGACCTATCTGACCGGCGAGAGCCTGCGCGTGGACGGCGGGCGGCTGGTCGCCGGCTGAGGCCACGGCCTGCGAAGGCAGGCCCGCGGGTGACGCGCGGGAGCCACCTGCGGGCGCGGCCGGTGGGAGCGGCCTTCATCGCGATCTGCCAGCCGCGCGCGACGCACGGCCCGCCGGCACAGACACTCAGCCGCGCGCGCGGAACGCCTGCTCCAGGGCTGCCGGCTGGAAGCCAGCGGGCGCCTCGCCGGTGTTGGCATAGCGGTAGAGCACCGCCGAATACACGCCGCCCAGCGCCGACTGCACCACGCCCAGCAGCAGCACCGCGATCGCGAACAGCCCGCCCACCAGGATCGCCAGGCCCAGCCAGGCCTTGGCCGCCAGCACCGTCAGCGCGATGCCGGCAACGATCGTGACCGTGCTGATCAGGCCGAACGCGGCCCCGATGCCGACGTTGCCGATGGCGTTCTCGCCCCAGGTGCGCTTGAGCAGGCGCACGCTTTCCTTCAGTGCCTCGATCGGCCCGACATCACGGCTGACCAGCACCGGCACCACCAGGAACGTGGCCAGGGTCCACGCCGCGCCGAGCAGGCCGCCGAACAGGCGGACGAGCACGTTGCCCTCGCGGTTGCGCAGCGACTGCAGCAGCACGCCCACGGTCGCGGCGATCGCCGCATAGCCCAGGATCGCCGGCAGTCGCGCGCGGGCCGCGCGCAGGCCGTCACCCAGGCCCGGATCGCCGCCGTCGAGGCGGATCATCGCCGCCGCCACCAGCGCGCAATTGAAGAAGATGATCACGCTGTACTGGCAGAAGTAGAACAGCAGCCCGACCGCGATCGCGCCGAAGCCCCAGCTGCCGGAGAAGCCACCGAACACCGACATCGGCAGCAGGAACGTCGCCAGCACCACCAGCGTGCACATGCCCGAGATCACCGGGAACAGCATCAGCTCCTTGTCGGAACGCAGCACCGCCGCGCTCGCCTTCACCAGCGCCCAGCTGCGCTGAAACTTCTCCAGCATGGCCCACCTCCATCTGTCGACGTACGGAAATCCTGCGCCGGTGCCGCCAGCACGGGCAAGCGCCGGAAGTCACCAGGACGATGGCGCGCGGGCGATGTGACCGCGATCATCCGCGTGTGCGCGACATCGCGCGGACACGCGCACGCTGCAGCCCGCATGCACACACGCCCTGTCCCGCGCCCCCGGTGGCCGCGTATACGGATGCGGCCTGGCCTATCCGGCTGCGGCGAGCGCAACGCCCGCCACGTGCGGCGTACCGTTCATGCGGGCAGCACCACCGGTTCCATCGCCAGCCCGCGTTCGGACGAGTCGTTCCACAGCGCGGCCAGCGTGCGCCCGCTCACCGGCTCGACGATATCCGGCGCGATTTCCGCCAGCGGCCGCAGCACGAAGGCGTGGCGCAGGTCCGACCGCGGCAGCCGCAGCCGCCCCGGCCCGGCGATCACCAGGTCGTCGAACAGCACGATGTCGATGTCGAGGTTGCGGTTGCCGTAGCGCGGGCCACTGCGGTCGCGGCCGTGCGCGTCCTCCAGTGCATGCAGCCAGGCGTCGAGCGCGTGCACGTCGAGCGTGGTGCGCAGGACGGCGGCGGCGTTGACGAAATCCGGCCCGTCGAAGCCCACCGCGCGGGTGCGGTAGAACGTGGACAGCACCACGTCGCCGAACTCCGCACGCAGTGCGCGCACCGCGGCGGCGAGGTGACGCTCGGGTTCGACGTTGCTGCCGAGGCTCAGGCAGGCGAGATGCGGCATGGGGCGCTCCGGATCGGGGCGCCATGATCGCGCAGCGGCGGCGCGGGCGCGATGCCTCAGCGGTCCCCGGCTGCATCCAGCGGGGGTTGCGCCGGCGCGAACGCCCGCGCCGGCCGTGCCGCATCACCGTCACCGTCGAGCTGGCGCAGCCGCACTTCCACCGCGGCATCGCTGTGGGCCTGGAACACGCTCAGCCCGAACTCCGGAAGGATCGCCAGCAGATGGTCGAAGATGTCGGACTGGATGCCCTCGTAGACGGCCCAGCGGGTGTCGGCGGTGAAGCAGTAGATCTCCAGCGGCAGCCCGGCCTCGGTCGGCTGCAGCTGCCGGACCAGCAGGGTGAGCTCCTGGTTGATGCCGGAGTGATGGCGCAGGTAGTGCTCGACGTAGGCGCGGAAGGTCCCGAGGTTGGTCACCCGGCGATGGTTGACCGGCTCGGCACCGCGCCCGGCCAGGGTCGCGTTCCACTCGCGCAGCTCCTGCTCCTTGCGATCGAGATAGTCGTCGAGAAGGTTGAAGCGGCGGAAGCGCGCGATCTCGTCGGGCTCCAGGAAGCGCACGCTGCGCTGGTCGAGATGCAGTGCACGCTTGATCCGGCGGCCGCCGCCTTCCGACATCTGCCGCCAGTTCTTGAACGCGTCGCTGACCAGCTTCTTGGTCGGCACCGTGGTCACGGTGCGGTCCCAGTTGCGCACGGTGATGGTGTGCAGCGCGATGTCGATGACGTCGCCGTCGGCATCCTGGCTGGGCATCTCGATCCAGTCGCCGATGCGCACACGGCCGTCGTTACTGATCTGCACGCTGGCCACCAGCGACAGGATGGTGTCCTGGAAGATCAGCAGCAGCACCGCGGTCATCGCGCCCAGGCCGGTGACGATGTGCAGGAATTCCGCACCGATCAGCGTGGCCACCACGGAGATGCCGACCAGCACGAACATGATGATCTTGGCGACCTGGAAATAACCCTTGATCGGCCGGTTGTGCGCGTCGGGGCGTCGCTCGTAGGTCCGGTTGATGGCGTCGAGCACCTTCGACACCGCCAGCGCGATGGTCACCACCACGAACACCTGGCACAGCGCCTTGACCACCCCGACCAGCTGCGGCGGCAGGTCGGGCACCAGCGAGATGCCGGCCGAGATCACCAGCGCCGGCACCACGTTGGCCAGCCGCGGGATCACCTGCAGGCGCACCTGCTGGTCGTGCTGCGCGCCGCCCAGCGCGGTGCGCTGCAGCAGCTGTCCCAGGCCACGCAGCAGGATCCGCTTGGTGAGGAAGTTGGCCAACCAGGCCAGCAGCAGCAGGCCGGCGAGCACGGTCACGGTGTAGGCCCACGGGTACGGCGCAAGCGCGTCGTTGAGGCGTTCGAGCTGGGATTGCATGGGGTCGGGTCCTCCGGGGTGCGCCAGCACCGGAAGTCCCTGTATCAGGCCTGCCGGCTGCGTTCGATGATGACGCCGACCGCGCGCGCACCACGCACCGCACCCGGCTTGCTGAGCTTCAAGCGTAACCAGTCGACCTTGAACTCATCGAGCACGATCGCCGCACACCGTTCCGCCAGGGTTTCCACCAGCCCGAATTCCGAGGCCTGCACGTACGCGATCAGCCGCTTGCTGACCGCCTTGTAGTTGAGCGTGTGGGTGATGTCGTCACTGGCGGCGGGCACGCGGTTGTCGAAGCCCATCTCGAGGTCGAACACCAGCGTCTGCCGGATCCGCCGTTCCCAGTCGTAGATGCCGATGAGCGCCTCGATCTCGAGGCCTTCGATGAAGACTTTGTCCATGGCGGCGTGCGGTGTGCGGCGGCGGGATGGCACAGCTTAGCCGCTGCGTCCCGGGCCCCGTCGCGTCAGGCCGCCAGCGGCGACAGCGTCGCCATGTCCCAGCGCGGGACCGCGCGCACGCTGGCGTCATCGTGCTGGCCGGCCTGCAGGCGCAGCGCGCCGGCGAAGGCGATCATCGCGCCGTTGTCGGTGCACAGCGCCGGACGCGGGAAGCAGGCACGACCGCCGCGTTGCGCGCACATCGCGGTGAGGCGTTCGCGCAAGCGGCGGTTGGCACCGACGCCGCCGGCGACCACCAGGGTGTCGCTGCCGGCGGCATCGAGCGCGCGCGCGCACTTGATCGCCAGCGTGTCCACCACCGCGTCCTCGAAGCCGCGCGCGATGTCGGCGCGGGTGGCATCGGTCTGGTCGCTGTCGCGCCACGCCAGCAGCACCTGGGTCTTGAGGCCGCTGAAACTGAAATCGAGCCCGGGGCGATCGGTCATCGGCCGCGAGAAGCGGTACGCGCCGGGGGTGCCGGGCGCCTTGTCGGATTGCGCGGCCAGCGCCGCGAGCTGCGGCCCGCCGGGATACGGCAGGCCCATCAGCTTGGCGGTCTTGTCGAAGGCCTCGCCGGCGGCGTCGTCGAGCGTCTCGCCGAGCAGCCGGTAACGGCCGATCGCCTCCACCGCCACCAGCTGGGTGTGCCCGCCGGACACCAGCAGGGCGACGAACGGCGGCGCCGGTGGGTCGTCCTCGATCAGCGGCGCCAGCAGATGGCCTTCCATGTGGTGCACGCCGATCGCCGGGATGTCGAGCGCCCAGGCCAGCGACCGCGCCACCCCGGCGCCGACCAGTAGTGCGCCCACCAGCCCGGGGCCGGCGGTATAGGCCACGCCATCGAGGTCGGCGGGTGTCATCCCGGCCTGCGCCAGCGTCTCGCGGATCAGCGGCACCAGCTTGCGCACATGGTCGCGGCTGGCCAGTTCCGGCACCACGCCGCCGTATTCGGCATGCAGCGCGATCTGGCTGTACAGCGCCTGCGCCCTGAGCGCCGCGGCGCCGCCCAGGGCGGTGTCGTAGACCGCAACGCCGGTCTCGTCGCAGGAGGTTTCGATGCCGAGCACGCGCATGGGAGTCAGGTCCGGGTCGGTCGGCCAGCGGGGGCCGGGAGGCGGATCAGGCCCGATCACGCCGGATTGCAGGCCCATCTTGCAGGCGGCCACGCAGGCCCGGTATCATACGCGGCTCTCCCGCCGGGGTGGCGTGCCTATGCGCCCCGCGACGGCCGGGATGCCGGCCCCGCCGGCCGGTCACCCACTTTCCCAGAGATCCCTATGCCAAGCGTCAAAGTCCGCGAAAACGAGCCGTTCGAGTTTGCCCTCCGCCGCTTCAAGCGTACCTGCGAGAAGGCCGGTGTGCTGGCCGAAACGCGCAAGCGCGAGTACTACGAGAAGCCGACGCAGGAGCGCAAGCGCAAGGCCGCAGCCGCGGTGAAGCGCCAGGCCCGTCGCGTGTCGCGCGACGTCACCAAGCGCCAGCGCCTGTACTGAGTCGTCGGCTGCCGGTCGCGGCGCGGTCTTCCGCGCGCACCGGCCGCTGCCAGAAGCCGGCACGCGCAAGCGTGACCGGCTTTTCTGCGTTCCTGCCGCCCACACCCGGCGCGGCCGCCCCCTGCCCCCGATGCCCGATGGAGCCCCGCCCATGACCCTCAAGCAACGACTCACCGACGACATGAAGGCCGCGATGAAGTCCGGCGACAAGGCCAGCCTCGGCGTGATCCGGCTGATCAACGCCGCGATCAAGCAGCGCGAAGTGGACGAGCGCATCGAGCTCGACGACGCCGCGGTGCTGGCGGTGCTGGAGAAGATGGTCAAGCAGCGCAAGGACTCGGTGACCCAGTACGAGGCCGCCGCCCGCGAGGACCTGGCCGCCATCGAGCGTGCCGAGATCGTGGTCATCGAACGCTACCTGCCGGAGAAGCTCGGCGAGGCGGAGATCCTGGCCGCGATCGATGCCGCCATCGCGCAGACCGGTGCCGCCGGCGCCGCCGACATGGGCAAGCTGATGGGCGTGCTGAAGCCGCAGCTGGCGGGCCAGGCCGACATGGGCGAGGTCTCGAAGCTGGTCAAGCAGAAGCTGGCCGGTTGATGGCGGCCGACGCCGCCAGCCTGCGCCCCGCCACGCGCGCCGACGTCGGCCTGCTGCTGGCCTTCATCCACGAGCTCGGCGACTTCGAACGCCTGGCCCACGAGGTGGTCGTCGACGAAACTGTGCTGGCCGACAGCCTGTTCGGCGCACGCCCGGCGGCGGAAGCGGTGATCGCCGAAGTCGATGGCGCGCCGGCGGGCTTCGCGCTGTTCTTCCACAACTTCTCGACCTTCCATGGCCGCCGCGGCCTGTACCTGGAAGACCTCTACGTGCGCCCGGCCTTCCGTGCGCGCGGCATCGGCCGCCAGCTGATGCGCCATCTCGCGCGCACCGCGGTCGAGCACGGCTGCGCGCGTTTCGAATGGTCGGTGCTGGACTGGAACACCGACGCGATCGCGTTCTATCGCGAGCTGGGTGCGGTGGGCCTCGACGGCTGGACGGTCCAGCGCGTCGACGGCGACGCCCTGCAGCGGCTGGCCGCCGCGGCCTGACGGGGTCAGGGCACGCGCCCCGGTGCGTGCGCACCTACACGGCGCACGCACGCGCGTCCTTGGCATCCTCGCGGCGACGTCGCTTTCCCGGTCGCCATGTCCGACACCCGCGCCAAGTTCAAACGCCAGTTCGAGCGCCTGCAGCACAGCCTGCCGGTGGCGCTGGCGCGGCGCTTCATCGAGATCGACCTGCTCACCCAGGCGGCATCGCTGTCGTTCTTCGCGCTGCTGTCGCTGGCGCCGCTGCTGGTGCTGCTGCTGTGGCTGGCGGCCTCGCTGTACCCGGAAGCGCAGGACCAGCTGATCGAACAGCTCGGCGCGATCGCCGGCAGCAGCGCGCAGGAAGTCGCCGGCACGGTGCTGCGCAACGCCCGCGAGCAGCCGGACATCGGCTCGCTGGCCGGGCTGTGGAGCACGCTGCTGCTGTTCATCGGCGCCACCACGGTGTTCGCGCGCCTGCAGGGCACGCTCAACCTGATCTTCCACACCAGCGGGCAGACGCTCGGCGGCATCGTCGCGTTCCTGCGCAAGCGGGTGTTCTCGTTCGGCGTGGTGTTCGCGCTCGGCTTCCTGGTGATCGTGTCGACGGTGCTGTCGGCGATCATCGAATGGGTGTTCGCCGGGGTGCCCAGCCTGCTGCCGCTGATGGGCATCGTCATCTCGCTGGCGATCTACGCCTTCGCGTTCGCGCTGCTCTACCACTACCTGCCCGATCGCCGGGTGCGCTGGCAGCAGGCGTTCCTGGGCGGGCTGATCACCGCCGCGCTGTTCATGCTCGGGCGCTGGGCCATCGGCATGTACATGGCGCGCGCGGCGCCCGGCAGCGCGTACGGGTCGATGGGTACGCTGGTGATCCTGCTGGTATGGATGTACTACGCGGCGATGGTGTTCTTCGTCGGCGCACTGATCACCGCGGTCATCGACGAACGCGCGCAGATCCGCTGCGGGGAGATGCCGCCCGAGCACGAGGACTGCTGGCCCGAGGACGCGGCGCGGCGCGGCGAACAGGCCGAGCCGCAGGTGTACCCGACGACGCTGGCGGTCGAACCGGGCGCGAGGCCGCCCGTTGCTTCGCCGCCGGATCGCACGCCGTAGCCGCGACACCGCCGCTGGGCTGCTGCGGCATGGGGACAGCGACCGCCGCAGGCCGGTGATCCGGGGGCGGCGGCATACACTAGCGCGATGGCCCGCATCCCCGACGCGTTCATCGACGACCTGCTCGCGCGCACCGATATCGTCGAGGTGGTGGGGGCGCGGGTGCCGCTCAAGCGCAAGGGCCGCGAGTTCTCGGCACCGTGTCCGTTCCACGACGAGCGCACGCCCTCGTTCTACGTGTCGCCGGTCAAGCAGTTCTACCACTGCTTCGGCTGCGGCGCGCACGGCACCGCGATCAGCTTCCTGATGAACTACGACCGCCTCGAGTTCCTCGACGCGGTCGAGGAACTGGCGCGTGCGGCCAACATGGAGATCCCGCGCGACGAGCGCGCGCGCACCCCCGACGACGACAGCCGCGGCGTCTACGACGCGCTGGAGGCCGCCGCCCGCCACTACCGCAACGCGCTGGCCGCAAGCCCGGCCGCGCAGGCCTATCTCGATGCGCGCGGCGTGGACCTGGAGATCCGCGAGCTGTTCGGGATCGGCTATGCACCGGAGGGTTTCTCCGCGCTCAAGGACGCCCTGGGCACCGACGAGCGCCGGCTGAAGCTGCTCGAGCGTGCCGGCCTGCTGTCGAAGAACGACCGCGGCCACACCTACGACAAGTTCCGCGACCGGGTGATGTTCCCGATCGCCGACCGCCGCGGCCGCACGATCGCCTTCGGCGGCCGCGTCCTCAAGGCCGACGATGGCCCGAAGTACCTCAACTCGCCCGAGACCGCGCTGTTCCACAAGGGCCGTGAACTGTACGGCCTGTGGCAGGTGCGCCAGGCGCAGCAGAAGATCGCGCGGCTGATCGTGGTCGAAGGCTATATGGACGTGGTCGCGCTGTTCCAGCACGGCCTGCGCGAGGCGGTGGCCACGCTCGGCACCGCGACCACCGCCGACCACGCCGAGCTGCTGTTCCGCAACGCGCCCGACGTCTACTTCTGCTTCGACGGCGACGCCGCCGGCCGCCGCGCCGCATCCAAGGCGATGGAATCGGTGCTGCCACGTATGCGCGATGGCCGCCAGGCGTTCTTCCTGTTCCTGCCCGAAGGCGAGGACCCGGATTCGATCGTGCGCAGCCAGGGCACCGCGGGCTTCGAGGCGCGCCTGCGCGAGGCGGTGCCGCTGTCGCAGTTCTTCTTCGACCAGTTCTCGGAAGGCGTGAACCTGGGCACGCTGGACGGCAAGGCCCGGCTGGCCGAGCGCACGCAACCGTTGCTGGCGCAGATCCCCGACGGTGCCTTCGCCGACCTGATGCGCCAGCACCTGGTCACCGTCACCGGTGTCGGTGCGCGGCCCGACGCGGCGGCCGCACAGGCGCCACCGCGACGCATGCGCAGCAGCCGCGGCGTGCCCGCCCCGAAGCGCAGCCTGGTGCGCACCGCGATCACCCTGCTGCTGCAGCGCCCGGCCCTGGCGCTCGACACCCCCGACCAGGCACAGCTGGCCGGCCTGCGCCAGCCGGGCGTTCCCTTGCTGGTGGAGCTGATCGAGCTGGTGCATGCACGGCCCGACATCAGCACCGGCATGCTGCTGCAGCATTTCGAGGGCCGTGACGAGGCCGCGTCACTGCACAAGCTCGCTGCCAGCGACATGCCCGGCGATATCGAATCCTGGCGACAGGAATTCGCAGGCGCGGTGTCGCAGCTGATCAGGCAGACCAGGCAGCAGCGGGTCGACGACCTGATGCTCAAGTGGCGCGAAGGTGGCTCGCCCTCGGCATTGAACGCGGAGGAGCATGCCGAACTCCGGGAGCTGCAGCAGTCGATCCGCAACTAGCAGCCCTGCCGTGTCGGCATGCGGTCACGGTGGCGGCATCGTCCGCTTCGCGACCGGCAGGTCGCGCGATTGGCCGGTGGCGGTGCGGCCGGTGGCCGCCAGCCATGTTTGACATGCCTGCGCCGGCACGCTGAACTGCGCGGCCGCATGACTCCGTCATCAACGCCGCGTCCCGCGCGCGCACCACAGGAATCCGCATGTCCCGCTGGCTCGACTCCCCGCTCCGCTATGGCCTGGTCTCGCGCCTGCTGCACTGGTCGATGGCGGCGTTGCTGCTGTGGCAGTTCGCCAGCATGGCGGTGAAGAACATCGTCGGCCGGCATCCGTTGACCGCGTTCATGGTCGGCAGCCACAAACCCGTCGGCACCGTGCTGATGCTGCTGGTGCTGGTGCGTGGTGCATGGGGGCTGTCGCAATGGGCGCGGCGCCCGCCGCATCCGCGCACGCTGATCGGCCGTGGCGCCACCGCGGGCCACGCCGTGCTGTACGCGTTGATGGCGTACGTGCCGGCGGTGGCGCTGCTGCGCGAGGCCGGTTCCGGACGCGGCTTCGCGCCGTTCGGCATCCCGCTGTTCCCGGCCACCGGCCAGAAGATCGAATGGATGCTGGCGCCGGCCAACCTGTCGCACGGCGTGCTGGCCTGGACGCTGTGCGCGCTGATCGCCGGCCACGTGCTGATGGTGGCGCTGCACCAGATGTGGTGGCGCGATGGCACCCTGGCACGCATGGCCGGGCCGCTGCAGCGCTGAGCCCTCAGTCGACTGTTGCGTCCGGCAACGCCTGGTCGCAGGCGTCCTGCCAGCCCGGCCATTCCTCGCCGCGCAACGCCGATGCACGCCGCAGCGCGCGGCGGAGGTCGTAGGCGTCGCCGGCCCCCACGCGGCCGAGTTCCTCCCAGCGCACCGGCATCGCCACACCGGCGCTTTCGCGCGCACGCAATGACCAGCTCGACACGCTGGTCTGCCCGCGGGCGTTGCGCAGCCAGTCGATGAAGATCACGCCGTCGCGCTTGGCCTTGCTGGCGGTGGCGACGTAACGGTCCGGGCGCTGCTGCGCCATCGTATCGGCCAGTGCCTCGCAGAAGCCACGCGCCTCGTCCCAGGACGGACCCGGGCGGATCGGCACCACCACGTGCACGCCCTTGCCGCCGGACAGCCGCGCGAAGCCCTGCAGGCCCATGTCGGCCAGCCGCCTGCGCACGTCTCGCGCGGCGGCGGTCACCGCCTTCCAGTCGACGCCGGGACCGGGATCGAGATCGAACACCAGACGGTCCGGGTGCTCGAGGTCATTGCCGAGGCTGCCCCACGGGTGCAGCTCGAGGGTGTTCATCTGCACCAGCTCGAGCAGGCCCTCGACGCTGTCGATGGCGACATAGCAGGCCTCGTCGCCATCCTTCTCGCGCAGCGGGATCGCGCGGACCGCACCGCCCAGCGCGCGGGCGTGGTGCTTCTGGAAGAAACACTGGCCGCCCACCCCACCGGGGCAACGCAGCAGCGACAGCGGGCGTCCACCGACGTCCGCGAGCACGCGATCGGCCACCGCGCGGTAGTAGTCGGCAACCTCGCGCTTGGTGATGCCCGCACGCGGATAGACCACGCGATCCGGGCTGGTCAGCCGCGGTGATGCAGCGGCCTCGTCGCGGTCGGCCTTGCCACGGGCAGCCACCGGTCAGGCCCGCTTGCGCGCGGCCGACTTCTTCGCCGGCGCCTTCTTCGCGGCGGCCTTCTTCGCAGCGGCCTTGCGCGCGGCCTTCTTCGGCGCCGGCTCGGCCGCGGCTTTCTTCGCCGGTGCCTTGGAGGGCGCCGCCTTGCGCGCGGGCGTGCGCCGGTTGCGGTCGATGCTCTGCTGCAGCAGTTCCATGAAGTCGACCACGTTGGTGGCGGCATGCTCGCCCACCGGGGAATCGGCATCCTCGTGCTTCTCGACCACGCCGTTGGCCTCCATGCGCTTGCGGATCGCCAGCTGCAGGCGCTCGCGGAAATCGTCGGTGTACTGGCTGGGGTCCCAGGGCGCGGCCATGGTTTCGATCAGCTGCTCGGAGAACGCCTGCTCCTTCTCGGTGATGCGGAAGCCCTTGGCATCGGCCTCGGGCAGGCTGTACTCACCGATGTCCACCAGCTCCTGCGGGAACCGCATCATGATCAGCAGCAGGGCCTCGCCGCGCGGCATCACCGCGCACAGGTGCTCGCGGGTGCGGATCACCACCCGCGCGATGCCGGCCTTGCCGGTGCGCGTCAGCGCCTCGCGCAGCAGCACATAGCCCTTCTCGGCCTTCTTCGCCGGCACCAGCACATAGGGCTTCTCGAAGTACTGCGGGCTGATGTCGCAGGCCTCGACGAAGGTGTCGACATCGATCGAATCGCGGCTTTCCGGAGCCGCCGCCTGGATGTCCTCCGGCTCCAGCACCACGTAGCTGTCCTTGTCGTATTCGTAGGCCTTGACGATGTCCTTCCACGGCACCTCCTCACCGGTGTCGGCATTGACGCGCTCGTAGCGCACGCGCGCGTTGTTGCGCGAATCGAGCATGCGGAACGACAGGTCGGTCTTGCGCTCGCCGGCCATCAGCGAGACGGGGATGTTGAGCAGCCCGAACGACAGGGTGCCGCTCCAGATCGGTCTGGCCATGGGTGCTCCGGGTGTGCCGCGAAGGGACATCGAGTCTCCGGCCGCCGCCGTGAGCCGTATGTCAACCAGCCGCCGGCACCTCGGGTGCCCCCCAATGTCGGGCGGATGGCCGACTGGCTAGGCTGTGCGAAGCCGGCGCACGGGCGCCGCCCACGGGCTTTGCCGCATGACCATCGATGCTTCGCGCCTTCCGGGGCCATCGCTGCCTGATTGGCTATCGGGCCAGGCCGCCAGGCTGCAGCCGCCGGCCGGCCGCTTCGGCGCGGACGTGCTGGCCGCGCAGGGTCACGATGTCGGGTTCGAACACGATCCGGCATCCACCCGCATCTCCAACGAGACCAGCGCCGGCCAGCGCAGCCGCTGGGAAGCGAGCACGGAGGTATCGGTGGCGGTGGCCGGGCAGCAGGAGGCACCGGTGCGCGTGCACTACCGGGCCGACATGCCGCGCAATGCCGCGACCCCGGCCGCGATGCAGGCGATCAACCCGCTCGATCCCGGCACCTGGCCGCCCGGCACCCGCGTCGAACTGGCCGGTGGCGACCATGCCGGTACGCCGTTCGAGGCGACCTTCCACGCACTCGCCGATGCCAATGGCGTCGACTCGATCGACGACGTGCGCCTGGTGATGGTCAAGACCACCGAAACCAGGGCGCGCCCGGAGGCGGAACTGCGGGTGATGTCGGGACCGGCCAGCGTGTTCGATGCACCGACCGCCCATGGCCCGGGCTCGCCGGTGCTCGACCGCGAGGACTTCAGCGTGCACACGCTGGTGCAGCGCGACCCCGGCCATCCCGACCAGCGCGCGGCGCTCAACCACCTGCTGGTCTCGGGCACGCTGCCCGACGGCACCGTCGGCGTCGCCGAAACCGTTTCGTCCGGCAGCATCAACGCACTGGTCAGCGACGTCGCCAGCGGCGAGGTCAACGACGTCACCTGGACCTTCGACGACCAGGGCCGGCCCTTGCAGGCCGAGGGCACGCTGACCTGGCTGCCCGGCAGCGGCAGCATGCGCGACACCGACAGCGTGGAGAACCGCGCACAGTCGGGCTTCCGCGTCGACAACGGCCTCGACCGCAGCGAGCACACCGGTCACATCTTCGCCTACCGCTTCGTGCACGGGCACGGCGCGGTGAACATGTTCCCGCAGAACGGCAACTTCAACACCGGCGCCTATGCGCGCCTGGAACAGGAATGGGCCGACTGGCTCGATGCCGGCATGGATGTCGACATCCGCGTGGAACTCGCACCGGCCGGCGCGCTGCGCCCGGACCAGGTGGTGGTCGAGTATTCGGTCACCGATCCGGACAGCGGCAAGGTGGTGTACGACCCGTCCACCACGGTGTTCGAGAACGCCGCGGGCCAGGTGTTCGACAGCCTGTCGCGTGCGGAGATCGGCCGGCTGGTCGCGGATATCGCCTGATATCCTCGGTCGATGGACAACAACGCCCGCATCATGGAGATCGGCCGGCTGGTCGCGACCGATCGCAATGTCGACACCGCGCCGTGGGACGGCTATGCGCTGATCGTGGTCCATGCCGGGGAGCGCCGGACGCTCGCGGGCTTCCGCTACCGCGACGGCGCTGCGCCGGAGGCAGCCACCCCCGAGGCAACCGCGCAGCTGGGTGAACAGATCGACGCGCTGCGTGCCGGCACCCAGGTGTCCGGCAAGGCGCCGTGGAACGCCTGTGTGGTGAGGATCCGCCGTGACACCGGACGTATCACCGTCGACTTCGATTACGACGCGCCCACCCGGTGGGAGATCCGCCCGGACACGCTCGACGCGGTTGCGGAGCGTGCGCGGCCGGAGTGAATCAGCCGATCCGCTCGAACCCGATCAGCGGTGACGGCGCCAGCCACGGCTGCAGCCAGTGGTCGACCAGCAGGAAGGCGAACAGCGCCATCAGGTAGACGATGGAGTAGTTGAAGACCCGCATCGCGAAGAATTCATCGGGCGGATCCAGCAGCTTCCAGGCGTACCAGAGGAACACCACGCCCAGCACCAGCGCACCGCCGAGATAGAACAGCCCGCTCATGCCGGTCGCCCAGGGCAGCACCGTCGCCACCAGCAGCAGCACCGTGTAGAACAGGATCTGCCAGCGCGTGTAGGTCACGCCGTGGGTCACCGGCAACATCGGGATCAGCGCGCGTGCGTAGTCCTCGCGGCGGAAGATCGCCAGCGCCCAGAAGTGCGGCGGCGTCCACACGAAGATGATCAGCACCAGCAGCAGCGCGTGGGGATCCAGCGTGCCGCTGATGGCCGCCCAGCCCAGCGCCGGCGGCGCCGCACCGGCAAGCCCGCCAATGACGATGTTCTGCGGGGTCGCGCGCTTGAGGAAGCCGGTGTAGATGATCGCGTAACCGATCAGCGCGAAGAAGGTGAGCACCGCGGTCAGCGTGTTGACCAGCAGCACCAGGATCAGCATCGAGGCCACGCCCAGCGCGATCGCGAACAGCAGCACCTGCACCGGACGCAGGGTGCCGCTGGGCAGCGGCCGGTGGGCGGTGCGCGCCATGATGCGGTCGATGCGCTGGTCGATCAGGTGGTTGATCGCCGCCGCCGAGGAGGCCGCCAGCCAGATGCCCAGCAGCCCGAACAGGCTTTCGCGCAGCGGCGGCAGGCCCGGCACGGCCAGGAACATGCCCACCAGCGCGGTGAACACCAGCAGCGCCACCACGCGCGGCTTGGTCAGCTCCCAGTACTGGCCGAACGCCACCGCCATGTCAGTCCACCGCCACGCGCGTGGCGCCCGCGCCCACGTCGCGCACCCGCGCCAGCAGCGACACCAGCACGAACAGCAGCAGCGCCGCGCCGGCGTTGTGCATCACCGCCACCGGCAGCGGCAGCGCCAGCTTGACGTTGAGGATGCCCAGCAGTACCTGCGCCACCGTCAGCAGCGCCAGCAGCGTGCCCCAGCCGCGCAGGCCGGGCAGGCGCAGCAGCCGCACCGCGGCGGCGATCAGCGCCACGAAGGCGACGATCGCGAACAGGCGGTGCGCCATCTGGATCGCGATGCGCGCGCCGCCGTCGAGGATGCCGCCCTCGTAGTCGACGCCGATGCCACGCCACAGCACGAAGCCCTCGCGGAAATCCGCAGGCGGCCACCATTGGCCCACGCACTTCGGGAAATCGATGTAGTGGGCGCTGTCGGTGGTCCAGCCGCCGCCACCGCAGGCGAGCGCCGCGTAGTTGGCGCTCACCCATCCGCCCAGCGCGATCTGCAGCCCCAGCACCGCCAGTGCCACCCACAGCAGTACCCGCAGGGCGTGCGCGCCGGCCAGGCGGATGGGCAGGTGCGTCGCACGCCACGCCATCCAGGTCAGCAGCGAGAACGTCAGCAGGCCGCCGAGCAGGTGGCCCATCACGATCACGGGCTTGAGCAGCAGGGTGACCGTCCATTTGCCGAGCAGCGCCTGGAAGATGATCACCGCAAGCGTGAGCACCGCAGCGCGCGCGAGATCGACATTGCTCCAGCGCAGTGCCGCCAGCAGCAGGATCGCCTCGCCGGCACCGGCCAGGGCGAACGCGGCGCCGATGTGCCCGTACATGTAGGCCGGGATCGCCGCGGCCACCAGCGCGGACGCGCCGAGCACCTGGGCGACGCCATGCGGCCGACGCCGTGCGGCCAGCAGCGCCATCACCAGCACCAGCACGCCAAGGATCGCGGCGATATGGCGGTGCACCTGCTCGCGCCAGGCCTTGTGGGTTTCCAGCGGGCGGATGTCGGTGGCCGCGTGCCCCGCGACTTCCTCGGGCGCCTTCGGCCACGCCGCGCGGCCATAGCAGGTCGGCCAGTCCGGGCAGCTCAGGCCGGCGTCGGACAGGCGCACGAACGCACCGAACACCACCACCACCAGCGTCAGCGCCACTGCGAACCAGGCGATGCGGTGGAAGTGCCGGTGCAGGCTCGGCTTCGACGCGGCCGGACGCGCCGGCCGGGACGGCGGAGGTGTGGGCGCGGAGCCTGTGGAAGGAGTCATCGGGTCGTGGGTCGTCATCGGTCCGGGGTGCCGGGCATGCGGCCGCGGGCTACTTCAGCTTGAGCAGGCGTGCCATGTCGGTACGCAGGTGCCCCGCATCGAACCCGGGAGCGTAGCGCAGTATGACGAACCCGTTCGGATCGATCACATAGACCGGCACCCCGGCCGGGTCCTCGTTGCGCGCGAGGCCGGCGCGGAATGCATCGTCCTCGGCCAGCACATGCAGCGCGCGCGAACGCGGGGCCGCAGGGGGTGGCTCGCCCATCCACAGGATGTGGACGCGGTCGGCCTCGCGCCCGAACAGCTGCCAGACCTTGTCGAGATCGCCGGACAGGCGCACGCACTCGGCGACGCAGTGCGGCGGCGGTGCCACCGCGATCCGCCAGGTGCGCTCCACCGGCTGCCACTCGTACGGCCTGCCATCGGCGGTGGCCAGTGCGACCGCGCGCAGGTCGCCGGGCGGCTGCAGCAACTCGCCATGGTTGCGCATGCCCTGCGGCTGCCAGCCGGCGAAGCGCAACGCACCCGCCACCAGCGCGCTGCCGAGAAATATCACGACGACCACGATCAGCAGCGCGCGGTTGCGGTTGCGCTGCCCGCGCGACACGGGAGTGGGATTCATCGGGATTTCCTGCGGAAGGTCAGCAGCAGTGCGGTCACCAGCACCGCCAGGGCCAGGCCGAACCACTGCACCGCGTAACCGAGGTGGCGTTCGGGCGGGAGGGTGTTGACGAGCAGCTCGAGGTCGCGCGGATAGCCGCCTTCGAGCGTCGGGTCGGCACGCAGCACGCGTGCCGCCAGCGTGGGCAGGCCGAGTACGTCGGCGATCGTCGCCGGGTCCAGCGCCATCACCAGCAGGCTGCCGTCGGCCTGCGGCTGGATCGCCGGTGCCACCAGGCCCGCGGCGGGCGGTGGCGCCAGCAGGCCCTCCACGTGCGACCAGTCGGGCGCAGGGTCGATGGTGGGGATGGTGCGGTCCGGCGGCACCGGCAGCCAGCCGAGGTCGACCAGCACCGGTGCACGCCCGTGCTCGGGCAGGAACGCGCGATACACGCGCAGTCCCGGGCGCCCGCCGCGCTGCTGGTTGTCGAGCAGCACCGCCGGGGTATCGGCGAAGCGCCCGGTGCCCGCGGCCCATTCGTGCTCACGGCTGCGCTGCGGGTCCGCGGCGGCATCCAGCGCCTGCGGCGCGCGCGACGACAGCGCCTGCGCGGCGGAGTCCAGCATCGCCTGCTTGGCGTCCTGCCGCCCCAGCTGCCAGCTGCCGAGCATGCAGAACAGCGCGATCAGCACCAGCGCGAACACCCAGCCGAGGACCGGGGTAGCCCGTGACCTGCTCACCCGCTGCTCCGCGACGGCTGCAATAATCCGCTCATGCGCAGCCTGCGCCGGAGACCGCAATGAACGACTCGCTGAAGATCCTGCTGATCGCCGCCTTTCTGGTGCTCATCCTGTGGAACCTCGGCACTGGCCTGTATTACATGCTGGTCGACAAGGGCGAGACCAAGCGCACGGTCAATGCGCTGACCAAGCGCATCGGCCTGTCCGTGGCGCTGATCCTGCTGGTGATGCTGGCGATCTGGATGGGCTGGATCGAGCCGCACGGCGTCGGCGGGTAACCGCGCCCGGCGTGAGCGGCCGCGTGTGCTGCGCCGCGGCCACGCCTGCAGCCGGTGTGACATCGCTACCGGCTGATGACGATCCGGCCAGCCTGCGTCGTGCGCCGGGCCCACCCCGCTGCCCATCCGCCGCTCCGACTCTCCCGCCGGGATCCTGCGTCGCCGCGCCCGCGCCCGGCACATCCTGCGGCCCGGGAACCGGACGGGCCGCGACCCGTCCGGACCGGCAGACCGGATTCCGCCGTCAGACCACGTAGACGAACAGGAACAGGATCAGCCACACCACGTCGACGAAGTGCCAGTACCAGGCCACCGCTTCGAAGGCGAAGTGGTTCTCGCGGGTGAAGTGGCCTTTCAGACAACGGAACCAGATCACGATCAGCATGATCGTGCCCAGCGTCACGTGCGCGCCGTGGAAGCCGGTGAGCATGAAGAACGTGGAACCGTAGATACCCGAACCCAGGGTCAGGTTGAGGTCGCGGTAGGCGTGAATGTATTCCTCGATCTGGAAGAACAGGAAGATGCAGCCCAGCGCGATGGTGGCGCCGAGAAACCACAGCAGCTGCAGGCGATGGCCGGCCTTGAGTGCGTGGTGGGCGATCGTGATGGTCACGCCCGACGCCAGCAGCAGCAGGGTATTGAGCAGCGGCAGACCCCAGGCCGGGATGGTCTGGAAGCCGCCGCCGACGTCGCCGGGGCCGGCGCTCGGCCAGGCCGCGCTGAAACCGCCCCACAGCACCTCGTTGGTCGCCATCCCGGAACCTTCGCCACCCAGCCACGGCAACGCCAGCGTGCGGGCGTAGAACAGCGCGCCGAAGAACGCGCCGAAGAACATGATCTCGGAGAAGATGAACCACACCATCCCCATCCGGAACGAGCCGTCGACGCGCTTGTTGTAGTAGCCCGACACCGACTCCAGGATCACGTCGGCGAACCACTTGAACAGGATCGCGCAGAGTCCGGCGACGCCGACGAAGAAGGTGACCTGCCCCCAGGCGGAATCGTTGAACCAGCCGGCCAGGCCGAACATGGTCACGAACAGGGCGACCGACGCGAACAGCGGCCACTTGCTTTGATGCGGCACGAAGTAGGTGTCGCTGTCGTGGGTAGCGGGAGCTTGGGCCATGGCGGTGTTCCGTCGGATGCTGCGGTCGGTTGGGGTTCTAGCGCGTCGCGCGCGCGGTGGAGAGCGCCCCGGCCCGCGGCGCCTGCGACAGGCGTTCGGTGGCGAGGTCGTTCTTGTAGAACATGTAGGAGAGGGTAACCGTGTTCACGTCGGCCGGCAGTGCCGGGTCGATGATGAAACGCACCGGCATGTCACGGGTCTCGCCGGCCTGCAGGGTCTGCAGGGTGAAGCAGAAGCATTCGGTCTTCTGGAAGTAGCCCGACGCACGCGCCGGCGCCACCGAAGGCGTTGCGCTGCCGACCACCGGGCCCGCGCTGTTGTTGTGCGCGTAGTAGGTGGTCTCGTAGACCTCGCCCACGCGCACGCGCCGGTTGGTCTCGTTGGGGCGGAACGACCACGGCAGCTTGGAATTGACGCTGCCGTCGAATTCCACCGTCACCCAGCGCTCGGCGACCGGCGTGGCGGATACCGCGGCGGATTCACTGACCGCGGACCCGTCGAGACGGATGCCGAACACCTTCTCGCAGGCGATGCGGTAGATCGGCACCAGCGAGAAGGTGAAGGCGAACGCCGCCACCGCCACGCCGACCAGCTTGACCACATCCGACTTGCGCGCCCCGCTCACCGTCCCAGTACTCCCGAAAGTATGAAGACCACGTAGATCGTCACCGCCACCGCGCCGATCACCAGCGCGGTACGCCGCGCGCGCCGCCGGTTTCCGGCGACGCGGGCGGGATCCTGGCGTGGATCAGGCCTTTCTTGCATTGCTGTCGGTCGCGGTGTCGATGTGCGAGCTGGTGTCGTCGTAGTCCAGGTGTTCGACATCGCCATGCGCCAGGTCGCCCGGGCGGATCACCGGCGGGGTGGTGAAGGTGTGGTGCGGAGCTGGCGACGGCACCGTCCACTCCAGGCCACGCGCGCCTTCCCATGGACGTGCCGGGGCCGGCGCACCCTTCTTCAGCGAATGGAACAGGATGCCGAACATCATGAACGGGGTGACGAACATGCCGAACGCACCGATCGAGCTGACCAGGTTCCAGTCGGCGAACACCACGTTGTAGTCCGGGATGCGGCGCGGCATGCCGGCCAGGCCGAGGAAGTGCTGCGGGAAGAACAGCAGGTTGACGAACACCACCGTCCACCAGAAGTGCACCTTGGCCCAGGCCTCGTTGTACATGCGCCCGGACCACTTCGGCCACCAGTAGTACACCGCGGCGATGATGCCGAACAGCGCGCCGGTCACCAGCACGTAGTGGAAGTGCGCGACCACGAAATAGGTGTCGTGGTACTGGAAGTCGGCCGGCACGATGGCGAGCATCAGCCCGGAGAAACCGCCGATCGAGAACAGGATCACGAACGCGATCGACCACAGCATCGGGCTTTCGAAGGTCAGTGCGCCGCGCCACATCGTCGACACCCAGTTGAACACCTTCACCCCGGTGGGGATGGCGATCAGCATGGTGGCGAACATGAAGTAGATCTCGCCACCCAGCGGCATGCCCACGGTGAACATGTGGTGGGCCCAGACGATGAAGCTCAGGAACGCGATCGCCGCGGTGGCGTAGACCATCGCCTGGTAGCCGAACAGCGGCTTGCGGCTGAAGGTCGGGATGATCTCCGAGACCACGCCGAATGCCGGCAGGATCATGATGTAGACCTCGGGATGCCCGAAGAACCAGAAGATGTGCTGGTACATCACCGGGTCGCCGCCGCCGGCGGCATAGAAGAAGCTGGTGCTGAAGAACTTGTCGGTGAGCAGCATGGTCACCGCGCCCGCCAGCACCGGCATCACCGCGATCAGCAGGAACGCGGTGATCAGCCAGGTCCAGCAGAAGATCGGCATCTTCAGCAGGTCGATGCCCGGCGCGCGCATGTTGAGCACGGTGGCGATGACGTTGATCGCGCCCATGATCGAGCTGATGCCCATCATGTGGATGGCGAAGATGGTGAACGCGACGTTGTTGCCGCCCT
Organism: Luteimonas sp. YGD11-2; assembly: GCF_004118975.1. NCBI lineage: Bacteria > Pseudomonadati > Pseudomonadota > Gammaproteobacteria > Lysobacterales > Lysobacteraceae > Luteimonas > Luteimonas sp. YGD11-2. The sequence continues at coordinate 281,263 of NZ_CP035376.1, read as the reverse complement.
GCAGCGACAGCGGCGGGTACAGCGTCCAGCCGCTGGCGGGGCCGCCGTCGGGCAGGAACAGCGTCATCAGCAGCATCGCGAAGGCGAACGGCAGGATCCAGAACGACCAGTTGTTCATGCGCGGCAGCGCCATGTCCGGCGCGCCGATCTGCAGCGGGATCATCCAGTTGGCCAGGCCCACGAAGGCCGGCATCACGCCGCCGAAGATCATCACCAGCGCATGCATGGTGACCATCTGGTTGAAGAACATCGGCTCGACCATCTGCAGGCCGGGCACGGTGAGCTCGGCGCGGATGATCACGCTCATCGCGGCGCCGATGATGAACATCACGAACGAGAACAGCAGGTACAGCGTGCCGATGTCCTTGTGGTTCGTGGAGAAGAACCAGCGCTCGACGAAGCTCTGCTTGTGGCCGTGCTCGTCGGTGGTGTGGTCGGCGTGGGCGGTATGGGTGGACATGGCGTGGCCTGGAAGTCTGGGTGGGATCGATCAGCCGGCGACAGGCGCGGCGATCGTCTCGGCAGGAATGCGCGCGGTGGCGTCCGCGGCGGGGGCGGCCGGCTCCACTTCCGGCTGCGCGGGGGTGGCCGGCGCGGCCGGGGGCGCCGGCTGCGGCGCGTTGGCGACCTTCTCGGCGGCCAGCCAGGTGTCGAACTCGGCGCGCGGCACGGCGCGCACCACGATCGGCATGAAGGCATGGTCCTTGCCGCACAGCTCGGCGCACTGGCCGCGGTAGACGCCCGGCTCGAGGATCTCGGTCCAGGCCTCGTTGATGATTCCGGGGATGGCGTCCTGCTTCCAGCCCAGCGCCGGTACCCACCAGGAATGGATGACGTCGTCGGCGGTGATCACGAAGCGGACCTTGGTGTCGACCGGCAGCACCAGCTCGTTGTCGACCTCGAGCAGGTAGTTGCCGTGGGCCTCGAGCTGCTCGCGGGTGGCCGAGGGATCCTGGCGCAGGCGGTCGCTCTCGCGGTCCATGCGGCTGACGATGGTGACGTCCTCGCCCATGTACTCGTAGGTCCACATCCACTGGTAGCCGGTGACCTTGACGGTCATCTCGGAATCGCGGGTGTCGTACATCGCGATCAGCTTCTGGGTGGCGGGGATCGCCATGATCACCAGCAGGATCACCGGGATCACCGTCCAGATGACCTCGGCGATGGTGTTGTGGCTGAACTGCGCCGCCACCGCACCGCGCGACTTGCGGTGGAAGAACATCGCCCAGCCCATCGCCGCGAACACGATCGCGCCGATCGCCACGCACACCCACAGCGCGAACATGTGCGCGTCGTAGGCATGCTGGGCGGTGGAGGTGACGCCGCGGCCCATGTTGAGCTGCCACCGGTGCGGATCTGCGGATTGCGCGAGCGCCGTGGCGGGCGCGGACATGGCGAGCGCGATGAGCGCGCAGCGCATGCCCCAGGGGTTGGAACGACCGGCTTGCATCACGATGGGACCCCGAATGCCTGATGGCGGATGGCTGGCAGCGGACGCGACCATCTACTGTTCCCGGCGAGCCGGGGACGTGCGCAGAAGCGGCGGCGTACTGCGGATAATCGCTGCATGGTAGCGGCGCGCGCTTGCGAGGGGCAAGCAGCCGCGCGTCGCGGCACCGGCGCGGGGTAAAACCGCGGCGCGACGCGGCCGGTGCCCCCCGACGCCTGCGCGACCCGGGCGACGATGACCGTGGAGCGCCCTTCCTCACGCGGCGGCAAGCTGAATCATGCGCCATTGCGACGCGTGGAAGCGGCCGGATCGGTCTGTCCGCGACCGGGGCCGCCACCTAGAATGGACCGTTTCCCTGTCCTGCGCGGTTGCCGTGTCCGAAATCGTCTCCCCAGAGCTTCCCCCGCAGCCGGCGGCACCGCGCGCGGCCATCACCTCGGCGTGGATCCGCGACGAGGCGACCCACGTCCGCGCCCTGCTCGACCGGGCACGCCTGCCGGCCGCCGACACCGCCGCGGTGCAGGCCACCGCCGCCGACCTGGTGCGCCGGGTGCGCGAGCGCGCACGCCACCAGGGCGCGATCGAGGCCTTCATGCAGCAGTACGACCTCGGCAGCGAGGAAGGCGTGCTGCTGATGTGCGTGGCCGAAGCCCTGCTGCGCATCCCCGACGAGGACACCGCCGACCGCCTGATCCGCGACAAGCTCGGCGAGGCCGACTGGAAGAAGCACATGAGCCAGTCGGATTCGCTGCTGGTCAACGCCTCCACCTGGGGCCTGATGCTGACCGGGCGGCTGGTCGACCTTGCCGATGAAACCCGCCGCGATGCCCACAGCGCGTTCAAGCGCCTGATCGGCCGCGTCGGCGAGCCGGTGATCCGCCTGGCCACCCGCCAGGCGATGAAGATCATGGGCCACCAGTTCGTGATGGGCCGCACCATCGACGAGGCGCTGGCGCGCAGCCGCAAGGGTGCGAACGCCAGTTACCGCTATTCCTTCGACATGCTCGGCGAGGCCGCGCTCACCGACGCCGACGCCGCGCGCTACCTGAAGGCCTACCGCCTGGCCATCGATGCGATCGGCCAGCACCGCGACCGCCCGCGCGGCGACGGCCCGGACGCGGTGTTCGCGGCACCATCGATCTCGGTGAAGCTGTCGGCGCTGCATCCGCGCTACGAGCATGCCAACCGCGCCAACGTGCTGGCGGAACTGGTGCCGGCACTGCTGTCGCTGGCACAGCAGGCGAAGGGCCACGGCATCGGCCTGACCATCGACGCCGAGGAAGCCGACCGCCTGGAACTGTCGCTCGACGTCATCGAGCGCGCCTGGCGCGACCCGTCGCTGGCCGGCTGGGAAGGCTTCGGCATCGTCGTGCAGGCCTACCAGAAGCGTGCGCCGTTCGTGCTCGACTGGATCATCGACCTCGCCCGCCAGGGTGGCCGCCGCATCCCGGTGCGGCTGGTCAAGGGCGCCTACTGGGACAGCGAGATCAAGCGCGCCCAGGTCGATGGCCACCCCGACTACCCGGTGTTCACCCGCAAGCCCAACACCGACGTCAGCTACCTGGCCACTGCGCGCAGGCTGCTGGAGGCCGCGGACCTCGTGTACCCGATGTTCGCCACCCACAACGCACACACCATCGCCGCGGTGCACCGCATGGCCGGGCTGTACCTGCCGGCACCGGCGCGCGCCAAGACCACGCCGTACGAGTTCCAGAAGCTGCACGGCATGGGCGACGACCTGTATGCCGAGGTGATCCCGGCCGACCGCCTCGGCGTGCCCTGCCGCGTGTACGCGCCGGTGGGCAGCCACGAGGACCTGCTGCCGTACCTGGTGCGGCGCCTGCTCGAGAACGGCGCCAACTCCAGCTTCGTCAACCGCATCAGCGACGAGACCGTGCCGGTCGAGGCGCTGGTGCAGGACCCGGTCGAGACGGTCGCCGGCTACGACAGCATTCCCCACCCCCGCATTCCGCTGCCGGTCGACCTCTACCGCAGCCAGGGCCACGACAGGAGCAATTCGATGGGCGTCAACCTCGCCAACGACGACCAGCTGCGCCAGCTCGCCGAGCAGGTCAATGCGCACGGCATGGGCTGGCGCGCGGCGCCGCTGGTGCCGGGCGCGCAGCCGGGCGGCATGCAGATCGCGGTGACCAACCCCGCCGATCGCCGCCAGACCGTCGGCCACTGGCTGCCGGCCGACGAGGCCACGGTGGAACGTGCGCTCGCCAACGCGGTCGCCGCGCAGCCGCGCTGGGACGCCATTCCGGCCGCCTCGCGTGCGGCGATCCTCGAACATGCCGCCGACCTGCTGGAAGCGCGCATGCCGCAGTTCATCGCGCTGTGCACGCGCGAGGCCGGCAAGAGCATTCCCGATGGCGTGGCCGAAGTGCGCGAGGCGGTGGACTTCCTGCGCTACTACGCCGGCCAGGCGCGCACCCTGTTCCTGCCCGAGGCGATGCCCGGCCCCACCGGCGAGAGCAACACGCTGCAGCTCGCCGGCCGCGGCGTGTTCGTATGCATCAGCCCGTGGAACTTCCCGCTGGCGATCTTCGCCGGCCAGGTGGCCGCGGCGCTGGCCGCCGGCAACAGCGTGATCGCCAAGCCGGCGGAGCAGACCACGCTCACCGGCTATTACGCGGTCGAGCTGCTGCATGAGGCCGGCGTTCCCGCCGACGTGCTGCAGTTCGTGCCGGGCGACGGCGCCACCGTGGGCAGTGCGCTGACCCGCGACGACCGCGTCGCCGGCGTGGCCTTCACCGGCTCGACGTTCACCGCGCGCGCGATCAACCGGGCACTCGCCGCGCGCGACGCCGCGATCGCGGTGCTGATCGCCGAGACCGGCGGCCAGAACGCGCTGATCGCCGATTCGTCCTCGCTGCCCGAGCAGCTGATCAAGGACGTGCTGGGTTCGGCGTTCACCTCGGCCGGGCAGCGCTGCTCGGCGGCCCGCGTGCTGTTCGTGCAGGACGACATCGCCGACAAGGTCATCGAAATGCTGGCCGGTGCGATGGCCAGGCTGCGCGTGGGCGACCCGGCGCTGCTGTCGACCGACGTCGGCCCGGTGATCGACGACGAGGCGGTGCGCATGCTCGAGCAGCACGCCGAACGCATGGCGTCCGAAGCGCGGCTGATCGCGCGCGCGCAGCCGACCCCGGCGATGGAGCACGGCACGTTCTTCCTGCCGCATGCGTGGGAGCTGAAGTCGCTGTCGCAGCTCGACCACGAGAAGTTCGGCCCCGCGCTGCACGTGATCCGCTGGAAGGCGAATGAACTCGACCAGGTGATCGACCACATCAACACCACCGGCTACGGGCTGACGCTGGGCATCCACTCGCGCATCGACGAGACGGTCGACAGGATCACCGCGCGGGTGCGGGTGGGCAACGTCTACGTCAACCGCAACCAGATCGGTGCGGTGGTCGGCGTGCAGCCGTTCGGTGGCCAGGGCCTGTCGGGCACCGGTCCCAAGGCCGGCGGCCCGCACTACCTGGCGCGCTTCGCCACCGAGAAGGCGGTGACCGTCAACACCACCGCGGCCGGCGGCAACGCCTCGCTGTTGACGCTCGAAGACTGATCCTCCCGGCATCCGGCCATCACGACGCCACGGCCTGCCGTGGCGTCGTCGTTTCAGGCATGTCGTTGCCCTCCCCCTTCACGGTCCGCCATGGCATTCGATGCGTTCGCACTGATCCTGACCATGCTCGCGCTGGGCATGCTGTTCGCACGCCTGGACGTGTTGCCCGACAGCGCGGCGGAAACGCTCAACCGGGTGGTGCTGTACGTGTGCCTGCCGGCGGCGGTGCTGATCTACGTGCCGCGGCTGCGCTTCGATCCCTCGCTGGTCGGGGTGGCGGTGACGCCGTGGCTGCTGGCGGTGATCAGTTCGCTGCTGGTGCTGGCACTGGCCCGCGTGCTGCGGCTGCGCCGGGACGAGACCGGAGCGCTGCTGCTGCTCACCGCGCTGGGCAACAGCAGCTTCATCGGTTTTCCGATGGTGCGTGCGCTGCTGGGCGACGAGGCGCTGCCGTACGCGGTGGTCTACGACCAGTTCGGCACCTTCGTGCTGCTATCGACCTTCGGCCTGTACGTGCTGGCGCGCTACTCCGGCGATACGCCCCCGACGATGCGCGAGATCGGGTTGCGCATCGTGCGGTTTCCGCCGCTGTGGGCGCTGGCGGTGGGCCTGACGGTGATGCCCGAGCAGCCACCGACATGGATCGCCGGCGGCCTGCAGAAGCTTGCCGACGCGCTGCTGCCGCTGGTGATGCTGGCGGTGGGGCTGTCGATCCGCCTGCGGCTGCCGCGTGACGAGCTGCGCCCGCTGGCCGCAGGCCTGGTGATCAAGCTGGTATTGATGCCGGCCTGCGCGTTGCTGCTGTCGCTGGCATTCCGGATGCCGCCGCCGATGTTCCAGACCAACGTGATCGAATCGGCGATGCCCAGCATGATCACCGCGGCGGCGCTGGCGATCTCCCACGGCCTCGCGCCGCGACTGGTCGCGGCGCTGGTCGGCTACGGGATCGTGCTGTCGCTGGCCACGCTGCCGGCGTGGGCCTGGCTGCTGGAGCGATTGGCGGGCTGATCCGGTCCATTCCGGCCGAAGCGGACTCCGGCTGAGCGGCTGCCGGATCGGGCGGAAGCAGGAGACCTTTCTTTAGATCGAGGTATGGCGGCTCTGGGGGAACCCGGGGCGCCCCACCACGGCCACAGGGGGATGCCCAGCCGGCCGAAGTCCGGCCGGGGGAGCACACCCCCCGGTGCGCGCGACGGACAGCGCGGCTCACGACGAAGCAGCTCAAAGGGGGCTCGAACACCCTGGCGATCATGCTCACCTAGGGCCTGGAGAGGACCCAAGAAAAAGCCCCGCCGAAGCGGGGCTCTTCCGGATCACGCAGGGTGCTTCAGGACACTCAGAAGCGGTACTGCGCCGAGATGCCGAACAGGTTGGCGTCGCCGTCGAACGGGCCGGACAGGCTGTAGCCCGGCTCGTTGATGTCGATGCGCGGGTTCTTCGGCTCGATGCGGGTGTAGGCGAAGTTCATGTCGAACGCGTCGGTGACACGCCAGGTGGCGCCGACCGAGTAGAACATGCGGTTCGCGTCGGGCAGGCGCGGGGTGCGGTGCTCGATGCTGGTCGGGGTCTCGTCGTACGCCACGCCGCCACGCAGGGTCCAGCCGTCGTTGAGCATGTATTCCGCGCCCAGCGCGTAGTAGGACACGTCCTTCCACTCGAACGGCTCGACCGAATCCGGGTCCGGATTATCGAACTGGATGCGCACTTCGCGCAGCGACGACCAGCCGGTACGCGCGTAGGTGCCCATCAGCGCGAAGCGGTCGGTGGCCTGCCAGGTCACGCCGACGTTGAGGATCGACGGCGTGGTCAGCTCGGCGAACGCACCGCCATCGGCGAACAGCTGCGCGGTCATCGGGCTGGCGTTGAACACGGTGCGCACGTTGTCCGGCACGGTCCAGTCGGCGGTGCCGGTCAGCTCGTAGTCGATCTCGGAGCGGTAGCTCACGCCGATCGCCACGGTGTCGGTCGGGCGCAGGTGCATGCCCACGATGTAGCCGAAGCCCACGTCGTCGCCCTGGATCTCGGCGGTCCCGTCAGCCGCCTGCGGGCGGGCGAACGGCAGCGCGCGGGTTGCCGGGTTGGAGAACAGCAGGGTGCCGAAGTCGACGCCGCGCGACAGGGTGACGTCGGCCTGCGAGAAGATCAGGCCGGCGCCGACCGAGAAGCGGTCGGTGATGTCCAGCGCGCCGGACAGGGTCAGGTCCACGACCTGCACGTCGGATTCCAGCGCCGAGTAGCGGCCCATCCAGCCCTGGTCGTAGTCCGTCGCCAGGCCGAACGGCGCGCTGATCATCGCGCCGACCGCCAGGCCGTTGTCGAGCTTGTGCACCACCGACAGCGCCGGAACCGGCGTCACGCCGCCGGCGTTGCCGCCGTTGCCGCCGCTCAGCGGCTGGCCGAGGGCGTCGGTGCCACTGCCCTGGTATTCGTAGTTGAGGTCGATGACGGTGACATCGGCCTGCATCGTGGTGCCTTCGAACTGGGTCATCACGGCCGGGTTGTTGACCACGACGGAGCTGTCGCCGGTCTTGGCGGCGGTGCCGGCGAACGAGGTGCCCTGGGACTTGACGCTGTTTTCCTTGAGCTGGAAGCCGGCGGCGGCGGCGTTGCCGGAAGCAAGCGCGCCGGCCACGCCGAGCGCGAGCGCGGACAGGGTCAGGAGGCGGGTATGGCTGAGCATGGGGTAAGGAACTCCGATGACGGTGTGGGAAGACGCACCGCCGCGGCCCGGGCCTTGTGCCGGCCTGGTCCCGTCCATCGGAAGCTCCCTCCCGAACGCGGTGCGCGCCGCACTATACCGTACGGTCCGGAGCGGTTACTCGACGCGCTGCCGCATTTTCCGGCTGCTATCGTGACGGCATCCGCGCCATCGCCGCCTGCATGTTCGTTGCCGTCCCCACCCGCGCACGCACCCTGTTCCGCTGGGCCACGCCCCTGCTGGCCGCGCTGCTGTGGCTGGCCTACGTGGCCGCCGCCATGCGCCCGGATGCGGTGCGCCACGACCTGGTGCTGGAATGGGGCGCGCTGAGCGGCGGCCTGGCACCGCCCGACCTGTGGCGCACCTGGGCGGAATCCGAACGCTGGCTGCGGCTGCTGACCGCGCTGTTCCTGCATGCCGACTGGACCCACCTGCTGGGCAACCTGGTGTTCCTGATGATCTTCGGCCTGCCGGCCGAGCGGGCGATGGGCTCCTGGCGGCTGCTGCTGCTGTTCCTGGTCGGCGGCGCGTTCGCGAACTTCATCGCCGCGCTGGCGATCGGTGCACCCGACCGGCTGATCATCGGCGCCAGCGGCGCGGTATCGGCGATCATCGGCGCCTACCTGGCGCTGTTTCCCAGCGCGCGGCTCGGGGTGGTGGTGCCGCTGGGGCTGTTCCTGGAGTTCGTGCGCGCACCGGCCTCGCTGCTGATCGGCATCTGGGCGCTGTTGCAGGTGGTGTTCGCCTTTATCGGCCCGGCCTTCGGCACCGTGGCGTGGGCGGCGCATGTCGGCGGCTTCCTGTTCGGAGTGGCGTTCGCGGTGGCGTCCCGCGGGGCGATCGCACGCAGGCTGCGCCGCCGCAACGGCTACTGACGGCGACACTGCGCGCGCGCTGCGTGCCGCGCGCTCACCACCGCCGATGTGGCGCCTTCTATAATCCGCGGCATGTCCAGGCCGCTGTACAAGATCAGCTTCCTCAACCACGGCCGCGTCTACGAGCTGTACGCGCGGCGCGTGGCCAGCGGCAGCCTGTGGGGCTTCGTCGAGGTCGCCGACCTGGTGTTCGATGTCCACGACACCCTGGTGGTCGACCCCACCGAGGAACGCCTGCGCAGCGAGTTCGCCGACACCCGGGTGCTGCACCTGCCGATGCAGAGCGTGCTGCGGGTGGAGGAAGTGGAGCGCAAGGGACAGTCGGCGATCCGCGATGCGGAGTCCGGCGAGCGCGTGGTCACGCCGTTCCCGTTCCCGGCCAAGCCGCGCTGAGTCCGGCATGGCTGCGCCCGGCGTCCACATCGCACGCCTGAGCGCCGCCGCCGCGGCCCTGGTGCTCGTACTGGTTGCCTGCACCCGCACGCCAACGCCCGTCGCCGATGCCACGCATCCGGCCAGCGCGCCGGCAGGCAACGGATTCACCGTCACCCTGGGCCTGTCGGAGGCGGCGTCGCGCATCGTCGCCGTCGAGCACGCGACGATCACCGTGACCGCGGAGTGGTTCGGCTATCCCACCGTGGCCGCGCAGCAGCGCCGCCTGCCCGGCACCGAGCAGCCATGGCTCAGCCTGCATCGCGACAGCCGCGAGACCGGCGGTGCCGGGGAGGTGCATTTCCGCTCGCCGGTGTTCGCCGCCGCGGACCTCGCGCTGATCGAGGGCCGGCGGCCGCAGCTGCGCATCGAGGTGCACGACGGCACCGGTGGTTCCGGCGCTGCGCTGCTCGATTGCGGCGCCTTCCAGGGCGAACTTGCGGTCGCCGAACGCGACGGCGTCGGGATCGACTGCCGGCTGGCTGCGGAATAGCGCGGGCTCAGTCGCCGGCGTCGGCCGGCTCCGGCGGCGCCGCCGCGGGCGAGGTCGACCCGCCGTCCGCGGCGTCGCCATCCTGTTCCGTGGCGTCGCCGGATGCGTCGTCGTCTGTCGCCTCGCCGGTGGGCGTGGCGGCGGCGGGTGCGACCTCGTCCGCCGCGGCCGGGTCATCCGCGGCCGGCGCGGCAGGGGCTCCGCCCTGCGCGGCGGCAGTCGGTGCAGACGCTGGCGGCACCGTGGCGCCACCCTTCAGCTCCGCCAGGGCGGCGTCGATCGGGCCATCGCCCTCCAGCACCGCGCCGGCGCTGTCGCCGGGCAGGCCTTCCTCCTCGTCGCCACGCAGGTGCCCCGGCAGGGCGGCTTCCGACCAGCCATTGCGTGCCGGCGCATCGCCGCCTTCGGGCATCAGCTCGCGGTCGGGATCGATGCCGCGCGCCTGGATCGAGCGCCCGCTCGGGGTGTAGTAGCGCGCGGTGGTGAGCTTGACCGAGTCGCCGTTGTCGAGCGGCAGCACGGTCTGCACCGAGCCCTTGCCGAAGGTGCGGCTGCCGATGATGCGCGCACGGTCGTTGTCGCGCAGCGCGCCCGCCAGCACTTCCGACGCGCTGGCCGACCCGGCATCGACGATCACCACCACCGGCGCACCGGCCAGCAGGTCGCCCGGGGTGGCGTTGAACACCGCCTCGCTGATCGGGATGCGCCCGCGGGTGCTGACGATCTGGCCACTGTCGAGCAGGTCGTCGGCGATCTGCACGGCGCCGGTGAGCAGCCCGCCCGGGTTGCTGCGCAGGTCCAGCACCAGCCCGCGCAGTGCGCCATCGGCCTGCAGCGCCTTCAGCTGGCGCTGGAACTCGGCCGCGGTGTCGACCTGGAAGGCGCTGACGCGGATATAGCCGTATCCCGGCTCGAGCATCCGCGAGCGCACGCTGACCACGCGGATGGTCTCGCGCTCGACGGGGATCTCCAGCGGCGCCGGCTCGCCCTCGCGCATCACCGTCAGGGTGACCGACGTGCCTGGCGTGCCGCGCAGCGGGCCGTGGCCCTCGTGGCTGGCCGGCGTCAGCGGCACGCCATCGACGGCGACGATCGCGTCGCCCGAACGCAGGCCCGCGCGCGCGGCCGGGGTGCCGTCGATGGGCGCGACCACGCGCAGCCCACCCTCCGGCAGCTGGATCACTTCCACGCCGATGCCGCTGTAGGCGCCGGTGGTGCTCTCGTCGAACGCCTCGGCATCCTCGGCGGCGAGATAGGCGCTGTGGGGGTCGAGGTCGAGCAGCAGGCCGCGGATCGCCGACTGCATCAGCTCGGCATCGTCGACCGGCTCCACATAGGCCTCGCGCACCGCGTTGTAGACCGCCACGTAACGCTTGATCTCGTCCAGCGGCACCCGCCGCGAGGGCTGGGTGCCGGCATCGGGGTCGTCGGCGGCCGGGACCGCAAGCGTCTGCTCGCGCTCGTCGGGCGGCGGCGCGGGCTGCTCCGGGTCGACTCGCTCCGGGTCGGCGGGCTGCTCGGGAGCAGGTTGCCCGGGAACCGGTTGCCCGGGGGCGTGCTGCGGGGCAGCGTCCTGCGGCGCGGCGCGGTCGGCGTCCGCGGTGGGCGTGGCCTCGCTTGCGGGTACGCCGGCGTCCGGCGGGTCGGCCGGCGGCGTCTGCGCCAGCAACGGCGCTGACAGCAGGCCGGCGATCAGGAGCGGCAACAGGCGCACACGCATGCAACGTTTCTCCGGGTGAGTCACCCGATTATGCACGCGTGCATGACGCCGCCACGGTGGCGCGTTCAGCGCCTCTGCAGCCAGATCGTCGGATCGATCGGCTTGCCGTCGCGGCGCAGCTCGAAGTACAGCGCCGGCTGCCCCTGCCCGCCGGAATTGCCGACGCTGGCGACGGTATCGCCACGCCCGACACGGTCGCCGACCTGGCGCAGCACCGCATCGTTGTGGGCGTACAGGCTCATGTGGCCATTGCCGTGGTCGACGATGACGATATTGCCGTAGCCGGTCATCCATTCGGCGAACACCACCGTGCCCTCGGCCACCGCCTTGACCGGGGTGCCCGCGGCGGCGCCGATCAGCACCCCGGAGCTCGCCCGGCCATCGGGCATGCGTGCACCGAAGCGCGCCAGCAGGGTGCCCGCCACCGGCCAGCCCAGGCCACCGACCTGCACCGGTGCGGTGCGCGCGACCTGTGCCGGCGCGCGGCGCGGCGTCGTGGTCCTGCCCGGCGTCGCGCTGGCTTCGCGTGCGGCCGCCTGCTCGGCGCGACGCCGCTCGGCCGCGGCACGGCGCGCGGCCGCGCGCAGCTGGGTCAGTACCTGCTCGAGTCCACGCGCGTCGCGGCCCAGCGCCTGCTCGCGCTGCCGGCGATCGCCATAGCGCTGTTCGAGCCCGGCCACGGTGTCGGCACGCGCCTTGCGGTCGGCCTCGAGTGCGGCACGTTGCGCACGCTGGGTGGCACGGGTGGCTTCCAGTGCGGCGGTGCGCTCGCCGATCTCGCGCTCCAGGGTGTCGAGGCCCGCGAGTTCGCTGCCGAGCGTGCGGATGCGTTCGCCGCGGTCGCGCTGCAGGTGGCGGTGGTAGGCCAGCAGGCGCCCGGACCCGCCGGCGTTGTCCTGCGACAGCAGCAGCTTCAGCGCGGCATGGTCGCCAACCGTGTACGCGGCGCGCAGCAGCGCGGCGAGTTCCTCGCGCTGCGCGCCGAGCCGCTCGCGCAACGCGTCGCGGCGTTCGCCGAGTGCGGCGAGTTCGACCTGTTCGCGTGCCAGTTGCGCCTCGGTTTCCTGCAGCGCGCGGGCGGCAGCGGCGACGCGCTCGTCGGCGGCGCGCAGGGCGCGGGTGGCCTCGCCGCGCTCGCCTTCCAGCTTGCGGCGCTCGCTGGCGACGGCATCGAGCTCGCGCTTGACCTGCTGCAGCCGCCGTTCGGTCTCGCGCTGGTTCTGTCCGGCCGCAGGCAACGCCAGCAGCAGCGCGGCGCCGAGGACGATCGCGCAGCGCGCGGCCGCTCGCATCAGCCGTGCAGCAGCAGCGAGGTGCCGGTCATCTCGGCCGGAGGCACGACGCCGAGCATGTCGAGCAGGGTCGGCGCCAGATCGCGCAGCGCACCGCCCTCGCGCAGGCGCACGCCGGAGCGGCCGACGTACACCAGCCCCACGGGGCCCACCGTATGCGCGGTGTGCGGCTCACCCGTTTCCGGATCACGCATCATCTCGACGTTGCCGTGGTCGGCGGTCACCAGCAGTTCGCCGCCGCGCGCGGTCACCGCGGCCACCACCTCGCCGACCGCACGGTCGACGGCCTCCACCGCCTTGATCGCCGCCTGCAGGTCGCCGGTGTGGCCGACCATGTCGGGGTTGGCGAAGTTGCAGATGATGGCGTCGAAGCGCTCGGCCTCGATCGCCTCGACCAGGCGCCGGGTCACCTCGGGCGCGCTCATCTCCGGCTGCAGGTCATAGGTGGCGACCTTCGGGCTCGGCACCAGGATGCGTTCCTCGCCGGCGAACGGCACCTCGCGGCCACCGCTCATGAAGAAGGTCACGTGGGCGTACTTCTCGGTCTCGGCGATGCGCAGCTGGGTCAGCCCATGCGCGGCCAGCACTTCACCGAGGGTATTGCGCAGGTCGTCGGGCGCGAACGCCACCGGCGCCGGCAGCGTGGCGTCGTAATTCGTCAGGCAGACATACCGTGCCAGTGCCGGCCGCCGTGCCTGGAAGCCGTCGAAGCCCGGCTGCACGAAGGCGGCACTCAACTGGCGCGCACGGTCGGCGCGGAAGTTCATGAACACCACGGCGTCGCCATCGGCCATCGGCGCGGCGCCGTCGAGCACCACCGGCTGCACGAACTCGTCGTTCTCGTCACGGGCGTAGGCCGCGGCCAGTGCCGACTGCGCATCGGTGGCGGTGAGGCCCTGCGCCTCGACGACCACGTCCCAGGCGCGGCGTACGCGTTCCCAGCGGTTGTCGCGGTCCATCGCGAAGTAGCGGCCGCACAGGCTGTGGATGTGCGCATTGCCCACGCGTGCGCATTCGGCCTGCAGGCGCTCGAGGCTGGGCTGCGCCGAACGCGGTGGCATGTCGCGGCCATCGAGGAAGGCATGCACCGCGACCTGTGCCACGCCGCGGCGCGCGGCAAGGTCCAGCATCGCGTACAGATGGCGCTCGTGCGCATGCACGCCGCCCGGCGACACCAGGCCCATCAGGTGCAGGGTGCCGCCGGACGCGCGCACCGCATCGCATGCAGCAAGCAGTTCGGCGTTGTCGAAGAAGCTGCCGTCCTCGATCGCGGCGTCGATGCGGGTGAGTTCCTGGTACACCACGCGGCCGGCGCCGATGTTCATGTGGCCGACTTCGGAATTGCCCATCTGCCCGTCCGGCAGGCCGACATGGCGGCCTTCGGTATGCACCAGCGTGCGCGGGCCGGCGTCCCACAGCCGCCGCCAGTTGGGGATATCGGCGAGCGCGATGGCGTTGTCGCGGGGATCCTCGCGGTAACCCCAGCCATCGAGGATCAGCAGGACGGCGGGTTTGGCGCGGCGGGAGGCAATGGACACGACGTTCGGCCCTGTGACTTCGGACAGGTGCGATTGTAGCCGCGCCCGCGCATGCTGACGGCGTGGCGGCGCCCCGCGCGCCACCGCGTCCATCCGACGTCGAGGGAACCCACGCATGAACCGCAACCGCTTCCGTACCCGTTCCGCCTTCGCCCTGGCGATCGCCGCCGCGCTGTGCGCGCCCGTGGCCATGGCGCAGGACAACCTCAGCAAGGTCAACGGCGGCATCTCGGTCGAAGCCGACCGCCATGTCGGCGACATCGACACCGTCAACGGCGGCATCCGTATTGGCGACGGCGCGCGCGCCGGCGATGTGGAGACCGTCAACGGCGGGATCCGACTCGGCAGCCGCGTCACCGCCGGTGACCTGGAGACGGTCAACGGTGGCATCACCTTCGGCGACAACGTCGCCATCGACAGCCTGACCACGGTCAACGGCGGGATCCGCGGCGGCCGCGACACCCGTGTCGCCGGCAAGGTGGAAACCGTGAGCGGCAGCATCTTCCTCGACCGCGGCAGCGAGGTCGGCGACGATGTCGAGACCGTCAACGGCGGCATCGGCCTGGTCGCCACCCGCGTCGGCGGTGATGTGGAGACCATCAACGGCGACGTCACCATCGGCGCCGATTCGCACGTGCGTGGCGGCCTGTACGTGCGCAAGCCGTCGTCGTCGTGGTTCCCGATCAACATCAACCAGCGCAAGCCGCGCATCGTCATCGGCCCCGGCGCGGTGGTGGACGGCGAGATGGTGTTCGAACGCGCGGTCACCCTGTACGTGCACGAGAGCGCGCGCACCGGCGCGATCAGCGGTGCCGAAGCGCAGGCCTACAGCGGCGACCGCCCGCCGCGCGACTGACCCGCGGTAGCCCGGGCGCCCGCCGCAGTGGCCGGGGGCGCCGGGTGGCCTAGAATCGGCGGTTCCCGTACCGGAGACACCGCATGCACAGACCCCTCCTGATCGGCACGCTGGCCGCAGCGCTCGCGCTGGCCGGCTGCAACCGCGACGCTGCGTCCCCGGAGGCGAACGGGCAGCCCGCGCCGGCGCAGGGCAGCACCGACGCCGCCGCCCATGCGTTCTCCGCCGACATCACCACGGCCGATTTCGCCGAACTCACCCGCACCCTCGCCTCCGACGAGTTCGAAGGCCGCGCCCCCGGTTCGGCGGGCGGTGAGAAGACCGTCGAGTACATCCGCGCGCAGTACGAGCGCATCGGGCTCGAGCCCGGCGGCGCCGACGGCAGCTGGTACCAGACGGTGCCGATGATCGAGACCACCGCCGATACCACCACCACGCTGCGCATCAATGGCCCCAAGGGCGAGCGCACGCTGGCCTTCGGCGACGAGATGGTGATCGGCACCCGCACCGGCCAGCCGCAGGTGAGCGTGGCCGACAGCGAGCTGGTGTTCGTCGGCTACGGCGTGGACGCACCGGAGCAGAACTGGAACGACTACGCCGGCCTCGACGTCGAAGGCAAGACGGTGGTCATGCTGGTCAACGACCCCGGCTTCCACGCCCAGGACGCGCAGCTGTTCGAAGGCGACCGCATGACCTACTACGGCCGCTGGACGTACAAGTTCGAGGAGGCCGCACGCAAGGGCGCGAGCGCCGCGCTGATCATCCATGACACCCCCGGCGCATCGTACGGCTGGGACGTGGTGAAGAATTCCTGGTCGGGCGCGCAGTTCGACCTGCGTGCCGAGGACGATCCGGACCCGCGCCTGCCGGCGCAGGGCTGGATCAGCGGGGACGTGGCGCGCGAGCTGTTCGAGGCCGCGGGCCTCGACCTCGACGCGCAGATCGCCGCCGCCAACCGCCGGGGCTTCCGCCCGGTGCCGCTGAACGCCACGGTGTCGTTCGACCTCGCCAGCACCATCGCCGAGAAGTCCTCGCGCAACGTGATCGGCGTCCTGCCCGGCAGCGAGCGCCCGGACGAGGCGGTGATCTACATGGGCCACTGGGACCACCTCGGCGCGCACGAGGGCGAGGACGGCGAGAAGGTGATCTACAACGGCGCCGTCGACAACGCCACCGGCATCGCCGGCATCATCGAGATCGCCGAGCGGTTCGCCACCACGCAGCCGGCGCCGAAGCGCTCGGTCGCGTTCCTGGCGGTCACGCTGGAGGAATCCGGCCTGCTCGGCTCGAAGTACTACGTCGCCCACCCGAGCTTCGAGCTGTCGAAGATCGCCGCGGTGATCAATCTCGACGCGATGAGCGTGGCCGGGCCGTCGCGTGACTTCGTGGTCACCGGCATGGGCAACTCGGAGCTGGAGGACCTGCTCAAGGTGGAGGCCGAGCGCCAGGGTCGCGTGCTCGCCGAAGAGGGAAACCCGGCGGGTGGCTTCTACTTCCGCTCCGACCACTTCAACTTCGCCAAGGCCGGCGTGCCGGCGCTGTACGCCAAGGGTGGCGGTGACCTCGTCGACGGCGGCACCGCCGGCGGCGAGGCGGCAGCCAAGGATTACGCCAGCCGCTACCACCAGCCCGGCGACGTGTTCCTCGAGGAGTGGAACCTCGAAGGCGTGGTGCAGGACCTCGAAGCGCTGTACGGCGTCGGCCGCGTGCTGGTCGACGACACCACCCGCTGGCCGAACTGGTACGAGGGCAATCCCTTCAAGGCCAACCGCGACGCGATGATGTCGGCGCAGTAACCGGCTGACACCGCGACACAAAGGACGGCGCCTTCGGGCGCCGTTCCTTTTGGGGCAGGTCACGGGCCCGGCGTAGTGCAGTCCACCTTCACCGGATGAGCTGGTAGCGCGCGCTTCGCCGGCTGGCCGGCGTGTGGACGAGGGCTGCCGGGACCGACTGGATTGACAGACCCCCAATACACGGGGGCGTATCATGCGCGGTGGCGCGCGCCTCCACACTGGCGCGGCTCTGCTTCCCGGCACATGCCCCCCGTCACTTCCCGGAGTTCCCGCATGAACATCAAATTGACCCTCCTGACCGCCGCATGCGCGCTGGCCCTGTCCGCCTGTGGCGACAATTCCGCGCCGCCGGCTTCAACGGCCACGCCGCCGCCCGCCGCGGCCGACACCACCCCGGCGCAGACACCGCCGGCTGCTCCGGCTGAGGCCACCACCCCGGCGACCACAGCTGCCACACCCGCGGCCACCGGCACCGATCCCGTCGTCACAGGCTGCGAGATCGTGATCGAAAGCAACGACGCGATGCAGTTCAACACCCGGTCGATCACCGTTCCGTCTTCCTGCAGCGACTTCACGATCACGATGAACCACGTCGGCAAGATGCCGGTCGCGGCCATGGGCCACAACGTGGTCATCACGACCTCGGGCGACATGCCGGGCGTGGCGGCCGATGGCATGGCAGCGGGTCTCGAGGCGGGCTTCCTGAAGCCCGACGACGAGCGCGTCATCGCGGCAACCGACATGATCGGCGGCGGCGAGACGACCTCGGTCACCTTCTCCGTCAGCGATCTGCAGGCGGGCGAGGCCTACAAGTTCTTCTGCAGCTTCCCCGGCCATTCGGCGCTCATGAACGGCACCCTTTCCGTCGGCTGAGCATCCGCGGGTAAGTCGAAAAAGGCGGGGGCATGTCCCCCGCCTTTTTCATGCCTGGCTGTCAGGCCCCACCGGCCGGTGCACCGTCGGGGCCGGTGACGTGGCCTGCGGCATCCACGAACCAGGTGCGCACGGTCGGGTAGTTCGCGAGCAGCGGCGTGCGCTGCTCCGGCGACAGAACCAGCAGCGTGGTGGAGAGGCCATCGGCGAGCGTGGCCCGCGGGGCCGCCACCGAGACCGCCGCATGGTGGTTGGCGCTGCGGCCGGTGCGGGGATCGAGCAGGTGATGCAGGGCCGGATTCGGCCCGAAGCGCGTGCCGTAGCCGCCGGAACTCGCCAGCGCGGGATACTGGCCTCGCGCGCTGCCCAGCGGCAGTTCGAACAGGGTCCGTCCGGGCTCGGCCGGATCGGCGACGCCGGCGCGCCAGGGTGCGCCGTCGGGGCGATGGCCGAGCGCACGCCCTTCCCCGAGGTCGATCAATACGTTGTCGAAGCCGTTGGCCTGCAGCAGGTCGGCAACCCGGTCGGTGATGAAGCCCTGGGCCAGGCCGTTCAGCGTGATCGCAGCACCGGGACGGCCGAGGCGGATCCGGCCCAGGCCCACTTCGACGTCGGCAAAGCCCACCCGCTGCCGCGCCTGGGCAATCGCCGCGGCCGTGGGGCCCTGCGGGGAGGCACCCGGCCGCGAGAAATGGTCGAAATACAGCCGCAGCAGCGGCTGCACGCTGGGATCGAACGCGCCGCCGCTGGCCTGCGCCAGGGACAGACCGAACGACAGCAGCTGCACCAGTTCGGTCTGCGGATCGTCCAGCCGGCCGGCGGCATTGAGCCGGGACAGGGCCGAATCCGCCCGGTACAGGCTGAAGATCGATTCCAGCCGCTCCACCTCCGCCATGCAGCGCGCGATCATCGCCTGCGCCTGTGCACGGTCCGGGTGGACCAGCGTCATCGAGGCCACCGCGCCCATCGCCACGCCTTTCCAGACGGTGGGCGCCGGCGACGCAGCCGATGCGGCAAATGCAGGCCGGCCCGGCACCGATCCCAGGACTGCAGCGGTGGCGGCGACTGAAAGAAAACGTCGGCGATTCAGCATGACCGGATCCTCAATGGCCCTGGTGCTCCTCCGGCATGGACGATGACAGGTCCACCGGGCCAAGCACGTAGTCGTCTGGAATATCGTCGAGACGGACGATCCGCCCGCCGTGTTTGGCGCGGAATTGTTCCGCCGCAGGCTCGGTGGAGAAGGGCACCGCCTCCGGCGCGCCCATGCCGCCGACCAAGGAGCTCTCCACCACGAACCACGCGTTGCGCGCGTCCACCCAGGTCCCGGCTTCGGGCTGGTTCCATATCCGGGCCCGGCCCATGTCGTTGACGTAGACCGCTGCGATGTCGCTGGCTTCCTCGGGCAGGCGCAGGAAAGCGATGGTGTCACGCACCGACGAGAACCAGATCGGCGCGTCGCGGCTTTCGAGGTGTATCTGCCCCTTGGGGCCGTCGTGGGTGGACAGCAGCATGCCGCAGTAGTGGCCGCTGGCATCGTCCGGAACCTCGACCGCGGCCGGCGGCGGCCCGGTGGGTGCGTTGCGGTCGCAGGCGGTGGCCAGCAGCAGCGCCAGGCCGATCGCGGCCCATTTCATCGGTCCAGTCCTCATATCGGCCTTCTCCTGAATGCAAGTATCGCCAGCGCCAGCGGAGCCATCACCCAGGTCGCCAGCACCGCGAACAGCACGCCTGGCGGAAGCGGGGCCGCGTTGCCCGGGCCGGCCAGGCCACTGTAGACGGCCACGCCATCGTTGGCGGTCATGTTGAAGATCCGGTAGACGTCGGCCGGATTGAGCAGCAGCAGCACGTCCAGCACGCTCTGGGTCACGTGACGGCCCTGGTCCGCCACCAGGATGCCCAGCAGGGCGGTGTCGTAGATCAGCACGAAGAACAGCCACGCCGCCACCGCCAGGCCGGCCGCGGTCGCGCGCTCTCGCACCAGCGTGCTCGCCAGTACGCCCATCGACACGAAGGCCGCACCCAGCATGATCGACGTGAGCACCATCATCGCGAAGGCGCCCCAAGCCAGCGTGCCGGTTTCGTTGCCCATCGCAAGCGTTGCCGCCGCGACGCCATAGCCCAGCAGCGTGGCGATGCCCAGGATGCAGACGTGAGCGAGGGCCTTGCCCACGACCACCTGCCAGCGCGCCACCGGGTAGGACAGCAGCAGCATCAGGGTGCCGCGCTCCTGCTCGCCGACGATGGCATCGAACGACAGCAGCAGCGCAATCAGCGGGATCAGGAAGATCGTGAGGCTGGCCAGGCTGACCACCACCACCGCCAGCGGGTCGGCACTGACCGCACCGGTGGGGGCACTGCCCAGCAGCACCAACGACAGCGACAGCGCGGCCAGCAGCAGCGTGGTCGCGACCACCCAGCGGTTGCGCAGGCCGGCCCGGATCTCCTGCATCGCAAGCTTCAATACGTTCATGCCGCGCCCGCCTGCTGCTCG
This sequence comes from Luteimonas sp. YGD11-2, assembly GCF_004118975.1. Lineage (NCBI taxonomy): Bacteria > Pseudomonadati > Pseudomonadota > Gammaproteobacteria > Lysobacterales > Lysobacteraceae > Luteimonas > Luteimonas sp. YGD11-2. The sequence goes on along the minus strand of NZ_CP035376.1, from coordinate 261,172 downwards.
ACCAGGTGCCGGTAGAGGTCCTCGAGGCCGGGCGTCGCGGTGTGGATGTCCTCGACGCCGTCGGTCGCCGCGAGGGTCCGCAGCGCGGCCATTTTTTCCGACGCCGGCACGCTGAGCACCAGCGTGTCATCGGCCTGTGCCTTACACCGGCTTCCTGCCGGAAGTCCGGCAAGCAGCGGCGCCGGGTCAACCCCGCCCTCGCGCATGCGCAGCCGCAGACGCACCTCCGGAACAGCACCTTCGCGCAGCTGGTCGAGGGTGCCGGCCGCCAGCAACTGGCCGCGATTCATGATCGCGACCCGGTCCACCCGGTTCTCGACCTCGGCCAGCGCGTGGGTACAGACCAGCACCGTGGCGCCGCTGCCGCGCAGCATGTCGATGGTGTTGAAGACATCGACGCGGGATGCGGGATCCAGGCCACTGGTGGGCTCGTCGAACAACAGCAGCCGCGGCTCGCCGATCAGGGCCTGGGCGATGCCGAGCCGCTGGCGCATGCCCTTCGAATACGTCGACACCCGCCGGTTGGCGGCATCCGCGATCCCGACCATGGCCAGCAACTCCTGGTTGCGGCGCGGCGAGTGACGCTTGAGCCCGGCATAGAACGTCATCAGCTCGGTGCCGGTCATCGCGCCATGGAAGGCCACGTTCTCGGGCAGGAAGCCGAGCGTGCGCCGGGCGTCGGCGCCGCGTGCGCCGGCCGGGTCGACGCCGGCCACGCGCACCGTGCCTTCGCCCGGCTGCACGAGGCCGAGCAGGAGCTTGATCAGCGTGGTCTTGCCGGCACCGTTGTGGCCCACCAGCGCGGTCGCCTCCCCGGCATTCAGCGCGAGGCTGACGTCGCGGACCGCGACCACGGCGCCGTAGCGACGCGTCACCCCGTTCCATTCGGCGATGACGCTCATGGCGATGCATCCCGCGACATCTGCGGCGGACGCATCAGCGGCGCACTGTCCACCACGCCGCCGGTGGACAACGCGGGGAAGCGCGCCTGCGCCCAGCGCACCATCTGCACCGCCGGGCTGCTCACCAGCACCTTGGCCTGCGGCAGCGTCCACAGGATCTCGTCCATCACGTCGTTGGGCCGATACGGCCGATCGCCGATGCCGTCGCCATCGAGGTCATAGGCGGGGTTGTCGCTCCAGTAATTGCCACGTCCTTCCGACGCCCAGTCGAGGTGGCGGGTGCCCACGTATTTGATCTGCATCCGGTTGGCCACGAAGGCGTTGCCGACGAGCGCGTTGCCTTCGGACCCGGCGGTGAAGTGGACGCCGATCGGGCAACCCTCGAACCAGTTGCTGTCGAACCGGTTGCGGTTGGCGTTGTAGATGAACACGCACTTTTCACCACCATCGCGGACGGTATTGCCGACCACCTGCGACTCGTTGGTGGCGTTGAGCATGAGGCCGTGATCCCGGTCGCCGATGGACACGTTATCGCGGATTTCCAGCCCCTTGGAAAACATGATCGCCCAGCCGACGTGGTTGCCGCGGGACGTGTTGCCGATGATGCGGCTGTCGTGGGTATACATGTAGTGGATCGCGAAGCGCAGGTCGGAGAAGGTGTTGCGCTCGAAGGTGTTCCGGTTGCTGACCCTGACGTAGATACCGTCGCGGCCATGGCTGATGGTGTTGCCGATCACTGCGGCGCCGGGGGCATTCCAGATCGAGACGCCGTTGCCGGCCTCGGCCAGGCGCATGTCCTTGCGCCCGGTGATGACGTTGTCCTGGACGATCGAGTCGCCGGCCCCGTGCAGGTACACGCCGAACAGGTTGCCAACCAGGTGGTTGTCACGGACGTCCGCCCGCAGTGCAGACTCGCGCACCAGGATTGCCGAATCCATCGCCGCCAGGTCGGTGCCCGATCCGCTGATCTCCAGCCCGTGGATGCGCACGTCCGGCGCCGTGACCGTGACCACGCTGCCGGTGCCGGGCCCTGTGATCACCGCGCCGGGCTCGCCGACGAGCGAGAGCGTCCTGTCGATGACGACCGGGCCGGCGTGCCGGCCGGCCGTCAGGCGGATGGTGTCGCCTGGCGCCGCGGCGTCGATCACCGGCTGCAGAAGGGTGCCCGGAGGCACCCCGTGCTCGGCGGCCGACATCCCGTTCGACACCATGAGGCAGACCGTCGCCAAGCCACACACGAGCGCCTGCCGGAACGCCGGGGCGGGATGCCCGCCCCGGCCGAGCAGGCGCCACCGGCGCCGAGGCGCCGGAAGTCCATTACGCGTCACGCTCAGGCCTCGACCAGCATCCGCCCCTTCATTTCCATATGCATGGCGTGGCAGAACCACTGGCAGTAATACCAGTAGACGCCGGGGCGGTCGGCGGTGAAGGTGACCGAGGCGGTCGCCTGCGGGCCGACTTCCATGGCCACGCCGTAGTTGACGATGGTGAAGCCGTGGGTCAGGTCTTCCACGCTGTCGTTGTTGGTCACGTACACGGTCACTTCGTCGCCGCGCTTGACGGTGAAGTCGGTCAGGCTGAAGGCCGGGGCCACCGAGGTCATGTAGACCCGCACCTTGTTGCCGTCGCGAATGACCTGGGAGGCGGACTCGAGCTTGACGCCATCCGCCGCGGCCTGCCTGCGCGCGTCTTCCCACATCGGGTCGTTGCGGTCCCAGACGTTGACCGGGTTGACCTTGGAGCGGTGGATGATCTCGATGTCATGCGGTTCGGCGAACGACGGACCGTCGTGCACCACGACCATTTCGTCGCCGGAGATATCGATCAGCTGGTCATTCTCGGGCTTCAGCGGGCCCACGTTGAGGAACCGGTCCTTGGAGAACTTGTTGAGCGACATCAGCCACTTGCCGTCGGCCTCCTTGCTCTCGCCCATCGAGGTGTGGTTGTGGCCCGGCTGATACTGCACGTCGAGCTTCTGGATGATCGGGTCGACGTCCTCGCCGTTGTACAGCTGCACCGCCTTCGCGATGTTCCACTTGACGATCTGGCTATCGATGAAGAGGGTCGTGTAGGCGTTGCCGCGGCCGTCAAACGCCGTATGCAGCGGGCCCAGGCCGAGTTCCGGCTCGGCGACGACGGTGTCGCGCGGCTGGATCGTTCCGGCAAACAGTTCCGGGAACTTACGTACGTCGAACACGGTGGCGGTCGGCGACAGCTTGCCATTGGCAACGGCGTGGATGCCATCGGGCGCCATGTTCATGCCGTGCGGGCTGTTGGACACCGGGATGTAGCGGGTGAACGCCGAGTTCGCCGTTTTGCGACCGTCCAGGACCGGTACGCCGTTGATGGTTTCGGCCTCGCCGTTGGCGACCGCGGCCTCGATCGCCTTGATGTCGAAGACTACGACGTGGTCCTGCTCGGAGGCGGTCATCTCGCCAAGCGTCATGCCTTCCTCGGAGTTGTAGCTGGTCGAGAAGGCGTACAGACCCTGGTAATCGGCGTCGACGTTGTCCAGGTTGCCGCTGACCATGACCTGCCAGGCGACCTGCATGGTCTCGCCATCGACCGCGCTGAAGATGTAGCGGTACTGCTCGAGGTCATTGAGATTGGTGCCGTCGTTCTGCAGCGGCACGCTGTCTTCGCCGTTGCAGAACAGATAGCCGGTCTTCGGATACTTCTGCAGGCGCATGCCGTGGACCGTGTGCTGGTTCGGCAGCTCGAGGATCTTGTCGCACTTCATGACGTCACAGCGCACGCGTGCCACCCGCGTGTTGGCCTTGTCGTTGATGTACACATAGCGGCCGTCGTGGGCGCCGTCGGTAAACGACATGTGCGGATGGTGCGCGTCGCCGTTGAGGTGGGTGCCGCCGCGGTTCTTCAGGAATTCCCTGGTCTGCGGCGTCAGGCCTTCGGTGAGGACCCTCAGGCTCTCGTTGGTCTGGCCCCAGCCGGTCGCGCTGCAGCGGTTGAAGATCGGGATGCGCATCAGCTCACGCATCGACGGCATCCCGACGATGCGGATCTCCCCGCTCTGGCCGCCCGAGAGAAAGCCGTAGTACTCGTCGAGTTCGCCCGGCGCGATGTGGATCCTGGCCGCGGCATCGGAGGCGGCCGTACCGCCCGCAGCCGAGGCACCGGCCCCCGTGGCGACGCCGTTGCCCGACCGATCGCTGCAGCCGGCCAGCAGGCCCGTGGCCGCAGCACCGGCTGCCAGCGCCATGCTGCCGGTCAGGACCGCCCTTCGGCCGGAGTTCGGCATCGCCGGGTCGGCCGGGTCGATTGATTTGCTCTTGTGATCACTCACGTTCTTTCCTCCATCGGGAAGTAAAAACCAACAGCGGGGATTCACTGGCTGGCATCGGCTGCGGGGGTCTGGTCGCCGGCTGCGGGCAGCACCGCAAGCGGGATCGATTTCGAGGCCGCCGCGCGCCGTTCGCGCTTGAGCCGCCGCTGGATCTGGACCGGGCACTTGGTGTCGCTGTGGTACAGCACCTGGCAGTGCAGGCACGAGATGCACTCGTTCGGGTTGATATGGCCTTCGGGGTGGATCGCTTCGACCGGGCACTCCTTGAAGCAGCGCATGCACGGATTGCCGCACTCGCGGTAGCGCTTGAGCCAGTCGAACATCCGCAGGCGCCCCGGGATCGCAAGCGCCGCCCCGAGGGGGCACAGGTAGCGGCAGAAGAAGCGCTCGACGAAGAGCCCGATGACGATCAGGGCCACGGCAAACAGCACGAACCACCAGTCGCGCATGAAGCGAAGGATGATGGCCGTCTTGAACGGCTCGACCTCGGCCAGCACCTCCGCATAGGCCAGGGACCCCAGCGAAACGCCGAACAGGACGAGGAAGATGATGTACTTGATCGGCCACATGCGCTGGTGGACGCCCCACGGGATCTTCAGCTGCGGCACCTTCAGCGCCTTGGCCAACCGGTTGGTCAGTTCCTGCAGTGCACCGAACGGGCACAGCCAGCCGCAGAAGGCCCCGCGCCCCCAGAAGATCAGCGCCACCGCCACCGAACACCACAGGATGAAGATCAGCGGATCGACCAGGAACGACGACCAGTTGAAGCCGTCGCGCAGCGAGGTGGTGAATGTCAGGACGTTGACCACCGACAGCTGCGCCTGGGCCACCCAGCCCAGCCAGAACAGGGTGACCACGAGGTAGGCCAGGCGGATCCGGTCGAACAGCAGCTCCCGCTTCACCAGGGCATCCTGGAAGAAGAAAATCAGCGTCAGCGCGATCAGCATCACCCCGAGCACGGCGATGGAAACGGTCTTGCTCTGCCACATCCGCTTCCACAGGGGATCGGTGTCGTCCGCGAGGAACGCGTGGGACCCCATGCCGGCGGCCAGCCCGGCTGCGGGCGGCATGCCGGCAGTGGCGGAGCCCGCACCCGGTGCGGAACCGCCCGTGGTGTATTGCGCCGGGATCGAATAGGGCAGGTCGAACGACACGAAAGCCTTGCTCAACGCACCGGTGGCCCGCTGCACGAGCAGCTGCAGGCGCCAGGGCTGCGCCGGATCGAACTCGCTGCCGTCCGGAATGACGAAGATCCCGATTTCCTTCAGCGCCGGCGCGTCCCCTGCCGCGAGCACACCCACGCGCCGATGGAACTGGTCACGGAAGCGGATCGTCTCGGCACCCTGGATCAGCTCGATGCGGTCGAAGATGCCGCCGCGCACATACCCGGATCCCTTGAACGAATAGATGCCGGAGCCGCCGACGAGGATGGCCTGTTGGCCGGGCGCCAGCATCCCCAGCATGCTGGCGTACTCGCTTTCGCCCAGCAGGCTGCGCCCGATCGCCGGCTGCGACACCAGCGCCACGTAAAGATCAATGAACGGGTCGTCAGGAGCGCCGCTCTGCGGACGCTGCGCGGCCACCGGATCGCCGGCTTCGACGAAACTCTCGTTGACCTGCCCGACGGTCAGGTGCAGGTGCGAGACCGCACCCTGGTCGAGCAGCTCCTGCCAGCCGGTGATCGAGCCGGCCTCCGGATCCAGGGCGCGCGCCTGCGGCGCCACGCTCGCAGCCGCCGCCGGCTGGCTACCATCGAGGCCAAGCAGCCGGGCCACCCGTGCTGCCGATCGGGTGACGCTTTCCCCCATCACCAGCACGGTCACGGTGGCGCCGCTGACCAGGTTCACGCGCGGTGGCCCGGCTCCCGTGGCGGCCGCCTGCAGCGGGTTGTAGCCGACGAAAGGCGCCAGGTAATCGATGACGCGCTGTTCCGGGATGCCGATCAGCACGATCGGTTCGCTGTGCGCGACCATGCGGATGCCGGTGATGGTGCCGGCCGTGTCGAGCCCGACCAGGATATGGATCGGCTTGCTGGAGTATCCGTCCGCGTTGACGTACTGCGTGTTCAGGTAGGCATAGCCCACAACCTGGTCGCCCCGGAACACCTGCGCGACCGGCGGCGTCAGCTGCGTGGGCCCGAAGCGGTCGGCACCGGGTACGAGGTCGCCGGGCGCGACCCGGCTCACGAAGGTATCGAACGTCGCCGGAGACTGCGCACCGGCCGGCCGCCACGACAGAGCGCAGAACAGGATGATGGCGAAAACGATTCGCCATGCCACGCTCGCCGGCTCGCTCAAATCTACCCTCGGGAATGCCTGTGGGATGATTGGTGCGGATCTACCGGGCCACCGCGCGGGTGGCCGCCGCGAACGAGTATAGGCGGGGCACCCCCATGCGTCGAACCCCTTCCGACAGCAACTTGCACGAACCTTCTGCACCTGATCACCGTATGCGCGGGCACAGCGCGCGGCGTCGTTCGTTGCTGCGCGAGGACCCGGAGATCGACGTGGTCGACATGACCACGCTGGTGGGAATCGCCAGGGCCATCGAGGAAGAAGCGGTCCGGCGCTACGCCCTGCTCGCCGAGCTGATGGACCATCGCGGCGAGCCTGCCACGGCGGCGGCGTTTCGCGTGATGCTGGAAGAGGAGCGCAACCACGTGGTTGCCGTGGACCGATGGGCGGCTTCGGTGGGTGAACCCGAGACGAAGGCCCACGACGTCGAATGGCGGCTGCCGGCCGATCTGTCCAGCTCATGGGAGGACGTGGCCGGGAGCGCCCTGCTCACGCCCTACCGCGCTTTCGCGCTGGCAGTGGAGAACGAGGAGCGGGCGTTCTCCTTCTATGCCTACCTGGCCGCCCGCGCCGACAGCGCGCACGTCAGGGCGGAAGCCGAGAAGCTCGGTAACGAGGAACTGCGGCACGCAGCGCTTCTGCGCCGATGGCGGCGCCGGGCCTACCACCGCGAGCGCGGCAGCAGGCAGGCCAGGCGACCGGGACCCGCCGAGCTGCAGTTCGATTCGGTCGCGGCACTGCGCGATTTCCTGGCCCTGCAGGAGGCGGAGATCGCCGCAATCCACCTTGGCCTGGCGCAGCGTCTGGCGCGTGCAGGCGACCAGGCCGGCGCGAACATGCTGGAGCGCGCCATCCCCGCGTCGACCGCACCATCGGCGACGAGTGCGGTCACGGTTGCGGTCATCCCATCGGCGCCGGATGCGAGCGACGACACCGGTGAGAACACGCGCCATCTCCTCGTCGATGCGCAGAAACCACTGGAAGCGCTGGCGGACGTGCTCGAGGCCGTCATGGCCACCGCGGAGGGAGAGATCTTCGAAGAGGCCGCCATCACGATGGCCGGTGTCATCGATCGGATCGCACGCATCACGCTGCACGCCGATTGAGACACGGCAGGTTCCTGCCGGGAGGCGCAAGCTGGGACAGGTGAAGTCGCCCCTCCTCCGTCAACCCAGCAAGCCGCACCCGCGCGAAATTGCGCTTGCCGACCTGCAGCACGCCCTCGAAGCCGGGCGCGAACACCAGCCCCGCGTCGTCGACGACCGCCCCGTCCACTTTGACCGCGCGCTCCCTGAGCTTGCGGTTGGCCTCGGAATTCGACGGCGTGATGCCCGCCGCGGTCAGCAGCGCCGCGATGCGCAGGCCTTCGGCCGGCACCTGGACCTCCTGCAGCGGCAGCAGCGAGGTATCGCCCTGCCCGGTCACCGCGGCGTGCCAGCCGGCGATGGCGGTCTCGGCCGCGGCCGCATCGTGGAAACGCGTCGCCAGCTCGCCGCGCCAGGCGCAGCTTGATATCACGCGGGTTGAGTCCGGCAGCCACCTCGCCGCGCAGCGCCGCCGCCTCGGCAATGGAGATCTCGAAGCTCAACAGCTCGATCCACTTCCACATCAGCGCGTCACCGATCTTCATCGTCTTGTTGACGATGTCGATCGCCGGCTCGGTGATGCCGATGTAATTGCCCAGCGACTTCGACATCTTGTTGATGCCGTCGAGGCCTTCCAGCAGCGGCATCGTCAGCACCACCTGCGGCTTCTGCCCGTGGTGCTCCTGCAGGCCGCGGCCCATCAGCAGGTTGAAGGTCTGGTCCGTACCACCGAGCTCGACGTCGGCTTCCAGCGCCACCGAGTCGTAACCCTGCACCAGCGGATACAGGAACTCGTGGATCGCGATCGGCTGCTGCGCGGCGTGCCGCCTGGCGAAATCGTCGCGCTCGAGCATGCGCGCGACGGTGAGCTGGCCGGCGAGCCGCACCATGTCGGCGGCGGACATCTTCCCGAACCACTCCGAGTTGAAACGCACCTCGGTGCGCTCGCGGTCGAGCACCCTGAACACCTGCGCCTCGTAGGTGCGCGCGTTGTCCAGCACGTCCTCGCGCGACAGCGGCTTGCGGGTGGCGTTCTTGCCCGACGGGTCGCCGATCATCCCGGTGAAGTCGCCGATCAGGAAGATCGCGGTGTGGCCGAGATCCTGGAACTGGCGCAGCTTGTTGAGCAGCACGGTGTGGCCAAGGTGGAGATCGGGCGCCGTCGGGTCGAAGCCCGCCTTCACGCGCAGCGGGCGACCGGCCTGCAGCCGCGCCATCAGTTCATCGGGCTTGAGAAGCTCCTCGCTGCCGCGGGCGATCTGGTCATAGGCGGCCTGGATGGCGGGGTCGGCAACGGTCACGGCGATTCCTGGAAAGCCCGCCGGCACGCGCCCGCGGCTGAATGTGATGGAGTTCTGAAAACGGTGTTAAGACCCTGTTAGCACTGGCAATTCCCGAAATTCCCAGTGGTGTCAGGCATTTGACGCACCGTGTTGAGGTCTTTACTTTACCGCGCTGACGCGGAATTCACGCAGCCACGGGATAGCAGATGACGACCAACGACCCGGCGTTCGACCCCGAACGCAACCGACTCGTCCGTCTGGCCAACCGCCGCGCCCTCGCGCTGAGGGCAAGCCAGCTTTCCGAGCAGATTCCACAACTGCTCGACCGCAACAGTTTCAACGGGCGCTGGACGCGCCGCCACTGGGGCCAGGCAAGCATCTTCGCCAGCCTCGGCGCGCTGGTCATCGCCATGGTGCCCGGCTTCTCCAATGCCCTGCAGGCCGGTGACGGCGCGCAGCCCGCGCTCACCACCATGGCGCTCACGCTGCCGCCGCTGCAGGCGCCGGCCCGCGCTGCGGTCCAGCGCAGCTGGCAGACCGTGGCGGTGCAGCCGGGCGAGACCCTCGGCGCGATCTTCGAGGCCCAGGGCATCCCGGCCACCACCCTGCACCGCATCCTCGAGACCGACGCCGTGCGCGGCGCGCTGACCCGCCTGCGCCCGGGCACCGAACTCGGCTTCGACATCGACGAATCCGGCGCATTGCGCGGATTCCGCTTCGACCGCGGCACCACCGAGCGCGTGCAGCTGTCGCTGGCCGGCGACGAGGTCAAGGCCAACGTCATCGAGCGCCCGGTCGAGCGCCACGCCACCGTGGTCACCGGCGAGATCAGCAACTCCCTGTACGGCTCGGCGCGCCAGGCCGGGCTGTCGCCCAAGGTCATCCACACGATGACCGACAGCATCTTCCAGTACGACATCGACTTCTCGCGCGAGATCCAGCCCGGCGACCGCTACAGCGTGGTGCTCGAGGAACTGTGGCGCGAGGGCGAGAAGATCGGCACCGGCGACGTCATCGCCGCGACCTTCACCACCGGCGGCAAGACCTATTCCGGCTTCCGCTACGAGCGCGACGGCAAGGCCGAGTACTTCACCGCCGACGGCCGCCCGCTGAAGAAGAGCTTCCTGCGCACGCCGGTCGAGTTCTCGCGCCTGAGTTCCAACTTCGGTGCGCGCCGGCATCCGGTGCTGGGCACCATGCGCATGCACAAGGGCGTCGACTACGCCGCGCGCACCGGCACCCCGATCATGGCCGCCGGCGATGCCCGCGTGCAGTTCAAGGGCTGGCAGCGCGGCTACGGCAACGTGGTGATCCTCGACCACGGCCGCGGCTACACCACGCTGTATGCGCACATGTCGAAGTTCGGCAACGTCCGCCAGGGCGATCGCGTGCCGCAGGGCCGGGTGATCGGCTATGTCGGCGCCACCGGCCTGGCGACCGGCCCGCACCTGCACTACGAATTCCGCGTCAACGGTGCACACCGCAACCCGCTCAGCCAGACCATGCCGCCGCCGGAGCCGCTCAAGGGTGCCGAGCTGGCCGCCTTCCGCGCCGCAGTCGCACCGGCGCTGGCGCGCATCGAGCAGGTCGAGGCGGTGCACTACGCGCAGCAGGCTGCCGTCGACAACGGCGCGCGCGTCGCCTCCACGACCGCCCCGGCCGGCAACGCCGGCTGACCGGACGGGCCGGCATCCGCCGGCCACGCCGTCCCGGCCGCCTGCGCGGCCCCGTGTCCCGCCCGATGCCGCCTTCCGCGCCCGATGTGTTCCTCGGCCTGATGTCGGGCACCAGCGCCGATGGCATCGATGCCGCGCTGGTGCGCTTTTCCGATGTCGACGACCGCCAGCCACGGCTGCAGGCCGAACTGCTGTTCGGCCGCACCTATGCCTGGGACCCGGCATTGCGCAGCCAGCTGGTCGCACTCGGCCAGCACGCCGTGCCGCTCGTTCTCGACGACATCGGCGAGCTCGATACCCGGATCGCCACCGCACTGGCCGATGCCGCGCTGCAGGCGCTGGCCGACAGCGGCCTGCGTGCGGCTGAGATCGCCGCGATCGGATCGCATGGCCAGACCCTGCGCCACCGGCCGCAGGGCCGCGCACTCGACGGCCGCGATCGCTTCACCCTGCAGCTGGGCGACCCCGGCCTGATCGCCGAGCGCACCGGGATCACCACGGTCGCCGACTTCCGACGCCGCGACGTCGCCGCCGGCGGCCAGGGCGCACCGCTGCTGCCGGCCCTGCACGCGGCGCTGCTGCAGCACCCGCACGAGCCGCGTGCGGTGCTCAATCTCGGCGGTATCGCCAACCTCACCCTGCTGCCGGCGGCGGAGACGCCCGACGGCGTGCGCGGCTTCGACACCGGCCCGGCCAACGGCCTGCTCGATGCCTGGTGCCAGCGCCACCGCGGGCAGCCCTACGACCGCGATGGCGGGTTTGCCGCCTCCGGGCAGGTCGACGGTGTACTGCTGGAGCGGCTGCGCGAAGACCCGTGGTTCGCGCTGGCGCCGCCGAAGTCCTCGGGGCGCGACCAGTTCCACCTCGGCTGGGTCGACAGCCGGCTGGCCGGGCACGAATCACCCGCCGACGTCCAGGCCACCCTGCTGGCGCTGACCGTCGCCACCGTGGTCGATGCACTGCGTGCCAACAGTGCCGGCACCGCGCGCGTCATCGCCTGCGGCGGCGGCGTGCACAACCCGGTGCTGATGCAGGCCCTGGCCGCGGCGTTGCCGTGCGCGCTGGAGTCCAGCGCCGCCCACGGGCTGGATCCGGATTTCGTCGAGGCGATGGGGTTCGCATGGCTGGCGCGGCAGACCGTGCGCGGCCTGCCCGGCAACCTGCCCTCGGTGACCGGCGCCGCCGGGCCGCGGGTGCTGGGCGGGATCTACCCGGCCACGCCCGGTGCCGCCTGAGGCGACGCCGTATTCGCACGCCCCCGCCGCGCGTTGCCGCGGTGGATCGTCTGTTCGCCCTGCCCGCCGCCGCGCCTGCGGATCGCTCCCGCGATCAGCGGCCGCCGCTGTCGACGCGCCCGATCAGCGCATAGCCGGGATCGTCCGGCACCGACTGCAGGGCGGCCAGCGCCTCCTGCAGCACGTCGACCTCCTCGGTGTCGAAGCCGGGGGTCTCGCCCTCGTAGACATGCAGGCCCTGCTCGAGCAGGTACAGCAGCGCGTCCGACAGCGCCCAGCCGCGCGCCTCGGCGAGGCGGCGGATCCGCCGAGCGAGGATTTCGTCGACATCGCGAAGCACGATGTCCATGCCAGCCACGTTCATCCCCCTGTTCCCCCCATGGCACCGGGCTCCCTGACCGGATCGCGGATACGCTGCCACAGCCAGCCGAGCAGCAGCAAGGTCGGCACCACGGTCAGCGCGCTGAGGATGAAGAAGGTGGCGTAGGACGTGGCCTCCACCAGGAACCCGGACACGCCACCGGCGAACTTGCCCGGCAGGTTGGCCAGCGACACCAGCAGCGCGTACTGGGTGGCGGTGAAGTTGCGGTCGGTCAACGACGACATGAAGGCCACCAGCACGGTGCCGGCGAAACCCTGGAACAGGTTGTCGGCACTGATGGCGAGGTAGAACGCCCAGATCTGCCCCGGGTTGTAGGCCATCAGCAGGAAGGCGAGGTTGGACAGCGCCACCCCCACCGCGGCCACGAACAGCATCCGCCGGAAGCCGAACGCGGCCACGCACACGCCGCCGACGAAGGCGCCGACGATCCCGGTCCAGATGCCGTAGAGCTTGGACACGGTGGCGATATCGGCCTTGCTGTAGCCGGAGTCGAGGTAGAACGGCCCGGCCATCACCCCGATCACCTGGTCGGGGAACTTGAACAGGCCGACGAAGGCCAGCAGCGCCAGCCCCAGCAGCAGGCCGTTGCTGGAGAAGAAGCTGGTGAACGGCTGCCAGAACGCGCCGATGAAATCGATCCGTCGCACCACCGTGGCCTCGGGCACCGCCGGCTCGCGGGCAATGAGCGTGGTCAGCACCGGCACCAGCATCAGCGCGGCCATCCACAGGTAGGCATTGGTCCAGCCCTGGAATTCGGCCAGGTACAGCGCGCCGGCGCCACCGACGATCAGGCCGATGCGGTAACCCAGCGTATAGGTGGCGGCGAGTGCGCCCTGTGCGGCGGCCGGCGCGACCTCGATGCGGTAGGCATCGACCACCGAATCCTGGGTGGCACCGGCGAACGAGCCGACCAGCACCCACATCACCAGCGTGGTCACGCCCATTTCCGGCCGCGACAGCGCCAGCGCGCCCAGGCTTGCCGCCACCAGCAGCTGCGAGAACAGCAGCCACGAGCGCCGCCGGCCGAGGAAGGCAGTGAGCGGGAACGCGTAGCGGTCGATCAGTGGCGCCCACAGGAACTTCAGCAGGTAGAAGAAGCTCGCCAGGCTGATCAGGCCGATGCTGCCGAGATCCAGCCCGACATCGCGCAGGCGGGTGGACAGCGTCATCGACGCGATCAGCAGGAACGGCAGGCCGGAGCCGAAGCCGAACACCAGCATGGTGATCGCCGATGGCGTACCGAACGCGCGGCGGATGCCGGCCCAGCCCTTGTAGGACGCCGGCGCGGCGGCGTCGCCGGCCTGGCTCATGCGCGGTAGTCCACGGTATAGGGCGCATGGTCGGAGAAGCGCGGCTCACGCAGCACGGAGCAAGCGGACAGGCGCTCGCGCAGCGATGGCGTGCAGAACTGGTAGTCGATGCGCCAGCCGACGTTGTTGGCGCGCGCCGCGCCGCGGTTGCTCCACCAGGTGTATTCCACCTCGTCGGGCCTGAGCGCGCGGAACGTGTCCACCCAGCCATGCGCCGGCTGCGGCGAGCCGTCGCCGCAGGCATCGGCGACCAGGCCGTTGAGCCACGCGCGCTCCGGCGGCGTGCAGCCGGAATTCTTCTGGTTGCCGGTCCAGTTTTTGATGTCGTTCCTCGCACGCACGATGTTCCAGTCGCCGCACAGCACGTAGTCGCGGCCGCTGGCGAGCCACTCGTCGAGGATGGGCTTCAGCCACTCCATCACCTCGAACTTGAAGCCCTGGCGCAGCTCGCCCGACGACCCGGACGGGATGTAGAACGACACCACGCTGAGGTTGCCGAAGCGCGCCTCGAGATAGCGGCCCTCGTCGTCGAACGGGGCCCAGCCCAGCGACGCGCGCAGTTCGTCGGGCTCGCGGCGGCTGTAGATCGCCACACCGCTGTAGCCCTTCCTGGTCTGCGCATCGCGGAAGGCGACGTGGTAGCCCGGCGGACGGAACGCATCACCTGCGAGCTGGTGCTCCTGCGCCTTGGTTTCCTGCACGCAGAGGATGTCGGCATCCTGCAGGGCGAACCAGTCGAAGAACCCCTTGCTGGCCGCGGAACGGATGCCGTTGGCGTTGAAGCTGATGATGCGCATGGTGCTGCCGGTGCTGGAAGACGGACGCGGCGGGCACTGGCCCGCCGCGGGTCTGAAGGTTAGCGCACCGCCACCGGCCATGCCCCGGCAGCGGCACGTCCCGGTGCGCGTTACCGGGTGGGTCGCGGGGTGTCGGGCGTGCTGGGCGGCAGGATCGGGTACTCCACCGTCGGCTGGCGACCGGTCAGCGTGCGCAGGAACGCGGCGATCGCGCTGGCTTCCTCGTCGTTGAGTTCCCGCCCCAGCTGCGCGGTGCCCATGATCGCCACCGCCTGCTCGAGGTCCCACACCTGGCCGGAGTGGAAGTACGGCGCGGTCAGCTCGACGTTGCGCAGCGGCGCGGCGCGGAACACGTATTCGTCGCTGGCGGTGGCGGTGACCTCGAAGCGGCCCTTGTCCCCCGGCGGCAGGATGTCGGCGCCCGGACGCTCGATCACGCCGAACGGGAAATACGTCTGGCCGCCGAAATTGCGCCCGTTGTGGCAGGAGGCGCAGCCGCTGGCCATGAACAGCTCCAGCCCACGGCGTTCGGTCCCGTCCATCGCGCCGTCGTCGCCCAGCACCCAGCGGTCGAAGCGCGAATCCGGTGTCACCAGGGTGGCCTCGAACGCCTCCAGCGCCAGCGCCATGTTGTCGAAGCTCACCGGGTTGGCCTGGCCCGGGAACGCCTCGCCGAAGCGCTCGACGTATCCGGGGATGCTCTCCAGGGTCTCGACCACCAGCTCCGGCGTGCTGTTCATCTCCACGCTGGCCTGCACCGGGCCCTTGGCCTGTTCGGCGAGGTCGGCGGCGCGTCCGTCCCAGAACTGCGCCGCATTGAACACCGCGTTGAACACCGTGGGCGAGTTGCGCGGGCCCTGCTGCCAGCCGTGGCCGATGGAGACCGGCACGTTGTCGGCACCGCCGGTGCCGATGCTGTGGCAGGTGTTGCAGGTGAGCAGCTGGCTGCGCGACAGGCGCGGCTCGAAGAACAGCATATGGCCGAGGTCGACCTGCGCCTGCGACAGTGGCTGCCCGCGCAGTTCCTCCACGCGCTCCGGAATGGTGCCGAACAGCGCCGCGGCGGTGGTGCGCAGGCGGTCGCCGTCGCCTGCGGCGGCGGCATCGGCCGGGTCCGGTGCATCGGCGGTCGGTGCGGTCCCGGGCACGCCCTCGAGGGCAACCTGCCCGCCGGCGGCCGGGGTCGCCTGCGCCGTCGCGGTCTCCGCCGTGGCGCCCGCGCCGCTGTCGGCCGGTGCGGCGCGATCACCGTCGCTCTGGCTGCAGGCCACCGCCACCAGCAGGGTCGCCGCGATCGCCAGTCCAGTCCGGGTCGGATGCTGCATGTCGCTCCTCCATGTCGGGATACCGTCACCCCCGACCTTAGGTCACCTGCTGTCCTCGTCGCGTTGATCCCGGTCAACGCGGTGCAGCTTGTTACCATTGCGACCCCGCGGCCGCCCTGCACCTCAATGCCCGACCATCGCACCCGGTTCCTGCAGCTGGCGCTCCAGGCCGAGGCCCTGGGCTTCGGCGAGTTCACCCTCAAGTCCGGCCGCACCAGCCCCTATTTCTTCAACGCCGGCCGCTTCGATTCCGGCGCGGCGCTGGCCGGGCTGGCCGGTTGCTACGCCGATGCCATCGACGCGGCGGGCCTCGATTTCGACCTGCTGTTCGGCCCGGCCTACAAGGGCATCCCGCTGGCGACCGCACTGGCCTGTGAATACGCCGGCCGCGGCCGTGACCTGCCGGTGGCCTTCAACCGCAAGGAAGCCAAGGCGCATGGCGAGGGCGGCACGCTGATCGGTGCACCGCTGGCGGGCCGGCGGGTGCTGATCGTCGACGACGTGATCACCGCCGGCACCGCGATCCGCGAGGCACTCGGGCTGATCGCCGACGCCGGCGGCACCGTGGCCGGCATCGTGATCGCGCTCGACCGCCAGGAAGTGGTCGACGTGCATGCCACGCCGCGCCGTTCCGCGGCGCAGGCGGTGGCGGACGCGCACGGCGTGCCGGTGGTCGCGGTGGCGACGCTCGACGATCTGCTTGCGTTCGCCACCCGAAGCACGACACTCTCGTTCGAACACGCGCGGCTGGTCGATTACCGCGCGCGCTACGGCAGCCAGCAATGAGCGCCGGCGGACCGACCGGGGGGACGGAAGCAGTCATGGCAACGAAGACGATCATCACCGCGGCGCTGTGGGCGACCGCCCTGCTTGCCTGCCTGCCGGTCACCGCGCAGAAGGCCGGCGGCGACACCCGCCGGGTGTACTGCTGGGAAGAGAGTGGCCGCAAGATCTGCGGTGATGCGCTGCCGGCCTCGGCGGTGGATGCCCCGCGTACCGAATTCAACGCACGCACCGGCCTGGCGCGCGAGCAGCTGGGGCGGGCACTGTCGTCGGCGGAACGCGCCGCCGCCGCCGAGGCCGCACGGCAGGCCGCGCAGGCCGCGGAAGCCGACACCGCACGCCAGCGCCGGGACCTTGCGATGGTGGAGTCCTACGCGGCCGAATCCGACCTCGAGCGTGCCTACGGCGAGCGCATCACCCTGGTCGAGGAATCGGTGAAGACCTCGCAGATGGGCGTGGCCAACCTGCGCGCCAGCCTGCTCAGCCTGCTGCGCCAGGCCGCCGACCTCGAGCTGCAGCAGCAGCCGGTGCGCAAGCCGCTGGCCGACAACATCCTTGCCCAGCATGCCGACCTGCTGCGCCAGCAGGCGATCCTCCAGCAGCAGCTGGCCGAGCGCAGCACCCTCGACCGCGACCTGCAGGACGCGCTGGCGCGCTACCGCGAACTGAAGCGCCTGCAGGCCGACTGAGGCCGGGCAGCGCGCGTCACGGGTCGGCGGGCGGCAGTTCGTCGCGTACACGCAGGAAGCGGGCGAAGCGCGGCAGGCCGCGCGTGGTCAGCCCGGAATGGCGGAAGGTCACCCAGCTGCCGATCGCCGGCGGCGCATCGCGCTGGGCGTCGGTGAGGCCGCTGCCCAACCGCAGCCGACGACCATCCGGCAGTTCCACCAGCAACGCACCCAGCCTGCCGGCATGCCGTCCCTGACCGGGCAGGTGCGCGATCACCCGCGCCTCGGCATCGTCATGCGGCTTGTACTTCAGCAGCAGTTCGCTGCGGCCACTGCGGTAGCGCGAATCGCGATGGTGCAGCATCAGGCCCTCGCCACCGGCGGCGAGCACCGCGTGGAAGTGCGCATCCAGCGCCGCGCGGTCCGCGAAGCGCCGCTGGCGCACCGGGCGCAGCCAGTCGATGCCGGCGGCGTCGAGCAGCCGCCGCATGCGTGCGATGCGCGCCTCGAAGCCCACCTCCTCGCCGGGCAGGTCGAACACCAGCAAGCGCACCGCGTGCCAGGCGGGGTCATCGCTGCCGTCACTCGCTCGCACCAGCGCGCTCACTTCGTCGAAGCGGTTGCGGCCGATCCACAGCTCGCCGTCCATCGCCTGCGTGGGCCAGCCGCGGGTGAACCACGCCGGCGGGCGGATGCGCATGCCACCACGCGTCCACAGCGCACTGCCGTCCCAGCGCGCGCGCACGCCATCGAGTTTTCTCGCTGACCCAGTACGCGCCGATGTCGTCGACGCTGTCGGCGTAGCTGGTGGCCAGCATCGGTGGCGCATCACCCGGCGGTACCGCCAGTGCGGTGCTGCACGCGGACACGCCGCACAACAGCGCGATCCGCAGCCAGTGGTTTGACGACCGTCCTGTCCATGTCACGGCATCCGGTGCCCGTCCCTGGGCGACAGGTCGAGCTTCGCGCGACATGTCATCCAGCGCCATCGGAGAAATCCGCGGTCGCGCGTCGGGTTTTGACGTGCTGGGCGCTGTAGCAAGGACGCGAGCGGGGGCGCCTGCCGCTCATTCCGCCGGGTCGGCGCCCGGTATCGCCCTGGTCGGCAAACACCCGGCAGACGCCTGGAAACCGCGCGGTGAACTGCAGGAAAAATCAGGGCTCCCGGGATCGACGCGGACCGTTGCCGACTCTCCATCGCAACGCGGCGGCCCGCAGGCCGCCGCATCGCATCATTCCCGGCTGCTACCGGCCGGAGCCGGACTGCTGGTCAGAACTCCAGCGGAAGCGCGGGATCCACCGCCAGCAGCTGCTCGCGGAAGGTCTGCTGGATGCGCTTCAATGCGGCCTCGTTGTCGGCGTCGAAGCGCAGCACCAGCACCGGGGTGGTGTTGGAGGCACGCACCAGGCCCCAGCCGTCGGCCCAGTCGGCGCGCACGCCGTCGATGGTCGACAGGCGCGCGCCGTCCAGCGTGGCGGCGGCCTGGAAGCGCTCGACGAAGGCATGCGGGTCGCCACCCGGCGCCTGCACCTTGATCTCCGGCGTGGACACGCCGGCCGGCAGCGCGTGCAGCACCGCGGTGGGCGTCTCCGCCTGCGCGGCGAGGATCTCCAGCAGGCGCGCGGCGGCATAGATGCCGTCGTCGAAGCCGTACCAGCGCTCGGCGAAGAAGAAGTGGCCGCTCATCTCGCCGGCAAGTTCGGCCTCGGTTTCGCGCATCTTGGCCTTGATCAGCGAGTGGCCGGTCTTCCACATCAGCGGGCTGCCGCCGTGGCGCAGGATGTGGCCCGGCAGCTTTCCGGTCGACTTGACGTCGAAGATGATCACCG
Organism: Luteimonas sp. YGD11-2; assembly: GCF_004118975.1. Classification (NCBI taxonomy): domain Bacteria; kingdom Pseudomonadati; phylum Pseudomonadota; class Gammaproteobacteria; order Lysobacterales; family Lysobacteraceae; genus Luteimonas; species Luteimonas sp. YGD11-2. The sequence continues at coordinate 242,298 of NZ_CP035376.1, read as the reverse complement.
CGCCCGGGTTGCGTTCCAGCACGTCGGCGGCGAACAGCATCAGCATGCGGTCGGGGAAGATGTTCTCGCCGTCGCGGGTGACCACGCCGAGGCGGTCGCCGTCGCCGTCGAAGGCGATGCCGAGGTCCGCATCCAGCCGCTTGACCATGCTCACCAGGTCCTCGAGGTTGTGCGGCTCGCTCGGGTCCGGATGGTGGTTGGGGAACGTGCCGTCGATCTCGCAGTACAGCGGCACCACTTCGGCACCGATCGCTTCCAGCACGCGCGGACCGATCTCGCCGGCCACGCCGTTGCCGGCATCCACGACCACCTTGAGCGGGCGCTCGACCTGCACGTCGGAGGCGATGCGCTCGACATAGGCGTCGGCGATGTCCTGCTGGCTCAACCCGCCGGGCGCCGGTGCGGTGTAGAGGCGGTCCTCGGCGATGCGCGCGTAGAGGTCGACGATGGCGTCGCCCGACAGCGTCTCGCCGCCGACCACGATCTTGAAGCCGTTGTAGTCCGGCGGGTTGTGGCTGCCGGTCAGCGAGATGCAGCAGCCCGTACGCAGGTGGTAGGCGCCGAAGTAGGCCACCGGCGTCGGCACCATGCCGATGTCGATGACGTTGCGGCCGGCGCGCCGCAGGCCTTCGGTCAGCCCGGCCAGCAGGTCGGGGCCGGACAGGCGGCCATCGCGGCCGATCACGATGTCGGCGAGGTCCTGCTCGCGCATCAGCGAACCGATGGCCTGGCCGATCAGCTCGGCAATCCCGGCATCGAGGGTCTCGCCGACCACGCCACGGATGTCGTAGGCGCGGAAGATGCTGCGATCGATGCGGGCCGCTTGGGGTTTGGACACGTCCTTGACCTCGGATTTCTGGGGGGATTCGATGTCGCCCGGGGCGAGGGCGACGGCTTCGAGCAGGGTGGGCGCGCCGTCCTCGCCGGCCACCGCATCGCGTGCGAGGCCGGGCAGCACGCGCCAGGCGACGTAGGCGAGCAGCAGCAGCACCAGCGCGACGACGAACGCCGGCATTCCGGCCAGGCCGAACGGCGCGGCAACGCCATACGGGAGGCCGGCCGCGACCCGTAGGCCACTGCCAGCCACCGGTGTGCCCAGTCGCTCGGCGGCGCCGGCATGCTCGGCGCTGCCGCGTTCAAGCAGGGTGACGCTGCCCTGCCGCAGCGCCAGGTACATGCGCCCCTCGTCGATGACCGCGCTGTCGAACCCGGCACGGATGCGCGCCAGCGGCAGCCGCGCCACCGCCACGCCGGCCAGTGCGCCGCCGGCATCCTTGATCGGCGCCGCGACCGCCAGGCGTTCACTGCCGTCCTCGCGGATGACCAGCGACAGCGCGCGGTCCTCGCTCATCGCCGCCTCCAGCACCGCGGCGCGGCCGAAGCCGTTCCGGGTCAGATCGGCGTAGACGCTCTGCAGGGCCGGCGGATACACCGCGGCCTCTTCCAGCATCGGCCAGTCACGCGCGAGCGCGGCAGCCGCGGCCTCGACCTCGCCACGCAGCAGCGGGCCGCGCACGTCGGCCGATTCCAGCCGCTCGCGCAGGCGCTCCTGTTCGGCCTGCAGGGCCTGCGCGACCGAGAGCGAGACCAGGTCGCGCGCCTGCTCCAGCGCGGCGCGGCGGTTGCCGTCCTGCACATGCCGCCAGCCGCCCCAGGCGATCCACAGCGCCAGCGCCGCCAGCGCGATCGCCACCAGCGGCAGGAACGGTCGCGCGCGCGCCAGCAGCAGGCGGGCCTTGTGCGGTTGGGTGTCGCTCATCCTTTGGTTCCCCAGGGCAGCCGGATCAGGACGCGTCGTGGCGACGCCCCCTGCGCCGCCACCGCGTCCAGATGTCTACGCAACATGCGTGCCATGCACCGGCGCACGGCGCATAACGTACCGCCGATCCGCGCCATGCGCGACATCGGCAACGTGCGCGGCGTCAACGCACACCGGTATGCCCGAAGCCGCCACTGCCGCGCGCGCTCGCCGTGAAGCCATCCACCAACTCGAGATCCGCACGCACCACCGGCAGCAGCACCAGCTGTGCGATGCGGTCGCCGACGGCGATCGTGTAGGCCTCGCGCCCACGGTTGAAGACGCTGATCATCAGCGGCCCCTGGTAGTCGGCGTCGATGAGCCCGGTGCCGTTGCCCAGCACGATGCCGTGCCGATGCCCGAGGCCCGAGCGCGGCAGCACCACCGCGCACAGGCCGGGATCACCGATATGGATCGCCAGCCCGCTGGGCACCAGCGCCGCATCGCCGGGCGCGAGCTCGAGCGGTGCATCGAGCGCGGCGCGCAGGTCGAGCCCGGCGCTGCCGGCGGTGGCATAGGCGGGCAGCGGCCATTCGTCGCCGTAACGCGGATCGAGGCGCTGGACCTGCAGGACATGGATTGCGGACACCGGTGGCTCCGTGGCAGGGCCGCACCCGGAGCGGGGCGGCAGTGGGATCAGCTGGCGAACACCAGGTCGAGCAGTTGCTCGGCGATAACGGTCTTCGGCGCCGGCCCCAGCGACTGTTCGCCATCGGGCCAGTACACGGTGAGCGCGTTGTCCTCGCTCTCGAAACCGCTGCCCGGCTGGCCGACGCGGTTGGCAGCGATGACGTCCAGGCGCTTGCGCACCAGCTTGTCGCGCGCGTAGCCGGCCAGGTCGCCGGTCTCGGCGGCGAAGCCGACCAGCCGGCGTGGCCGCAGCGCGTGCGCGCCCAGATCGGCGAGGATGTCGGCGGTGCGCACGCATTCGACCAGCAGGGTGTCGCCGTTCTTCTTGAGCTTGTCGGCGGCCACCACGCGCGGGGTGTAGTCCGCGACGGCGGCAGCGGCGATATAGGCATCGGCCGGCATCGCGGCGAACACCGCCGCGTGCATCTGCGCGGCAGAGCGTACGTCGATGCGCTGCACGCCCGGCGGGGTGTCGAGATGCACGGGGCCCGCGACCAGCACCACGTCGGCGCCGCGGCGCGCGGCCGCCGCGGCCACCGCGAAGCCCATCCGCCCGCTGCTGCGGTTGCCGAGGAAGCGCACCGGGTCGATGTCCTCGTAGGTCGGGCCCGCGCTCACCACGATGCGCAGGCCGGCAAGCGCTCTGCTCATCCGGCCAGCTCGCGCACGATCCATTCCGGTTCGCGCAGGCGCCCGGGGCCGGATTCGCCCTCGGCCAGCGGACCGTCGTCGGGGCCGATCACCTGCACACCGCGCGCACGCAATGTCTCCACGTTGGCCTGGGTGGCCGGGTGCCGCCACATGCGGTGGTTCATCGCCGGGGCGATCGCCACCCGCGCCTCGGTGGCGAGGTACAGGGTGCTGACCAGGTCGTTGGCGAAACCGTGCGCGAGGCGCGCGATGAGGTCGGCGGTGGCCGGCGCGACCACCACCCGGTCGGCCCACGCGGCGAGCTCCAGGTGTCCCATCGCGGCTTCGGCGGCGGCATCCCACAGCGAGGTGCGCACCGGCTCGCCGGAAACGGCCTGGAAGGTCGCGGTGCCGACGAACTGCTGCGCGTGCTCGGTCATCGCCACCCGCACCACGGCGCCGGCGTCGCGCAGGCGGCGCACCAGTTCGGCGGCCTTGTACGCGGCGATCCCGCCACCCACGCACACCAGCACGCGCTGGCCGGCAAGCAGGCCGTCGAGCGGCGGAGGTGACTGGCTCATGGGTGGGAAAAATCCGACACGGACGCGGGCCCACAGCTTACCCGAAGGCAGGGCCGCCCCCGGCTGCGCTGGCTGCCGCCGCGCGCTGCAATGCATCCGGCGTCGTCGTGCGGGCGGCCACCCCGAAACCCACGGCCTCCCCTGTCGTGCAGGCCGCCCGCCGCGACGCTCTTCCCACGAGGCTTGCCATGCACATCCGCGACTGGCCCAGCAGCGAACGACCACGCGAGAAACTCCTGGCCCGCGGTGCCGCCGTGCTGTCGGATGCGGAACTGCTGGCGCTGTTCCTGGGCTCCGGGCTGCGCGGGCGCGACGCGGTTGCCACCGCGCGCGAGCTGCTGGCAGGCCACGGCCCGCTGCGGAAGCTGCTCGAACGCACGCCGGCGCAGCTGGCCGCACTTCCCGGCTTGGGCCCGGCACGCGCGGCGCTGCTGGCGGCCGCGCTCGAGCTGTGCGGCCGCTACCTCGCCGCCGGCCTCGAGCGTGGCGAGGCACTGAGCGATCCGCAGTCCGCCGGCCGCTATTTCGCGCAGCGCCTGCGCGGCTACCCGCACGAGGTGTTCGCCGCGCTGTTCCTCGACACCCGCCACCGCGCGCTGGCGTTCGAGGAACTGTTCCGCGGCACCATCGACGGTGCCGAAGTGCATCCGCGCGAGGTGGTGCGGCGCGCGCTGGCGCACAACGCCGCGGCGCTGATCGTCGGCCACAACCATCCCAGCGGCAGCGCCGAGCCGAGCGCGGCGGACCGGGCGGTGACCGCGCAGCTCAAGCAGGCACTGGGGCTGGTGGACGTGCGCCTGCTCGACCACTTCGTCATCGGCGACGGCCCACCGGTGTCGCTGGCGGCGCGCGGCTGGGTGTAGGCAACGCCCGGCGGAACGTGCCGGCCCGCGGCCGTCTACACTATCGGCCCCCTGCAATACCGCCCAACGCCTGTGAAATCCCAGCTCCGCGCCCTGATCGAACAGGGCCTCGACGCCCTGCGTGCCCGGGGCGACCTGCCCGGCGACCTCGCCACGCCCGAATTCATCGTGGAGCGGCCGAAGGATCGCAGCCATGGCGATTTCTCCACCAACGTGGCGATGCTGCTGGCCAAGCCTGCCCGCAGCAATCCGCGCGCACTCGCCCAGGCACTGACCGCGGCGCTGCCACAGACCGGGCTGGTGGCCTCGGTGGACATCGCCGGACCGGGGTTCATCAACTTCCGCCTCACGCCCACGGCGTGGCAGGCGCAGCTGCGCGCGGTGCATGAGCTCGGCGAGTCGTACGGCCACAACAGTTCCGGGGCCGGGCGCCGCGCCGGCGTGGAATACGTGTCGGCGAACCCGACCGGACCACTGCATGTCGGCCATGGCCGCGCGGCGGCCATCGGCGACTGCATCGCCCGCGTGCTCGAGGCCAATGGCTGGGACGTGGCGCGCGAGTTCTACTACAACGATGCCGGCGTGCAGATCGAGAACCTCGCACGCTCCACCCAGGCCCGCGCCCACGGGCATGCGCCGGGTGATGCCGACTGGCCGGCGGACGCCTACAACGGCGATTACATCGCCGACGTGGCCGCCGCCTATCTGCGCGGCGACAGCGTCGAGGTCGACGGCCACACCGTGGCCGGTGCCGGCGACCCCGACGACCTCGATGCCATCCGCCGCTTCGCGGTGGCCTGGCTGCGCCGCGAGCAGAACGCGGATCTCGCCGCGTTCGGGGTGGCGTTCGACGTGTACTTCCTCGAGTCGTCGCTGTACGCCGACGGCAAGGTCGAGGAAACCGTGCGCGAGCTCATCGCCCACGGCCACACCTACGAGGAAGGCGGCGCGCTGTGGCTGCGCACCACCGGTTTCGGTGACGACAAGGACCGCGTGATGCGCAAGTCCGATGGCACCTACACCTACTTCGTGCCGGATGTCGCCTACCACCTGTCGAAGTGGCAGCGCGGCTACGAGCGCGCGATCACCGAACTCGGCGCCGACCACCACGGTTCGCTGGCGCGGGTGCGCGCCGGCCTGCAGGCGCTGGATGCCGGCATTCCGCAGGGCTGGCCGGAATACGTGCTGCACCAGATGGTCACGGTGATGCGTGGCGGCGAGGAGGTGAAGCTGTCCAAGCGCGCCGGCAGCTACGTGACCCTGCGCGACCTGATCGACGAGGTCGGACGCGACGCCACCCGCTGGTTCCTGGTCGCGCGGCGCCCGGATTCGCAGCTGGTGTTCGACATCGATTTCGCCCGCAGCCAGTCGCTCGACAACCCGGTCTACTACGTGCAGCTCTCGCACGCGCGCATCTGCGGCCTGCTGCGGCAGCTGGAGGAACGCGGACTGGCATTCGACGCCGCCAGCGGGCTGGAGCGGCTGCCGGACCTCGACAGCGGCGCGACCCGCGACCTGCTCACCGACCTCTCGCGCTTCCCTGAGGTGGTGGAGGCGGCCGGGCAGTCGCTGGAGCCGCACCTGGTGGCGGCCTATCTGGTCGAACTCGCGCAGGCGTTCCAGTCCTACTACAACGACCACCAGTTCCTGGTTGACGATGCCGGGCTGCGCGATTCGCGACTGGCGCTGGCGCTCGCCACCCGCCAGGTGCTGGCCAACGGCCTGGCCCTGCTCGGGGTGGCCGCACCGCAGCGGATGTAGCCCCGCACCGCGGGATGACGGCGCGGTCCGCGCCTTCGGCATACACTGGATCGCGGGATTTTTCTGTTCCATCCGGCCGCCTGGCGGCAACGACTCGAGGAAGGCAAGGCAGTGGCAGCACGACGCGGTAGATCGCAGGCACGGCGCAACGGCGGCAACTCCGGCGGGCTGCCCGGCTGGGCGTGGATGATCATCGGCATCGTGCTGACGATCATCGTGGTGATGCTGGCGCCGCGCGTGCTGAAGTCCGACGGCAGCGACGGCTTCTACCGCCCTCGCGCCAACCCGGATGCGCAGCCGGCGTTGCCGTCCAGCATCGACGAGGACGCAGCACCCGCGCCCGCGCGCCGACGCCCGGCGGCCGCCGACCCCGCGCCGCTGCCGGCAACCGAGCCCGATTACGATTTCTACACCGTGTTGCCGGGCCAGGAAGTGCCGATGACCGATGCCGAGCTCGCCGCCAGCGCCCGCGCCGAAGAGGCCCGCCGCCAGCGCGAGGATGCACAGCGCCGCCAGGACGCCGCCGACCCGGCCACCCCGCAGGCGCCCGCCGCGGCACCGTCGCCGGCCTCCACCGCGGCGACCACCACGCCGGCGACCACGACCGCCCCGGCAACGCCGGCCGCGACGGCTGCACCGGCACAGGACACCACCGCGCGCTACCTGCTGCAGGCCGGGTCGTTCAGCGCGTCCGGCGATGCCGAGGCGCTGAAGGCGCGGATCGCGCTGCTGGGCCTGTCGGCACGGGTCGAATCCGGCAACGCCAACGGGCGCACCGTCTACCGCGTGCGCATGGGCCCCTACGGCACCGCCACCGAACTGGCCGATGCCAAGGCCAAGCTCCAGAACGGCGGGCTGCAGGCGCTGCCGATCAAGGTGCAGTAATACCGCGCGCCGGCGTGGCGTGACGCCGCCTCGGGCGGGTCTGGCGGCAGCACGCGCCAGCGACCTTCGGCACCGCTTTTCCGCCTGCGACGGAGTGCTTAGATGACCCGGACCATCCTGATCACCGGCGCCACCGCCGGTTTCGGCCGCGCCACCGCCGAACGTTTCGCCAGCGCCGGCTGGCGCGTGGTCGCCTGCGGCCGCCGCGCCGAGCGCCTGCAGGCACTGGCCGACGCGTTGGGTGAGCAGGTGCATGCCTGCGCCTTCGACATCCGCGATGCCGATGCCATGCAGGCCGCGCTCGACGGCCTGCCGGATGCGTTCCGCGACATCGACGTGCTGGTCAACAACGCAGGCCTCGCGCTCGGCACCGCGCCCGCGCAGCAGGCGAGCCTGGCGCAGTGGCGGCAGATGATCGACACCAACGTCACCGCGCTGGCCACGCTGACCCACGTGCTGCTGCCGACGCTCATCGCGCGCCGCGGCGCGATTCTCAACGTGAGCTCCATCGCCGGCAGCTACCCATACCCGGGCGGCAACGTCTATGGCGGCACCAAGGCCTTCGTCACCCAGTTCTCGCTGGGCCTGCGCGCCGACCTGCATGGCACCGGCGTGCGCGTGACCTCGATCGAACCGGGGCTGGCCGAGACCGAATTCACCCTGGTGCGCACCGGTGGCGACCAGGTGGCATCGGATGCGCTGTACCGCGGTGCGGCCCCGATCACTGCCGCCGACATCGCCGAAACTCTGTGGTGGGTGGCCAACCTGCCACCGCACCTCAACATCAACCGGCTGGAAGTGATGCCGGTCAGCCAGTCGTTCGCCGGCTTCCAGATCGCGCGCGCGGGCTGAAAGAACCGGCTGGAAAGACGATCGCGCCTGGAGGCGCTCCCGCAGGAGCGCCGCGTGGCAGTCAGTCCAGCGGCGCGCTGTCCAGGTAGGTATAGCCGGTGAGCCCGGCTTCCAGCGCCTCGCGCAGGCGCACCATCTCGTCGTCCCCAAGGCTGGCGGCGGAAAGCTTGTCCTCGTAGCGCTGGCGCAGGTCGTCGATGCGGTAGCCCACGTAGTCGAGCATCACGTCGGTGGTGTCGCCACGGCGCTGCTGGTGGATCGCGAAGCCGTCGCCGCTGCGGCGCACCTCGATCGCGTCGGTGTCGCCGAACAGGTTGTGGATGTCACCGAGGATCTCCTGGTAGGCGCCGACCAGGAAGAAACCGAGCCGGTAGGTTTCGCCGGGACGCATCGCATGCAGCGGCAGCGAGCTGTCGAGATCCTCGTTCTCGACGTAGGTGTCGATCTGGCCGTCGGAGTCGCAGGTGAGGTCGGCGATGATGCCGCGCCGCTCCGGCGCCTCGTCCAGGCGCTCGATCGGCACGATCGGAAACACCTGGTCGATCGCCCACACGTCGGGCATCGATTCGAAGATGCTGAAGTTGACGAAGTACTTGTCGACCAGACGCTCGTTGAGCTCGTCCAGCAGCGGGCGATGGCTCTTCTCGTCATAGGTCAGCCGCGCACGCACGGCGTGTGCGATCGCGTAGAAGAGGTCGTCGATACGCGCGCGGTGCACCAGGTCGAGCTGGCCCAGCGCGTACATCGCCAGGCCCTCGGCGTGGAAGTGCTGCGCCTCGTGGTAGAGCTCGACGGCAGGGCGCTGGTCGAGCTCGCCGTGGATCTCGCGCAGCTGGCTGACCACCGACGGCTCGTCGTCATGGATGTCGGGCACCCGGCCTTCCGGGGCGCGTTCGACCTCCGACACGTTGGCCACCAGCACCGCGTGGTGCGCGGTCATCGCGCGACCGCATTCGGTGAGGATGCGCGGCTGCGGCAGGCCATGCTCCGCGCAGGCCTGCGCCAGCGGCTGCACGATGTTGCTGGCGTACTGGCGCATGCCGTAGTTGACCGAGTTGTAGCTGCGCGAGCGGGTGCCCTCGTAGTCGATGCCCAGGCCACCGCCGACGTCGACACGGCTGATCTTCGCGCCCAGCCGCGAAAGCTCCACGAAGTAACGCGTGGCCTCGCGCATGCCGTTGGCGATGTCGCGCACGTTGGAGATCTGCGAGCCCATGTGGAAATGCAGCAGCTTGAGGCGGTCGCTGCGGCCGCTGTCGCGCAGGCTCTTCCACAGATCCAGCAGCTGCCGCGGCGACAGGCCGAACTTCGACTTGTCGCCACCCGAGTTCTGCCACTTGCCCGCGCCCAGCGACGCCAGCCGCATACGCACGCCCAGCAGCGGCTCGACACCGAGTGCGGCCGACTCCTCCATCACCAGCCGCAGCTCGGTCGGCTTCTCGATGACGATATAGGTCTCGAGCCCCAGCCGGCGGCCGATCAGCGCCAGGCGGATGTACTCGCGGTCCTTGTAGCCATTGCAGATGATGGTGCCGCCGGGCCGGCTCAGCGCGAGCACCGCCATCAGCTCCGGCTTGCTGCCGGCCTCCAGCCCGAAGCCCTCGCCATGGTGCGAGGCCAGCGTGCCGGCGACGCCCGCGTGCTGGTTGACCTTGATCGGATACACCGCCGTGTAGCCGCCGGTGTACTCCCAGTCGGCCTGGGCCTCGGCGAATGCCGACTGCAGCTGGCCGAGCCGGTGGCCGAGGATCTCGGGGAAGCGCACCAGCAGCGGCAGGTTCGCGCCCTGTGCCAGCGCGTCGTCGACAATCGCCGGCAGCGGCAGTGCCCGGGCGTCGCGGTCGCCCGGACGCACGACCACGCGACCCTGTTCGTCGACGTCGAAGAAGCCTTCCGACCAGTGCGGAATCGAGTAGGTCTTGCGGGCGTGGTCGATGGACCAGGCAGCCATGGCGGACATCCGGAGAAAGCGTGGGGGCGCCCATTCTACGGAGGCCGGCGCGCAGGGGTGGTCACGCCGGCTCCGTTACAATCCGCGGCCCCGCTGCGACGCCTCCGCGCGCGCCCCACGACAACGCCCACGCGGGCCGCGTCCCTGCGAGAGCACCCCCATGACCACGACCGACTGGCTGTACGAGAACTTCGACCCCGCAGGCTCCGCGATCGGTTATCGCGTCACCCGCAAGCTCGACGAGGTGCAGTCGCCGTTCCAGAAGATCGAGATCTACGAGTCGACCGACTGGGGCAACGTGATGCTGATCGACGGCGCGATGATGGTGACCACGCGCGACAACTTCCTCTACCACGAGATGATGTCGCACCCGGCGCTGTTCACCCATCCCGACCCGAAGCAGGTGGTCATCATCGGCGGCGGCGACTGCGGCACGCTGCGCGAGGTGCTCAGGCACCCGGGCGTCGAGCGCGCGGTGCAGTGCGATATCGACGAGCAGGTCACGCGGATGGCCGAGAAGTATTTCCCGGAGCTGTGCGAATCCAATGGCGACCCGCGCGCGGAGATCCTGTTCGACGACGGCATCGCCTGGATGAAGGACGCCCCGCCGGGCTCGCTCGACATCGTGATCGTCGATTCCACCGATCCGGTCGGCCCCGCCGAAGGGCTGTTCAACAGGAGCTTCTTCGAAAGCTGCTTCCGCGCACTGAAGGACGACGGCATCCTCGTGCAGCAGTCGGAATCACCGCTGGTGCTGCTGGAACTGATCCAGGCGATGCGCGCGGAAATGGGCAAGGCCGGTTTCGACAGCTTCCAGACCCTGCCCTTCCCGCAGCCCTGCTACCCCACCGGCTGGTGGAGCTGCACGCTGGCACGCAAGGGCGGCCGCGGCTTCGACTTCCGCGCCGACGACGCAGCAGCCAAGGCGTTCGAGACCCGGTACTACAGCGCCGAGATGCACCGCGCGGCGCAGGTACTGCCGCCGTTCGTGGCCAACGCGCTGGCGGCGCGCTGATGGCTGTCTGACGGGACAACGCCACCGACCGTCAGCGCGGTCGGTGGCACACGCTTCAGTTCCAGCCAGGCGTGCCGGTCTGCGGACACGCCCCACCCGCACAACGCGCATCACGCGGGCCACGTGATTCGAGCGAACGCTCACGCTCTTCGCGACGCTGCGCCACGGTCTTGCAGACGCTGACCGGACGGTTGCTGCCGATCGGCCGGCTGCGCTCGCAGATCATGCGGTCGTCCTCGGCCTTGTTGACCAGCGCGCTGATCTCCTCGAGATCGTTGAACAGTGCCACCTGGTCGGCCCGCGGGAGCTCGGTGGTACTGGTGCGGCCATCGAGCTTGCCCAACACCCTGTCCTGCACCTGCAGGAGCCGATCGCGGTCGGCGCCTGCCATGTCCTTGTATCGCCCGCTGCGCTGCTGTGCGGCCTGCCGGATCTCGTTCTGCTGCGCAACGATCGCGGACGCATCGGTTTCGACTAGAACAGGCCCCTGCGACTGGGCCAGCGCGTCACCCGTCCACATCCCAAGCAACAGCATCGCCGCTGCGATCCTTCCGTTCATTCCGCTCTCCTCGACATCCTGGCGCATGCGCCGACGATCGACGCCCCCGGACCTCCCTTATAGCGCATCCCCGTCGAGCTCACCCGTGCGGATGCGTACGGCGCGTTCGAGTGAATACACGAACACCTTGCCGTCACCGATCTTGCCGGTGTTGGCGGCCTTGAGGATGGCTTCGACGACGGTGTCGACCTGGTCGTCGGTCACCGCCACCTCGAGCTTGAGCTTGGGCAGGAAGTCGACCACGTACTCGGCACCGCGATAGAGCTCGGTATGGCCCTTCTGCCGGCCGAAGCCCTTGACCTCGGTGACGGTGATGCCGGCGACGCCGGCATCGGCCAGTGCCTCGCGCACATCGTCGAGCTTGAAGGGCTTGATGATCGCCATGACCATCTTCATTCACGCAACCTCCATCGGATCGAGCGGCAGCATAGCGCACTGCCTGCGGGCGCCCGGCGGCTACAATGCGATCCATCACCGATCCGTCCCGTACGGACTTTTCCTACCGCGTTTCGCGATCCGCGCCGACTGCGCCGACAGCGGCGCGCATCCATGCTGGCCGCGAAACCGGAGCCTCCCCCATGATCGACCTCAGCAACATCGACGAACTCGCACGACGCCTCAGCGGGCTGGTGCCGCCGGGCCTGCGCGAGAGCCGCGAGGAGATGCAGGAGAACTTCCGCGCGGTGCTGCAATCCGGGCTAGGCAAGCTCGACCTGGTGACCCGCGAGGAGTTCGACGTGCAGCGCGCGGTGCTGCTGCGCACGCGCGAGAAGCTCGAGGCGCTCGAGCAGGCGGTGCAGTGGCTGGAGGCCGAGCTCGCCCGCAATCCCCCACGGGACGGTTCCGCCCACTGAGGGCGCAACGGCAGCCGCCATGGGACTCGCACTCGTGCATGGACGCGCGCGTGTCGGGGTTGCAGCACCACCGGTCCAGGTGGAAGTGCACCTCGGCGGTGGCCTGCCGTCGATGTCGATCGTCGGCCTGCCGGAAGCCGCGGTACGCGAGGCCAAGGACCGGGTGCGCGCCGCAATCCAGTGCGCGCAGTTCGAATTCCCCGCGCGCCGCATCACCGTCAACCTCGCCCCGGCGGACCTTCCGAAGCACGGCGGCCGCTTCGACCTGCCGATCGCGCTGGGCATCCTTGCCGCCAGCGGTCAGATCCCGCTGGAGGCACTGCACGATACCGAATTCATCGGCGAGCTCGGCCTGACCGGCGAATTGCGCCCGGTGGCCGGCGCGCTGCCCGCCGCGCTCGCGGTGGCGCAGACCGGGCGCCGCCTGGTGGTGCCGGCCGGGAATGCCGCCGAGGCCGCTCTCGCCGCACGGGTGGACGTGCGCGCCGCGCGCACCCTGCTGGAGGTGTGCGCGATGCTGCACGGCCGCGCGACTCTGCCGGCCGGGGTGGCTCCGGTGGCGATTCCGGCCAGTACCGCGGACATGCGCGATGTGCGCGGGCAGGCGCGCGCGCGCCGTGCGCTGGAGATCGCCGCCGCCGGTGGCCACCACCTGCTGCTGGTGGGCCCGCCCGGATGCGGCAAGACGCTGCTCGCTTCGCGGCTCCCGGGACTGCTGCCGGAGCCCGGCGACGACGAGGCCCTGGAAGCCGCCGCGGTGGCCTCGGTCAACGGCGGGCTGGACCCGGCGCGCTGGCGGCAACGGCCGTTCCGGGCACCCCACCACACGGCCAGCGCGGTGGCGCTTGCCGGCGGCGGCAGCGAACCGCGGCCCGGCGAGATCTCGCTGGCGCACCGCGGGGTGCTGTTCCTGGACGAGCTGCCCGAATGGAACCGCTCGGCGCTGGAAGTGCTGCGCGAGCCGCTGGAATCGGGCGTGGTGACGATCTCGCGCGCCGCGCGGCAGGCGGAGTTTCCTGCGCGCTTCCAGCTGGTCGCCGCGATGAATCCCTGTCCCTGCGGCTGGGCGGGCGATACATCCGGACGCTGCCGCTGTGCACCCGACGCGGTGCGCCGCTACCGCTCGCGCATCTCCGGGCCGCTGCTGGATCGCATCGACCTGCATGTGGAGGTGCCACGGCTGCCCGCCCATGAGCTGCGGCCGGATGCACCCGAAGGCGAGGCAAGCGCTTCGATCCGTGCACGCGTCGAAGCATCGCGTGCATTGCAGCAGGCACGCAGCGGCCGCTGCAATGCGCAGCTGGACCAAGCCGCGACCACCGCGCACTGCCGTCTGCGCGCGGCCGAACAGCAACTGCTCGAACGTGCGATCGAATCACTGCAGCTGTCGGCGCGGGCAATGCACCGCATCCTGCGCGTGGCCCGTACCATCGCCGACCTCGACGGCAGCGCCGACATCCTCGCCCCGCACCTCGCCGAAGCACTGACCTATCGCGGTTTCACCCAGGAGCCGGTGGCCGCGGTGGCTTGAGACGATCAGCCGCGGATGGCGCGGATCAACACGGACAGCAATGCTCCTTGCCAAGGCTGGCCTCCCATCCATTCCTCCCGCCTTGACGCTCTTGCCTTGATCCGTGCCCATCCGCGCAGGTCCGCGGCCAGAACCCCACTCATGCCGCGCGGGTGAACTGCTCCTCCTCGGTCGACCCCGTCAGCGCGGTGGTCGAGGACTGGCCGCGCTGGATCACCTGGGTCACCGCATCGAAATAGCCGGTACCGACCTCGCGCTGGTGGCGCACCGCGGTGAAGCCACGTTCGGCGGCGGAGAACTCCGCTTCCTGCAGTTCCACGAACGCTTTCATCTGCTCGCGCGCGTAGCCGTGGGCGAGGTGGAACATCGAGTAGTTGAGGGCGTGGAAGCCGGCCAGAGTGATGAACTGGAAGCGGTAACCGTAGGCCGCCAGTTCCCTCTGGAACCTGGCGATCGTCGCGTCGTCGAGGTTCTTCTTCCAGTTGAAGCTCGGCGAGCAGTTGTAGGCGAGCAGCTTGCCGGGGTACTTCGCATGGATCGCCTCGGCGAAGCGGCGCGCGAACTCGAGGTCGGGCCTGCCGGTCTCGCACCACACCAGGTCGGCGTGGGGCGCATAGGCGAGGCCGCGGCTGATCGCCTGGTCGAGACCGTTGCGGGTCTTGTAGAAGCCTTCCACCGTGCGCTCGCCGGTGCAGAACGGGCGGTCGTTGTCGTCGATGTCGGAGGTGAGGAGGTCGGCGGCTTCCGCGTCGGTGCGCGCGATGATCAGCGTCGGCACGCCCATGACGTCGGCGGCAAGGCGGGCGGCATTGAGCTTCTCGATCGCCTCGCGGGTCGGCACCAGCACCTTGCCGCCCATATGGCCGCACTTCTTCACCGAGGCCAGCTGATCCTCGAAATGCACGCCGGCCGCACCCGCCTCGATCATCGCCTTCATCAGTTCGTAGGCATTGAGCACGCCGCCGAAGCCGGCCTCGGCGTCGGCCACGATCGGCTGCAGGAAGTCGATGGAATCGTCGCCTTCGGCATGGTGCAGCTGGTCGGCGCGCAGCAGGGTGTTGTTGATGCGTTTCACCACCGCCGGCACCGAGTCCGCCGGGTACAGCGACTGGTCGGGATACATCTGCCCGGCGAGGTTGGCATCCGCCGCCACCTGCCAGCCCGACAGGTAGATCGCCTTCAGCCCGGCCTTGACCTGCTGCATGGCCTGGTTGCCGGTGAGCGCACCCAGCGCGTTGACGAATGGCTCGCTGTGCAGGGACGTCCACAGCTTGTCCGCGCCGAGCCGGGCGAGCGAGTGTTCGACGTGCACGGTGCCGCGCAGGCGGACCACGTCCTCGGGGCCGTAGTGGCGGGTGATGCCGGTCCAGCGGGTGTTGCCGGCCCAGTCACGGGCAATGGCATCGGCGTCGGGCAGTGTCTGGTGGTTCATGGGAATGCTCCAGTCCTGGAAGGGTAAAAAGCCGCGATCAGTCGTCCAGCCGCTCGTAGGCCGGCAGGGTCAGGAAGTCGACGAGGGTCTCGGCGCGGGTCAGGCGTTCCAGCAGGCCGAGCGCCTCGGGCACGCGATCCAGCCCCGGCACGCGCTCGCGCTGCAGGCGCGACGGCAGGTTGAGCAGGACGGCGTCGAACAGCACGAAGTCGATCGGCGTGCCGTCGTCCAGGCACAGCGGGTCGCTGCCGGGGTCATCGGCGTAGTGCAGCCACTGCCACAGCTGGGCACGCGCGATCTCCGCGGTCGCGGCGTCCTCCATCATTCCGTGGATCGGCACGCAGCCGTTGCCCGACAGCCACGCCGCGAGGTAGCGCACGCACACCTCGGCGTTGTCCTCGAAGCCCTTGCGGGTGATCGAGCCGAGCGGCGGCGCGATCAGCTCGTCGCGGCCGACCAGCACGTCCTCGCGGGCGAAATGGTGCTGGTGCGGTGTCGGCATGCGTTCGTCGAAGATCCCGCGCGCCAGTGCGATCAGCCCGGGATGCGCGACCCAGGTGCCGTCGTGTCCCGCGGTGACCTCGCGCAGCTTGTCGGCACGCACGCGCGCCATCGCCGCTTCATTCGCTTCGGGATCGTTGGCGATCGGTATCTGCGCGGCCATGCCGCCCATCGCGTGGGCGCCGCGGCGGTGGCAGGTCTGGATCAGCAGCTCCGAATAGGCCCTGAGGAACGGCTGCTCCATCGTGACCTGTGCGCGTTCGGGCAGCACCCGGTCGCGGTGGCGACGGAAGGTCTTGATGTACGAAAAGATGTAGTCCCAGCGGCCGCAGTTGAGGCCGGCGGCCCGCCCGCGCAGCGCGTGCAGGATCTCGTCCATCTCGAACACCGCCGGCAGCGTCTCGATCAGCACGGTCACGCGGATCTGCCCGGCTGCCAACCCCAGCGCCTGCTCCAGGTGCGCCAGCACGGCCTCCCACAGCTGCGCCTCCTCCATCGACTGGAGCTTGGGCAGGTACAGGTACGGGCCACGGTCGCGCGCGGCCAGCGACGCGGCGTTGTGGATCACGAACACCGCGGCATCGAACAGCGCCGCGGACAGGCGCTCGCCATCGATACGCACATGCTTTTCGTCGAGGTGCCAGCCGCGCGGGCGCACGATCAGCACCGCCTGCTCTTCAGCCGCGACCAGCGCGTAGTGGCGGCCCTCGGGGCTGGTGAATTCGAGGGTGCCGGCCACCGCCTCGCGCAGCGCGCGCTGGCCGGTCACCAGGCTGGCCCACGCCGGTGCGGTCGAGTCCTCGAAATCGGCCATGTAGCAGTTGGCGCCGGAATTGAGCGCATTGATGACCATCTTCGGGTCGACCGGCCCGGTGATTTCGACCCGGCGGTCCTCGAGCGCCGGCGGCAGCGGCGCCACCCGCCAGGCGGACTCGCGGATCGCGCGGGTATCGGCGCGGAAATCCGGCAGCGCGCCGGCATCGAAACGCGCCTGCCGTGCGGCGCGCGCGGCCAGCAGGGCCTGCCGCCGGGGTTCGAAGCGGCGATGCAGGTCGGCCAGCAGCGCGCCGACGCCGGGTGGCAGCAGGTCGTCGGCGTCGGCCGGATATTCGACGCACGCAGCGGCGGGCTTGAGGACGGCGGACATACGAAGCTCCTTGCATGGGGTCGAGCCCCACCATCCTTTCGCGTACTGTATTTGGCAAAGCAGTTTTATCAATTGCTTGCATAAGGCGAACTCATATGCCGCCAAAATCCGCCAATCCAGCACGATCGGGCGCGGTATTCGCCTACAAGGGCGACCGCCTGAAGCCGCTGCGGGCGTTCTGCCAGGTCGCCCGGCTCGGTTCGGTGTCGCGTGCAGCCGAGGCGCTGTTCCTGAGCCAGCCCGCGGTCACCCTGCAGCTGCAGGCGCTCGAGCGCGACCTCGGCGTCCGCCTGCTCGAGCGCAGCGGCCGGCGGCTGGTGCCGACCCGCGAAGGCGAGGCGCTGTACGAGCTGGCGCGCCCGCTGGTGGAGCAGTTCGACGGGCTGACCACGGCCTTCAGGGACCAGCTGCGCGGCATGGACGCCGGCGAGCTGCAGATCGCCGCCGGCACCGCGACCATCCTCCACCTGCTGCCGCCGATCATCGCCGCCTACCGGATGGCGCAGCCGGAGGTGCGCCTGCACCTGCACAACGTGACCGGCGAAGGCGGCCTGGACCTGCTGCGCCGCGACGCGGTCGATCTTGCGGTGGGTTCGATGCTCGACGTGCCCGGCGATCTGGACTACGCGCCGGTCTACCGCTTCGACCCGATGCTGATCACCCCGCACGGCCACCCGCTCGCGGAAAAGGCCGAGCTGGCGCTGGAGGATCTCTCGCCCTACGGCCTGATCCTGCCGCCACGCCGGCTCACCACCTACCGCCTGGTCGACATGGTGTTCCACCAGCACCGGGTGCCGTACACGGTGGCGATGGAGGTCGGCGGCTGGGAGGTGATCAAGCGCTACGTGGCGATGGGCCTGGGCATCAGCATCGTCACCGCGATGTGCCTGGACGGCGCCGACCTCGCGCACCTGACCGCGCGCCCGCTGGCGCGCTGGTTCCCGCGCCGCAGCTACGGGGTGGTGATGCGCAAGGGAAAGCGCCCGTCGCCGCAGGCGCGCGCCTTCATCGAGCTGATCAAGCCGGACCTGTTCGACGCCGATGGCGCCAGGCGCGGCGCGCACTCCGACCGCTGAGGGTCAGTGCCGGCGAAGGAGCTCCGCGTCGCAGGCCGTCGGGTCGATATCGCCAATGCCGCCATTGCGGGGATCCGCCCGTGGCACCACGCCCGCGAGCACTGGCAGGGCTTCCGGGGCTGGCACCGGCTGGTCGAGCGGCAGCTGCCCGGCCGCTTCCTCGAGTCCCGCATCCAGGCGTTCGCGCAGTGCATGGCCGGGCGGGAGCGCGACGACGGCCGGATGCGCGCGTGCCGCCTGCAACCACGCCAGTGCGCGCGCGGGATCGGGCCGCAGCACCTGGGCAAGGAACGGGCGCCAGGACGGGTCGTCTCGGGTCCCGAGATAAGCCAGCCCGAGGGCGATGGCGAGGTCCAGATCGCCCGCGCGCGCGGCCCGGGTGGCAACCGACTCGGCTTCGCGCCGGTAGATATCGAGCTGTGGCGCAACCTCCACCACGTCGCGCCAGCGGAACGCGTTGCCGACCGCGTAGTGGCGCATTGCCGCGGGATGGCCGGCCAACGCCGCCTGCCGCCAGTAGTGCACGCGCTCGGCGGGGTCCAGCGGGTCGACCCCGCCGCACCGCGCCTCGGTCGCGGCGAGATTCGCCTCCGCCGCTGCCTGCTGTCCGCGGACGCGCTCGCGGGTGCCGGCATCGACCGGCATTTTCGCGACGTGGGCCAACACACGCTGGGCACTGCGCTCCGCCTCGCGCGCCGCGAGCCAGGCGCCATCGCAGTACATCGCTTCCGCGGCGAGCCTGCAGGCGGCGCGGGCATCACCGCGGTCGGCCCGCGCCCGCAGGTCGGCCGCCACCAGTCGCAGTGGCTGCCCCGGCGGGGGCAACGGCGCCCACGGCGCCGGCACCTGCCCGACGGCGGCGCCGTCTGCCGCGGCAGACGGGGTCCCGGCAACCGGCGCGGGGCCTGCCTCCTCACGGGACAGCCACAGCCAGACGCCCGCCGCACCCAGCAACAGCGCCAGGCTACCTGCCAGGGCGGCGCGTGCAGGCTTCAGATCGTCCCCCGGTTCTTGCCGATCCAGGGGCGGTACCACTCGCGCAGCTCGGCCATGTCGGTGGCGAGGTCGGCGCCCGGGTGGAACAGGGGGCCGAAGCCGACCACCCGGTCCGGGTAGTGCAGGTACATCCGCAGGATCGGCACGTTGGCGGACTTGGCGATCTTCCAGAAGCCGGGCTTCCAGCGCTCCACGCGCTTGCGGGTGCCTTCCGGGGCCAGGCCATACCAGAGCTGTTCGCGGGTACGCAGCAGCTGCGCGGCCTGCAGCACGACGCCACTGGCCGCGGAGCGGTCGACCGGGATCACCCCGAGCCGGCGCAGCAACCAGCCCAGTCCGGGCATCCGGAACAGCGAATCCTTGCCCAGCACGCGGATGTCCAGGCCCAGCGCGACCTTGGCGCTGAACGCCCACAACCCGTCCCAGTTGGAGGAATGCGGCGCGCCGATCAGCACCAGCCGCGGCACGTCCGGCAGCTCGCCGACCACCCGCCAGCCGCCGATACGCAGGATGGTCCGCGCCAGCCAGCGGGTGAAACGGTTGGGCTTCACGCGCGGCACGTTGGGTGGAACCGTGATCAGGAGGTCGTCCTGGGATTCGGGGGTCGGGTCCAACTCAATCGCTCCAGTCAGGGCGGCCACGGCCGCGCTTGATGTCACTGCGTGCGCGCTTGCCATCAAGGCGGCGCTTCTTGGAGGCCCGGGTAGGCCGGGTGGCGATGCGCGGGGCATCCACATGCAGGCCGGCATCGATGAACGCCTGCAGCCGCACGCGGGCGTCCTCGCGATTGCGCTCCTGGGTGCGGAAGCGCTGCGCGCTGATCACCAGTACGCCGTCGGCGGTGACGCGGCGGTCGCGTCGCGCCAGCAGCCGGGTGCGCAGCGCGTCGTCGAGCGTGGGCGAGCCGGCGATGTCGAAGCGCAGCTCGACCGCGGTGGAGACCTTGTTGACGTTCTGGCCGCCGGGGCCGCTGGCCCGCACGAAGCGCTCCACGATCTCGTCCTCCGGGACCTCGTAGCGCGCGCTCACGCCCGATCGCCCGCGACGGGGCACGCGCGCGCGTGCCGGGCGGGGGCCGGAAGGCTGCTGGAGACACGCGGGGGCGATGAACGAGGCACTGCGGGCGGGATTGTCGCGGCAGTGCGTGGCTGCGATCATGCTGCGCCGCAGCAAAGCACCCCATGGACACCGCCGTGCCCGCGCCGCCAGACCCCGCCCCGCAGGCCCATGCGGACGCCGGCACCATGCCGGTCACCTCCGGCCCGTTGACCCCACCGCCCGATTCCGCCGGAACGCCGGCCGCGGCCGCCGCGGCGCGCCACACCGTTGCCGAAGACGTACAGGGGTTGCTGCTGGCGACGCTGACCGCCTCGCTCGGCCTCGGGGTCTTCGCCGAAGGTGGGCTGGTGATCGGTGGCATGGCCGGCGTTGCGCTGATGCTGCACCACGCGTTGGGCTGGGCGTTCGGCCTGACCTTCGTGCTGGTGAACCTGCCGTTCTACTGGCTGGCGGCGCGGCGGATGGGTTGGGAGTTCACCATCAGGACCTTCTGCGCGGTCGCCGCGGTGGGCTGGGTGGCCGATGCGTTGCCGCGCTGGGTGTCGGCGGCGGAGCTGTCGCCGCTGTACGCCGCGATCGTCGGCGGGGCACTCACCGGGCTGGGCATCCTGTTCTTCATCCGCCACCGCGCGAGCCTCGGCGGCGTGGGCATCCTCGCGGTGTACCTGCAGCGCAGCCGCGGCTGGAGCGCCGGCCGCATCCAGATGGGCTTCGACGCGGCGCTGATGACGCTGGCGCTGCTGCTGTTCGAGCCGGGGCTGGTGCTGTATTCCGCGATCGGGGCGACGGTGCTGAGCCTGGTGATCATGTTCAACCACCGTCCCGGGCGCTACATGGGCGTCTGATCCGCGGTTTGACGCCTGCGGACGCGTCGCGGACCATCCGCGCTCCCTTGATGACCAGGATGTCCGATGCGCCAGCACCTGCAGACCCTTGCCCTCGTGGCGGCCCTCGCCTTCGCCCCCGCCGCGTTCGCCGCGCCACCGACCGCCGCGCAGGCGGACCGCCTGCTGGAGGTGATGCGTGCACGCGAGACCGTCGATGCGATCCTGCCGCAGGTGCAGATGTCGCAGCAGCAGATGGTCGCGCAGCTCACCGCCGGGCAGGAACTCGACGCCGCCGGACGCGCGCAGCTCGAACAGCTGATGCAACGCAACCAGGCGCGCATGGTGGAGGCACTGGCCTGGGAGAAGCTGGAACCGGTGTACCGCGACATCTACCTCGCCACGTTCACCAGCGAGGACATGGACGCGATGATCGGCTTCTATTCCAGTGACGCCGGGCAGAAGCTGCTCGACCGCATGCCGCAGCTCATGCAGAACACCATGGCCGCGGTGCAGCAGATGGTGATCCCGATGCTGCAGGAGATGGAGCAGGACATCCGCGCGATCGCCGCGGGCGAATAGGCGCAGGACCGGCCGGCGGTGCAACGCGTCGGCGGCTCGCCGGCGCGGCATCCCGGCCCCATGGCGCCCTCGCCGCAATTGCCCGGCGAGGGCCATTCGCCCCGACAGGGCGTTGCCGCATCCACGGATGCCCGACGTACGGATCGCCGCTTCCGGGAATGCGCCGGGTCCAGGCTCAGGGCAATGGCGTGGCGGGCGGGCGGTCCGCCGGCGCGCGCTCGAACAGCGCCAGCGCGCGGGTGAACTCCCCGGACGGCGCACAGTCCACCCGCAGCGCGCGGCCATCGCCCGGATGCCGGAACGACAGCGCCGAGGCGTGCAGCAGCATGCGGTGGATGCCGAGCATGCGGAAATTGCGGTTGTGGCGGCCGTCGCCGTGGCTGGTATCACCGATCAGGTGGTGCGAAAGGTGCTTGAGGTGCCGGCGGATCTGCCGGAAGCGGCCGGTCAACGGGCGCGCGCGCAGCAGCGCATAGCGGGCGCTGTCGAACTGCCCGGTGGGCATCGGCAGCTCGACGGTGGCGAGGCGTTCGAACGAGGTGGTCGCCGGTTTCTTCAACGGTTTGCCGGGGCCGCCGTCGAGCGGGTGGTCGACCGTGAACTCCACCTCCGCCGGCCAGCCGCGGCACACCGCGAGGTATTCCTTGTCGACCGTGCGCGACATCAGCTGCTCGCCGAGCAGCCCGGCCACCTCGCGGTCGAACGCGACCAGCACGCAGCCGCTGGTGGCGCGGTCGAGGCGGTGGGCGAGGTAGACCGGGCGGTCGAACTGCGCGCGCAGGCGATCGACCAGGAACTCCGGCTCGCCGCGGGCAAGCCTGCTGTCGTGCATGGCAAGTCCGGCCGGCTTGTCGACCACGGCGAGCAGGTCGTCCGCGTGGAGGACGGGGATGGAATCCGTCATGCGGACGCGGACATGGGGCGGCGCACCGGCGTCCGGGCGTGGCGGGGAGCACCCTCATCCGGCGCTTCGCGCCACCTGGATTCGCGCCATCCATGGCGCTCACCCTCCGGGCGGCGTTCGCCGTCCAGATCGGCAATCCTGCCGATCTGTCTCGCGCAGACGGGAGAAGGGTGCATGCAAACGCCCATGCGCCCTGGGCTCGGGGGAGAGAGATCCATATGTGCGCTCATGCGTCCGCGCGGGCGGGAGCCTGGTCGTACGCGCTCAACGCCCGCGCCGCGGCCAGGCGGCGAGCAGGGCCCACAGCCCGCCCAGGCCGGCCGCCCAGGCGGCGAGCGGGATGCCGGCAAGCGACGCGCCGCCGGCTTCCAGCGCATACAGCACCGACGCCGCGATCAGCAGGCCGACGCCGACGATCGCGCCGACCACGCGCCGCTGCAGCCCGTGCACGCTGTCATTGAGCGCGGCGAGGTCGGACGAGCGCATGCGCAGTTCGTGGCGGCCCTCGACCTGCTGGCGCAGCCAGGCGTGCACCAGCACCGGCATGTCGGGCGCATGGGTCACCAGTTCCGGCAACCGGCGGCGGAACTCGCGCGCCAGCCGGCGCGGGCTGTAGCGCTCGCGCAGGATGCGCTCGAGCACCGGCCGCGCCTCGGCCCAGATGTCGATCTTCGGATCCAGCAGCCGGCCCAGGCCCTCGATCGACAGCAGGGTCTTCTGCAGCAGGATCAGCTGCGGCTGCAGGGTCAGCTGGAAGCGCTGCGCGGTGCGGAACAGCTTGCCCAGCACCTCGGCCAGCGAGATCTCCGACAGCGGCCGGGTGAAGTACGGCTCGCACACCCCGCGCACCGCGGCTTCGAGCTCGTCCAGCCGCAGGTGCGGCGGCATCCAGCCGGCCTCCAGGTGCAGTTCGGCGATGCGGCGGTAATCACGGTTGAAGATCGCCATGAAGTTCTCGGCGAGGTAGTACTGGTCCTCGCGCGAGAGCTGGCCGACGATGCCGAAATCCAGTGCGATGAAGCGTGGATCGCGCGCGCGCGCCGGATCCGGATCGACCCAGATGTTGCCGGCGTGCGCATCGGCGTGGAAGAAGTTGTCGCGGAACACCTGTTCGTAGAACACGCGCACGCCCCTGGCGGCGAGCGCGCGACGGTCGATGCCGGCGGCATCCAGCGCGGCGATGTCATCGCTGGGAATGCCATGCACACGTTCGAGCGTCAGCACGCGTTCGGCCGTGTGCGACCACACCACCTCGGGCACGTACAGCGCATCCGAGCCCAGCCAGTTGCGCCGCAGCACCGAGGCATTGGCGCCTTCGCGCTGCAGGTCGAGTTCGGCGGCCAGCGTGCTTTCGATCTCGGCCACCACCTCGCGCGGGCGGATCTTGTCGGCGCGCGGATGGGTGCGTTCGACCAGCGCGGCGATGCGGCGCAGCAGCGCGATGTCGGCAGCGATCCGCGTTTCCACGCCGGGCCGCAGCACCTTGACCACCACCTCGCGCCCGGGCGCACCGCCCACGCCATGCAGGGTGGCGGCATGCACCTGGGCGATCGAGGCCGAGGCCAGTGGCACCGTGTCGAAGCGCGCGAACGCCACGTCGATCGGCTGGCCGAGGGCGGCTTCCACCAGTGCCTGCGCCTGCGCGCCGTCGAACGGCGCGACGCTGTCCTGCAGCAATGCCAGCTCTTCGGCGATCGGCGGCGGGATCAGGTCGCGGCGGGTGGAGAGGATCTGCCCGAACTTGACGAAGATCGGCCCGAGTTCGTCGAGCGCCAGGCGCAGCCGCACGCCGGGTGGCATCGCCGCCACTTCGGGCGATGCACGCGGCACGAACGGCCGCATCAGCCGCAGCCAGCGCTCCGCGGCGGTGTCGGCCAGCAGGTCGTCGAGGCGGTAGCGGATGAGGACGCGGCCGATGCGCAGGGCACGCCGGGTCGCACTCATCGGCCAGCCCCGGGCATGGTGATGCCCCGTTCGGACGCGAGCGTGCGCAGGCGCCGCACCCGTGCATCGACGCGCTCGACGCCGTCGCGCAGCGCATCGACATCGTCGAGGAAGGCCTCGAGCTCGTTGCGGCCGACCAGGTCGCGCGATTCCTCGGTCAGGAACTCGGCGGTGGTGCCGGCCAGGTTGCGCCCGGCGATATCGGCACGCCGCAACGCACCGGCCAACAGGTCCGCGATCTGCACGCCGGCGACCTCGCCGAACACGCGCACGAACGGCGCCTGCCAGTCGGGATCGAAGCCGCGTGCGAGCTGCTGCAGCTGCCGTGCGAGATCGGCATCGCCTTCGATGCGCACGCGCCCGGTGCCCGCCGCGCCGGAGCGCTGCAGCAGCGGCAGCTGCGCAAGCAGGCCAGCGAGCGTGCCGCGCACGGAGAGGTCCGCCTCGGCATCGCCTTCGACCGCGCCGACCCGCAGGCGGTCACCGTCGACATCCAGCCGCAATGCAAGTTCCGGGGCGGCCAGCCGCACCACCACGTGGCGCCCGTCGAGGCGGCGTACCGCGTCGCGGGTGTCGGGATCGAGCGCAAGCAGCTGGTTGAGCGCCAGTTCGAGCGCTCGGCCGGCAAGCGGCTTCCAGGCGAGGACACGGGGGAACGGGGATGCGGCCATGGCGGCATTGTAGCGGCGCGCCGGTCGCCGCCATGTGCCGGTGCCCTACGTCGCGATGCCGTCCGCATCCGCCCGCCCACAACGACGAAGCCCGCCTTGCGGCGGGCTTCGTGCAATCGCGATCTGCAGCGCTTTTTATACCCTGCGGCCGCGGATCATCGAGATCACGGCGAGCACCAGGAACACGACGAACAGGATCCAGGCGATGTTGCTCGCGGCCCCGGCAATACCGCTGAAGCCCAGCACGGCGGCGATGATGGCGATGACGAAGAAGATGACGGCATAGCTGAGCATCGGGGGTCTCCCTTGTGTGCCGGAAGTGGCGTGGGCCCCCATCGTGGCCAGCCCCCAGTCATCATCGGGTGATGGGTGTATCAGCGCTGCCAGCTCGCCTTCAGCCGGATGAGACCCTCGTGAATCGACACCCGCGGCACGTAGCCGAAATCGCGCGTGGCCGGGGCCATGTCGTACCAGTGGGTGGTCGCCAGCTGCTCGGCGAGGAAGCGCGTCATCGGCGGTTCGTCGTTGCGGCGCAGCAGCGGCCACAGCGCCTCGCAGGCGGCACCGGCGGCATAGGCGACGCGGAACGGGATGGTCTTCTCCACCCGCGGCGCTCCGGCGGCTTCGAGCAGCGCGTTGACGATGTCGCGCACCGCCATCGGCTCGCCGTTGCTGATGAAGTAGGCACGCCCGGCGCAGGCGGCACCGGGCTGTAGATGCGCGAAGGCATCGAGGTGCGCCTGCGCGGCGTTGTCGATAAACGTGGTGTCGATGCGGTTGCGCCCGTCGCCGACGAAGCGCAGGCGGCCGGCGTGGGCGCGCTCCACCAGCCGCGGCAGCAGCTGGTTGTCGCCCGGCCCCCAGATCAGCCGCGGGCGCAGCGCGATGGTGGCAAGCGTCGCATCGTTGGCCGCCAGCACCTCCTCCTCGGCGATGCGCTTGGTGGCCGCGTACGGCGCCTTGAGGTCCTCACCATAGGGCACGGTGTCGGCGGTGCCGCCCTCGACCGGATGCGTGGCGCGGTGGGTGACGCTGGGCGTGGAGGTGTAGATCAGCCGCGCGATGCCGTGCGCGCGGCAGGCATCGAGCACGTTGCGGGTGCCGACCACGTTGGCCTGGTAGTAGCTGTCATGGCTGCCCCAGGCGCCGGCTTTCGCGGCGTTGTGGAACACGGCATCGGCACCGGCGAATGCATCGCGCACCGCCGCCGCATCGGCGAGGTCGCCGCGTCGCTGCTCCACGCCGATCGCATCCAGCGCCGGGTAATGGCCGCGATTGAAGCTCGCCACCGCATGCCCCTGCGCCACCAGCCCGCGGCACAGCACCTGGCCGAGGAAGCCACCGCCGCCGGTCACCAACACCTTCATCGTTGTGCTCCCGCACGCCGCTGCAGCCGCTGCGTGGCCCAGGCCGCCAGCTTCTCGCGGCCGATCTTGGCGTTGTGGCGGATGTCGACCGGGAACCCGGGATGGAACAGGAACAGCGCGATCGCCTGCGTATGCGCATGGCGCTGGCCGATCGCACGCAGTTCGGCGGCGATACGGTTGCGCGCGGCGGCATCGGCGCTGCCGCGCAGCTCCACGCACACGACCGGCAGCTGCGCCCCGGCGTCGCCGACGCCGACCAGCGCGGAGCGCGCCACCTGCGGATGGGTGTTGAACACCGGCTCGACCTGCTCGGTGTACAGCGGCCCCGCGGTCGTTTCCACCCGGTGCGACTTGCGGCCGCAGAACCACAGCCGGCCCTCGTCGTCGAACCAGCCGAGGTCGCCCATGCGATGGACGATGCGGGTGCTGCCGTCGGCCACGGTTTCGGCGATCTTCGCCAGCCGGGTCTGCGCGTCGCGGTTCCAGTAGCTGTCGGTGACGGTGGGCCCGGCGACGGTGATCTCGCCGACCTCGCCGGCCGGCAGTTCCTCGGCCTGCGACCAGTCCGCGATCGCGTCGTCGCGGATGCGGATGATGCGGATCTCGTTGGGCGCCACCGCGCGGCCGACGCAGGTGCCGGCGCCGGCCTCCGTGCGCGCACGCAGCGCGATCAGCTCGCGGCCCTCGATCACCGCCACCGGCAGGCATTCGGTGGCGCCGTACGGGGTCCAGAAGTTGGCATCGTCGGGCAGCAGCTCGCGCATGCGCGCGACCACGTCGCCCGGCACCGGCGCCCCGGCCGAGGTCACCCGGCGGAGCGTCGGCAGCGGGCGGCCATGTTCGGCCAGCACCCGCATCAACGCCGGCGAGCCGAACAGCTGGTCGACGCCGAAGCGCTCGATCGCGCGGTGCAGCTTCAGCGGGTCGGCGGACGCTGGCCGCGTGGGATCCATGTCGGGGATGATCGAGGTCAGCCCCAGCGCCGGATCGAACAGCGCGAACGGTGGGAAGGTCGGCAGGTCGACGCCGCCGGGTGCGATGCCGAAGGCATCGCGCAGCATCCGCGCCTGGGCGACGAAATGCCGGTGGCGATAGACCACGCCCTTGGGCACGCCGGTGGAGCCGCTGGTGAACAGGATCGCGGCGATATCGTCGGGATCGGTGGCCGCCAGCTGCGGCCCGGCACCGGCGCCGGCGCGCTCGACTTCGGTGAGCGTGGCATCGGCGAACAGCCGCCGCGTGCCGGTGGTGATGCGCACCCGCGCCGAACGCGCCCAGCCCAGCACCACCCGCGCGATGTGCGCCAGCGGAATGCCGACGAAGGCGTCCGGCTGCGCCTCGTCCAGGCATTGCTTCAGCGCGCGCCTGTCGATGCCGGGATCGACCAGCACCGGCACCGCGCCGGCCTTGAACAGCGCGAACATCAAGAGGAAGAACTCCGGCGTCGGCCGCACCATCACCACGGTGCGGGTGCCGCGCACGATGCCGTGGCTGGCCAGCCCCGCGGCGATGGCGTCGCTGCGCGCATCGAGCTCGCGGTAGGTCAGGTGCACGTCGTAGGCCCCGGTGCGGCCGGGGCAGTGCATGGCGACGCGCTCGGCGGAGGCGGCGGCCAGTTCCGGCAGCACCGCGGCGATGTTGCAGGCGCCCGCGGCCGGCACGGCGGCGCGCGGGAAATCGGGTTCTACGCTCATGCGGGCAAGGATACAGGCGCCCGCCACCCGCCCCGACGTGCATCGGGCGCCGCCGGCGGGGTCACCGGCGCCGCGTACAGGGTCGCGGACATGGCGGATGGGTCGCCGACGTCACCGGTGAGATCGGCGACCTGATCCATGACGTCGTCGACCCCATGCATCACGTCCGCGACCTCACGCGTCATATCGCGGACCTCATCGTTGACGTGCGCGACCTCATCGTTGACGTACCCAACCTCATCGTTGACGTCCGCGACCTCATCGTTGATATCGCGGACCTCGCGGATGACGTCGCGGACCTCATGCGTGATATCGCCGACCTCATCGATGAGGTCCGCGATATGAACGATGACGTCAATGACGTCATGCGTGACGTCATTGACCCGATCGATGGAACAATCGCCGGTGATTGCCGACGCAGCGGCGGCGGCGGAGAATCGCGCGCCCGTCCCCCTCCTTTCGCGGCCGCACGCATGACCCATCCGTGCCTGAGTTGCGGCGCCTGCTGCGCCACCTTCCGCGTCGCGTTCCACTGGTCGGAAGCCGACCCCGCGCTGGGCGGGCCGGTGCCGGCCGCGCTCACCGAACCGCTGGATCCGCACCGGCTGGTGATGCGCGGCACGCGTTCGCTGCCTTCGCGCTGCACCGCGCTGGATGCCGAGATCGGGGTGCGCGCCGGCTGCACGATCTATCCGTCGCGGCCGTCGGTGTGCCGCGAGGTGGAGGCGGCCTGGGAACACGGCCGGCCGAGCCCGCAGTGCGACCGCGCCCGCACCGCCCACGGCCTGGCGCCGCTGCAGCCGGGCGACTGGGCCTGGCGCGAGGCCGCCAACGAGGGCTGGCCGGACGACGGCGACCACGACCGCGACCCGCCCACCCCGGCACCGCCGCTGGCGGCGTGAGGTCGCGCCGGGGGAGGCATTGCCCGTCGCGCGGCCGGTACTTGCTTCGTTCCGAGTCGCGTTGCCCGTGTTGCGCGGGTCGCGCCGGCGACGGGGCTTCATTCGCGTTCGCGCTGCCCGTCGCGCGCACCGGTAGTTGCTTCCGTTCCGGGGCGCGCAGCCCGTCGCGCGTGCTTCGCCGGCGATGGGGCTTCGTTCGCGGTCGCGCTGCCCGTCACGCGCACCGGGGGGTGTGCTCCCCCGGCCGGAGTCCGCGTCCAGCTACCACGGCCGGCCGCCGGCCATCCATGGCCGGCTGGGAGCACACCCCCCGGCGCACGCGACGGGCCCGGACGTTCGCCGGCTTCGGCAGGAAGGGCAGGCGCGGTGGCCGACCAGGTCGCTGTGACCACCCTTGTCCTGCTCGCGGGGTGAGGGTGTGCGGCTCTCGAGCCACTGCTCGCGCACATCCGAACGCCCGGCGCCGAGCGGGGTGCCCCGAAGGGGCGGATGAGGGCTTTCCTACGTGGCATTGGCCCTCACCCCTGCCCCCGCTCCGCGCCCCAGCCCCTCGCGTCGCCGCTCGGGCGTTCATCGCCGCGCGAGCCGGTGGCTCGCAAACGCGCCTCTTCACCCCGCAGGCGGGAGAAGGGGTTCCAAAGCTACTGGTTGTCTGTTCCGGCCCCTCCCCGCTTCAGTGGTCGTGGAGACCTCAACGGAGCCGACCACGCTCGTGCGTCGATCAGTCCGACAGGGAGAACCCGCTGTAGCCGACGTCGTCGATTGCTACGGCGGCCTGACGCTCTTGCGGTTGACCTTCTCCCAGACACGACACCAGCTCGGGGCCCGCCGCGGACGCAGGGGGATGCCCAGAGCCGGCCAGGGATGGCCGGCGACGGATGTGGTAGCAGGACGCGGAGCCATCCGGCTGGGCATCCCCCTGTGGCCGCGGTGGGCCACCCCGGGCTCGGCTTCAGGCTTTGGCTCTGACTCTGGGCTCTGGGCTCTGGGCTCCGGGCCTGAGCTCCGGGCTTCGAATTCCAGACTCCTGGCTCACGGCCGAGCCCGCGGCCGATTCGCCTACCCCGCCTGCAGCGGATGCGCGTCCAGGAAGGCGCGGATGCGCGGCACCAGCACCTCGTGGCGGTCCTCGAGCACGTAGTGCCCGGCGTCGTCGAAGGCCTGCACTTCGGCCTGCGGCAGCGCGCGGCGGAAGCCGTCGAGGAAATGATGGTCGAACACGAAATCCTTGAGTCCCCAGCCGATAAAGGCCGGGCGGTCGGCATACCCCGGCAGCGCACGGCCGGCCGCTTCGAGCAGCGGCCAGGCGGCATCCTCCGGGCCCAGCGGGATGTCCTGCATGAAGCGCACGGTGGAGATGCGGTTGGCCCAGCTGTCGTACGGCGCGACATAGGCGCGGCGCACCGCCGCCGGCATCCGCCGTTCGACCCCGATCCACGACGCACCGGCGGAGAACGCGTTGAAGCCGCGGATCACCAGCTCGCCGAGTTTCAGGTCGCGGCCGAAGGCGATCTGCCACGGCATCTTCTTCGCCGCCGGCAGCGGGAATGACGCCGTGTTGAGGATCACCAGCCGGCGCACGCGCGAGGGATCGCGCAGCGCCCAGCCGAAGCCGATCATGCCGCCCCAGTCGTGCACCGCCAGCGTCACCGGCCCGTCGATGCCGAGGCGGTCGAGCACGGTGTCGAGATCGTCGATGCGCGACTGCAGCGTGTACGCGTAGCGCGCATCGTCGGGCTTGTCCGACAGGCCCATGCCGACGTGGTCGGGCACGACGCAGCGGTAGCGGTCGCGCAGCCCGAGCACCAGGTGGCGCCAGTAGTAACTCCACGACGGGTTGCCGTGCAGCATCAGCACGACCTCGCCATCGCGCGGGCCCTCGTCGAGCACGTGCTGGAGCACGCCCTTCTGGAGCACGCCCGGCCGGACCTCGATCCGCCGGCCCTGGAACGGGTAATCGGGAAATTGCACGCACAACGCCTGGAATGCCGGAATCCGGCGGCGCGCCCATTCTATCGCGGGCACCCGGCGCGCCCTGCCATCGACAGCACCGGCACCCACGGCGGGCAGGGACGCCGCAGCCACGCCCGGCTGAAGCTGACTCGTTCACGCGGGTGCCACGAAAGTGAATACTGCTGCCGGCCCGATCTGTATCCTCGACCGATGCCTCTGACCGCCCTGAAACCCGTCGCCGATCTGCGCGATCGGCTGCGAGAAGCAACGCTGTCCGCCCACCGGCAGCTCGACGGGCTGCTTGCGGGCGGCCTGGCCGACGTCGCCACCTACCACGCCTACCTGCGCGGCATGCACCGCTTCATCAGCGATGCCGAAGCGGTCCTCGACGAGCCTCCGCTGCGCTCGCTGTGGCTGTCCGCGGACCTGGTTGCACTGGAACTGCCCCCATTGCCGCCGTGCGGCAGGCTGCAGCGCGCGACCGGTGCCGAAGAACGCCTTGGCTGGCGCTACGTGATAGCAGGAAGCAGCATGGGCGCGCGCCTGCTGCGGCGCGATGCGCAGCGCCTGGGATTCACCGCCCAGCGCGGCGCCCGCTTCCTCGACCGCCATGCCATCGACGGCGAATGGCCGGCGGTGCTGCAACAGCTCGCGCAAGCGGCACTCCCACCTGCACGCGAAGCGCTGCTCGTCGAGGGCGCGCACGATGCGTTCGCCGCCGCCGAAGCCGGCCTGCGCCGTGCGCTCCTTCTGGACGATGTGCCATGACCAAGCCCCTCGACCGCGCGCTCGCCGCGTGCGCACGCGAACCGATCCACCAGTCCGGCGCGATCCAGCCGCATGGCTACATGATCAGCTGCGCGCTGCCCGACTGGACCATCCGCCACGTGTCGGCAAACATCGAGGAGGTCACCGGCTACCCGCCGGAAGACATGCTGCGGCAGTCGCTGCGCGAGTTCTTCACCAGCGACCTGATCGAACCGATCGCCGAGACCATCGGCTTCACCGAAGCCGGCGCACCGCCGCAGCGCGCCGCGATCGGCAATATCGGGCCGATGGCGCAGCTGTGCGATATCGGCGTGCACGTGGCCGATGGCCTGGTGCACCTGGAGATCGAGGTGCAGCCGCAGAACGCCTCGGGCGAACGTTCGCCGACGATGGCCGCGCAGGCGATGATCTCGCGCCTGGCCGGCCACGACGATGCCGACGGCTTCAACCAGCAGGTCGCCGAACAGGTGCGCCTGCTGACCGGCTACGACCGGGTGATGATCTACCGCTTCCGCCACGACGATGCCGGCGAGGTGGTGGCCGAGGCGCG
Organism: Luteimonas sp. YGD11-2; assembly: GCF_004118975.1. Taxonomy (NCBI): domain Bacteria; kingdom Pseudomonadati; phylum Pseudomonadota; class Gammaproteobacteria; order Lysobacterales; family Lysobacteraceae; genus Luteimonas; species Luteimonas sp. YGD11-2. Next base: position 210,018 of record NZ_CP035376.1, on the reverse strand, counting down.
CGATCCGGGCATGCCCTCCTACCTCGGCCTGCGCTATCCGGGTTCCGACATTCCGGCGCAGGCGCGTGCGCTGTACCTGCGAAACCGCGTGCGGGTGATCCCGGACGTGTCCTACGTGCCGGTGCCGGTGATCCCCGACCGCCACGCCAATGGCGATCCGCTCAATCTCGGCCAGCACGCGCTGCGCAGCGTGTCGCCGGTGCACATGGAATACCTGCGCAACATGGGCGTGGCGGCATCGGCCTCGATCTCGATCGTCGCCGGCGGCCGCCTGTGGGGCCTGATCGCCTGCCACCACCGCACGCCGCGGCGGCTGTCGCCGGGCGTGCGCGCCTCGGCCGACCTGTTCGGCCTGTTCGTGTCGATGCGCATCGCCGCGCGCGACCAGCAGCGCGCGGTGGCGCAGGAAGACGACGCACGCCAGGTGCGCGACACCCTCTCCCTGCGCCTGGCCGCCGCGCCCGACCCGCGCCTGGCGCTGCCCGACAACCTCGACCTGCTGCTGCGTGCCGTGGCCAGCGACGGCGTGGCGCTGTTCCAGCGCGGGCAGTGGCACACCGCCGGGCGTACGCCGGGCGCGGACGCGAAGCCACGCCTGGTGCGCTGGGCCGAGCACCGCTCGGCACCGAACATCATCGCCACCGCGAATGCCAGCGACTGGGAAGGCGACGTCGACGGTGACGGCCTTGCCGGCGTGCTGGCGCTGCCGCTGGATCCGGCCACCGGCGACTGGCTGTTCTTCTTCCGCTGCGAGGAGGTGGAGGAGGTCCGCTGGGCGGGGCCGCCTGGCGAGCCGATGCAGCTCGACGCGAGCGGCAACCGCCTCGGCCCACGCCGTTCCTTCTCCGCCTGGCACGAGGTGGTGCGCGGGCGCAGCGTGCCGTGGAGCGATGCCGACCAGCGCACCGCCGACCGCCTGAGCATGCTGCTGCGCGAGCGCTACCGGCGCAGCGACCTGCACGTGCAGGTCAGCGACCTGCGCGCGCGGCGCACGCGGGTGGCGGTGCGTGACCAGCGCGAGCGCCTGCTGCGCCTGTCCGAGCTGCTCGACGGTCTGGTGCACGTGGGCCCGGACGAGGCGGCGCGGCTGGCGGCGCGCATCTCGGTGCTGGAATCCGAACTGCAGACGCTGATCGGCAGCGAGGCCATCGAGCACTGACGGCAGCCACACACGCGGCGCTTGGCAGGATGCCGGCGCGGTCGTTACATTGCGCCGCCCTGTCCTGCGGCGCCTGCATGTCCTCCCCCGCCACCACCACCCCGCCCGGCCTGCTCGCCGGGCTGATCTTCAGTTCCCGCTGGCTGCAGCTTCCGCTCTACCTCGGCCTCATCGCCGCGCAGGGCGTGTATGTCGTGCTGTTCGTCAAGGAGCTGTGGCACCTGATCCACGGTGCGGCCAGCCTCGGCGAGCAGGCGATCATGCTGATCGTGCTCGGCCTGATCGACGTGGTGATGATCTCCAACCTGCTGGTGATGGTGATCGTCGGCGGCTACGAAACCTTCGTGTCGCGGCTGCGGCTGGAAGGCCATCCCGACCAGCCGGAGTGGCTGTCCCACGTCAACGCCAGCGTGCTCAAGGTCAAGCTGGCGATGGCGATCATCGGCATCAGCTCGATCCACCTGCTCAAGACCTTCATCGAGGCCGGGATGGCCGGCGGCCTGCCGACCTGCGGCACCGTCGACGCACTGCAGGCGGCGAAACTGTGGATGGAGATGGGCGGCGCCGCCAACGTGCGCACCTGCACCACCTACACCGCCGACGGCATCATGTGGCAGGCGATCATCCATGCCATCTTCATCCTGTCGGCCATCGGCATCGCCTGGACCGACCGGCTGATGCACCACGCCGGCAACCATCGCGAAAAGCACGCGGGCTGAGCCGACCAGGAGCAGGCATGCGCAGCGGGATCCGGTTGACCACAGCAGCACTCCTGTTCGCGGGCCTCCCGGGCATCACCGGCATTGCGTCCGCGGACAACCGCGCCGCCTACGGCCCGCGGCTCGAAGGCTTCGAGTACCCGCACCCGGTCCACACGCATGCGTTCGAATCGCAGCGCCGGCAGGTGGAGATGATCTACCTGGACGTGGCGCCCACCGGCGAGGCCAACGGCCGCACCGCGCTGTTGCTGCACGGCAAGAACTTCTGCGCCGCCACCTGGGAGCAGACCATCGCCGCGCTTGCGCAGGCCGGCTACCGCGTGATCGCGCCCGACCAGGTGGGCTTCTGCAAGTCCAGCAAGCCCGACGGCTACCAGTACGCGCTCGCCGGCCTGGCCCACAACACACGCGGCCTGCTGGCCTCGCTTGGCATCGAGCACAGCGTGGTGGTCGGGCATTCCATGGGCGGCATGCTGGCGATGCGCTACGCGCTGATGTATCCCGACGCCGTGGAGCACCTGGCCCTCGTGGGCCCCATCGGCCTGGAGGACTGGAAGGCCAAGGGCGTGCCCTACCAGCCGGTGGAAGCGGTCTACGCATCGGAACTGCGCACCACCTACGACAGCATCCGCGACTACCAGACCAGGGTGTACTACGCGGGCGAATGGCGCCCGGAGTTCGAGCGCTGGGCGCGGATGCAGGCCGGCATGTATGCAGGCCCGGGCCGCGAACTGGTGGCGTGGCACCAGGCGCTGACGTTCGACATGTTGATGTGGCAGCCGGTGGTTTACGAACTGCCGCTGCTACGGGTGCCGACGACGCTGTTCATTGGCGTGCATGACCGGACGGCGCTGGGGAAGGCGGCAGCGCCGGCCGAGGCCCAGGCCAGGCTGGGCGACTATCGGACGTTGGGGCGCCGGGCCGCGGCCGCGATCCCGGGCGCGGTACTGGTGGAGTACGAGGATCTCGGGCATTCGCCGCATATCCAGGATCCGGAGCGGTTTCATCGGGATCTGCTTCGGGAGATTGCTCGCGACGCAATTGATTAGGTAGTGATGCCACAACTCGACAGGTCGGGCCCTGCCCCACACCGGCTGGGCGCGGTCGCGGACTTCGTCGAGACCCAGCGGCATGTGTACGCACTCCCGGCGTCGACGGACAGGCTCACGCGCGCTCCTCCGGCGCACCCTCGCGGCTGAGCAGGGCGAACAATGGCCGGTTCACGTAGTAGTTGTTGCGCCCCACGCGGATCTTGTCGAGCACGCTGTCCCGCGCCAGCTGATCCAGGTACTTGGTGGCCGTGGCGCGCGCGATACCGAGCTCGCGCTGCAGGAACTCGACGCGGGTATAGGGGTGGTTGAACAGGTTGTTGAGCAGGTCCTGGCTGTAGAACCGGTACTCGCTGCGAAGGTGCTGCTTGGTGTCCTGCAACAGCACCTTGATCGCCTGCACGGTGTCGATGGTCTCGGCCGCGGTGACGGAGACAGCCTCAAGCATGTAGAGCACCCAGTCTTCCCATGCATCGTCGTCGCGCACCGCCTGCAGCAGCCGGTAGTAGTCCGGCTTGGTGCGTACGATGTGCCGGCTGAGGTAGAGCACGGGAATATCGAGCAGCCCCTCCTTGACCAAATACAGCACGTTGACGATGCGCCCGGTGCGCCCGTTGCCGTCGTAGAAGGGGTGGATGCTCTCGAACTGGTGGTGGACCAGCGCCATCTTCACCAACGGATCGGCCGCGAACGACGGCTCGTCGTGCATGAAGCGCTCCAGGCCACCCATCAACCGGCGCACGTCGTTGGCATCCTGCGGCGGTTCGTAGACCAGCTGCCCGGCACCGTCGCGCAACGCCGTGCCGGGCAGCTTGCGCAGGCCGGCGCGGTTGCACTCGAGCTGTTCCTGGATGTCGAGAATGGTATTGAGCGTGAGCAGGCCGGTCGCCTTCACGCGTTCGTGGCCGGCGCGCAGCGCCTGGCGATAGCGCAGGACTTCCTTGACGGCCGTGCCGACGGCATCGCTGGCTTCCTCATCGCGGTAGAGATCGTCCTGCGTGGTGACGATGTTCTCGATGGCCGAGCTGTCCCGTGCTTCCTGCAGGGTCAAGGTATTGATGAGGATGTTCTGGTTGGGAATGCCGGCGGCGACGCCCTTGAGTTCGGCCAGCCTGCGGTTGGCTTCAACCAGTAGCCGGAAGATCGGCACGGTTTCAAACCGATGCGGGTCCAGATCGGACAGGGGAGGCAGGGGCATGCCGGAGTCCTCGTGGACAGGAAACCCGGATTCTTATACACATCGCAGGCGACGTGTACAAATTCTGACGTTTTTTAGGCACGTCCCATGCGGTGCCTCAGCCGAAGACACGCTTTACCCACTCCACCAGCGGATTGTCCGGGTCCGCGAGCAGCTTCACCGTCAGCGCCAGCGACATCACCACCAGCAGCGGGCGGATCGCGCGGCTGCCGACCTTCAGCGCGAGGTGGGCGCCGAGCTGGCCGCCGGCGAGGCTGGCCACCGCCATCACCAGGCCCAGCAGCCACAGCACCTGGCCGCCGATGACGAAGGTGATCAGCGCCGCGACGTTGCTGGCGAGGTTGAGGCACTTGGTATGCGCGGTGGCGGACACCAGGCCCATGCCGAACAGCGCCACCAGCGCGGTGGCCATGAACGAGCCGGCGCCGGGGCCGAAGAAGCCGTCGTAGAACCCCAGCCCGGTCATCGTCGCCACCAGCGCGCCCTCGCCGAGCCGCGCTCGGGTATCGGTCTCGCTGGGCTTCGGCCCGAACAGGAAGTAGCCGGCCATGGTGATGAGCAGCAGCGGCACCAGCCCGGCGAGGAACGAGGGATCCACCGCCTGCAGCGCCAGTGCGCCGCCCACCGAGCCCGCGAACGCGCCACCCGCCGGCCAGGCGATGCGCCGGAAGTCGATCCAGCCACGGCGGGCGAACGCGTAGACGGCGCCACTGGTGCCGAAGCTCGACTGCAGCTTGTTGGTGGCCAGCGCCTGCACCGGCGGCACCCCGGCCGCCATCAGCGCGGGGATGGTGATCAGCCCGCCACCGCCGGCCATCGCGTCGATGGTGCCGGCGACGAATGCGGCCAGGGCCAGCAGGGCGAGGACGTCGAGGCCGAATTCCATGGGATCTGCACCAGCGCGGCGCGGTGGCACCGGTCGATGTGGGTGGGTGTGCAAGGCGCGCGTGGCGCGTGCCGCGCCCGCGAACCGATGCGTCGCGCGTGGCGGCGCGCGGGGCCGGTCAGGCCGCCGCGGGCGGACATGACAGGGGCCGGACAGGCCGGCCCCGGATCACGACGAAGGTGTGGCCGGTATTACCAGACCACCTCGGCCATCGAGCAGTTCAGGCCGGAGCCGATGCCCAGCAGCGCCACCCGGTCGCCCTTCTTCAGGCGGCCGTCCTCGCGCAGCTTCGACAGCACGATCGGCACCGAGGCCGGGCCGATGTTGCCGTGCTCGCCGAAGATGGTCATGACCTTCTTGGGATCGATGTTGAAGGCCTTGATGAAGGCGGCGGTGTGCGCCTTGCTGACCTGGTGGATCACGAACTCGTCGAGCTCCTCGACCGCCCAGCCGAGCTTGGCCTTGGCGGCGATGAAGGTCTTCTGCGCCAGCTTGATGCCCTCGATCAGCAGCATCCGGGTGTCGGTGACCATGCGGTCGAGGTTGCCGCGGCACAGGGTGTTCCACTCGGTGGCCGCGCGGGTCACGCCGCCCTTGTAGCGCGGCGCGCCGGGGGCGAGCTCGGCGCGTGCCAGCACCATCGCCGCGGCACCGCAGCCCAGCGTCAGCGTGGCGAGCTCGTTGCGGAAGTCCTCCTCGGTGGCCTCCGGGCGCAGCAGGCGCTCGATGGTCTTCTCGTAGGCGAGGTTGGCGGTCTCGCCGTCGACGACCAGCGCGTAGTCGATCTCGCCGCGCTCGATCATGCGGCTGGCCACGTCCATGCCGTTGAGGAAGGCCAGGCAGGCGTTGGCGAGGTCGAAGTTCTGGCAGGTGTCGGACATGCCGAGGTTGCCGCTGACGATCGACGCGGTGGACGGCTCGAGGTAGTCACGGCTGACCGAGGTGTTGACCAGCAGGCCGACCTTGGCCGGGTCGATGCCGGCATCGGCCAGCGCCTTGACCGCGGCGAGCGTGGCCGCATCGGAGGCCTGGACGTCGTCGTCCCACAGCCGCCGGGCGTGGATGCCGGCGATGTCCTGCAGGACGTCGGTCTTGATGTTGAGGCGGTCGAGCGTGGGCTTGAGGCGCGCGTTGATTTCGTCCGACGTCAGCCGCCGCGGGGCGTCGATGTGGGCCAGACCGGCAATGGCGACGTGTTGGAACAGCATGGACGTGGGCACCGCGGCAAAAAAGGTGACATAGGGTACCGGCTTCCGGTTCCCCGCGCATTTTGAATGGGCGGTCAAACTGAATCGCGGGGTGCGCGGCTCAGCCGCCGCAGCGCCAGGCGGCGAAGCGCTGGCTGCCGGCAGTCGGCGGGGCCAGCGGATGCACGGTGTCGGCGCCCATCCCGGGGGCCTCGTTGCGGGCCAGGGTTTCCAGCTCCTCGCGCACGCGCAGCTGGTTGCGTTCGATGAAGGCCACGTTGTGCTTCACCGACACCTCCACCTCGCCGCGCTTCTCGCAGCCGGAGGGCGCGGTGGGCGCGACCCGCACCGCGCTGGCACCGGGCGCCATGTGCACCCAGGTGCAGCCGGTCGTGGCGAGGAACAGGACCGCAAGGAGAGGTGCGCGCATGGGATGACTCCGGAAGGCGTGAAGAGCGGGGATTCTGCCATTGGCGGCGGGCGGGGGTGCGTTGCCCGGCGGCGCTGACCGCTGCCGATGGCGATCCGCCGTGGCGCGGATGCCCTGCCTGCCCTCATCCGGCCCTTCGGGCCACCTTCTCCCGCTCGCGGGAGAAGGGTGTGGTTTGCCCGCTCGCGGGAGAAGGGTGCGGTTTGCCGGTCGTGGTTACCTGCCCGCCACCGGGTTGCCGTCGGCGTCGACCACCGACACCTCGCCCAGTTCCAGCGCGCGCACCGGGGCCTCGATCTTGGACAGGTCGCCGACGATCACCCAGGTCAGCCGCTGCGGGTCGATCGTGGCGGCCGCCTCGTGGACCTGGTCAGGGGTCAGCGCCTCGATCTCGGCACGCCGCTGCTCGACGTAATCGTCCGCACGGCCGTAGCGCACCATGGCCGAGATCTCGGACAGCACGCTGCTGGCGGTCTCGTATGAACCCGGCAGGCCGCGGATCTCGGTGGCCTGGATCTTGGCCACTTCGTCAGCCGTGGCCGGGGTCTGGCCGCTGGCGTATTCGGTGATCTCGCGGCGCATCTCGGCCAGCGCATCGGCGGTGCGGTCGATCTGCACCGGTGCCAGCGCGATCCACGGCCGCGGCCCGACCGCACCGACAGTCGTGGTGAACGCGCCGTACGACCAGTGCTTGTCCTCGCGCAGGTTCATGTTGAGCCGCGAGGTGAAGGTGCCGCCGAGCACCGAGTTGGCGATGCCGAAGCGGGTGGCGCCGTCATCACGGCTGGATGGCACCAGCTGGCCGACGAAGATGTTGGCCTGCACCGCACCCGGCTGGTCGATCAGGAACACCCGCGGGCTGGCCGGGCGTGCGACCGCATCCACCGACGGCAGCTCCGGGGCCGGACCGGCGGCGCGCCAGTCGCCGAAGTGGCGCTCCAGCGCCGGGACGATCTCGTCCAGCGTGGTGTCGCCGACGACCACCAGGGTGGCGTTGTCCGGGCGCACCCAGTCGCGATGGAAGGCGACGAGGTCGTCGCGGGTCAGCGCGGCCACGGACTGCTCGGTGCCGCTGCCGCTGAGCGGGATCGCATACGGATGCCCTTCGCCATACAGCAGCGGCGGCAGCACCCGCAGCGCGGCGCCATTGGGGCGCGCCTTCTCCTGGCGGATGCCGGCGATCCAGGTCGCCTTGACGCGGTCGATCTCGGACGGGTCGAAGCGCGGCGCGCGGATCATCTGCGCATACAGCGCAAGCGACGGATCGAGGTTCTCCTTGAGCGCCGACAGGTAGGCGTTGCCGCCATCCAGGCTCGCGCCCGACGACAGCACCGCGCCGAGCGCCTCGGCACGCTCGGCGAACTCCAGCGCGCGCAGCTCGCCGGCGCCCTCGTCGAGCATGCCCATGGTGAAACCGGAGGTGCCGAGCCTGCGGCCCTGGTCGGCGGCGTAGCCACCGGGGAACTCGTAGCTCATCTGCACCACCGGAATGTCGCTGCGGCGGGCGAGGATGACCTGCGTGCCGTTGGAGAGCTGCGCGCGCTCCAGCGCCGGGAACGCGAGTTCCGGGAAGCTCTCCGGCACCGGCACGCCCTGGCTGCGATCGACCTGCGGCTGCGTATGCGTGTACTTCGAGTCGACCGGTGGCAGCTCGAACGGCGCCGGCGTCACCGCGGGCTCCTCGGGAATCTCCTGGCGCTCGCCCGGGACCACGGTGAGCACGTGGTCGCCCGCGGCCAGCCAGGTGCCGCCCACCGCGGCGACCTGCTCCGCGGTGGTCGCGGCGATCGTCTCGAGCGAACGCCGGAAGCAGCCCGGGTCCTGCTCGTACACCGTGCATTCGGCCAGCGCGTCGGCCTTGCCGCCGAAGCCGCCGATGCGCTCGATGCCGCGGATGAAGCCGGCGCGCACCGCGGTCTTCGCGCGTTCCACCTCGCCGGCATCGGGACCTTCGGCGATCAACCGCTTGAGTTCTTCGTCGATCGCGGCCTCCACCTGCGCGGGCTCAACGCCGTCGCGCACGTTGGCCATGATCATGAAACGCGAACCCAGCTGGCCGCCCCCGGCCATCGCGCTGATGCTGTCGACCAGGCGGTCCGTGTGCAGCAGCCGGCGGTCGAGCCGCGAGGTGCGCGCACCGCCGAGCACATGGGCGAGCACCTGCAGCCGCTCGAGATCCTCGGAGCCGGTTTCGGCCACGTTCCACACCCGGTAGATGCGCGTCTGCGGCACCTTGTCCTCGAGGGTGTCGCGGGTGGTGGCGGTGCGGCGCGCGGGATCGACCGACGGCTGCGCCATCGTCGGCCCGGCCGGGATATGCCCGAAGTAGCGCGCGACCTTCTCCTTCGCGGTGGCCACGTCGATGTCGCCGGCCAGCACCAGCACCGCGTTGTTCGGGCCATACCAGGCGCGGAACCACTGCTGCACGTCCTCGAGCGTGGCGGCGTCGAGGTCGTTCATCGAGCCGATCACGCTGTGGTGGTACGGGTGTCCCTTCGGGTACAGCGACTTGCCCAGCACTTCCCAGACCTGGCCATAGGGCTGGTTCTGGCCCTGGCGCTTCTCGTTCTGCACCACGCCGCGCTGCTCGTCGAGCGCGGCCTGGTCGACCGCGCCGAGCAGGTGGCCCATGCGGTCGGATTCCATCCACAGCGCCATGTCGAGCGCGGTGGTGGGCACGTTCTGGAAGTAGTTGGTGCGGTCGGAGTTGGTGGTGCCGTTCATGTCGGTGGCGCCGACCAGTTCGAACGGGGCGAAGAACTCACCCTCGTGATGCTCGGTCTTCTGGAACATCAGGTGTTCGAACAGGTGCGCGAAGCCGGTGCGCCCGGCCGGCTCGTCCTTGGAGCCGACGTGGTACCAGAGGTTCACCGCCACGATCGGCGCCTTGCGGTCGGTGTGCACCACCACGCGCAGGCCGTTGGGCAGGGTGAACTGCTCGTAGGCGATGTCGACCGCCGGCGGCGGGGTCTGTGCGAACGCGGACGGCACCAGCGCGCCCATCCCGAGGGCGAGCCCCAGCGCGCAGGCGAGGATGGCGGTACGGGGGCGTGCTGCGGCGGCAGCGGTACGGGCGTGGCGCATGCGGTCTCCTTGTCCGGGCGGACGGTCGATGGACGCCGATGGTAGCCGCCACGATCACCGCATCGCACCCGCCACTGGTCATTGCCCACATGCCCTTGGCGCCGCCGGCAGGCACACTCTCGGCATGAACAGCCAACCGTCCCGCCACGTCCTCGTCACCGGTGCCAACCGCGGCATCGGCCTGGAGTTCACCCGCCAGTTGCTGGCCCGCGGCGACCGCGTCGTCGCCACCGCACGCGAGCCCGGCAGGGCCACCGCGCTCAACACCCTGGCCGGCGAATATCCCGGCCACCTGCACGTGCTGCCGCTCGACATCACCCAACCACGCGCTCACGCGGAACTGCTGCGCGAGCTGCCGCTGGTCCTGGAAGACGCGCACATCGACCTGCTGATCAACAATGCCGGCGTGCTGCATTCGGGCGAGCGCTTCGGCGCGCTCGACCTCGACAACCTCGAACACAGCTTCCGCACCAACACCGCCGGGCCCTACCTGCTGACGCAGGCACTGGCACCGCAGCTCGCCGATGGTGCGCGGGTGGTCAACATGTCCTCGCGCATCGGTGCGATCGGCCTGACCACGCGCTTCGGTACCCCCAGCTATGCGATCAGCAAGGCCGCGCTGAACATGGCGACGGTGCTGCTGGCACAGGCACTGTCGGTGCGCGACATCGTGGTGGTGGCGGTCAGCCCCGGCTGGGTGCGCACCGACATGGGCGGCGAACAGGCCGAGGTGGCGCCCGAGGATGCGGTGGCCGGGCTGCTGGCGCGGGTCGACGACCTGTCGATGGCCGACTCCGGCAGCTTCTTCGACTGGCAGGGCGAGCCGATCCCCTGGTGACCGCGGCGCGGCAGCGGGTGCGACACTTGCGCCCCCGCCGGTGACCACGCGCATGTTCGACGTCCTGCTCTACCAGCCCGAGATCCCGCCCAACACCGGCAACGTGATCCGCCTGTGCGCCAACACCGGCGCGCGCCTGCACCTGATCCGCCCGCTGGGCTTCGACCTCGACGACCGCCAGCTCAGGCGCGCCGGTCTCGACTACCACGAGTACGCGACGCTGAACGTGCACGACTCGCTGGAAGCGGCGCTGGTGGCACTCGCGCCGCCGCGGCTGTTCGCACTGTCGACCCGCAACAGCACGCGCCACGACCAGGTGCGCTTCGAGGCGGGCGATGCCTTCCTGTTCGGCCCGGAAACCCGGGGTCTGCCCGACGACGTGCTTACCGGAATCCCGGCCGACCGCCGCCTGCGCCTGCCGATGCGCCCGGACAACCGCAGCCTCAACCTGTCGAATGCGGTGGCGGTGGTGGTGTTCGAGGCCTGGCGACAGCACGGGTTCGCGGGTTCGGTGTAGCGCCGCTACATCAGCACGCAGTCGATCGCGTCGAGCACGATGTGGATGACCAGCCCGGTGCCGAACCAGCGCGTACGTTTCGGCACCATCAGCGCGGCATACACGCCCACCGCGGGCCAGGTGTGCAGCGGATGGAAGCCGATGCTGCAACGCCCCGGGGCATAGACGGGGTCCGCGAGCAGGTGGTCGATATCGATCAGCCAGCCCGCCAGCATCCAGATCGCGGCGCGCCGCCAATGCTCCGGCCACACGATGCGCGCGACCGCCAGCGGCACCAGCACGTGCAGCAGCAGATGTAGGACCGGGCGCAGTTCGAGATCGGGCATGGCAGGACAGTGCAGCTGTGCGGGAACATCATCATCGCAGCCACGGTGCGGCACGCCGGACGATGGGCGCGTCCCGGCACGACTGGGAGAAGTTCTCCGTACTTGGTCGTGGGGGCTCCGACATCTCCTCTCGCGCTGCTTTCCGTCCAGATCGCGATGCCGTCCTCAGGCGCCTGCCGGGTGTTTCGCCGACCAAGGCGATATCGGGCGCCGACTCGGCGGAATACCCGGCAGGCGCCCCTGCGTATCCGTCTTTCATCATCCCGGAGCCCCGAACGCCCTCCGGCTCAGGCGCCCCTACGTGGGTGCCGATGGCCGTTGACCCCGCAGCCACCCGCATCCGTGCAGGCTGCACACCCCACCCACACAGGATGCGCATGCCCTTTCCATTGCCCGCGCACTGGACGCTGCTGCCCCGCGACTTCTACCGCCGCCATCCAACGGAAGTGGCGCCGCAGCTGCTCAACAGGATCCTTGTTCGCGATGACGGCCGCGCCGGCCGCATCGTCGAGGTCGAGGCCTATGCCGGCAGCGAGGATCCCGCCGCGCATTCGCACCGCGGCCCGACCCGGCGCAATGCCACGATGTTCGGAGAGCCCGGCCACCTGTATGTCTACTTCACCTACGGCATGCACTGGGGCAGCAACGCGGTGTGCGGCGATGTCGGCGAGGGCGCCGGCGTGCTGCTACGGGCGATCGAACCGCTGCAGGGGCTCGACCTGATCCGCGCCGCACGGCCGGGCGCGCGCCGCGACCGCGATCTCGCCAACGGCCCGGGCAAGCTCTCGCAGGCGATGGGCATCACCGGCGACTTCGACGGCGCCGACCTCGTCGCGCCCGACCGCGGCATCGCCATCGTCGACGATGGCACCCCGCCGCCCGCAACGCCTGCGGTCGGGCCGCGCATCGGCATCAGCCAGGCCATCGATTTCCACTGGCGCTGGCACGTGCCGGGTCATCCGCACGTGCCGCGTTGGCGGCCGCATCCATCAGCCCCGCGCAAGCGGCGAACGCCACCCGAGTGATGGCCTGACTGCTCCGGTCGGACCTCTCACTCCGCGGGTGCGGTCGTCTCACCTCCGGTCTGCGAACTCGCATTGCGCTCCGCGGGATCGGTCCCCGCCGGTGGCGTCGCACCGCTGCGACCGTGCTCGTGCCCGGTGGGATCGTCGAGCTGGATCACGTTGCCCTGCTCCCACGCATTCGCACCCGGCAGCACCGGCGGCACGACGATATCGGCGCGGCGCTCGCGCTTGGCGTGACCGTCCACCCCGAGGCGCTCGTCGCGCGCGGCCACCATCGCCGGGTCGGACTGGCCATCGGCGGTAAAGCCCATCATCAGCTGCGGCACGCCGTACGGCAGTTCCTTGTCGAGGTCGGTATGCCAGGTGTGCCAGGTCTTGCCGTACGTGCCGACGAGCTTCTCCATCAGCTCGTCCTCGGCAATTTCCGGAATGCCGGGCGCGACCAGCGTGCCCGACTTCACTTCGTACGAATGGCTGTGCCACAGCGGCTTCTCGCTCTCGGGCAGCGCCGCGAACAGCCGCTCGCTGACGATGTACTCCACCCCCATCAGCTTGGCGTCGCCGACGTTGCCGTCGTAGATCACGCACTGGATGACGTCCTCGTTGAGGTGCGAGCAGTAGTGGTGCGCCTCCATCTGCGCCTCCATCCGCCCGTTGTAGAAGTGGAAGCCGTCGAGGTAGGCATTGATCGCATCGATCGGAGGCTTGTCCTGCAGCACCGCGGCACCGGCTTCGAGCACCCGCGTCTTCGGCGATTCGTCCGCTCCGGGGGTGTCCACGGCGGATTCGGTGTCGCCGCCGCCACAGGCAGCTAGACCGAGGGCGAGGATCACGGGGCAGCAGATACGGCGCATGGCGGGCTCCACGGGCAGACGGGTCGGGCGAGCACAGGGCTCATTCCGCCGATTCTTCCGGGCCCGCCGTCAGTCACCCGTGATCGCAACTGAACAGTTCCGGAAAAGTTCCTGTACTGCGCCGTACACAATTCAGGGCACGTTGGCCCCCAGTCAGCAAAATGACGCCCGTCGGTCCGGAAGGCCGGTGCGCAAGTTCGTTCGTCTGGATTCGCGCTCCCTCCCTCCCGTCCTCCCGGGCCGGCCCTCTTTCAGCCGCTTTCCACTCAAAAGGCGCTCCGAATGTCCCGAATCAAGGCTTCCCTGCTCGCCCTCGGCCTGGCCGTGGCCCTGCCGTTCGCCGCGTCCGCGCAGTCGGCATCCGCGCTGTCCTACAACTATGTCGAAGCCGGCTACATCGCCACCAACAATTCGGACAGCGACGCCGACGGCTTCGCCGCGCGGGGCTCGGTCGCGTTCCACCCGAACTTCCATGTGTTCGGTGGCTTCCAGCGCCAGGACATCGACAACACCCCGGTCGACTTCGACGAGTGGCGCGTCGGCATCGGCTACAACCACGGCATCTCCCCGAATGCCGACCTGGTGACCCGGGTGGCCTACGAGAAGTTCGATGCCGGCCGCGACATCTTCGGCAACAACTACGAAGCCGACGGCTTCAGCGTCGAGGTCGGCCTGCGCGGTGCGCTGGCCCCGCAGTTCGAAGGCTATGCGATGGCCGGCTACGAGGACTTCGACGGCATCTACGGCGACGATTTCTACGGCCGCCTGGGCGCACAGTGGAAGTTCACCCCGAACTGGGGCGTGTCCGGCGACGTGAAGTTCGCCGGCGGCGACACCCAGTGGTTCGTCGGTCCGCGCTTCACCTGGTAAGCACCAGCACAGGGCAATACCCCGCGGGAGCTCCCTCCCCGACCCGCGGGACACGTCGCAAGATCTCTCTCTCCCCCGATATGCGACGTTCGACCCGGCCGGCAACGGCCGGGTCTTTTTTTGTTCGTCCCAAGGTCGTGGGCAATGACAGGCGACTGGACTGCTCGTGCGCGCGTACGAGTGGCTCCGTTGTGGCGCGCGCTGCCCGTCGCGCACACCGGGGGGTGTGCTCCCCCGGCCGGAGTCCGCGTCCAGCTACCACGGCCGGCCGCCGGCCATCCATGGCCGGCTGTCCGCACACCCCGCGGTGCACGCGACGGGCTCCGGCATTCGCCGGCTCCGGCACGGAAATCAACAGCGGTGAGTGCCGGTGCCGTCTGCAACCGATCACGCTCGTGCGTTCAGCAGTCAACAGTCTCCCGTTTTTCAGGAGCATGAAGGTCTACAACGGCGGCAGCCGAAGTCGTCAACTGCCGCGACGGCCTGACCTTGTTCGCCGTTGATCTTCTTTCAGACGCGACGACCGTTCGGGGCCCGCCGCGGACGCAGGGGGATGTCCAGAGCCGGCCATGGACGGCCGGCGGCCGGATGTGGGAGCAGGACGCGGAGATATCCGGCTGGGCATCCCCCTGTGGCCGCGGCGGGCCAGCGGCGCTCGCTCAACCGAAAGGAACCTGCTCCGCGGCGGCTGCCACCAGCCCCGGGGCGCCCGGCTCAGCCGAACAGCTTTGCCGGGTATTCGGACTTGCGCTCGCGGGCCATCAGGCGGGCGACGCCTTCGGCGGGGGTGATGTCGCCATGCAGGACATCGCGCACGTTCGCGGCGATCGGCAGGTCGACGCCATGGCGGTCGGCCAGGCGCATGACCTCGTCGGCGGTCTGTACCGACTCCACCACCTGGCCGATCTCGCGCACCGCTTCCTCCAGCGGCTGGCCGCGGCCCAGTGCAAGCCCGAGGCGGCGGTTGCGCGAGAGGTCGCCGGTGGCGGTCAGCACCAGGTCGCCCAGCCCGGCCAGGCCCATCAGGGTTTCCGGGCGGCCGCCCATCGCCATGTTGAGGCGCAGCATCTCGTTGAGACCGCGGGTCACCAGGCCGGCGCGGGCGTTGAGGCCCAGGCCCATGCCGTCGGCGACGCCGGTGGCCACCGCCAGCACGTTCTTCATCGCGCCGCCAAGTTCGGCGCCGCTCATGTCGCTGCCGGTGTAGGCACGGAAGGCCGGGCCGTGCAGCACCCCGGCCACCTGCTCGGCGAAGGCCTCGTCGTGCGCATGCACGGTGAGCGCGGTCGGCAACCCGAGCGCGACCTCCTTGGCGAACGACGGGCCGGTCACCACCGCCAGCGGCACGTGGGGGCCGAGCACCTCGGCGGCGACCTCGTGCAGGAAGCGCCCGGATCCGGGCTCGAAGCCCTTGGTCGCCCAGGCCACGCCGGCAGCATGCGGGCGCAGCGGTGCGATCGCGCGCAGCGTTTCCGCGAACGCGTGCGATGGCACCACCACCAGCACCAGGCCGGCCCCGTCGAGGGCGCGGCCGAGGTCGGCGGTTGCACGCAGGGACTCCGGCAGGGCGATGCCCGGCAGGTAGCGGGCATTGACGTGGTCGCGGTCGATCGCCTCGACCGCCTGCGCATCGCGTCCCCACAGCACGGTGGGGACGTCATGGCGGGCGATCAGGGCGGCGAGCGCGGTGCCCCAGGAGCCCGCGCCCAGCACCGCGACATGCGGTCGCGACACCATCGGTCAGGCGTTGCCGACGATCTCGGTGCCGTCGCCGGCCTGCTGGCCGGAGCGCTGGCGCAGGCCTTCGGCATACAGCGCGTCGAAGTTGATCGGCTGCAGCAGGAACGGCGGGAAGCCACCGGCCTGGATCAGCTCGCCCAGCAGCTGGCGCGCGTACGGGTACAGCACGTTCGGGCAGTGGGTGCCGAGCATGGCGTCGAGCACGTTGGGCTCGAAACCGGCCAGGCCGAACACGCCGGCCTGCGCGACTTCGGCGACGTAGACGGTGTTGTCCTCGGCCAGCGAGCAGGTCAGGGTGATCTTGAGCACGACCTCGTAGCCGTTGTCGCCCACCCGCTGCACGCTCTGGTTGAGGCTCATGTTGAGCTGCGGCTGCGCCTGCTCGTTGAAGATCTGGGGCGCCTTGGGCGACTCGAAGGACACGTCCTTGACGTAGATCTTCTCGACGGTGAACTGCGCGCCGGCGGGCTGCGCGGGGGCGGCGGCGCCATTGGCGGCGACGTTGTCTTGCTCGGACATGGTGGACTCCAGCGGAATTCGGGTAGTGGGATCGGAAAGGATCGATTATGGCACCGCGACCGCGGCGCGCCGGGTGTGCTCAGCGGCCGCGCTTGAGCGGCAGGTCGGCCTGCTGCCAGGCGCCGATGCCGCCCTCGAGCACGTAGACCTGCTCGAAGCCGGCCTTCTTCAGCCGCTTGGCGGCCGTGTTGGCGGTCTGGCCGGTCTTGCACACCAGCACCACCGGCAGCGCGCGGGCCGCGGCGAGCTGTTTGTTCTCGGGATCGAACTGGCTCATCTGCACGTTCTTCGAGCCGGGGATATGCCCCTTCTCGAAGTCGCCGCTGGGGCGCAGGTCGACCACCAGCGCGTTCTCGCGGTTGACCAGCACGGTCAGCTCGGCGGGGCGCAGACCCTTGAAGCCGCGCGTCAGGCGGGCGATCTCGGTCCAGATCAGGGCCAGCGTGATGCCGGCCAGCGCCAACGCGAGCAGGTGGTTGCGGCCGGCAAATGCCAGCAGTTCTTCGAAAGTCACGGGATTCGGTTACTGCAGACGGCGGGCGGCGATTGTCGCCCAGCGCGCGGCGGGGCGCAAAACACCGGGTGATGCGCGGACGCGGCGCTACTCGCCGGCCCAGAAGTCCGGCAGCCCGCCGGCCAGCCACCAGCGGCCGGCCTCGGCGTCGTAGCGCCACTGCTCGGTGTAGCGCACCGTGCGCTCGGCCATGGTGTGGCGGTTGATCACGCCGATCTGGATCTCGCGCGCGGCGGTGCTCTCGCCCGGCTGCGTGGCGAGTTCGCGGTAGCCCGAGATCTGGATCTGCTCGTAGCGCTGGAACTCGAGCTCGCTCATCGGGTGCGCCTCGCGCAGCTCCGGATCGACGAGGTTCCAGGCACCCTCGAAATCGCCCCAGCGGATCGCCGCCGAATACATGTACTGCATGCGTTCGAGTTCGCTGGTCTTCTTGCCGGCGGTGGCGCAGCCCGCCAGCAGCAGCGTGCCCAGCATCAGCGCCACGATCGTGCCCCACCGCATCCAGCGCATCGCATGCATCCCGTTGTTGGTCCCCGCCGGCATGTTAGTCGGCCTGCCCCGGCGCGGAAACCGGCGCACGCAGGATCGCCGCGTAGCGCAAGCGTGCCTCGGTGGCGATGCCACCGTCGGGCAGCGGGACCGAAGCGACCAGCCAGGTGCTGGCGCGGCCGCGCGTACGCAGGGTGTCGATGAAGTCCGGCCACGCGCCCTCCTCCAGCCGCGCCTGCGCGTGGAGGTCGGCGAACAGCGGCGCGCGGTAGCGCACCTCGGTGGCGGCGACGAAGACATCGGCGTCCAGCCCGGCCGCCTCCACCTGCAGGGTCACCAGGCCCCAGGCGGCAAGGGTTGCCAGCGACACCAGGCTGCCGCCGAACGCGCAACCCTTGTCGTTGACGTGCGTGGCCAGCGGTGCCGACAGCCGCAGGCAGTCGCCGTCCCAGCCGGTGACGCCGACCTGCATCGCCGCGACCGGCGGCATGCCGTCGAAGTGCGCCTGCAGGCGCTCGAGGGCGGCGGGGTCGGCAGTGATCGGTGCGGTCATCGGAACTCCTGTCGCGGTTGCGGGACGTCGGCCCAGGCACCAAGCTGCGGCCATGCCGCATGCCAGTGTTCCCGCCGTGCCCGAGCGGCCGGCATCCTACGTGATCTCGCTGCGCCCGGCGGGCGAACACGCGACCCTCGAGCGCGCCGCCGCCGCCCATGGCCTGGGCCTGATCGCGCTCTCGCCGTGGCGGATCGTGCATCGCGACGATCCCGCGGCACGTACCGCGCTGGCCGCCGCGCTGGATGCGCCGGTCACGATCTTCACCAGCCCGCCCGCGGTGGCAGCTGCCGCCGCGCTGATGCCGCTGGCCGGTGCCGGCGCGCGCCTGGCCGTGGGGGCCGGCACCTGCGCGGCCTTGCGCGCCGCCGGCGTCGCCAACGCCGCTGCGCCCGAGCGCCAGGACAGCGAAGGACTGCTGGCGATGCCCCAGGTGGACGCCGCCGCGGTGCGCGGCCGCATCGTCGGCCTGGTGACCGCCCCGGGCGGCCGCGGTCAGATCGCTGCCGAACTGGTCGCGCGCGGCGCCCGGGTGGTGCGCGCCGATGTCTATGTGCGTGATCCGCTGCCGCTCGACACTGCGGCGATCGCGCAGCTGCTCGACACCGGTGATGCCCCGCTGCTGCTGCCGCTGACCAGTGGCGAGGCGCTGCAGCGCGTGCTCGAGGCCTTGCCCGGGCCCGCCGCGCGCCGCCTGCGCTCGGCACGGGTGGTTGCGGCCAGCGAACGCCTGGCCGATCTCGCCCGCGCATCGGGCTTCGCCCACGCGCGCGCGGCCCACAGCCCGCAGCCGGAAGCGCTGCTGGCGGCGGCGATGGCGTTGCCCTGAGCGGGCGACGCCCGTTCGCGCATTCATTCTCCGCAGACAGGGCGCGCACTAGCGTGGCGTGGCCCAAGTCCTTCCACTCGGGGAGCGCCTTCCATGACTGTCCTTCGCAACGTGCTGTTCCTGCTGGTACTCGCGGTGCTGGGCGCGTTCATTGCGCACATGCTGCTGTCGGGCGACACCGGCCATGTGCTGGTGCGCTATGGCGGCTACGACTACACCGCCAGCCTGGTCGAGGCGATCGGCATCGCGCTGCTGGTATTGCTGGCGCTGTGGCTGGTGTGGGCACTGCTGAGCTTTCCGTTCCGCACCTGGAACCGGCGCCGCGACCGCCACGCGCGCCTGCGCCTGCCCGAGGGCATGGTCGCCCTGCACGAGGGCCACTACAGCCGCGCCGAGAAGCTGCTGGCCGAGGCGGTCGATGACCCCGACACCGAGGCCGCGGCACGCATCGCCGCGGTGCAGGCGGCATGGGCGCGCGGCGACGGTGCCGCTGCGCGCCGTGGCCTGGAGGGTTTCGGCGACCGGCATCCTGCCGCACGCGCCATCGCTGCCGCCGAGCTCGCGCTGGCCGACGAACGTCCCACCGATGCACTGGTCGCGCTGGACACCCCCGCGGCGCAGCCGTTGCCGCCACGCGGGCTGGCGTTGCGCGCGGAAGCGCTCGCCGCGTCCGGCCAGGCGATGCAGGCCTACGAACTGCTCGGTGCCTTGCGCCAGCAGCACGCCCTGCCGAAGGAGCGGCTCGACGATCTCGAGGCACGCTGGGCGGCCGCGTCGCTGCGCGAGGCCGAGGACCAGAACCTGCTGGCATCGCGCTGGGAGGCACTGCCCAAGGGCGTGCGTGCCGACGCACCGGTGACCGCCGCCTATGCCGAACGCGCGGCCGCACTGGGCTGGCAGGAAGCGGCCACCCGCAGCCTCGAACAGGCGCTGGACACGCGCTGGGACGAGAAGCTTGCGATCCGCTATGGCGCATTGCCGCTGGGCCGTAGCGAACACCGCATCGCCACCTGCGAGCGCTGGCTGGCGAAGCACCCGGGCAGCCCGGCCCTGCTGCTGGCGCTGGCACGGCTGTCCGCGGAGCAGTCGCAGTGGCAGCGCGCCGAGGACTACGCGCATCGCGCGATCGACCAGGGCGCCGGCACCGGCGCCTGGGAAGTGCTGGGCGATGCGTGGCTGGCACAGGGCGACGAGGGCCGTGCCCGCTATGCCTACGCGAATGCGCTGCGCGCCGGCCGCGGACAGCCGGTGGCCGCACTGCCGCCACGCGACAGCGGCGCCGGCACGGGCACGGGCACGGTGATGCCGCTGGATGGCGAGGTGATGCGCGACCGCGACCTGGATCCGCCGCTGCGGTAGCGGCTCGCGTGACGCCGGCGCATGTCGGTGGGCGGGTGCGGCACCGCCAGTAGCACCGATAAGGCGTGGCTGCTGCCGGCTGCTCACGCTGAGAGACAGGAACCCGCGGGCGCCCCGCTTGCCCGGGCTCCGGAAACATCGATCTCTCCGGGAAGTCGACACCCGCGTCCGCTTACGCGGCACGGGTGAGCGACTAGCGTTCGAGGATCGCCACCACGCCCATGCCGCCGGCGGTGCAGATCGACACCAGGCAGCGGCCGCCGCCGCGCTCGGCGAGGTGCTTGGCCGCGGTGGCGATGATGCGCGCACCGGTCGCGGCGAACGGATGGCCGGTCGCCAGCGACGAGCCCAGCGGATTGATCTTGGCCGGCTCGATGCGGCCCAGCGGCGCATCCAGGCCCAGCCGGTTGCGGCAGTAGTCGGCGCTCTCCCACGCACGCAGCGTGCACAGCACCTGCGCGGCGAACGCCTCGTGGATCTCGTAGACGTCGAAGTCCTGCAGCGTCAGCTGGTTGCGACGGAGCATCTCCGCCACCGCCACCGTGGGCGCCATCAGCAGGCCTTCGCCATGCACGAAGTCGACAGCGGACACATGCGCATCGCGCAGATATGCCAGCGGAACATGACCATGCGCGCGTGCCCATTCGTCGCTCGCAAGCAGGCAGGCGGCGGCGCCGTCGGTGAGCGGGGTGGAGTTGCCGGCGGTCAGCGTGCCGCGCCCCGAAGCGCGGTCGAACGCGGGCTTGAGCGTCGCAAGCTTCTCGATCGAGGTGTCCGGGCGCAGGATGTTGTCGCGCGCGACGCCGCGGAAACTCACCACCAGGTCGTCGAAGAAGCCGCGGTCGTAGGCGGCGGCAAGCTTGTGGTGCGAGGCGGCGGCGAGCTCGTCCTGCGAGTCGCGCGAGATGCTCCACTCCTTGGCCATGTCCTCGCAGTGCTCGCCCATCGACTTGCCGGTGCGCGGCTCGGCCACGCCCGGGAAGTCCGGCTTGAGTTCGCGCAGGCGGAAGCCGCGGAACGCCGCCAGCTTGTCCTTCGGCGTCTTCGCCGCGTTCGCCGCCAGCAGGCGCCGGCGCAGTGCGCGGCCGTAGACTATCGGCACGTCGGAGGTCGTGTCGGCGCCACCGCCGATACCCGATTCGATCTGGCCGACGGCGATCCTGTTGGCCACGGTGATGATCGAATCCAGCGAGGTGCCGCAGGCACGCTGCAGGGTGATGCCCGGGGTCAGAGCCGACAGCCCCGACGACAGCGCCGCCTCGCGGCCGAGGTTCCAGTCGCTGGAGTGCTTGATCACCGCACCCATCGCGACCTCGCCCAGCTGCTGCCCGTGCAGGCCGAACTTCTCCACCAGCGCGCCGAGGGTCCGCACCGACATGCCGAGGTTGCCGACGTCCGCGTAGGCGCTGTTCTGGCGGCAGAAGGGAATGCGGACGCCACCGAGAACGGCGACGGGACGACCTGACGGCATCGGGAGCTCCTCGGGAAGAAGGTGCCTGTCGACCTTGACGGGCATAATGCGATCGAGTTTAACGCCGCCGTACGGGACGTCCAATCGACATGCCAGACTCCGCGCTGAATCCCGCACCGGTGGTGCGCGCCGCACTCGCACTCGAACTCGGCGACGTGCGCGCGCAGGGTCCGGACACGCTCGCACAGGCGGATGCCGGTGCCCTGGGCGAACGCATCGCGCGCGACCTCGCAGGCTTCGTGCCTGCCGCGGCCGGGCTGGACCTGATCACCGTCGGTGCCCACTACGACCCGGTGGAACTGCTGCGCCCGGGCTGGCCGCTGCATGGCGAACTCGACCAGCTCGCGGCGCGCGCGCCGGGCGAGGCCGGGGGCCGGGTCATCGCATTCGGTGCCCACGAAGGCCGCCTGCCGGGTGCGTTGTCCCCCGCACCCGAGCACGCTGGCGGCCCGCTGCGGCTGGTCCCGCTGGTGCTGCGTGGCGACGCCGGGACCACCGCGGCGGTGGCCGATGCGTTCGAGCGAGAACTGATGGAGACCGGCATGGCCGGCGCGGAAACCGCGCTGCACGCACAGGAGGTGTTCGGCCTCGCCATTGAACATGCGCGCTATCTCACCGCGCACGATCTGCTGGCGATGACCGCGCTGCAGTACGAGCACGCCGGCATCGCGCCGCTGTGGCCGGTGCTGGAGGTCGCGCTGCTGTCACCCGCTGACGAAGCCTGGCTGGATGCCGCACCCGAGCCGCTGGTGCACTACACCGGCGGCGAGGCACGCATTGCGCTGTTCTCACCCGCGGCGTGGCGCGCGCGCTATGCCGCAGGCGAGGACGACGAGGCGCGCCTGCAGCGGGGATGGATGCATTTCGAGGCGCGCCAGCGCCAGTTCGACGCGGTGCTGCGCGCGCACGGCGTCCCGGTGCGCTTCGACCACTGCCCCGACGACGCCGACCCGCGCAGCGTGGTCGGCTGAGGTCACCGGCACCGGCGGCACGACCGCCCTCTCCCGCGTACGGGAGAGGGCGGCAGCGCATCAACGCCCGGCGCTTGCCTCGATCACGCCACACGCCAGGCGGTCACCGGCGTTGCCGGTCGGCTGGGTGGTGTAGTCGTCGGGGTTGGCATGCACGATGACCGCCTTGCCGACGATGTCGGTGGGTGCGCCATCGCCCAGCGTGGCACCGGCCAGCAGATGGTCGGCGCTGGCCACGCCCTCGTCGTTGGCCTGCAGGTTGTCGCTGTCGCCGGCGTGGTGGTCGCCTTCGCCGGCGCGGCCGTGCGGCTGCGAGGTGGGGTTGAAGTGGCCGCCGGCGCTGGTGGCATCCGGTGCGCTGCAGTCACCGTTCTCGTGCACGTGGAAGCCGTGCTCGCCGCCCGCGGGCAGGCCGCGCACGTCGCCGCTGACGCGGATGCCGTCGCCGGAGCGGGTGAAGCGCAGGTTGCCACTGACGTCGTTGCCGGCGGTCGGAGCAAGGGTGACGGTCGCGGCCATCAGGTCGTTGACGCCACCCATCATCTGCGCGTCGGCATTGGCGGCCGGGTCGGCCGGGGATGTCGCCAGCGGCGCGGTCTGCGGCGAGGCCGACGGCTGGTCGGCGGCCATTTCGCCTTCGCCACGGTCGGCCGGCGAACACGCGGCCACAGCGGCGACGAGCGGGGTGAGCAGCAGGATCCTGCGCATGGGGAACTCCGATTCGGGACTGGGCACCCGGTATACCGCAAGCGGCGTTGCCGCGCAGTCAGCGCACCACGCGGATCACCCCGCAGGCCACCCGTGCGCTGAAGGATCCCGGCGTGGCTCCGGAGACCACCAGCGCGCGCCCGGCGATGTCGTTGGCCGCGCCGCCGCCAAGCACCGCACCCGGCACCTGCAGGTCGAAGCGCGCCACGCCCTCGGCGTCGGCGACGATGCGCAGCGTCCCGGCGCCGGCCACTACCCCGCGCTGGTCGGCGCCGGCTGCGGGATCGAAATAGGCGCCGGCGCTGCTGGCATCGGCGGCGCTGCAGTCGCCGCGCTCGTGCACCTGCAGGCCATGCGCGCCATTGCGCACCAGCCCGCCGACCTCGCCGGTGACACGCACGCCACCGTCCGCCGCGAGCAGCGACGCACGTCCACTGACCAGGCTGCCGGAGGCCGATGCCAGCGGCACGAATGCTTCCTGCGCGGTGCCGACCGTGGCATGCACCGGCGGTGGCGGTGTTGCCGGTACCGGTGGCGACGGCGTGCGCGGGGTCGCGGCGCAGGCGGACAGCAGCAGGACGGCACATGGAAGACCGGGACGGAAGTTCATAACGGCAGTCGGGACATGCGGGAGGGCGTCGAAGATAGCGCCGTCGGCGACAGCCAGGATGAAGCGGTCCAGTGCGTTGCTCCCGCCCAGCGCGCAATCTCTGCGTGCGCACCTGACGGGCCGCATCCGGCTGTCGGCGCTTCGGCGACTTCCGTTCCGGTCGCGGCAGACACGCAATCGCCCGCGCATGCTGCAACGGCTACCGCGCAGGCCGCCGCGGGCCGAGCTTGCGGGTGAGCGTGTTGCGGCCGAGTCCGAGCCGGGCCGCGGCTTCGCTGCGCCGCCCGCCGGTGTGTTCGAGTGCGGCATCCAGCAGCACCTGGTCCAGGCGTTCGCGTGCCTGCGCATGCAGGTCGGGTTCGCCGGCGGCCAGGCGTTCGCGCGCCCAGGCCGCGAGGGCATCGTCCCATGTCACCGCGATCCCGCCACCTTGCGCCGCACGTCCGGGCGACAGCGCGGCACGCACGTCGCCCGCGCCGATGACCTCCGCCGGTGCCAGGGCGGCCAGCCGCCAGCACAGGTTCTCCAGCTCGCGCACATTGCCGGGCCAGTCGTGCGCGCGCAGGCGCTCGCGAGCGCCGGCGTCGAGGCGCTTGACCGGTGCGGCGAAGCGTTGCGCCGCAGCGGCGAGGAAGGCGTCGGCCAGCGTCGGCACGTCGTCGCGGCGCGCGCGCAGCGGCGGCAGGTGCAGGCGCACCACGTCGAGCCGGTGCAGCAGGTCGGCGCGGAAACGGCCGGCAGCGACCAGCGCGTCGAGGTCCTGGTGGGTGGCGGCGACCACCCGCACGTCGACGCGGATCAGTTCGCGGCCGCCGACGCGGAAGAACTCCGCCTCCGCCAGCACCCGCAGCAGCCGTGTCTGCAGCGGCAGCGGCATGTCGCCGATCTCGTCGAGGAACAGCGTGCCGCCATCGGCCTGCTCGAAGCGGCCGACATGGCGCTTGTGGGCGCCGGTGAACGCGCCGGCTTCGTGCCCGAACAGTTCGCTTTCCAGCAGTTCCGACGGCACCGCGGCGGTGTTCATGGCGATGAAGGGCCGCCGCGCGCGCGGCGACTCGCGGTGCAGCGCGCGCGCCACCAGTTCCTTGCCGGTGCCGGTCTCGCCGGTGATGAGCACGTTGAGCGGCGCCTGCGCGAGGCGCCCGATCGCGCGGAACAGCTCGCGCATCGGCGGGGTGTCGCCGATCAGCGCATCTGCGCTGCTGTCGACGACGGGCGTGGCGGCCGCCGGCATCGCCGCCGGGCGCAGCGTGCGCGCGGCCAGCGCCACCGCGTCATCGAGGTCGAAGGGTTTGGAGAGGAATTCGTGCGCGCCACCGCGGAATGCCCCGGCGGTGCTGGCGACGTCGGTATAGGCCGACATCACGATCACCGGCAGCTGCGGCTGCGCGGCCTTCAGCCGCTCGAGCAGCACCAGGCCGTCCTCGCCGGGCATGCGCACGTCGGTGAACAGCAGCTGCGGCGGCGGCCGTTGCCCCAGCGCGCCGAGCGCGGCGGCGGCGCCGTCGAAGGCCGACACCTCGTAGCCGGCCTCGCTGAGCGCGGCGGCCAGCACGAAGCGCACCGCACGGTCGTCGTCGACCACCCAGACCTGCGCGCCATCAGCCATCGCCCTGCATCTCCTCGTGTGCTGCGGCCAATGGCAGCAGCAGGGTGAACACGGTATGGCCGGCGCGCGAGCGGTAGGCCAGCGACCCGCGGTGCTCGCGCGCCACCTGCTGCGCGACCGCCAGCCCGAGTCCCGTGCCGTCCGCGCGGCCCGACACCAGCGGCAGGAACACCTGCTCGGCAAGTTCTTCCGGCACGCCGCGGCCGTCGTCGACGATCTCCAGCCGCAGCGCGGGCGCGGGCGGTGCATCGGCGATGCGCGCCGCATGTTCGATGCGGGTGCGCAGGGTCACGGTGTCGGCGCCGGCCTGGATCGCGTTGCGCACCAGGTTCCACACCGCCTGGGTCAGCCGCGCGGAATCGCCGTCGAGTTCCGGCAGGCTGGGGTCGTAGTCGCGCACCAGGCGCACGCCCCAGCCGGCATCGCTCTCGGCCAGCCGCAGCACCCGCTCGAGCACGGCGTGGATGTTGAGCGGCACGTGCGGCTGCGGCGGAGTGGGCTCGAGCAGGTCGTCGACCAGGCGTGCAAGGCGGTCGACCTCCGACTGCACCAGCGCGACCAGTTCGCGGCTGTCGTCGTCCTGCGCGCGCCGCGCCAGCAGCTGGCCGGCGCCCTTGATGCCGGCCAGCGGATTGCGCAGTTCGTGCGCGAGGCCACGCAGCGCCGCCGACAACGCACTCGGCAACACCCGCAGCGGGTCCTCGCCGGGGAATTCATCGACCGGATGCGCCTCCAGCAGCCAGCCGCCATCGGCCTGCGCGCTCAGCCAGACGTCGGCAAAGCGCGGCGACCCGCCCGGCAGGGCCAGCGCGAGGCGGCGCAGCCGCAGCGGCGCGTCCAGCGGTCCGCCGCGTTCGAGCACGTCGGCCAGCCGTGCCGGCGACTCCGCGTCCAGGGCCGCCAACGGGGTGCCGATCACCCGCCGCACCGCGACCCCCAGCCAGCGCGCGAACGCGTGGTTGCAGCCGGCCACGCGCCCGTCCGCGCCGGCCCAGGCCAGCGGCGTGGTCAGTGCATCGAGTTCCGGCGCAGCAGGCGGCGGTGCAGGGTCGGCAGACATTGCACCATCGTAGTGCAGCACCGGGCGGTGCGATCGCCGCGGCACGACATCGGGGCAGGCATGGGCCGCTCCTGGGTGGCGGGCGACGCTGGCGGGCCGTGCATTCCGCAAGGTCCGGCATCGATGGCGAAAAAAGCGCCATCGATGGGCTTGGCGACCCGGGCCACGGGGTCTGCAACGCGGGCGCCGGCGGAAAAACGGTCACGGGTCGCGCTCGAATCGCCGCGAATGGCGCTTTTTTCGCCACGCATGGCGCTGCGTGACGCTTCTGGTGCGTCCAACTGCGCCGTCGATGGCGCTTTTTTCGCCATCGGCGGCGCGTGGAGTGCGGCGCGCGACGCTCGCGGCGCCAGCGCTGACGCTCCAGGTGCGGAGGCCGGCGCTTTTTCCGCCATCGATGGCGTTGCGGCATGGCGCGCTCATACGCGTTTCCCGGAGTGCGGGGGATGGCGGTTCCTCGCGTCTGAGCGTGCGCGAGCTGCTCCGGTGTGACCCGCGCTGCCCGTCGCGCGCATCGGGGGATGTGCTCCCCCGGCCGGAGTCCGCGTCCAGCTACCACGGCCGGCCGCCGGCCATCCATGGCCGGCTGGGAGCACATCCCCCGATGCACGCGACGGGCCAGAACGTTCGTGGGTTTCGGCACGGAGAACGGGGCCGGTGGTCTGCAGTCGTCCGCGATGGCACACGCTGGACTCCCCGGCTACCGCATGGAAAGCGGCGGCGGTTTTTGCTGAAGCCGTCGCCCAACACGCTCATGCGTCGGCAGTTGCGGCATGAAGGTCAGCAGCGCGGCAGCCGAAGTTGGTCACTGCCACGACGGGTCTGGGGCTCTTCGCCGTTGACCTTCTTCCCGACTCGACGCCGTGTCGGTGCCCGCCGCGGACGCAGGGGGATGTCCAGAGCCGGCCATGGATGGCCGGCGGCCGGATGTGGGAGCAGGACGCGGAGATATCCGGCTGGGCATCCCCCTGTGGCCGCGGCGGGCCGCGTGGACTGCCCCCAGGCGGAAGAAAGCTTGAGAAAGGCTTCTCTCCAGACGAGACGCGAACGCCTGCTGCTGGAGTGTTCGTGCGTGCGTGAATTGCTCCGTTGTGCTCTGCGGTACCCGCCAGAAATGCCCTGCTCTGGCTCTGGCTCCGCCCGGGCTCGCATCGAGCGTGTCCCCGAACGGGCAACGCCGAACCCGGCACCTCCTCCCAGCGCCCGCTACCGCGCCGGCACGGGCTCGTGGCGCGTGAGCGCATGCAGGATGCGCAGGTCTTCGGCGTCCAGGGTGTCGGCGCTGTCGCCGCGGAAGCGCATGCGGTAGCTGCGGATCGTCGCCGAGGGATTGTCGAGCGGGTAACCCAGCAGGCGCAGGGCGACCAGCGGATCGAAGCCTTCCGGCGCGGGCGGTGCATCGGCGGCCGGCCAGATGCCGAAGCCGGCCCCGGCCAGGCGCTGCCAGGGAAACAGCGGGCCGGGATCGACCTTGCGACCGGGTGCGAGGTCGGAATGGCCGATCACGTGCGTACGCGGGATGCGCAGGCGCGTGGTGAGGTCGCCGAGCAGTGCGATGAGCGCGTCGATCTGCGCATCGGCGAACGGGCTGTGGCCGTCGTTGTCGAGCTCGATGCCGATCGAGGCGGAATTGACGTCGCTGATGGTGCCCCAGCTGCCCGCACCCGCATGCCAGGCGCGGCGCTCGTCGGCGACCAGCTGGTACAGCGTGCCGTCGGCGCCGATGAGGTAGTGCGCGCTGACCGGGCCGAAGCGGTTGCCGGTGCGCAGCGTGTGCAGGCTCTGCGCGGCGGAGTCCTGCTCGGTGTAGTGGACGACGATCAGCGTCGGCCGGCGTGCATCGTGGTTGGGTGATTCCACCCACTGCGCCATCGGGTTGCGCGGCGGGGCGTGGCTGCAGGCGGCGAGGAATGCGATGCAGGAGGCAAGCAGGAGCGTGCGGATCACGGTGCGATGCAGTCCGGGAAGCGGGGGTGCACCGGTATAGCGCAGGCAGGTGCCGGCGGCCAGTCGGGCCCCATCCGGCGCTTCGCGCCACCTTCTCCCGCATGCGGGAGAAGGGTTCGTGCATGGCCCTCCCGCGCACGGGAGAGGACAGCGGGCGCGATCAGATGGTGTAGTACATCTGGTACTCGAGCGGATGGGTCGCCGAGCGGAACGCGGTGACCTCCTTCATCTTCAGATCGATGTAGGCATCGATGAAGTCGTCGGTGAACACACCACCGGCGGTGAGGAAGCCACGGTCGGCGTCGAGTGCCTCCAGCGCCTGGTCGAGCGAGTGCGCGACCTTGGGGATGTTCTTCTCCTCTTCCGGCGGCAGGTCGTAGAGGTCCTTGTCGCTGGGGCCGCCCGGATCGATCTGGTTCCTGATGCCGTCGAGGCCGGCCATCAGCAGCGCGGCGAAGGTGAGGTAGCCGGACTGGATCGGATCCGGGAAGCGGAACTCGATGCGGCGCGCCTTCGGGTTGGCCACGTACGGGATACGGCAGCTCGCCGAGCGGTTGCGCGCCGAGTAGGCCAGCATCACCGGCGCCTCGAAGCCCGGCACCAGTCGCTTGTAGCTGTTGGTGCCGGCGTTGGTGAACGCGTTCAAGGCACGCGCGTGCTTGAACACACCGCCGATGTACCACAGCGCCATCTGGCTCAGGCCGCCGTAGCCGTCGCCGGAGAACAGGTTGTTGCCGCCCTTGGCCAGCGACTGGTGCACGTGCATGCCGCTGCCGTTGTCGCCGACGATCGGCTTGGGCATGAAGGTGGCGGTCTTGCCGTTTCGGAACGCGACGTTCTTGATCACGTACTTCATCGCCAGCAGCTCGTCGGCCTTCTTGACCAGCGAGTTGAAGCGCGTGCCGATCTCGCACTGGCCGGCGTTGGCGACTTCGTGGTGGTGCACCTCGACCTCGATGCCGATCTGCCCGAGGGTCTTGCACATCTCCGCGCGCAGGTCGTGCAGCGAATCCAGCGGTGCGACCGGGAAGTAGCCGCCCTTCACCCCGGGGCGGTAGCCGTGGTTGCCGCCCGGGTACTCGCGGCCGGTGTTCCACGCCGCTTCCTCGGAATCGATGTGGAAGAAGGTGTTGCCCATCTCGTTGGCATAGCGCACCGAGTCGAAGATGAAGAACTCGGGCTCGGGGCCGAAGAACGCCTGTTCGGCGATGCCCGACGACTTCAGGAAGGCCTCGGCGCGGCGCGCGATGCCGCGCGGGTCACGCGGGTAGGCCTGCATGGTGGCCGGGTCGAGCACGTCGCAGACCAGGATGATGGTCGGGTCGGCGGTGAACGGGTCGATGTAGGCGCTGGACGGATCGGGCAGCAGCACCATGTCGGACTCGGCGATGCCCTTCCAGCCGGCGATCGACGAACCGTCGAACATCACGCCGTCCTCGAACAGGCCGGGCTCGAGGATGGAGGCGGGATAGGTGACGTGGTGCTGGACGCCACGCATGTCGGTGAAACGCAGGTCGACGAACTCGACCTTGTGATCCTTGACCAGCTTCTCGACCTGTTCGAACGACATCGGGTGGCACCTGTGCGGGATGGGATGACACAGTCATAGCAGGGTGCGTGCCAATTCCAGGTGGTTGATTTCATTGGGCACCGGCGCGGCGCCCGTGGGTGTTTGACCGGAATTGGTGCGGGACTTTGGATGTTCTGCACCACCCCGGTGCATCCGCCGGCGGCGGCTGCAGGCCACGCTCCCGTATCCTTTCGCGCGTTCCCATTGCCGGCCCGTCCCGTGTCCGACCTGCTGTCCGCCCTCGTCCTGGGCATCATCGAAGGCGTCACCGAATTCCTGCCGGTGTCGAGCACCGGGCACCTGCTGATCGCGCAGCACTGGCTCGGTGCGCGCTCGGACTTCTTCAATATCGTCATCCAGGCCGGGGCGATCCTGGCGATCACGCTGGTGTTCCGGCAGCGGCTGTGGGGGCTGGCCACGAATCTGGGCGATCGCGACAACCGCGACTACGTGGCCAAGCTGGCGGTGGCATTCCTGGTCACCGCGCTGGTGGGGCTGCCGGTGCGGCTGGCCGGCTGGGAGCTGCCGGAGTCGGTGACGCCGGTGGCGTGGGCGCTGGTGCTGGGCGGGATCTGGATGCTGGTGGCGGAATACTTCGCCGAGCGCCGCGGCGGCGACGGTGCCTACGTGACCTGGACGGTGGCGATCGCGGTGGGCCTGGCGCAGGTGGTGGCGGGGGTGTTTCCCGGCACCTCACGCTCGGCGACGACGATCTTCCTGGCCATGCTGCTTGGCCTGAGCCGGCGCTCCGCGGCGGCCGAATTCGCGTTCCTGGTCGGCATCCCGACGATGTTCGCGGCCAGCGGCTATGCCTTCCTGGAGCTGTGGCTGGACGAGGGTCCCGGTGGCGAGGACTGGGGCGATGTCGCAGTGGCGTTCGCGGCCGCCACGGTCACCGGCTTCATCGTGGTGCGCTGGCTGATGGACTACATCAAGCGCCACCGCTTCACCGGTTTTGCGATCTACCGCATCCTGCTGGGCATCGCGCTGCTGGTATGGATGCCGGCGGGGAGTTGAGGCGACGTCGGCGGTCAGTCGAAGCCGGCGCCCCAGGGCAAGGTAGGGTTTGTGAGCGCGGGGCGCAGCCGCGTGGGGACGCCTGCCGGGTATTCCGCCGAGTCGGCGCCCGATACCGCCTTGGTCGGCGAAACACCCGACAGGCGCCTGGACGGGCTCGCGACGTCGGAACGGAAGGCAGGTGCGCGATGCGCCCAGCGGGGGTCCGGTGCCGTCGCAACCAAGGCGATATCGGGCGCCGACTTGCGGCGGCACCGGATTCGCGCCACAGGACAGTCGAACGGTCGCGCTTCAGGGATTCCGGAGCATTTCGCGGAGCATCTGCCGGCTGGGGCGCAGCGCCGCTGGGCCGCCCGCACCCGCCTTCCGGGGCACCCTCTCCCGCACGTGGGAGAGGGGCGACGACTCGTTCCCCTCGGGTCTCGCCTGGAGCCAGCGCGGAGCTGCCCGGACGGTCAGGCGCCCGCGTTGCGGTTGAGCGAGTAGGTGCCGTGGATCGTGGCCTCGGCGAGCACGTGGCCGTGCATCGCGGCGAATGCATCGGCGGCGGTGAAGTCGTCGCCGACCTCGAGGCGGTCGACGTCGAGCGCGAACACCCGGAAGAAGTAGCGGTGCACGCGCAGGTCGTTGGGCGGCGGATACGGGCCGTCGTAGCCGCGGTAGGTGCCGGCCATGTCGGCGTCGCCGGCGAACCAGCCGGTGTAGTCGTTGCGGCCCTGGCGCGCGCTGGCCGGGCCCTGCGGGTCGGGCTTGCCGCCCTTGTCGAACCCGTGGCTGCAGGCGCCGGCGTCGATCGCGGTGGTCGATGGCGGGATGTCCACCATCATCCAGTGCACGAAGTCGGCGCGCGGCTGGTCGGACGGGATCTCCACGCCCTCCTTGCCGGCCATCTCCGGTTGCGTGGGGGCGTCGGCGTCGATGCACATCAGCACGAACGAGCGCGTGCCTCCGGGCGCGTCACCCCAGGCCAGGTGCGGGTTGCGGTTGCCACCGAACCCTTCCGGCGCGCCCAGCGCGAACTCCGACGGGATCGGCTGGCCGTGCTCGAAACTGTCGCTGCGGATGTGCATGGGAATCCTCCGGATCAGGTTTCGGAATAGCCCAACCGTACCGCGACCGGGGTGAGCATCGCGAACGCCGCGCCGAGCACGCCGGTGTAGCGGCGCCAGTTGCCGGCCGGGAAGCGGTACTGGTCGCTGAAGAGCTGCGGCGGCGGCACCGGCAGCTCGACGCCGAGCAGCTGCGCCAGCGTGGCCGACAGCACCCGCGGGTCGTTGCCGGCCTCGTCGGTGCGCAGCAGCAGCAGCGGCTGCAGCTCCTGCTCGGCCAGCACCACGATGTGCTCGAGCCCCTGCGCCAGCCAGGCGGCGCCTTCCTCGGGCGTGCCCATGCGGAACGGCACCGGGCTGCCGAAGGCCAACCAGTTGAGCAGCATGTCGCGCGGGTCGCGCACGACCATCAGCAGCTCGGCATGCGGCAGGTGGGCGCGGGTGATGTCGAGGTAGGCGTTGTCCCACCACAGCAGCCAGTCGATCAGCGCGCCCTGGATGCGACGGGCCGGCAGCTGCGCGCGCCATTCGGCGTGCACGTCGGCGGCGGTGGTTTCGCCGCGCACCAGCCGGCCCACGGTGTGCACGTTCTGCAGCGCGTCGCGCGGCGGGTTGGTGCCGAGGCGGTCGGCACGGAACGCCGACACCACGCCGTCGAGCAGGCGCCCGACCTGCTCGTGGCCGGCACCGGGCAGGCCGGCCATGAACACCAGCCGGGCGGCGTCGGGATCGACGGCGGCAGCCGGGGCACGCGGGGCGTCGGGCGCCGACCACAGCGGCAGCGGCATCAGCCGCTGCGCCCAGGCGGCGTGGGTGTCGAGCCACACCCTGGCGGCGTCGGCGGCCTCGCCGGCCTGGTCATGGGCCAGCGCACGCCAGCCCTGCACCTGCAGGCGGCGGTTGTCGTCGTCGCCGGCCGCGGCCTCGAGCGTGCGCAGATGCGCCACCGAGGCCTGCGGATCGCGCGCGGACAGGATGTCGAGGTACTGGGTCTGGGCGCGCGGGTCGTTGGGCAGGCGTCCGGCCAGTTCGCGCGCGGCGGCTTCGGCGGCGGCGGCGTCGCCGGCGGCCAGTGCCACCCGCACGCGTGCCTGCAGCAGGGCCGGGCTCTCCGGCATCGCCTGGCTCCAGCGCTCGACCACCGCCAGCGCGGCCTCGCCGTCATGGCCGTCGACGCCCAGGCGGGCATCCCACAGCGCGGCGTTGCGCGGGCTGCGGGCGATGGCGGCCTCGAGCGTGGCGCGGGCATCGTCGCGGTCGTCCTGCAGTTCCCAGCAGCGCATCAGCAGGTCGAGGGTGGTGCGGTCGTCCGGGGTGCGGGCGAGCACCTCCTTCAGCCGCGTGGTCGCACGCGGCATCTGCCCGGTCTGCATGTCGACGCCGCCGGCAAAGCGCAGGTGTTCGGTCGAGGCCCGTCCGGCCGCCAGCACCTGTTCGATATGCGCCGAGGCATCGCCCGGGCGGCCCTGGCGCAGCACCACGTCGGCCAGCAGCCGGCGCGCCGGGGTGTTGCCGGGCACCAGGTCGCACAGCCGCAGCAGGGTCTGTTCGGCGAAGGCGAGGTGGTCCCTGGCGATGTAGGCGAACGCCAGCGCATTGAGCAACTGCGGATCATCGGGGTTGCGCTCGGCGGCGCTGGAGAGGATCGACAGTGCGCGGTCGCGGTCGCCCCGGCGCAGCGCGATCATGCCGCGCACGGCGGACAGGCCCGGATCGCCCTCGCCCAGCCGCGCGGCCATCTTTTCCAGCCGCTCGGCCTCGTCGAGGTCGCCGCGGCCGATCGCCAGTTCCGCCTGCACGATGTAGGCCTGGTAGCGGTTGGGGTCGAGTTCGAGGGTGCGGCCGAGCGCGGAGGTCGCGCCGTCGATGTCGCGGCGGGCCAGCAGGATCGCGGCGCGCTGGAACTGCAGCGAGGCCTCGTCGGGTTGCAGGGTGATCGCATGGTCGAGGCTGGCCAGCGCGCCATCGGTGTCGCCGGCCATCCGCTGCGCCTGCGCCATCAGTTCCCGCGCCCGGGCATCGTCGGGGCGTTCGGTGGCCAGCGCGCGCGCGGCGGCGAGGGCCTCGGCAGGCGCGCCGCGGCGCAGGGCATCGAGAATGCTGTCGTACATGGGGCGCGGATCCGCAGGCTTCGGCCACCTGGCCGGGCCGGCCATTGTAGCGGCCGTGGCGGACGCGCCCTGCGCCCTCAGTGCGCGGCGGCCTGCGCCAGCACCTGCGGGTCGGCCAGCAGGCGCTCCACCGCCCAGCGCTCGGCATAGCCGTCCAGACGCGCGTTTTCGATGAAGCCGCAGTGCCCGCCCCAGCGCGCGATCTCCACCTGCAGGCAGGGGTTGTCGGGCAGCGCGCGGAAGCCGTCGGCGGGGATCACCGGGTCGTCCTCGCTGGTCAGCACATGCGCGGGCACCTCGAGTGCGCCCAGGTGCCCACCCGCGATGGAGTAGCCCTCGAAGTACTCGTCGAGCGAGCCGAACGCGGTGTGGCGCAGCACCAGCCATTCGGTGAGGTCGCGCATGCCCAGCCGCAGCACGCTGTCGTCGAGAGTGAGCCGGTGCGGGAACAGCGAACGCTTGCGCACCAGCGATTCGCGCCATTTGCGCTCGAAATGGTGCAGGTAGATCGGCATGCCCCGCTCCATCTGCTGCAGGGTCAGCGCCGGGTCGAGCACCGGGCACACCGCCGATACCGCCACCAGCGGCAGGCCCGCGCCGGGGGCGCGCAGCGCCAGGCGCAGGGCGAAGTTGCCGCCCAGCGAATAGCCGGCGGTCACCAGCGGGCGCGCCGGAAAGCGCGCGCAGACATCGGCGGCGGCATGCACCACCTCGTCGATGCGTGCGGAGTGGAACAGTTCCTCGTTGAGGTGGTGGGTCGGGCCGTGGTCGCGGAAGTTCAGCCGGAACACGTCGAAGCCGGCACGCAGGAAACGCGCCGCGGTCAGCCGCATGTAGCTCGATTCGGTGCTGCCCTCCCAGCCGTGCAGCAGCAGCGCCAGCCCGCGCGGCGTGCGCCCTTCGATGGTGCTGTGCAGGCCGTGCAGGCGCACGCCGTCGCCGCCGTCGAGCAGGTGCTCGGTGGTGACGGCGCCGGTCGCCACCAGTGCGCGCGCGCCGCGCTGACGCCGCCACTGGCTGCTGCCCAGCACCGACTGCACATGCGCATTGCGCAGCCAGGGTGGCGGTGCGTAGGCGCTGGCGGGCAGCGCGGTGCCGGTCACGCGGGCCCTAGCCTGCATCGGCGGCGACCTCGTGGGCCTCGCGACGCTCGCGGTGCCGCGGCGCCTGGCCGAGCGCAGCCATGATGCGTTCGCGCGAGACCTCGGCGATGCGCCGGCGGCCGTCGGCATCGCCCGGCATCATCGGCTCGAGGAAGGCGACCTCGGCATCGCGCGGCGCCTCGCCGAGCAGGCGGAAGAAATTGGCGACGAAGCTCTCGCGGCCGCGGAACGCGACCACGCGCTGCGCCTCGCCATGCGTGCCATAGCGCAACGCCACCGGCTGCACCGGCACCCCGGTCTCCACCGCCGCGGTGAAGATCCGCGCATGGAACGGCCCCAGTTCGGCGCCGTCGCGGGTGCGGCCTTCCGGGAACACCCCGACCGCACGGCCCTCGCGCAGGCGCAGCTGCATTTCCTCGAGCACGCCGCCAAGTGACTCCTGGCTGCCGCGCTGGTGGAAGATCGTCTCGCCGTGTTTCGCCAGCCAGCCCACCACCGGCCAGCCGGCAATCTCCTTCTTGGCCACGAAGCCCATCATGTGCTGGCTGTGCAGGGCGACGATGTCGATCCAGCTGACGTGGTTGGCCACGAACAGCACCGCACCCGGCAACGGCGTGCCGCTGCGGCGCAGGCGGAAACCGAACACCCGCATCAGCCCCGCCTGCCATGCGCGGATGATGCGGTGGCCGAGGGACTCGCCGCTGCGCAGCCGCAGCCGGCCGAGCGGCGACACCACCACGATCATCACCACGGTCAGGTGCACGAAGAGATGCCAGGCCAGCAGCGGCGTGCGCAGCAGGTAGCGCAGCGCACGGGCGGGCGGGCCGGAGGACGGGATGGGGCTGGCGGTGGTCATGTATGGAAATGCGGCGCAGGCGCGCGAACGGCGTCGATTATGCGTCAGCCCGCGCCCGGCCCCGGCCGGTCAGTCCGCCGAGGGTTCGCGCGACGGCGACAGCGGGATCACCGCAAGCGTCAGCCGCGACACGCACACCAGGCGGCCGGCGGGATCCTCGATGCGGATCTCCCACACCTGGGTCTGGCGGCCCACGTGCAGCGGGCGTGCGGTGGCGGTCACGAGGCCGCTGCGCACGGCGCGCAGATGGTTGGCGTTGATCTCGATGCCGACGCAGCCCTTGCCTTCCTCGACCGCGAGCATGCCGGCGGTGCTGCCGACGGTTTCGGCCAGCAGCGCGGATGCGCCGCCATGCAGCAGGCCATAGGGCTGGTGGGTGCGCGCCTCGACCGGCATGGTCGCGCGCAGGTAATCGGGGCCGACCCCGGTGAAGACGATGCCCAGGGCTTCCATCGCGGTGCCGCGCGACATCGCATTGAGCGCGTCGAGGTCGGGCTGGCCGCGGAACAGCGGGCGGGTACTGGCGGGTGCAACGGTGTCGTTCATCGGCGGCACGATAGCCGAGCCACGGCGGGGACGGCCAGCGCGCGGTTGGGCGGGCTGGCCGTCAATGGGGCCGGATCATGCGGTGGATCCCTGCAGTGGGCGTTGCGCCCGTGGGCTGCCGCCTTCGCTCATGCGATGCGGAAACGCGAGGCCATCGGGCTGTACGCATAGCGGCGATGGTTGAGGTAGGTGCTGCGCGCGTAGTTGCCGAACTCATGGCTGCGCGTGCTGCGCTCGCTGCGGGGGCGCTCGTCGGCCGGCCGCGGGGTCGGGATGGACGGGGACGTTGAACGTTTCATCGATGGAACTCCTGGTTGGAAGAAAGGGTGTCAGGCGAGGCGGAACCGCGGCGCCGGGCTCGAGTCGACATAGCGGGCCGCGCGGCCGTAACCGCTGCTGCGGCCGTAGCCGATGCCGAAGTCGCGGTTGCGATGCGAGGACGCGGTCGGTGCCTGGCGCACGGCGTTGAGGGTCTGGACCAGCAGCTCGCGACGGGAGGCGGCGGGGAGGACGTGGACGTTCATGGGGGACTCCGTTGTGGGCATGTAGTGCTGCGGTGTGCTGGTAGACTACAACACCTGTCCGCAAAACCATGTGCCGGAAGTCATCCCGTCGACGCATCCGATCCAAGCTGTTGATTTGAAAGAGATTATAGGGATGGCCGACTGAACATGTGCCGACGGACGGTCGGTTTCAGCCCGTTTCCAGGCTTTTCTGAATGGGTCGCATAACCCTATTCAGCTTCAGGGCCGATCCCCTGGTGCGCGCACACGCCGGGCGGGTCAGACCGCGACGGCACCGGGAGAAGGACGACGGGGGTGACGCGGTGCCCGGCCGGATCCGGGCAATGCGGCCGGCAGCTGCAGACGCCTGACGCCTGACGCCGCGGCGAGTTACAGGATCGGCGCCAGCCCCGCTCCGAACGCGGTGAAGATGCGCGTCAGCAACGACTTGAAGCCGAGGTTCACCTCGGGGAAATCGCCCACCGGCCGGTGGCAGTCGCGGAAATCCGGATGGTCGGGCGGCGGCGGCACCGGGCAGCCGGGCCCGGGTGCGAACTCGTAGCTCGTGGCGTAACGGATCGGCCACAGATCGAACAGAGGCAACTGTTCCGAGGCCTTGCCCAGCGAATACTCCACGCCCGACAGCACCGGTGCCTTGTCGCGCGGGCCGATCACCCAGGAGTTCTGCGGCAGCATGTCGTTGCGGATGCTGGCCGCCAGTGCGCGCGCGAATGCCGGATCCCCGATCACCACCGCGCTTTCGGTATTGAGGTTGTCGCCGCGCGGGTCGAAGTTGTGGGTGCCGACCACGCCCACGCGCTGGTCGATCACCAGCGACTTCGAATGCAGGCCGAAGCGCAGCCCTGCGCGACGCAGCGGCACCGGACGGTTCACGCCGAGGCCGGCATAGCGCAGCGCGGCGTACTCGCGGTCCAGTGGCAGGCGTTGCTGCTGGGTGCGCTGGCCCGGCGCGGGCCGGTCGTCGGCCACGACCGCGCGCACCGCATGCGCGCCGGTCGCGGTTGCCGCGCTGCGGCGGACATCGTCGCGATGCCCGGCGTCGATGTCGGCCAGCGCGCGCGCTTCGTCGGCCTGCGCGTGGCCGGTGACCGCCAGGCCCCAGCCGGGATCGAGCGCGCGGGTGGCGTCGAGGTCGATCGGCGCGTTCTGCGGGAACGGCTTGTACTCGTAGATGTTGAAGCCGAACTCGCGCAGGTAGCGGCGCTTGTACTTGTACGACAGCGCGTAGGTGATGAAGGAATCGGTGGCGGCCAGGCTGTTGGTCGACACCACCACGCGCGGGCCGTCGTCGCGCGCGTGCAGCGCGCGGAACATGTCCTGCGCCGGGCGCGACAGCACCAGGTACGGCGTCTGCAGCAGTACCTCCTCGTCGGCGGACTCGATCAGCTCGCGCAGGCGCCCGGTCGACGGCGCCAGCGCACGCTGCCCCGGACGATGCTTGGCCGGCGTGTCGGCAATGAACTCGACCTCGCCCACCGCGATCACGGCATCCACCAGCCGCTGCCCGAGCAGCAGCGGGTCATCGGCCTGGCGCGACACCGTGGCCACGCGGTCGGGCGCGGCGAATGGTTCGTGCGGCATCTCCGGTGCGCCATGCCGCAGCAGGCGCCGGCCGACATCGGACAGCTGCGCGGCCGGAATGCTCAGCGGTGCGATCCAGAACGCGTTGAAGTTGGCCTGCATGTCGCGGGTGACCGGACCGCCGACGAGGATGTCGCGATCGCGGAAGTTGTAGCTGGAGTCCCAGTCGAAATAGCTGTCCTGGTAGTTGCGCCCGCCGGTGAGGCCGACGATGCCGTCCACCAGCAGCATCTTGTTGTGCATGCGGCGGTTGAGCTGGCGCCAGCAGCAGGCTGCCGCGGCGACATACATCGGATAGCTGATGCGCGCGCGGCCCAGCACCGGGTTGTAGACCCGGAGCTCGAAGTTGGCGTGCGCCGACACCAGCGCGGCCAGGGTGTCGACGTTGCGCAGCGCGGAGAGCTGGTCGACCAGCATGCGCACGCGCACGCCACGCCGCGCCGCGGTGAGCAGTTCGTCGAGGATCAGATGCCCGGAATCGTCCTCGTCGAAGATGTAGGTCTGCAGGTCGATCGACTCGCGCGCGCCGCGGATCAGGTCCAGCCGCGCGAGCAACGCGTCCTGGCCGTAGTCGAGCATCAGCGCGTAGTGGCGCGGCGCGTCCGGCGTGCTGGCCGCATAGGCGCGGCTGGCGAGCGCGCGCAGCGGCGACTCGCGCGCGCAGCGCCCGACGGGGTCATCGCATTCCAGTACGGTGTCGCGCGCGGCATCGGCGATGCGCTGGGCCTCGGCGCGCTGCACCGCGCCGAGCCCGGCGCAGCCGCTGGTGGCCAGCGCCAGCAGCGCGGCCAGGCACGCACGCAGCACGGCAGTCACGGCGCGGCCGCCTCCGTGCCACGCAGCGACAGCCGGAACTGCACGCGCTCGCCGAGTGCGAAGCTCCAGCGGTCCATCGCATAGTCGCCACGGTTGACCACCCCGGCGGCCACCACCGCGCATTCGCGCATCGGCTGTTCGCAGGGCGCGGGCTCGACATGGAAGGTCTCGCGACGCTCCACCCCGCGCAACTGCAGCACGCCCACCAGCGCGCCGCCGGTGCGCACCAGTTCGGGGCCGAACGGATCCGACACGAAGCTCACCTCGGGATGCCGGTCGGCATCGAAGAACGCCTCGTCGCGGGTGAGCTGGGTGTAGCGTGGATGGCCGACGATCTCGACATCGCGTGCCGACAGCCGCAGCCGCACCTGGCGCAGGCCGGCGCCCACCGGGCGCACGTCACCGCTCAGCACCGGGATGCGCCCTTCCAGGCGCTGGCCCCAGCGGGTGCGCAGCACGAAGCCGACCTCCGAGTCCTGCGCATCCACGCGGGTGACATCGAGCGCAGTCGCCGGCCGTGGCAGGCAGGCCACCAGCAGCAACAGCCAGGCACAGCACCAGCGTTCCGCGGTCCTGCCGGTCACGGCCACCAGAACGCGGCAAGGCGCGCCGCACCGGGTTCCACGGCGGCACCTTCATCGAACTCCAGCACCGCCACCCCCGCCGGCGGCATGCCGCGGTAGTCGCCCGACTGGCCGCTGTGCAGCAGTGCGACGAGACGCTCCAGCCCCGGGTTGTGGCCGACCAGCAGCACGCGTTCGGTGTCGCGGTAGCGGTCCAGCAACGCGGCCAGCGTGCCGGGGGTGGCCTCGTAGATCGACGGCTCCAGGCGCTGGTCGACATAGCCCAGCACCGCGAGCGCGGCTTCCAGCGTCTCGCGCGTGCGCCGTGCCGGCGAGCACAGCACCTGGTCGGGGATCAGGCGCTGTTCGAGCAGCCAGCGCGCCGCGGCCTCGGCCTCGGCAAGGCCGTCGGCCGACAGCGGCCGGTCGAAGTCGGGCTGGTCGGGATGCGCCGATTCGGCGTGGGCGTGTCGCAGCAGGATCAGTTCGCGCATCAGGGACTCGGTATCGCGCCATCACGGCGCATCGGCAACGGGGTCATGGCTTGCGTCGCACCCACTTCAGCAGCGGCTGCCAGTCGGCCTGGTGCTCGCGCACCTGCTGGGAGTTGTAGTCGAACAGGCTGCGGCCCAGCGCGACCATCACCACGTAGGCCTGGCTGTCGCGCAGCTGCGCAACCACCGGGTATGGCCACTGGGCGAGCAGTTCCATCGCCTGCTGCGAGGCGTTGGTCCACGGCCGCAGGCGGTTGCCGACCAGGCCCACGCGCAGTTCGCGCGAGCGCACCCGCGGATGTTCGGCGATGCCGTTGAGGAAGGCCACGGTGGCGTCGATGTCGAGCGCCGACGGCAGCACCGGCACCACCAGCGCCTCGGCGTGCTCGAGCCAGGGGTCGAGATCCTCGCGCATCGCGCCGGCGCCGGCATCGATCACCACGGTGTCGGCATCACCGGGGATCGCATTCCAGGCCTGCTTGCGGCGGCGGCTGCCATCGACCGGGAGCACCGCGCTGTCGAGCCCGGCACGGCGTTCGGCCCAGCGCATCGACGACCCCTGCGGATCCGCATCCACCAGCACCGTGCGCCGGCCATCCAGCGCCGAGCGCGCCGCAAGGTGGGAGGCGATGGTGGTCTTGCCCACGCCGCCCTTGGAACTCGCCACCAGGATCGTCTTCATCGCGTGCTCCGCCGAGTGGAAGCCCGAGCGTACACCGCACCGGCGACGCCCGCCGAACTGATATCTTCACGCGGCTTCGGGGGAGCCACGCATGAGCGAACTGCAGGACCTGGTGGCGCTGATCCGCGCCGACACGCCGTTGATCGTCATCGAAACCCGCGACGAGCCGGGCGCGGTGGCGCTGTTCCGGCAGTCCCTGCGGCATGTCTGGCGGGCGATGTACCGCTGGTCGATCACCGAGGGGCTGCGCCGCATCGACCTCGACCGCGAGGACGAACCCGACGGCGCGGCCGATGTCGGCACCCTGCTGCGCGCGATCCGGGGTGCCGAGCAGCGCGGGGTCTACCTGCTGCTCGACGTGCATCCGTACCTGGACGTGGCGGGCACGCGCCGCCAGCTGCGTGACCTGCTGCAGCGGCGCGAATGCCTGCCGCACGTGATCGTGCTGGTGGGCCACCGGGTGGAGCTGCCCGACGAGCTCGAGGCGATGGCCGTGCGTTACGCGCCGCGCCTGCCCGACCAGGCCGCGCTGTTGCGCGTGGTGCGCGAGGTCGCCAGCGCCTACGCCGCCGAGCACGGCGGGCGTCGGGTGGAGACGGACGAGCAGGTCGTGCAGCGCATCGTGCGCAACCTGCAGGGCCTGAGCCTGCCCGACGCGCAGCGCATCGCCCGGCACCTGGTGTTCGACGACGGCGTGCTGTGCGAAAGCGACCTGCCGAAGCTGCAGAAGCTGCGCTTCGAACTGCTCAACCGCAGCGGGCACCTGCACTTCGAGTACGACACCGCGCGTTTCGGCGACGTCGCCGGCGCGCGCCGGCTCA
Organism: Luteimonas sp. YGD11-2; assembly: GCF_004118975.1. Classification (NCBI taxonomy): domain Bacteria; kingdom Pseudomonadati; phylum Pseudomonadota; class Gammaproteobacteria; order Lysobacterales; family Lysobacteraceae; genus Luteimonas; species Luteimonas sp. YGD11-2. The sequence goes on along the minus strand of NZ_CP035376.1, from coordinate 167,764 downwards.
AGCGCTGGGTGGAACAGCGCCGCCGCGTGTTCGTCGAAGGCGATGCGCCGCCCGGCCTGGACCCACCCAGGGGCGTGCTGCTGCTGGGCGTGCAGGGCTGCGGCAAGTCGATGCTGGCCAAGGCGATCGCCGGCGGCTTCGGGGTGCCGCTGGTGCGGCTGGATTTCGGCACGCTCTACAACAAGTACCACGGCGAAACCGAATCGAACCTGCGCGCGGCGCTGGCCTCCACCGAACAGCTGGCGCCGTGCGTGCTGTGGATCGACGAGATCGAGAAGGGGCTGGCGGCCTCGACCGGCGGCGAGGATGGCGGGGTGTCGCGGCGCGTGCTCGGCTACCTGCTGACCTGGATGGCGGAGCGCAAATCGAAGGTGTTCCTGGTCGCCACCGCCAACCAGGTGCATGAGCTGCCGGCGGAACTGCTGCGCAAGGGCCGCTTCGACGAGATCTTCTTCGTCGACCTGCCGGTGGCGGAGGTGCGGCGCGAGGTGTTCGCGCTGCACCTGACGTCGCGCGGGTTCGACCCGGCCAACTTCGATCTCGACGCGCTGGCTGCGGCATCCGAGGGTTTTTCCGGTGCCGAGATCGAGCAGGCGATCGTCTCCACGCTGTATGCAGCGCACGCGGCCGACGCACCGCTCGGCGACTTCGGCCTGCGTGCCGAGCTCAGGCAGACACGGCCGCTCTCGGTGGTGATGCGCGAGCAGGTCGACGGACTGCGCGAATGGGCGGCAACGCGGACAGTGCCGGCGGATTGAGAAGGGTTCACCGGCGCGTCTGGTTGAGCGAAACCATTCGGGTTTGGACACCGAGCAAAGGCGTGAACTTGCGCAAGGGCGCCTGCCGGGTATTCCCCCGAGTCGGCGCCCGATACCGCCTTGGTCGGTGAAACACCCGGCAGGCGCCTGGATATGGCCCCGCAATTGGGCTGGAGACGAAAAACGAAAACCCTCGACAAGAAACGGAGCCTGATGGTGCCCACCCGCATCGTGGCCAGCGTCGGCCACACGGCGATTAGCGAGCGCCAGCCCAACTGACTCCCAGCGCTATTTGTCGACCTGGCGACCGGGTTCGAACGTGAAGCGGTAATCCAGCCGCATTGGCACCGCCTCGTAGAGGATGCCGGGGGCGCGGCACGCATCATTGGGCTGGAGGCCTTCCGGAAACGTGCAGATGGCACCGGAGCGCCACGTCCACCGCGCGAGCGCATCCTCGACTGCTGCACGCAGCCGCGCGTGGTGGGCGGGGTCAAGCGGGGCCGAGCCACCGCATCCGGTCTGGCCGGCAGTATCGATGTCCACGGTCTCGCCCGCGATGGTGACGGTGAACTCGACGCAGACCACGGTGGCGACACGCGGCCAGCGGCCTGCGACAAGCGTCGGCATCGGCGCGGTCACCGGGACCGGCATCAGGAACAGGCGTTGCTGCGCGCCGAGGGGATACGGTGCGCGGCCTGCCGGCGGGACCATCTCGTGTATCACGTGGCCGCGGTGGCCGGCGCAAGCGGCCAATGTGCTGGCGAGTAGCATCACGGCAACGCGCATGGCTGTCATGCGGTGGGCGTCCAGCCGCCCGGCGGCACGTTGATCCCGGCTATCCGAGCGTGGCTGTTGGAGGGCACTTCGCTGGCGGCCAATCGATCTCCGGCATCGCCAGCACGGCGCCGTCCGCGCGGTGCAGCCCCGGACGTAGGCCGCACTCATCACCGTGCTGGCGACGGGGTCGCGCGACGGCGGTAATGGCTTCTGCGCATCGCCCTGCAGCACGTGGCTTACCGGTAGGGCGGCTGCCAGCCCGCCGGCGGATCCAGCGGGATGCCGGCCGCACGCAGCTGCGCCTCGTGGATGGCGGTTTCGCTGTCGAGTGCCGGATCGGCGAGCAGTGCCACGTGTTCGGCGACGCCCTGGTCGGGCAGGCCGCTGCTCAGGCGGCCGAGTTCGAACATCTGCCAATCCAGGCGACGGCGCGCCGCGTCGGCCCGCTGGCGGTCGCCGGCGCTGGTGGCGACTTCGCCGGCCAGGCCAGTGCCGACCATCTGCTGCAAGCGTGTATCGCCACCCTGCAGCACCCGTGCCGCATTGCCACATGCCGCCGCGGTTTCGGCGCCGCGCTGCCCGGCGGCGCGACAGGCCTCGACCAGTGTCGCGAAGTCGGGTGTGGCGAAGGTGGCGAGGTACGCCCAGCCGTGCATCACCGCGAAATCGTCGATGCCGACCCCGTCGGGGACGAGCTGCGCGAGCGCGTCCGGAGCGGGCGGCAGGCGGCGCACGGCTTCCACGATCCAGCGCAGCTGGTCGATCGTGTGTCCCTGCGCGTGGCTGGTGCGCGATGCGGCGGCGAGCAACGGCTCCGGATCCAGCCCGGCGAACAGCACCGGTACCAGGTTTCCGGGCGAGAGCTGCCGCCAACGCGCGACCGCCTGCGTGGACGACGGATCATCGGCACCGGCGAGCATCGCCAATGCCACGGTATCGGTGCCGCCCCGCTGCAATGCGAGCTCGCGCCAGGCGCGTGCCTGCGGATGGCTGGCAGTACCCGTGGCCGTGCCATCCAGCGCCTGCTGCCAGTCCCGGAGCCACGCGGCGTGGGCAAGCCCGCGCGCGCTGCCCTCGGCCGCCAGCGTCTCCGCCAGGCGCCCGAGGTAGTCGCGCTGCGCGGCGGCGACGGCCTGGTCGACCATCGGGGCCTGCGTATCCGTGCCAGGCTGCGCGAACGCCAGCGGCGTCGCCAGCGTCAGCAACGCCGCCGCAAGCAGCGACACGGCGCGTCGACGGGGTCTGGAGGTTACCGCGGTGCCGCGATCCTTCTGCATCTGGTGCGTCCCTTGATGTGGTGTGCCCCGGCCGGAGAGACTGCGTTGCGGTGTCGTCTCAGTACCCCGCCGCCTGGCCGTCCTTGCGTGACTCGCTGGCGCCGGTCCAGCCGCCGTGCGGGTTCTTCATGATCGCCTGGTAGCCACCATAGGGGCCGTCGGCGAACTGCACGCGATGGCCGCGGCGCATCAGCCCGCGCACGGTTTCGTAGGGGAATCCGGATTCCAGCTCGATGCGGCCGCCGTCGGTCATCGCAAGGTTCTGTCCGGCGGGTTCGGTGGAACCATCATGGTGGATGCGCGGGGCGTCGCCGGCCTCCTGCAGGTTCATGCCGAAGTCGATCATGTTGATGATGATCTGCGCATGCCCCTGCGGCTGCATCGCGCCCCCCATCAACCCGAACGACAGCCACGGCTCGCCGCCCCGGGTGGCGAATGCCGGGATGATGGTGTGGAACGGGCGCTTGCCCGGCGCGTAGCTGTTGGGATGGCCGTCCTTCAGCACGAACTGCTCGCCGCGGTCCTGGAGGATGAAGCCCAGCCCCGGCGGCGCCATGCCGCTGCCCATGCCGCGGTAGTTGGACTGGATCAGCGACACCATCATCCCGCTGGCATCGGCGGTGGTCAGGTAGATGGTGTCGCCCTCGTCGAGCTGCGCCGGCGTGCCCGGCTGCACCTCGCGCAGTGCGCGGTCCATCGAGATCAGCTCGCCGCGCTCACGGGCATAGTCCTTGGAGATCAGGCGTGCGACCGGTGCCGGATGGAACTCCGGGTCGGCATACCAGCGCGCGCGGTCGGCGAACGCCAGCTTCTTGGCCTCGACGAACAGGTGCACGTGCTCGGGGCTGCCGAAGCCGTACGACTTGAGGTCGTAGGGCTCGAGCAGGTTGAGGATCTGCAGCGCGGCGATGCCCTGCCCGCTCGGCGGCAGTTCCCACACGTCGACGCCGCGGTAATTGGTCGACACCGGCTCGACCCAGTTGCCGGTGTGGGCGGCCAGGTCGTCGTAGGACAGGAAGCCGTCGTTGGCGGCGAAGTAGTCGCCGATGGTGCGGGCGATGTCACCCCTGTAGAACGCATCGCGCCCGCCATCGGCGATCTTCTGCAGGGTGTCGGCGAGGCTGGGGTTCTTCCAGGTCTCGCCGGTGCGCGGGGCGCGGCCGTCGAGGGTGAACTGCTCGCTGAAGCCCGGCCAGCGCGACAGCCGCGGCACCGAGCGGTCCCAGTAGTGGGCGATCACCTCGTGCACCGGGTGGCCGTCGCGGGCGTAGCGGATGGTCGGTGCGAGGTTGTCGGCCATCGGCAGCCTGCCGAAGCGTTCGTGCAGGGCGAACCAGCCGTCGACGGTGCCCGGCACGGTCACCGGCAGCGGGCCGTGCGACGGGATCTCGGTGAGCCCGCGGCGGCGGAATTCGTCCATGGTCAGCGAGCGCGGCGAGCGGCCGGAGCCGTCGTAGCCATGCAGGCGTTTCGTGGCCGGATCCCAGACGATCGCGAACAGGTCGCCGCCGATGCCGTTGCCGGTCGGCTCCATCAGCCCGAGCGCGGCGTTGGCGGCGATCGCCGCGTCCACCGCGGAACCCCCGGCCTTCATGATGTCGAGCGCGATCTGGGTGGCCAGCGGATGCGAGGTGGCGGCCATCGCATGCGGCGCGTGGACCTCGCTGCGGGTGGCGAACGGCTGGCCGGTGATGCGATCGGCGGCGGCCAGCGAAAGCGGCAGGCAGCACAGCAGCGCGGCGGCCGCGGACAGGCGATAGGCGGGCATCGGCAATACGGGCAACGGCGGGAGCCCGATAGTACGTCGTACGTCGTACGTCGTGCGGCGTACGGCGTCGGCACCCGGCCCTGCGCACCGCCCTAGGGTCAGCCCGGATTGCCACCCGGCGCCCGGCTCGGGATAACGGGCACAGGATTCTGCGCACAGGACATGCCGATGGTCATGACCATCTCCGACAGCGGTGCCATCCATCGCCCCCTGCTCCGCCAGGAGCCGCCACCGCCGCCGTCGCAGCCGCCGCAGTGCCTGGCCCGTGGCAATGGTGGCTACCGCCCCGAGCCGAGCTGGCATCCGCAGGTCCAGGCACCGGGCGCGAATGCCGCGCAGTCGCCGTCCGCCGCAGGCGGCCAGTACGGCATCCCCCAGGGCGGCACGCTCGGCTCGGTCGCCAGCGGCACGCAGGCGCAACCCTTCGACGTGACCCTGTCGCAGCTGGCCACCGCGGTCTACGGCACCCGTGGCGATCCGCCGGAAGGCTGGAGCGCGGTGTCGGACGCCGACCTCGCCGAACGCATTGGCACGCCGGAGCGGCCGGCCACCCCGGAACAGGTGCAGGCCTGGCGCCTGCAGTACCTCGGCGCCAACGACAGCGTGCCGACCAACGACCAGGAATTCCGCGCCGAGGTCTATAGCGACGGCGACGGCAACTACGTGCTGTCCTACCGCGGCACCGCCGAGGGCGGCGACGACTGGGACAACAACTTCCGCCAGGGCCTCGGCTACGAGACCCGCGACGGCGACAAGTTCAGCGTCACCGCGGTCAACACCGCGGTGGAATTCGCACAGGTGTTCGGCGACAACCCGGGTGGTGAGTCCTCCAACCTCGCCATCACCGGCCACTCCCAGGGCGGTGGGCTGGCCAGCGTCGGCGCGCTGGCCAGTGGCGTGCCCGCGGTCACCTTCGATGCGTCGGGCATCCACCCCAACACCTTCGACCGCATGGGCATCGATCCGCAGCGCGCGCGCGACCTCGCCGAGGGCGGCCAGATCCGCGCCTACTCGCTGTCGGGCGACGCACTGACCAATGCCCAGGACAGCTGGGCCACCGGACTGGTGGCACCGGATGCGATCGGCACGCGGATCGTGGTCGATCCCGCCCGAGCCGACGAGCACAACATGTTCACCAACTACGGGCCCATCGAAGGCTTCTCGCCGGAGCAGAGCCGGGCCATCAATGCCGGCGTCGAACTCGCCCGCGATCCGGTGACCGGCACGATCGTCGGCGCTCCCATCGGGGCCGGGGTCGCCACCGTGATCGGCGGGCCGCTCATCGCCCCTCTCGGAGCGCTCGGTGGCTCCCTGGTGACGGTGGTGGGTGGCAACCTGGCCTACGCGGGCATCAGCCACAGCCCCAACGCGCTGACCGCGGCGATGATCGACCGCCAGCCCTGGCAGGCCGGCTACGAGAACCCCTCCAACCTCGGCCGCGACCTGCAGGACCTGCTGCCGGGCGAGCTGAAGGACGACTTCGCGCGCAACACCCATGACTTCGCCACCGATATCGACGGCGTGGTCGCCAGCGAGTTCGCTAATGGCCGGTACGTCGCTGGCGGCTTCAGCATCGCCGGTGACTTCGCCGAGGGTGCCGCCAACTCGGTCGGCGACACCGTCGACCGCTATGCCGATTCACTGGCGGCGAAGATCGACGAGCGCGTGGACGGCTGGGCCGGTGATGCGCTGTCGGGCGCGGTCGACTTCGGTGGTGACGCGGTGGAGTTCGTCGCCGACGCGGGTGGACAGGTGGTCGAGACCATCGCCGATGGTGCCGGCAAGGTGGCGCAGGGCGTGACCAACTTCGTGGGTGGCCTGTTCGGGCGCTGAGCGGTGACGCTTGCGCCCGGCAGCGATCGCGATTGAAATGGCCCGCATGCGCCCCTTCCACGCGATCGCCGGCGCCCTGGCCCTCATCTGCGCCCCGGGGTGCGCCCAACCGTCCATGAGCACCGATGCCTTCACCAGTCCCGAGGTCGCATCGCTGGCCGATGCGGTGCGCCGTGGCGATGACGCCGAGATCCGTCGCCAGCTGGAGCGTGTTGATGCCAACACACCCGGCAGCGATGGTTCCAGCCTGCTGATCGAGGCCATCCGCCAGGGCCAGGTCGCCAGCGTGCAGGCGCTGCTGGCCGGCGGTGCCGACCCCAACCGCGCGAACGCACGCGGTGACACCGCGGTGCATGCGGCGGCGTTCTCCGGGAATGCCGGGCTGCTGCGCGCGGTGCTGGCCGGCGGCGGCGACCCGAACGTGCGCAATCCGCATACCGGCGCCACCCCGCTTGTGTCCGCCCTGCTGTCGCCGGAGGCGCGCCAGTTCGAGGTGCTGCTGGACGCCGGTGCGGACGCCGACGTCGCCGACCTCAACGGCGACACCCCCCTGCACGTGGCCGCCCGTACCAATGCCGGCGCGGCGATCCTGCGCCTGCTCGCGGCCGGCGCGTCGCCGCTGGCGGAAAACTCCGGCGGCAAGAGCTTCCAGCCCTACTACTTCGGCTACCGCCGGGAACTGCTCAACGACCGCGCCCTCGACGAGCGCCGCCAGGTGGTGGCGTGGCTCAAGGCCAATGGCGTGCCGCTGGAAGCCCCGGTGCAGGACACCGACTGACGCAGCTCCTGCGGAGGCGGCATGCCGGGCGGCGCCCTGTGCCGCCCTGCTGCAACGAACCCGATGTGCAGCGCGCGCTGCGGCGCGGCAATGGAAGGCAACGTCCCTGGATGCCCGCCTTTGCGGGGATGACAGACGCCTAATCGCCTTCGGGGATGACCCGCCGGATCCGCCCTTCCCGCGGGTAACGGCGCAGGGCCGTCAACGCGGTCCGCTTACGGCCAGACGGGCGGATTGGCGACCCACGCGGCCTGCACCTGTGCAAGTGTTGCGCGCTCGTCCTCGCGCCAGTCGGGCAGCAGCGCCGGCAGGTTGGCGGCGTAGGGCCAGCGGTCGGGATGGGTGCGCACCGCGGCCGCGAACCAGGCCACCGCTTCGGCGCGGCGGTCGAGCCGCCACAGGGCGAGCGCAAGCGTCGGCGGCAGCCATTCCGGCTGCTGGCGGCGGCCTTCCATCACCCCCGCCCACTGCGTGAGCGCACCCTCGGCATCGCCGGCGCGCAGCAGGTCCCAGCCGTAGTTCCACTGCACCTGCTGGCGCTGCGAGCTGCGCGGCGAGGTGGACTCGATCGCCTGCCGGTACAGCGCATGCGCGGTCTCGGCGCGGCCGCCGGCCAGCGCGATGTGCGCCAGCTGCGCGGTGGCGAGTTCGGCATGACGCTGGCGGCGCTCCATCGTGCGCATCAGCTGCTCGACCGCGGCATCGTCGGTGCCTTCGACCACGCGGATCGGGCGCGCGGCCTGGTCGTCGTCGAAATAGAACTCGCGCAATGCCGGCAGCGACTGCGCCAGCGCCGTCGGCGCCAGCACGCACAGCCACAACAGCGCCAGACAGGCGAAGGTGCGTGGATTCATCGTGTTTTCCCCTGAGGTGTTGCGTGTTCTCCCGCGGCCATTCTACGGCGGGGCCGCCTGGCATGCCTGAAAAGGGGGCCGGAAAGCGCGCTGCTACAATCGCGCGCCCCCGGCCGGGCCCTCCCGGCTCCACCCGTCGCGCCATCCGGCATCCGCCATGGCCGCCAGCGCCGCGCGCGCAAGCCAAGACTCCGCCATGACCAGCACTGCCGAACTGTCTTCTCCTGCGTCCGCGAACACCGCCCTGACCCGTGGCGCGGTGGACACCGACTACAGCCTCGACCACCGCTACACCCGCACCGAGGGCCGCATCTACCTGTCCGGCGTGCAGGCGCTGGTGCGGCTGCCGCTGATGCAGCGGCTGCGCGACCAGGCCGCAGGGCTGAATACCGGCGGCTTCATTTCCGGCTACCGCGGCAGCCCGCTGGGCGGCTTCGACCTCGAGCTGTGGCGTGCCCGCAAACATCTGGAAGAAGCGCGGGTGAAGTTCCAGCCCGGCCTCAACGAGGACCTCGGCGCGACCATGGTCTGGGGCACCCAGCAGACAGGCCTGTTCCCGGGCGCGACCGTCGATGGCGTCTACGCGATGTGGTACGGCAAGGGCCCGGGCGTCGACCGCTGCGGCGATGTGTTCAAGCACGCCAACGCCGCCGGCACCAATCCGCATGGCGGCGTGCTGGCGCTGGCCGCCGACGACCACGCCTGCCGCAGCTCGACCCTGCCGCACGGCAGTGAAGGCGAGTTCACCAGCGCGCTGATGCCGATCCTCAACCCGGCCGGCGTGCAGGACATCCTCGACATGGGCCTCGTTGGCTGGGCGATGAGCCGCTACACCGGCCGCTGGATCGGCTTCAAGACGATCGCCGAGACGGTGGAGTCCTCGGCCTCGGTGGACGTGAATCCGTTCGCGCTGCAGATCGCCACGCCCGACGATTTCGAGCTGCCGCCGGGGGGCCTCAACATCCGCTGGCCGGATCCGCCGATGGAGCAGGAGATGCGCCTGCATCGCTATGCGGTGAAGGCCGCGCAGGCGTTCGCACGCGCCAACCGCATCGACCGCGTGGTGATCGATTCGGCGAATGCGCGGCTGGGCATCGTCACCACCGGCAAGAGCTACCTCGACGTGCTGCAGGCGCTGGAATACCTGGGGCTCGATGCGCGCGCCTGCGCCGAGCTCGGCATCCGCGTCTACAAGGTCGGCATGACCTGGCCGCTGGAACCGGTGGGCATCCGCGCGTTTGCACGCGGGCTCGAGGACATCCTCGTGGTCGAGGAGAAGCTGTCCTTCATCGAAAGCCAGATGAAGGAAATGTTCTACAACTTCGAGGGCAGGCGCCCGTCGATCGTCGGCAAGTACGACGAGGACGGCCACTGGATCCTGCCGTCGACCGGCGAACTCACCCCGGCGACCATCGCCGGCGTGATCGCGAGGCGCATCCAGCGCTTCCATGATTCCGAGCACATCCGCCAGACGCTTGCCTGGATGGAGCAGAAGGAAAGCGCGCTGGCCCTGCCGCGTGCGCAGTTCCCCCGCGTGCCGCACTACTGCTCGGGCTGCCCGCACAACACCTCGACCAGGGTGCCGGAAGGCTCGCGCGCGCAGGCCGGCATCGGCTGCCACTACATGGTCACGTGGATGGATCGCGCCACCGACACCTTCACCCACATGGGTGGCGAAGGCGTCACCTGGGCGGGCCAGGCGGCCTTCACCGACACGCCGCACATCTTCCAGAACCTGGGCGACGGCACCTACTTCCACTCCGGCTCGCTGGCGATCCGCCAGGCGATCGCGGCCAAGGTCAACATCACCTACAAGATCCTCTACAACGACGCGGTGGCGATGACCGGCGGCCAGCCGGTCGACGGCACCCTCACCGTGCCCGACATCGCCCACCAGATGCGCGCCGAGGGCGTGCAGACGATCGTGCTGCTGAGCGACGACATCGCCAAGTGGTCGGATCCGTCGATCTTCCCCGCAGGCGTCGAGTTCCACGACCGCAAGGAGCTCGACGCGGTGCAGACGCGCCTGCGCGAGGTCAAGGGCGTGTCGATCCTGATCTACGACCAGACCTGCGCCACCGAGAAGCGCCGCCGCCGCAAGCGCGGCAAGCTGCCGGACCCGGCCAAGCGCGTGTTCGTGAACACCCTGGTCTGCGAAGGCTGCGGTGACTGCGGCAAGAAATCGTTCTGCGTCTCGGTGCTGCCGCAGGAGACCGAGTTCGGCCGCAAGCGCGCGATCGACCAGTCCAACTGCAACAAGGACTACAGCTGCGTGGAGGGCTTCTGCCCGAGCTTCGTCACCGTGCATGGCGGCAAGCCGCGCAAGGGCCGCAAGGTCAACGCCGCCGAACGCCTGGCCAGCCTGCCGCAGCCGGTGTTCGCAAGCGACCTGTCGCAGCCGTGGAACATCCTGATCACCGGCGTCGGCGGCACCGGCGTGGTCACCATCGGCGCGCTGCTGGGCATGGCGGGGCACCTCGAAGGGCGTGGCTCGACCGTGCTCGACCAGACCGGCCTCGCGCAGAAGGGCGGCGCCGTCACCACCCATATCCGTTTCGCGAAGACTCCGGCCGACATCCACGCGGTGCGCATCGCCGCCGGCGAGGCCGACCTGGTGCTGGGCTGCGACATGGTGGTGGTCAACGACTACTGGGCGTTGTCGAAGATCCGCGAGGGCCGCAGCCACGTGGTGCTCAACAGCTACGAGGCGATGCCCGGCAGCTTCACCACCCGCCCGGACATGGAGTTCCCGGCCGCCGACATCATCAGCGCGGTACGCACCGCACTCGGTGGCGAGGCCGCGCAGGCCGGTGCGCTCAACGTGGTCGATGCGACCCAGCTGGCCACCGCACTGATGGGCGATGCGATCGCCGCCAACCTCTTCATGCTCGGCTACGCCTGGCAGCGCGGCTGGGTGCCGCTGTCGTTCGAGTCGATCGCGCGTGCGATCGAGCTCAACGGCGCCGCGGTGGAGATGAACAAGACCGCGTTCGCATGGGGCCGGCTGGCGGCGGTCGATCCGGACGCCGTGCGCGAGGCCGCCGGGCTGGAAACCACCGCGCGCACCGTGGCCGAGAACACCCCGCACGCCCTCCAAGCACTGCCGCCGGGCGAGTGGGAAAGCACCGAGGCAGGTGCCACCGCGGCTCCGAAGCCGGCACGCGACGAGGACGACCTGCGGCATCTGCCCGAAAAGACGCCCGCGGCCGCAGGCCGCGCGCACGCGTCCCTCTCCCGTACAACGGGAGAGGGGGGGACCTTCGGCGACGCCGACGGTGGGGTGAGGGCAAACGCCGACGCCGTCACCTTCCTCCCCCTCGACGACCTGCGCCTGTCGCGTTCGCTCGACGAACTCGTCAGTCGCCGCACCGCCTTCCTTACCGACTACCAGAACGCGAAGTACGCGCGCCGCTATGCCGAATTCGTGGCCCGCGTGCGCAAGGCCGAAGCGGCGAAGGCACCCGGCTCCACCGACCTCACCGAAGCGGTCGCACGTTCGCTGTTCAAGCTGATGGCCTACAAGGACGAGTACGAGGTCGCACGCCTGTACACCAGTGGTGAGTTCCGCCGCCGGCTCGAGCAGCAGTTCGAGGGTGATTACACGCTGCACTTCCACCTCGCCCCGCCGCTGCTGGCGAAGAAGAACGACAGGGGCGAGCTGCAGAAGCGCGAGTACGGCCCGTGGGTGTTCAAGGCCTTCGGGGTGCTGGCCAAGCTGCGCGGCCTGCGCGGCACGCCGCTGGACGTGTTCGGCTATACCGCGGAGCGGAAGATGGAGCGCCAGCTCATCGCCGACTACGAGCGCACCGTCGGCGGGCTGCTGGAGAAGCTCGACGGTGGCAACGTCGACCTCGCCGCGGAGATCGCCAGCATTCCGGAACACATCCGCGGCTTCGGCCACGTCAAGCACGCGCACCTGCATGCGGCGAAGACGCGCGAAGCCGAGCTGCTTCGCGAGTGGGACAACCCGCTGCGGGTGGTGCAGATACAGGCGGCCTGAGCCGCCACCGGCACGCCCGCGGGGAGCGGGCGCACCGGCCGTCAGGACGACGCGCGCAGCGCAAGGGGGAACACGATGAACGAGGCGGACGCGCAGGCCATGACCGGCCTGCATGCGGTCGAGGCAGGCACGCAGGGCGGGCGCAGCGGCACACGCGCACCATGGTTGGCGACATTCCCGGCACCGCTGACATTCGCGGGCTGCCTCGGTGGTGGCCTGCTGCTGCAGCAGCTGCTGGCACTGCCGGTGTACGACGGCCGGTGGGTGCCCGCGCTGCAGACCGCGGGCGGCCTGCTCGCCACGGCCGGGCTGCTGCTGTCGCTGGCAAGCCTCGGCCTGTTCGCACGCGAGCGCACCACCATCCTGCCCTCGGGCGCGGCCTCGCGGCTGGTCGTGCATGGTCCGTACCGCTACAGCCGCAACCCGATGTACGTGAGCCTGGTTGCCGCCTATGTCGGCCTGGCCATGTACCTGCGTGCGCCCTGGGCGCTGCCGCTCATGGCATTGCCGCTGCTGCAGCTCGAGCGGGTGATGATTCCCTTCGAGGAGTCGCGCATGCACGCACTGTTCGGGCAGGCCTATCTCGATTACCGGGCACGGGTGCGGCGCTGGCTGTAGTGCGTCACGCGCGCTGCGCGCGCGCCGACGCCTCGCGTTTGCGCTGGCGCGGGCGCGTCGAGGTCTTCGCGGCCACCTTTGCCTGCTTGCGCGCAGCACTGGCACGCGCACGATCGCAACCGGCGAGGAATTTCAGCGCCGCCAGTTCCCACTGGCGTTCGCCGCGCGCGCCGGCGGCGGCCCGGGCGAGGCTGCCGTCTTCCCAGCCGGCGAACACCCGCGGGTCGATATAGGCCTTGCGGCACACCGACGGCGTGTTGCACAGCACCGACGCCACCTCGGCGACCACGGCCTTCTTCACCTGCGCCAGCGCGCGTTCGCTGGGCACGCCGGTACGCGACGGCGGCGGCAGCGGCGTGGTGGCGAGGATGCGGAACGCTTCGAGCGTCGCGCCCCAGGTGCGGAAGTCCTTGGCGGTGAAGTGTTCGCCGGTGGCCTCGCGCAGGTAGGCGTTGACGTCGCTGGAGTCCACCGGCTGCAGCGTGCCGTCGTCGTCGTGGTACTGGAACAGCGCCTGCCCCGGCAGCTCCTGGCAGGCGCGCACCAGCTTCACCAGCTGGGCGTCGTCGATCTCGAGATCGTGGTCGAGCCCACCCTTGCCGCGGAAGCGCAGCCGCGCGCGGCCACCACGCAGGAAATCGATATGGCGGTTGCGCAGCGTGGTCAGACCGTACGAACGGTTGCTGCTGGCGTAACAGGCGTTGCCGACCCGCACCAGCGTCTCCGCCATCAGCGACACGACCACCGCCAGCACCTTGTCGCGCGGGAACCCCGGCTGGCGCAGGTCGCGCCGCAACCGCCGGCGCAGGCGTGGCAGCGCGCGGCCGAAGGCGATGACCCGGCCGAACTTGCCGATGCCACGGGTCTCCGCCCACTGCGGGTGATAGCGGTACTGCTTGCGCCGGCGCGCATCACGGCCGGTGGCCTGCAGGTGCCCGCGCGGATCGGTGCAGATCCACACGTCGGTATAGGCGGGTGGGATCGCCAATGCACGGATGCGCGCCATCTCGTCGCGGTCACGCAGCACGCTGCCGTCGGGCAGGCGATAGCAGAACCCCTTGCCGCTGCGCACGCGGATGATGCCGGGCTGGGTATCGCTGACGTACACCAGGCCGGCCTGGCGGGCGTCGCGCACGGGGTCGGCAGTCGGCGCTGCCGCCGCGGGGGAGGAGGCACTCATGCGCGGCAGCTTCTGCAGAAGCGCGTCAACGCCACGGCAAATGCGGCGCGGCATTGACCCGATCGCAACACCGGCGCCTGCAGCCTGTATGCCCGCTCCGGAGATCTCCCCATGACCCGTTCGCTCTCGGCCCTGGCCTGCACCGCCGCCCTGCTCGCACTGACCGCCTGCGCAAGCCCGCGCGACACGGCCGCCGCCGATCCCGCCACGCCCACCGTGACCGAACGCTGCGATGCCACGCGTGCGCAGTCCTTCGTCGGCCAGGCGGCCACCACCGAACTGGTGGAGCGTGCGCGCGCAGCCGCCGGCGCCAACACCGCGCGCACGCTGAAACCCGACCAGATGGTCACCCTCGAATACCTTGAGGGCCGCCTCAACCTGCGCGTCGACGAGAGCAACATCGTGGCCTCGATCGATTGCGGTTGAGCTGCCTTCGCGTTTCGTTAGCACTTCCATGACGCCGGCGACACACCTGCTGCGGGACGCTGGCATCCCCGACCGCGAGGGTCCATGCATGCGCAATCCGACGTCCGCACTCCTGCCGCTGCTGGCTCTCGGGCTTGCGGCCTGCAGCCCGTCGAACACCAACAACAACGATGTGGTTCCCCCGGCGACCAATGCCGCGGCGACCGAGCCGACGCCGCCCGCCGACAACACCACCGGGCCCTACGGCACGCCGCCGGTCGCCGATCCGATCGATGGCACCTCGCGACCCAGCCAGACCACGGATCTTCCGCCGACGGGGAATCCGGTCACCGACCCGCCGCCGCTCGATCCCACCGACGAACAGATCCCGCCCGAGGATCCCGAACAACCGCCGACCCGCTGACGCACGCCGTCATCTCTCTCTCCAAGGTCGACGACTTGCCACCCTCGCGGGTGGCATTTTCTTTGGCTCTGTTAGCGTTCAGTGTTGGTTATGACCCGGCTTGAAGACTTTCAACCTGCCCTTTTTGCAGGCTGGGAAAAGGCAAATGCCGAAGAAGTCTCGGGTCGAAAAGATCCTTCCCGCCATTGGCAACCTGACGGCGGAAGAGTGCTCGAAGTTGAAGCAGGCATTGAAGGCGCGGGAAAGCCAGGTTGAAGGCTCCGTTGTCCTTCAAAAGCGTGCGGAAAACATCAAGGGCTGCCCACACTGCGGTAGCGTCTCTTTCCAGAAGTGGGGACGCTACAAGGGCAACCAGCGTTTTCGTTGCCACGATTGCGCCAAGACCTTTTCCCCAATCACCGGCACACCGTTGGCTGGCCTGCGCCATGGCGAGAAGCACATCGCCAATGCGAAATACATGGTGGCAGGCATGACGGTGCGGAAAACCGCCAAGGCTTTGGGCGTGAGTGTTCCCACTGCCTTCCGCTGGCGCCATCGGTTCCTTGAGGTCATGAGCCAGATGAACCCGACCGAGTTGTCCGGGATCGTGGAAGCCGACGAAACCTTCTTCAAGGAAAGTTTCAAGGGCCGTAAGAAGGACATGCCCCGTCCGGCCAAGCGCCGTGGCGAACCCGCCAGCCAGCGTGGTCTGTCGCGTGAGCAAATCCCGGTGCTGGTTGCTCGCGACCGCTCCACCGGCAAGACTCTGACCAAGGTGCTCCCCTCGCGCACTGCCCGCGACATTGGCAAGGCGTTGGTGCCCGCCCTGGCTATGGATGTAGTGCTCTGCTCCGACAACGCTAGCGCGTATCGCACGCTTGCCAAGGCCATGGAGATTGAACTGCGCTGCGTGCCTGCCAACCCCAAGAAGAAGCGCAAGGGCGAGGTCTACCACATCCAGAACGTCAACGCTTACGATAGCCGCTTGAAGGGTTGGATGTTCCGGTTCCGAGGGGTGGCCACCAAGAATCTACCGAACTACCTGGGTTGGCATCGCTACCTGGATGTGCCCAACACCAAGCCTACGCCGAGGAAGTTCCTGACGGGGGCATTGGGGGACGCGCAACCATGATGGCGGCCTCCGGCTATTGGGTCTTTACAAGCCCTATGTAAGCTGGCCCAGCTTTCCGGCTTTCGGTTAGTTCGCTTTCTTGGGGTATGTGGACTTGAACCATCTATCGCAGCCCAGACAGAAGTAGCGCCTTGTCGGCTTCGCCCCTTTGTTGGCCCGTTTCCCCCTCTTGATGTAGAACGGATGGCGGGGCACGTTTTGGTGGTATCGGCAGTCTTCGTATGGACAATTTCTAGGGACACGCATAAGAGAAGTAAAGGATATGGATTTCCATTGACTCTATTGCGTTTTCTGATTTTGGAAAGGTCAGGCAATAACCGCAGGTTGATTATGTGTATTTATGCATACTTTCGGCGCTTTTTGGTATTGCGCAAATCGGATTTTCTGCTTTGATGATTAGAGCTACGATGAGTAGCGCTGGAATACAGGGGCAGCATGAAAAGGGAAGACACAAATGGTGAAGTCAACAAACCAACAGCAGTGATGTCCGGCGCGACCGTGGGCAACGGAGGCGGCGCGTTCGTGAGTCCGTTGCGCTATCCTGGCGGAAAGGGGCGTCTTGGCCCGTGGATCGCTTCGCTGCTGAAAGCCAATAACCTGGAAGGCGGCTGCTATGTTGAGCCCTACGCTGGCGGCGCCGGCGTGGCCATGTATCTTTTGCTGCGGAAGCACGTTCGGCGCATTGTAATCAACGACGCCGACCCCGTTGTTTACGCTTTCTGGCGCTCCATCATTCAAGAGCCAGAGGCGCTCATTCATGAAATCCAGACACGCGCTCCTACGATGGAGACCAGGGCATTCGCCAAGGATGTCTTGGCGAACATGGAGGCACACTCCACATCGGAGATTGCCTTCGCCACCTTCTTCCTGAATCGAACCAGCCGCTCTGGAATACTGAATGGCGGCGTGATTGGTGGCAAGGCACAGGACGGAAAATACAAGATCGATGCCAGATATAACCGCACCGATTTGATCGCCCGGATTCAAGCCATCGCCGCTGAACGCAAAAACATCCAAGTATATGGGCTGGATGCAATTGATTTTCTGAACAAGGTAGACCCAAAACTTCCGAAGAAGAGCCTGATCTATTTGGATCCGCCCTACTACCTCAAAGGTAGCCAGCTCTATCGGAACTTTTATGAGCACGACGACCATATTGACGTAGCGACCGTGGCCAAGGGTCTCACCCATCCGACCCTCATTACCTATGACGACGCCCCTGAAATTCGAAAGATATACAAGGGTATGAAGTCAACTTTGTTGTCCCTTCACTACTCCACGCACACCGAGCGACCGCTGACGAGTGAAGTTATGTTCTATGCCGGCTTGACATTGCCCATGCCCCCGACTATGACACGTGGGGAGCGGTTAGGCGCACCGAAGCGATCAGGCCCATCCCGTCAAAAGCGGGCAGCCTGAACTTACACCATTGAAGGGGGATCAATGAACGACCTGATATCGAAACTAATATCCGACAACGAACTGACACGCATCATCGGCGACTGCGGTAGTGATGAGGCTATCAACAAAACGTTTGTTGGGTATGTATTTCGGCTTTCATATCAGGAATGCCTTATTCAAACAAATGACGCCTTCAAGGTCAGTGTTGGCGGAATTCCTCATAACTCCTTCTTAATCGCGGCTGGCTTCAATCCGCAGTCATTTCATGCCGCGTCAGGCATGGACAAGGAAATCATTCTGCTGCGCGTATTGGAGCCTGTTGCTCTTCCGCAAGATGCCGACCTGGTTAAAACGAGGATTGAGCACCATCAGCGTCGCCTTGAAGGCGAACGCCTCCCAGGCGACGGGCACGACGGCCTGGACCCGATTACCGCAGACGAGCTTCAATGGGGTGGCATTCGTTGCCGTGTGATCGGCACGTTCTACCTGGACAAAAACAACAAGCTCCGACTTGGGAGCGACATCGAAAACTTCATGAACAACTCGCGGATGCGTGTTTACAAGCCGCGTGGGAAATCATTGGAGATGATCGTCAATCACATCAATCCAGAAGTTCGCGAGAAGGCCAGAGAAGAGGCCAAGAAGGCAGGATTTAACGAGCCGCCGAAGCCCATCAACATCGGGACTATTCGATATACCTCGACGGACCGCCTTCACCGCGGCCCTACCGAAGAACCTGTCAAGGTGGAGATCCAGCCCGCCGACTTCTTGGCGCGCCGCACCGCCGTCCTTGGCATGACCCGAACCGGCAAATCGAACACTGTCAAGACAACAGTGTCTGCCGTGGCCATGGCCGCTTTGAAATCCAAAATTTCCATTGGTCAGCTGATCTTCGACGTCAATGGTGAATATGCGAATGCTAACAATCAAGATGACGGCAGTTCGATTGCTGAAGTCTTCGGTGATCATGTCCGACGCTATCGTGCCATCGATACTCCCGGCTTCGGCGATTTGCGGACCAACTTTTATGAACAGCCTGATGTTGCCGTTGACCTGCTGGAACGATTGTCCAGAGAAACCCGAGGAAACGCGCAAGATATCTTGACCTTCCTGACCAGTTCTCTGGAAGAGCCCGACGCCGCCGAGGACCGGGGCGGACACACACGCTGGCAGGTTCGTCGGGCCGCATTCTTTTGTGTGCTTCACTCTGCGCAATACGTGGCGCCAAAGGGATTCAAGGTCAGGTTTCCAGTGAGTCAAAGCGTGGTTGCCGCAGTCGCACCTAAACTCAGCGCTGGATTTCCTTCGCCGATCAAGCAAGGGAACGCCCAAATTTATGATCTCGACCTAACGCAAGCGACCCAATGGTTCAAGGCGGCGCGTGAAGTAAATCTGGGAAGTCCACTCAAGAGCAGCAGTGGCAAAGAATGGGTGGACTCACCTCTTTCAGCCACACTAAATGTGCTCAGTTGTCAAAACACAGGCGGCACCTATATTCGCGGGTTCAAGCAGATCCAGGAATACAGGGATTACCACTCCGCAACGCGGAGCGGTGATGTCGTCAAGGAGATCCTTGGGCATCTTTACGATGGGCGGATCGTTATTCTTGATCTCTCCGCTGGTCCAGTTTCAATCCGAAAGACCTTGTCGCTTCGTATCGCGGAGGCGATTTTCAAACGCCAGTTCGACACCCTCAATAGCGGCGCAACGCCAATGAACATCGTTCTATATGTCGAAGAGGCACACAACCTGATCGGCCGCAAGGACGACCTTCAAGACACATGGCCCCGAATTGCCAAAGAGGGGGCCAAGGCCAAAATTGCATTCGTGTATGCCACGCAGGAGCCGTCTTCGGTTCATCCGAACATCCTGGCCAACACGGAGAACTGGTTCGTATCTCACCTCAATAACGACGACGAGTTGCGCACGCTTGGCAAGTTCTACGATTTTGGCGATTTCTTGGATTCGCTGAAATCAGCGCAGGATGTCGGCTTTGCCAGGATCAAAACCTTGTCGGCCCCGTTTGTCATTCCGACACAGATCAATCGGTTTACGCCATCCGAGATCATTCAAGAGATGAAGTCGGCCGGCTTGTCTCCTCCTGCAAGCGATAAGAAGTAGGGGGGCGCAATGCCGTATCCACGCGAACAGGCTGGAAAGGGTGGGCATTCGGACTTTATCCGCAACCCCGATGTAAAGCAGTTCTTGGAAAGTTGTTCGTATTTGCGCGAACCGTCTGATCGTGAGGCGGAAGCCATTGCTGCGTTGTATCAACCGGCACCCAACAGTGAACCCAGAATGCTCCCTCGGAGCGTGGTGGCGTCGGACGCTAGCAAAAGCGATTCACCCATTAACGACAAACTGCCGAGCACCCAGGTGGGCTTCCTGAAAATCAGCCATGTGATGATCAAGATGGATGACTACGACGGCTTACGAGAGCAACGAGGAAGCGTCGTGAATCCCTACAAGGTGGCTGCCATTCACAGAGGTGCCGCCCCTATCACGTTCACCATGCCAGGCAGCAACATCAAATACAAAGGAAACGACAACGTCAAAGACAGCTTTCGTCAATCGCTTTACGATCAGCTCAGCCTGAACCGAAACGCGAATGGCGGAGGGCTGACATTGCTGCAGGTTCTTGTCGAGATCTTTGATGGGACTATCGAGATCAAAACCTGTCCAGCCTGTAAGACAGCAGGCCTGTTCTCTTTTGACTCCAAGCGGACTTCAAGCGAATGCGCGACTTGTCGAAAAACTGTTTATGCCACGGACATCCTGCGTTTACACGAAGGGATAAGTGATTTCGGGGACAATGCGAGCATGATGACGCGCATGATGAATGCCGTCGAGCATCTCTTATTGGCCTCATTCATTCTCACAGTCTTCAATGACACCCCCAATGTTCTCGCAGAGGTGGCGTTTGTCATGGACGGACCACTGGCCATTTTTGGTGAGCCCGCAAAACTCCATGGAAGGCTGCAAGGCCTGATTCACAAGGTGAATCAACACCTTTCTGGCAGCGGATTACCGCAGATGCTGGTGCTCGGCCTTCAGAAAACGGGAGGGCTGATGGATCACGCCAAACTCTTGGAACGCCATCTACCTAATGGATCGCTTCGCCTGGTTGATGATGAATACCGGAACAAGTATGTGGTCGGTGCGGAATCACCGGCCGACAACTTTGGAAATGAAACCTACTACGGCCAAGATTTCATCTTTCGAACCGAGCGCGGCCGCGTCTTCAACTTCGCCATACCCTACCCATTTGCCGACAAGACCTTCAACGGAGGCGGCAAGGGGTTTGCCAACGCCAAGGCCGACCAATCCCGCTACGGCGATTTGGTGCAACAAGCGTGCGATTTGATACGCCACTTTGAGATGGATCTCTATGAAAGCGCGATCGTCCCAGTGGCTTTGGCACACCGTCATGCGTCCATTAGCATTATGCCGGGCGGCAAAGTTCTGGACATCCTTGCGAGAACGACGATCCGGCGCTGAGATCATTTGCCAGCGTCTAGGATGACAAAAGGGCCTGATTGCAGGCCCTTTTTCTTGCGTCTTCTGGATTACCAACACTCAACGCTAACAGAGCCTTTTCTTTTGCTTCTTCGCTTGGGCCGGATGGCGGCGGTAGGTGCCTGGGAAGTTGTGCCGGCGGTTTCGGGGGTCCACCGGAAAGCGGCACCCGCGCGCGCTCCCGGGTGGATGTCGGGCGAGCTGGTGTCTCTGGGATTTGCGAGGGGCCCGCCACTGCCACAAGGGGATGCCCAGCCGGATATCTCCGCGTCCTGCTCCCACATCCGGCCGCCGGCCATGCATGGCCGGCTCTGGACATCCCCCTGCGTCCGCGGCGGGCTCCAACCTGGCGTCGCGGCGGGAAGAAGGTCAACGGCGAAGAGCCCCAGACCCGTCGTGGCAGTGGACGACTTCGGCTGCCGCGCTGTTGACCTGCATGCCGCAACTGCCGACGCATGAGCGTGTTGGGTGACGGCTTCAGCAAAAACCACCGCCGCTCTCCATGCGGGAGCCGGGCAGTCCAGGGTGTTCCCTCGCGGGCGACTGCAGACCACCGCTTCTGCTCTCCGTACCTAAGCCTGCGGACGCCTGAGCCCGTCGCGTGCATCGGGGGGTGTGCTCCCAGCCGGCCATGGATGGCCGGCGGCCGGCCGTGGTAGCTGGATGCGGACTCCGGCCGGGGGAGCACACCCCCCGGTGCGCGCGACGGGCAGCGCGGACTAGAACGGAGCGGCCCGCGGGCGCACGCTCTCCAGCTGTGCTTCATGGCCCCGTGCTGCGGCTCGAAGCTCTCTGTTCCCGCATGGTGCCGGCACCTCCGATCGTGCGCGACCTCGCAGGGGGATCACCCCGTCAGGGAACCTTGACCGACCGCATCCAGCGCCAGCACCTCGACCCGCTGCGACAGCCGGTGCGTCGTGCCGGGGGCCAGCTGCACGCGGTCTGTTGCTGCGTTGGCGACTTCCAGGCACAGATAGTCGCGCCAGCCCTCGCCGACATCGTCCATTGCCCGCCCGCCGGCCTCGCCGGGATTCCACACCACCAGCGAATGGCTGCCGGCCGAGGTGATCGCCAGCCCCCGCCCCAGCACTGGATCGCGCAGGAGGTAACGGCCGCCGGTGCCGAGATAGATGCGGTCGCTGCGGCCCGGATCACGCGGATCGTCGAGCCGCCAGGCACCACGCTGGTGGCGGGCCGCGGCATAGCCTTCGTACTTGTCGAGATAGTCGTGGCCGTCGAGCCCGACGACCTCCACCTGTGCAACGTCGCCGACCCGGAAATAACCGTGCAGCGCCTGGGTGATGGCCAATGGCACGTCGCCTCTGTTGCGGGTCTCGAGGGTCTGTTCGAGCACATCGCCGATGCGCAGGTGCTGGATCAGCTCCAAGCCTGGCACCGGCTGCACCGCAGGCCGCAACGCCAGCGCGACGCTGCCATCCTCCTCCAGCTCCCAATCGTCGAGCACCCATGCGCGCGTGCGCGCAAGCCCGTGCGCGGGAAGATCGCCCTCGCCGCTGCCGAACCAAGGCCAGCACAGCGGCACGCCCCCGCGCAGCGCGGCGGGTGGCGACTTCGCCTGCGGCGACAACCACAGCACGTCGTGTGCGGCGCCAGCGGGTTGCCACGACAGCAGCTGCCCGCCCCACGCGGAAATCGTCGCGCGCGCGAGCGGGGTCTCGACGATCCAGCCGTCGGACCCGGCATGCGGGCCTGCGCGGACCGCGCTGACGTCGGCGGTGCCGGCCAGCGCCGTGCTCATCGACGCAGCGCCTCGAGGATGCGCACGCCCGCGCGGCCGTCGGCGGGCTGCAGCCCGAGCCGCCGCTGTTCGGCCTGGATGGCGCGGCGGGTATTGGTGCCGATCATGCCGTCGACCTCGCCGATGTCGTGGCCGCGTGCCAGCAGCAGCGTCTGCAGTTCGCGCCGTTGCGCGCGCGACAGGCCGGGATCATCGGTGGGCCAGGCGGCCTGCGGCACGTTGCCGCCACGCAGGCGCTCGGCGAGGAATGCGATGGCCAGCGCGTAGCTCTCGGCGGCGTTGTAGGAATAGATCGCGTCGTAGTTGCGCAACACCACGAACGCCGGGCCGCGCGGGCCCGCCGGCAGCAGCAGCGCGGAGCGGGTGTCCGCGGCGACGCCACCGGCCACCAGCGGCGAACCGTCGAAGCGGCGTACGCCGCGTGCGGCCCAGTCCGACAGCGGGCGGCGGCTGGTGCGGCCTGCAAGCGATGCATCGAAGCCCTGCGGCACCCGCACCTCGAAGCCCCACGGCTGCCCGGTGCGCCAGCCCGACTGCTTGAGATAGTTGGCGGTGGACGCGAGCGCGTCGGGAATATTGCCGACCAGGTCGCGGCGGCCGTCGCCATCGAAGTCCACGGCGATGCGCTCATAGGTGCTGGGCATGAACTGGGTGTGGCCGAACGCACCGGCCCAGGAACCGGTCAGCCCTTCGGCCTGGATGTCGCCGGCCTGCAGCAGCCTGAGCGTGGTGATGAACTCGCCGCGGAAGAACGGCTGCCGGCGGCCTTCGCACGACAGCGTCGCCAGCGACACCAGCAGCGGGCGCTTGCCAAAGATGCGCCCGTAGTCGCTTTCCACCCCCCACACCGCGACCACGGTGGCGGGATCGACGCCATAACGCGCCTCGATGCGCGCGAGCAGGTCGGCATGTTCGGCCAGCCGCGCACGGCCGTCGGCGACGCGCTCGTCGTCGACCAGCGCGGCCAGGTAATCCCAGATCGGGGTGGTGAACTCGGGCTGTGCGTCCAGCAGTTCGAGCACGCTGCGGTCGGGCGCCAGGCCGGCGGTGAAGCGGTCGAAGCTGGCGGCACTGACCCCCTTGCCGGCGGCCGTCTGCCTGAGCGTGGACAGGCAGCGCGCGAACGCGGGGTCGGCGACAGGCGCGACATGCGCAGCGGGTGTGGGCGCCTGCGCGGCGGCATGCAGCGCAGGCAGCGCGCACAGGCAGGCAAGGACAGCGGCTCGGAACATCGGCGGCACCGTGGGACGCGGCGCGGCAGCATATCGGGGGCTGCGTGTATCGACAGCATGCAGCGCGGCCATCGGGGTCAGTCCGGCGCCAGCAGCCCGAGCGCGAAGCCGTGGCCGGGATCGGTCCACCAGCCCGCCAGCCGCAGCCCGGCCTCGGCCGCCAGCCCGGCCACGCTGCCGCGGGTGTACTTCTGGCTGATCTCCACGGCGATGGCCTCGCCTGCGGCGAAGCCGAAGCGCTGGCCGCCGACGCGCACGGTCTGCGCGCGCAGGCTGACCAGCGAGGTCTCGATGCGCATGCGTTCGCCGGCATAGACCGCACGGTGGGCGAAGCCGTCGAGGTCGAAATCGCTGCCGATCTCGCGGTTGAGCCGGCGCAGCAGGTTCAGGGTGAACGCGGCGGTGACGCCGGCGGCATCGTTGTAGGCCGCCTCGATCAGGCGCGGATCCTTGTCGAGGTCGAAACCGACCAGCGCATGCCCCCGGGGCCCCAGCACGGCACGCATGCCGGCCAGCAGCGCGACCGATTGCGGGTGGGTGAAGTTGCCCAGGGTGGAACCGGGGAAGAACACCAGCACATCGCGGGCCGGGCGCCGTGGCGCGGGCAGCTCGATGGCGCGGGTGAAGTCGGCCAGCACCGGCAGCATCTCGATGTCCGGAAACTGTGCGCGCAGGCGCTCGACGCTGGCTTCCAGTGCGCTGCGCGAAATCTCCACCGGGGTATAGGCGACGACGCCGTCGAGCCCCGCCAGCAGCAATTCCGTCTTGCGGCCGCTGCCACTGCCGTACTCCACCACCTGCAGGCCGTCGCCGACCGCCTGGCCGATGTCGGGCAGCACCGCCTCCAGCAGCGCCAGCTCGGTGCGGGTGAGGGTGTATTCCGGTTGCCGGGTGATCGCCTCGAACAACCGCGAGCCCTCGGCGTCGTAGAAGTACTTCGACGGCAGCCGGCGCGGCGACTGCGACAGGCCCTCCACCACCTCGGCCAGGATGCGCGCGGGGGTGGGCTGGAGGTCGACCAGCGCGTGTTCCGGGGCCATGGGGTCAGCGGTCACGGGCCAGGCGCAGGCCGGCGAACTGCCAGCGTGCCGCGGGCGGGAAGAAGTTGCGGTAGCTGGCCCGCACATGGCCCTGCGGCGTGGCGCAACTGCCGCCGCGCAGCACCCACTGGCCGACCATGAACTTGCCGTTGTACTCGCCGATGCCGCCGGTCCAGGGCCGGTACCCCGGGTATGCGCCATAAGCGCTGGACGTCCATTCCCAGACATCGCCGAACAATTGCACGGGTGCGCCGTGGTCGCCTCCGGCGGCGGCGGCCGGCTCCAGCAGGCCGTCGTCGGCGAAATTGCCCGCGCGGGCCACGTCCTGTGCCGCCCGCTCCCACTCGAACTCGGTCGGCAACCGCGCGCCGGACCAGCGCGCATAGGCATCGGCCTCGTAGTAGCTCAGATGGCAGACCGGTGCGGCCGGGTCGAGTTGGCGGGGGCCGCCCAGCGTATGCGCATGGGCCAGGTCCTCACTCCAGTACAGCGGTCGCGTCCAGCCTTCGGCCTGCGCAGTCGCCCAGCCGTCACTCAGCCACAGCAGCGGTTGCCGGTAGCCGCCGTCCTCGACGAACTCGCGGAATTCCGCATTGGACACCGGCCGCGACGCCAGTGCATGCGCATGCACCAGCACGCGGTGGCGCGGTGATTCGTTGTCGTAGGCAAAGCCGTCGGCGGCGGGCCAGGCGGGCGCGCCGATCCGCACCAGCGCCTCGTCGACATCGATCCAGCGCATGGGCTGCGGAACTGTCTGGGCCGGTATCGGCAGGTCGTCGCGATAGGCAGGCCGTAGCGGGTTGCTCCAGAAGGCGTGCTTGATATCGGTCAGCAGCAGCTCCTGGTGCTGCTGCTCGTGCTGCAGCGCCAGCAGCAGGTTGCGGCGCTCGCGCTCATCGAGATCATCGGCCGCCAGACGCGCCTGCACGCGCGCATCCACCGCCTGCCGGTAGGCCAGCACCTCGTCCAACGACGGGCGCGACAGATGCCCGCGCTGCGGCCGGGCATGCATCGGTCCGGCGCTGTGGTAGTAGCTGTTGAGCAGCCGGTCCCAGTGCGGCGCATACGGCGCATAGCCGGGCCGTAGCGCGAGCACGAAGCGTTCGAGGAACCAGGTGGTGTGCGCGAGGTGCCATTTCGCCGGGCTGGCATCGGCCATGCTCTGCACCATCGCATCCTCGGGCGTCAGCGGTGCGGCCAGCCCCTGCGTACGGGTGCGCACCCGCTCGAAGAAGCGTGCGATCGCGTCGACCGGAGGTGCGGGGGGCGCCAGGCTTGTGTGCATCGGGCCAGTCTGGGCAGGACGTGATCAGCGCCGCGTCATGGCCGCGTCAGGGCGCCGATCCGTCCAGGGCGTCGACATAGAACCACTGGCCGTCCTCGCGGACGAAGCGGCTGTGTTCGCGCATGCGCACGGCGCTGCCGCCGCCGATCCGGTAGCGGGCGATGAACTCGACCCCGGCGCTGTCGCCGCGGGGGTCATGGCGCAGCACCGTCAGGCCCAGCCAGGTCGGCCGGCCGCCCTCGTCGAAGGCGATCGCGGGCGGGCGTGTGGATGGGTGCCAGGTGCGCAGCAGATAGCCGGCGTCCTCGCGCACATACGCGCTGTAGCGCGAACGCATCAGCGCCTCGGCATCCGCCGCCGGCGCGCCGGCATGCAGCGGGCCGCAACAGGCGGCGTAGGTGCGGCCGGTGCCGCAGGGGCAGGCTGCGGCCATCAGCGCCCGCGGCTGGCGGTCTCGATGAACTGCAGGAACTCGGCGCGGGTGCGTGCGTCCTCGCGGAAGCTGCCGAGCATCGTCGAGGTCACCATGCTCACGCCGCGCTTGTGCACGCCGCGGGTGGTCATGCACTCGTGCTCGCCCTCCACCACCACCGCCACGCCCAGCGGCGCCAGCGCGCGCTGGATGCACCCGGCGATCTGCGCGGTCATCTTCTCCTGCACCTGGAAGCGCTTGGCGTAGGCATCCACCACCCGCGCCAGCTTGCTGATGCCCACCACCTTGCCTGCCGGCAGGTAGCCCACGTGCACGCGCCCGATGATCGGCGCCATGTGGTGTTCGCAGTGGCTTTCGTACTCGATGTCGCGCAGCACGATCATCTCGTCGTAGCCCTCGACTTCCTCGAAGGTACGCGCGAGGTACTCGTCGGCGTCGAGCGCATAGCCGCTGAACCACTCGCGGTAGGCCTTGACCACGCGCTTCGGGGTGTCGAGCAGGCCTTCGCGCCGGGGATCGTCACCGGCCCAGCGCAACAGCGTGCGCACGGCCTCCTCGGCCTGTTCGCGGGTGACGTCGGGTTCGCGGGGGGAGGTGTCGTCGGCCATGGCGCGTCCGGCTGCAGGGGCCCGCCATGGTACCGCGCAGCCGTTGCTCAGCTGCTGCGCGGGGCGTCGGCGTCGCGCGACTGCAGTGCCCGCTCGCGCTGTCCCAGCTCCCTCCAGACGTGCTGGATGGCGGGATACGCCTGCGCGAATTCCAGCCGCGAGGTGCCGCGCACGGCCGGCCAGCGGGCCTCGAGTTCGGCACCGGTGAGGTCGGGGTCGCGCTGGCGCCGCTCGAAACTGTCGAGCCCCAGCTGGTAGGCGGGCGCGTAGTCCTCCCAGCCCATGCCGTCGGCGTAGTAGTTGCTGTTCCGGTAGACCTGCTGGAAATGGCCGAGATCACCACGCGGGTCGGCCGACTCCATGCTGCGATGACCGACGATCGCGCCGATCGCGGCGCCGATCACCACGCCCACCACCAGCCCCGGCACGCCGAACGGCAGGTAGCCGATGCCGCCCATGACGAACCCGGCGGCGATCGCACCGATGCCGGCACCCACGACATGGACCTTCTGCAGACGGCTCATGATTCCCTCTTCAGCGCACGCGCGCGCCGGCGTGCATCGGCGTCCTCGAACACATGGCGCACGGCGCTTCGTGCCTCCGGCCAGCTCAGCCGCGAGCCGTCGCGGGCGCGCTCCCAGCCGGCCTCCAGCCGCGGCTCGATGGCGTCGAACGACGTGCCCGCCACGCCCAGTGCCTCCACCTGTTCCATGCCGTAGCGGTAGGCGGGGGCGTAATCGTTCCAGGCGCGGCCGCTGGAGAAGTACGGCATGTCGCGGTAGATGCGCCGGTAGTACTCGTAGGCGGATTCGTCCCCCTGCCGCGGGCCGGCCACGGCCAGCCCGCACGACGCGGCGATCGGCTGTGATGGAAGCTTGTGCATGAAGGCAAGGGGCCGGAAAGTCGGAATGCAGCGACCTTGGGCCCCGCCCGGTCGCCGGGCGGTGAAATGCACACGCATGCGTATCGTCGCGATACCTGGCATTCAGATGCGCGCGCCGCTTTCGACCGCCATGACATCCAGCAGGGGCCGGCACGGCACGGGCGGCCTCACAATGCGGCTTTCGCCAACGGAGAACGCCGTGCGCACCGCCTTCGCCTGCTCCACCCTTGCCGTCGCGCTGGCCCTGGCGGCCTGCTCGCAACCCTCCGCGGCGCCCGCGGTCGACACGGCCGCCACCGCATCGCAGCGCGCGGGCGACCAGTCCGCCCGGCTCAATGCCTGGTTCGACGAGCAGTACGAACAGTCGCTGCAGTTCAGCCCGCTGCGGATGACCTTCCTCGGCCGCAAGGACCTCTACGACCAGCTCGACGATGTCTCGCCGGAAGCGCAGCGCAGGCAGCTGGCGTGGATGCAGGCCTCGGTGGAGGCGATGGAATCGCAGTTCGACTACGACGCGCTCGATGCCGAGGCCCGGCTGTCCTGGGACCTGTGGAAGCGCCAGTACGAGGACGCGCGCGACGCCGAACGCTTCATCGACCACGGCTACGCCTTCGACCAGATGAATGGCATGCACAGCATGCTGCCGACCCTGCTGATCAACTTCCACAAGGTCGACAGCGAGGCGGATTACCAGGCCTACATCAGCCGCCTCGGCGCCAGCGCGCGGCTGTTCGACCAGCTGCTCGCACGCGGCCAGGCATCGGCCGCCAAGGGCATCCGCGCACCGAAGTTCGCCTACGAGGGTGTCATCGAGCAGTCGCGCAAGCTGATTGCCGGCGCGCCGTTCGACGATGGCGAGCCCAGCGCACTGTGGGCGGACCTGGTGGCCAAGGCCGATGCGCTGGTGGAGGCCGGCACCATCGACGCCACCCGCGCCGACGCGCTGAAGGCCCAGGCGCGCAGCGCGCTGCTGGAGCAGGTCAGGCCGGCGTACGAGCGGGTGATCGCATGGAGCGAGTCCGAGCTCGCGCACGCACTGGAGAATCCCTCCGGCGTCGGCACCACCCATCCCGGCGGCGCCGACTACTACGCCTTCCAGCTGCGCCAGAACACCACCACCGCGATGGGCGCCGACGAGATCCACCAGTTGGGTCTGGACGAGGTCGCGCGCCTGCGCGGCGAGATGGAAGCCGTGATGGCCACGGTCGGCTTCGAGGGCGACCTGCAGGCCTTCTTCGAGCACATCAACACCAGCCCGCAGTTCCGCTATCCGGACACCGACGCCGGCCGCCAGGCCTATATCGACGACGCCACGAAGGCGATCGACAACATCAAGCAGCACCTGCCGGCCTACTTCGGGCTGCTGCCCAAGGCCGACCTGGTGGTGCGGCGCGTGGAAGCCTTCCGCGAACAGGACGGCGCCGCGCAGCACTACTTCCCCGGCACCCCGGACGGCGCGCGCCCGGGCATCTACTACGCGCACCTGTCGGACATGGACGCGATGCCGAAGACCGAGCTCGAGGTCATCGCCTACCACGAGGGCCTGCCGGGCCATCACATGCAGATCTCGATCGCGCAGGAACTCGAGGGCGTGCCGACCTTCCGCACGCAGTACTCCAGCACCGCCTACTCGGAAGGCTGGGGCCTGTACTCGGAGTGGCTGGCCAAGGAGATGCCCGACACCTACCAGGATCCGTATTCCGAATACGGGCGGCTGATGTCGGAGATGTGGCGCGCGATCCGCCTGGTGGTCGACACCGGTATGCACGCAAAGGGCTGGACCGAGGAACAGGCGGTGGACTTCTTCCGCCAGAACGCATCGGTCCCGGACGCGGCGATCCGGTCGGAGGTGCGCCGCTACCTGATCATGCCCGGCCAGGCCACCGCCTATAAGGTCGGCATGATCCGCATCCAGCAGTTGCGTGCGAAGGCCGAGGCCGGGCTCGGCGAGGCATTCGACATCCGCGGCTTCCACGACACCGTGCTGGGCGGCGGCGCGATGCCGCTGGATCTGCTGGAACGCCGCGTGGATGCGTGGATCGCCAGCCGCAGGACGGGCTGAGCAGCGGCGTCACCGAGGCGACACCGCCATCGGCCTCCGGCACCGTGGTGCCGGAGGCCTGCCGGATCAGCGGCGGGTGTGGCCGCCCTGGGCGTGCACTTCGCCATGCGAGCCCGAGCGGAACAGCGGAATCAGCTGCCACAGGGCCGACAGGCCGACCAGGATGTAGACCAGGCGCGCCAGCGGTGCGTCCTGGCCGCCGAAGATCGCGGCCACCAGGTCGAACTGCGCGAGGCCGACCAGGCCCCAGTTGATGCCGCCGATGATGACCAGGACCAGGGTCACGCTGTTGATCGCCTTCATGTCGGGCTCCAGCGTTGGGTAGGTCCGAAGACGCTGCACCCAGAGCCGTGAACGCCAGGCGATGCACGCGGTTCAGCGAACGAATGCCACGCGGTCCGCGTCAGGCAGCGGCCTGCAGCACCCGTGGCACCAGCGCGGCGCTGGCCTGCGTGCCCATCAGCTGGAGTTCGCCGTCCTGGATCAGCGCGGTCAGGCGCATGCCGCGCTCGAGCAGCGCGGTCGCCGTGTCCAGCGCATCTGGGTCCAGATCGATGACGGTCAGGTTCTTCAGCCGCGCCAGCGTGCCGGCCTGCTTGCCCCACCAGATCGCCGCGCTGCCGCCGCTGTAGCTGACCACGGCGACATGGCGCGCGCGGGCGCAGGCCTTGCGGATGCGCGTCTCGCTGGGCTGGCCGAGGTCGATCCAGCGCTCGATGTCGCCGGTGTAGTCGCGCTGCCAGAGGTCCGGCTCCTCCTCGTTGCTCAGGCCGCGGCCGAATTCCAGCCGCTCGTCGGCGAACAGCACGAAGGCGATCAGCCGTGCCATCAGCCGTTGCGGGGTTTCCGACGGATGCTGGGCGAGGGTGAGGTTGTGCTCGGCGTAGTACTGCCGGTCCATGTCGCTGACCTGCAGTTCGGCCTTGTAGATCGTGGAGTTGGGAGCCATCGGCCGCGCCTGTCCTTGGGGGCGGCAATTGTAGGCGTGCGGCCGCAGCGGGGTTGTCGGGGCATCACGGGCGTGAAGCGTCGCCTGGGTGCTGGTGGCGTGCGCGGATCGCGGCCCGCTCGCGTCGATCGCGACGCGATCCACGTCGCAGGGCAGCGGCCCGGTTGTACTGCGGTCATCGCCGTCGGCGCCAATGGCGTAGGATGGTCCACGTCTCGCCCATCTTTTGCGTCCCGTCCGACCGTCATCATCGTCGCTCGCTGCGCTTTCCTTCCGCGTGTTGCCCGCTTCCGGCACCACGCCTTCACCGGAGCGCCGTCCCGGCTACATGACCCGCCTGTCCCGCCAGATGGTCTGCGCATGAGCGCAGTCATCGCCGAGTCCGACACCCCGCTGTGCGCCCGCTGCGACGCGGTCTGCTGCCGGCTGACGGTGGTCGTGCAGCCCGAGGACCGCATGCCGCCGCACCTCACCACGTTCACCGAGTCCGGCCTGGAAGTGATGGCACGCGATGAGGAGGGCTGGTGCGTGGCGGTGGATGGCGCGCGCATGCACTGCTCCATCTACGACAGCCGTCCCGAGGTCTGCCGCCGGTTCGTGATGTCCGGGCCCTATTGCCAGGACGTACGTGCCGACCACAGCGACCGCACTTCCCGCCGCGTTCCGCTGCGCCTTTACTGACCGGAGACCCGCATGTCCCGCCCCGTCCGTGCCACCGCCACCACGCCCGCCGTCAAGGCGCCCCGCTCCTCGCCCGCCAAGGGCCAGGGCGCCTCGATGACCCACGAGCGCATCGCTGCCGACCTCGACGCATTCCGCAAGTCGGGCGGCCGCATCGAGGTGCTCGGCGTCACCCGCACGCTGCAGCGCATCGATCCCGCGCTCGAAACCGCACCCGCGAAGCCGGCACCCGCGCCGGCATCGCGCACCCGCCGCTGACATTACCCCCGCTGAAGAACGGAGAGCACATTGGCAAAACCCAACTACAGCTTCGAGAAGCGCCAGCGCGAGCTGGCGAAGAAACGCAAGCAGGACGCAAAGGACGCGAAGAAGCGCGAGGCCCGCGAAGCCGCCACCGCGCAGCCCCCGGCCGAGCCGCAACCGCCAGCGCCCGCACCTGTCGACGACAGTGCGAACGCACCCGCGGCGCCGCGCGTCCACCTGCGTTCGAGCGAGTAACCGACACGCGGCTGCGCTGCGTGCGCAGCCGTGCCGTGCCGGCCCCCTCCCGCCACGGGAGGGGGTGGCACCGCACCCGTGACGACCCCGGCGCTGTATGTACGCTGCCGGTACCGCGCCGCTTGGTGCCGTTACCGATCGGCCCGGCGTTGCCTGCGCTGGTCGGCACTCGCCTCGCGGACACCGCGGAACTCGCTGTCCGCATCCCACTGTGGCCACGCCTTCGAATCCGCGATCGCCCGCACCAGGCGCAACACGACAGTGGTATCCGCGGTCGGCCCGCGCATGTCCCAGCTGTCGTCGAATTCGTCGCCCGGCTGGTGGTAGCGCTCGGCGAAGTAGCGGGCGCGCGCAGCCAGGCCGCCTTCCACGCCACCCTCCAGCTGGTCCATGCCCGGCCCCACGGTGATCGCCGGCACGCCCGCCTGCGCGAACGCGAAATGGTCGGCGCGGTAGAAGAACCCCGCCTCGAGATCACGATCGCCGGAATAGCTGCGGCCTTCGGCCTCGGCGGCAGCGGCCAGTGACCGCTCCAGCGACACCCGCCCCAGTCCCCAGCTCGAGATATCGCGGGTCGGCCCGTCCGGGCTCCACATTTCCATGTTGATCGCAGCGGCGGTGGTCGCCAGCGGACGCAGTGGATTGGCCGCGTAGTACGTCGCGCCGAGCAGCCCGCTTTCCTCCGCGGTCAGCACCAGGAACAGCACGCTGCGCGCGGGCGACGGCCCGTCGCCCAGTACCCGCGCGATCTCGATCATCGAGGCGATCGCGGTGGCGTTGTCGACCGCGCCATTGATGATCGCGTCGCCGCTGGCGTCCGGTGTGCCGATGCCGAAGCTGTCCCAGTGGCCGGACACGATCACGGTCTCGTCCGGGCGCTGCGCCCCGCGCAGCAGGCCGGCGACGTTGCGGCTGGTGATGCGGCTGCGCTCGACATCGAACGCGGCCGAGAACGTCGCATCGCCCAGCGCGTGCGCGCGGAAGTCCTGCCGCTGCGCGGCGCCCTTGGCGTCATCGAAGGACACGCCGGCATCGGCGAACAGGCGTTCGGCGGTGGCGCGCTGGATCCAGCCGCGCACCTTCAGATGGTGGCCGGCGGCATCGGCGCGCACGATGTCGAACTGCGGCGCCGCGCGACCGTTGCGCACCGTCGCCCATGGATACGCCGCCGGTTCGGTCTCGTGCACGATCAGCACGCCGGACGCGCCGCGCTTCGCCGCCTCGAGGTATTTGTAGGCCCAGCGCCCGTACCAGGTCATCGCGCGGCCGCCGAAACGGCCCGGCGCGGTCTCGAAGTCCGGATCGTTGACCAGCACCACCACCACCTTGCCGCGCACGTCGAGGCCGGCGTAGTCGTCCCAGTCGAGTTCGGGCGCGCTGATGCCGTAGCCCGCGAACACCAGCGGCACATCGCGCAGGTCGACGTCGCCATCCGGATGCAGGGTTTCCAGCGCGATGTCGTCGCCGTTGGCGAGTTCGCGGCGGGTGCCCGCGACCGTGAAGGCCGCGCGTGCCGGGCCGGTGATCGCGGTGCGTTCCAGCGTCACCGCCTGGGTCCAGCCGCCACCCTCACCGGCGGGTTCCAGCCCGACCGCGGCGAACTGCGCGCTGATCCAGGCGACGGTCCTGTCCTCGCCGGGCGTTGCCGGGGCGCGGCCCTCGAACTCATCTGACGCGAGCACCCGCAGGTGCGCGGCGAGGTTGTCGCTGCTGATGCCGCCGGCAGGCGCGGCCGCGCCGGTCGATGACGTCGGCGTGGCCGCGCACGCGGCCAGCGCCAGACTGGCGATGATCACACCGGTGACGCGCTGCTGCATCGGGTTCATCCGCTGACGGGAGCAGGCCCGATAGTGCACCAGCGCGCGCGGCGGCACCCGAACCCCGCCTCAGTCCGCGGGTGCCGGCAGTTTCGGCGGCAATGCGAAGCAGTCGATGAAACGCTGCGCCAGCGCGCGATCGCCTTCCAGCCGCAACCGGCCCTCGGCCTCGGCGGCCCCGAACGGACGTTTGCCATGGACCAGGCCGATGAAGGTGCCGGTATCGGTGTCGAACACCACGTCCGCCCCGGCGCCGTCGCCACGTTCGATCTCCAGACCCGTGGGCGAGAGGTGGCCGGTGAATACCGCGGCGGGAAAGCGGAACCGCAGCGTCATCGACAGCGGCTCGCGGGCCGCGCGCAGCATAATGCGCAGCGACAGCATCGCCGACACCGGCGACAGTGGCAGGGCAGGGTCGTGGCTCGGCGAGCGCAGCGCCCAACGGCCCAGGGCGTGGAAGATCGGCTCCGCCTCCCGGCCCCAGTCGGTGAGCTCGTACACCTGCACCGCCGCCGGTGGCGGCAGCCGCCGCCGCTGCACCACCCCGGAACGCTCCAGCCCATCCAGGCGCTGGGTGAGCACATTGGCGCTGAGGCCGGGGAGGTCGGCGCGCAGCTCGGAGAAGCGGCGCGGGCCCAGCATCAGCTCGCGGATCACCAGCAACGCCCAGCGCTCGCCGACGAATTCCAGCGCCAGCGCGGCACCGCAGGCGTCCTGGTACCAGCGCTTCGGGGCGCTTTCGTCGGGCAAGGTGATTTTTTCTGACTTCATGGTTGTTTTTTATAACCTGATGCGCATAGGATCGGCCACGGCCCGGTGGCCCGCTCCGTTCCACCCGCCGTACCGCCAGGGACTTCCCCCGCTGGGGACACCATAGGGATCAAGCGCATGCCGGTCGACCAGAACGCAGCCCTGCGCATCACCGCATTCGAATGGGTGCCCCGCTTCGCGCGCGGATTCGTCCGCGACCTGCGTCCGCGCTGGGCCTGCGAGGAACTCGGCCTGCCCTACGCCACGCGCCTGATCAGCGCCACCGAGCGCCCGGACTGGTATTTCCGCGAGCAGCCCTGGGGCCAGGTGCCGGTGCTCGAGGACGACGCGCTGACCCTGTTCGAAAGCGGCGCCATCCTGCTGCATCTGGGCGAACGCGACACCCGCCTGCTGCCGCGCGACCGCGAAGGCCGTGCGCGCGTGCTGTGCTGGTTGTTCGCCGCCTTCAACTCGATCGAGCCGGTGTTCATGGAGATCGCCAACGTCGAGATCTTCTGCCGGGACGAACCCTGGGCCGTGCTGCGCCGTCCGGGCCTGCTGGCCGAAGCGGGCCAGCGCCTGGATCGCCTTGAAGCCGCGCTGGGCGACCGCGACTGGCTGGCGGGGGGCTTCAGCATCGCCGACATCGCCATGGTCACGGTGCTGCGCGAAGTGGGCGAGACCGGCCTGCTCGACCATCGCCCGGCCCTGGCCGCGTACCTGCAGCGCGGCATCGCGCGTCCGGCGTTCGCCGCCGCGCTGCACGCGCAACTGGCGGACTTCCAGGCCGAACCCACCGCCGCATAGGCCCCGACGCACCCATCCAGCGAGGTAGCACCGATGTCCAATTCCCACGGCGAATGGATCTGGTTCGAACTGCTGACCCGTGATGCCGACGCCGCACAGGCCTTCTATGGCGACGTGCTCGGCTGGACCGCCCGGCCCAGCGGCATGCCCGATGTCGACTACCGCCTGCTGCACGCCGGCGACGACCAGGTCGGCGGGCTGATGCGGATGCCGGCGGACATGGGCAGCGGCCCGGTCTGGCTGGGCTACGTGGCGGTGGACGATGTCGACGCCAGCGCGCGCACGTTCGCCGAGGCCGGCGGTGCCATCCAGATGCCGCCGTTGATGCTGGACGGCATCGGGCGCATGGCGATGGTGAGCGACCCGCAGGGCATCGCGCTGTACGTCATGCGCGGCGAAAGCGATGCGACCAGCACCGCATTCCGGCAATGCATGGGCCAGACCGACGACCGCGCCCTCGGCCACGTGGTCTGGTGCGAACTCACCACGCCCGACCCCGATGCCGCGATCGGCTTCTACGCCACTGCCCTGGGCTGGCGCCAGGACGGCGGGATGCCGATGGGCGGGCTCGGCGAGTACCGCTTCCTGCACGCGGCCGGCAACTGCTTCGGCGCGGTGATGGGCCCGGTGCCGGGCAGCGAACCGGGCTGGCTGTTCTATATCCACGCCGCCGACATCGACCAGGCGCAGCGCCGGCTGCTGGCCGCCGGCGGCGAGGTGCTGCAGGAACCACAGGAAATCCCCGGCGGCCAGTACGCGCTGGTGGCCCGCGACCCGCAGGGCGCGCGTTTCGGCCTGGTGGGGCCGCGCGCCGCACACACGGAGCACCTGCCATGACCGGACTCGTCCCCTGCCTGTGGTTCGACAACCGCCAGGCACGCCATGCCGCGGAGTTCTACGCCTCGCTGTTTCCCGACAGCCATGTCGACCGCGTCGTGGCCGCCCCTGCCGACTACCCCGACGGCAGCCAGGGCCAGGAGCTCACGGTGGATTTCACCGTGCTCGGCCGTCGCTTCCTCGGCCTCAACGGCGGCCCGCACTTCACGCCCAACGAGGCGGTGAGCTTCCAGGTGCTGACCGACGACCAGGGCGAGACCGACCGTTACTGGGACGCGATCATCGGCAACGGCGGCCAGGCCAGCGAATGCGGCTGGTGCAGGGACCGCTGGGGCTTCTCGTGGCAGATCACCCCGCGCGTGCTGATGGAGGCGATGGCCGACCCCGACCGCGACGCGGCCCGCCGCGTGATGGAGGCGATGATGACGATGCGGAAGATCGACATCGCCGCCATCGAGGCGGCGCGCGCCGGCCTCGGAAGCGACTGATGGCATTCGTGCTGTACGGGCACCCGTTCCCGTCCCATACCCGGACGGTCCTCGTCGCGCTCCAAGAGAGCGCCCTCGCTCGAGTTCCGCTGCATCGCGCCGGACGCGGCAGCACGGGATCGGGGAGCACCCTCACCCGCCCCTGCGGGCACCCTCTCCCGCAGGCGGGGAGAGGGGTCACGGCGCGGGAGGGCTGCAGATACAGGCGTGGGTGGAGGCGTTCCGTCGCAACATGAGGGGTGCGCAGCACACCCCCTCGCCCGCAGGCGGGAGAGGGTGCCCCGGCAGGGGCGGGTGAGGGCGCTTTCCCTCAGTGCACGCCGTGGCAGACCGCGGTCGGGCCGAAGGCTTCGCCGAAGGTCTGGCCCTGGCGGTGGTGCTGCCAGTAGAACGTCGGCGCCGGCACCGCCTGGTTGCCGATCTCGGCCATGTCGGCGGCGACGTCGAACAGGCGGCCATCCACCATCACGTAGCGGGTATCGGCGGTGTGGCGGATGTTGTCCAGCGGATTGCCGTCGAGCACCACCAGGTCGGCGCGCTTGCCGGCTTCCAGCGAGCCCAGCTGCGCCGCCATGCCGATGTAGTCGGCGCCGTCGATGGTGGCCGCGCGCAACGCCTCGAAGTTGCTGAAGCCGCCCTGCGGCAGCATCCAGATCTCCCAGTGGGTGGCCAGGCCCTGCAGCTGGCCATGACCGCCGACCTGCACCTTGACCCCGGCATCGCGCAGGCCCTTGAGCGCCTTCGCCACCTCGATGTGGTGGTAGTCCCAGTCCGGTGCGATCTCGCGGCGGATCGAACGCGCATCCAACGTTTCGCGCGGGAAGAAGCGGTTGAGCTTGGGGTCTTCCCACACGTTGTCGCGGGCATAGAACCAGTACTCGCCCGACAGCCCGCCGTAGCTCACCACCAGCGTCGGCGTGTTGCGCACGTCGGTTTCCTTCCACAGGTTCACCACGTCGCCGTAGAGCGGCGCGATCGGCAGGTTGTGCTCGATGCCGGTGGCGCCGTCGAGGATCATCGTCATGTTGTGGTGGAAGGTGGAACCGCCCTCCTCGACCACCAGCATGCCGAGCTCGCGCGCGGCCTGGTTGACCTGCTGGCGCTGGTCGCGGCGCGGCTGGTTGTAGCTCTTCACCGAGAACGCGCCATGCGCCTGCATGCGACGCAGGTGGCTGCGCGCGTCGTCGAGCGAATCGATCTCCGCCTTGTAGCCGCCATCGGCGCCGTAGAGGATGGTGCCGGTGGAGAAGATGCGCGGGCCGACCATGCGCCCGGCCTGCACCAGCTCCGCCTGCGAGAACACGAACTCGCTCGTGGCCGACGGGTCATGCAGCGTGGTCACGCCGAAGGCGAGGTTGGTGTAGTACGCCCAGTTCTGCTGCGGCACCACGCCCTGGCCGAAGTGCGACGCGTGCGCGTGCACGTCGATGATGCCGGGCATGATCGTCTTGCCGCTGGCATCGATCACCCGCGCGCCGGCCGGCACCTCGATGCTGCCGCGCGCGCCCACCGCGCGGATGGTGTTGCCCTCGAGCACGATGGTGCCGTTCTCGATCACTTCCTGCTGGTCCTCGGCGTTGCGCATGGTGACGATGCGCGCATTGGTGAACGCCACCACCTCGCGCGGCGCATGCACCGGCGCCTCGAGGCCCACCGCAATGCCACCGCCGGGCGCGGGCGTGGCGATCTCCTGCGGTGCACCCGGCAGGAATGCAAAGGTCTCGTCGAGCCGGCGCGAGTGGTAGCGGTCGCCGACCATCCAGTGCAGCGACTGCGAATCCGCCGCCCAGTGCAGGTAGCTGCCGACATCGGCACTCACCTGGCGCACCGGCAGCGCCCTGGTCTCGCGCTCGAGGGTGATCACCCGGCCGGTCTGTGGCATCGGCGCCACGTAGGCGTTGAACAGTTCGCTGAAGGCGACCCACTTGCCGTCGGGGCTGAGCTGCACCGAGTCCACGTACTTGAGGTCGAACACCTCGCGCGGGTCCTCGCCGTGCAGGCCGACGGACATCAGCTTCTTTTCCATGCCGCCACCGCTGAGGTAGAGCACGCGGCTGCCGTCATGGTTGAACTGCGGGGCCTGGCCGGACTCGGCCACGCGCACCGGCTCGCCACCCGCCGCCGGCACCACGTAGATGCCGCGGTCGCCCGACCACAGGCTGCCGGTCAGGCCGCCACCGCCGCTGCGGGCATAGACCACGTGGCGGCCATCGGGCGAGAAGCGCGGGTGGTAGTAGAAGCCCGGCTGGGTGGTGAGCTTGCGGCCGGCCGCGGTGCCGCCGGCAGCACGCACGTGGATCGCACCCAGGCCGGCATCCGACCAGGTGGTGTAGAGCAGCTGGCGGCCGTCGGCGCTGAAGCTCGGCTGGTATTCGTACACGTCGCGGCTGGCGGTGAGCCGCCGCGGGGTGCCGCCCGGCAGCGGCTTGCGCCACAGCTGGCCGAGCGCATGGAACACCAGCGTGCCGCCGTCGGCGGAGGTGGCGACGTCGCGGATCATCCGTGGGGCGAAGTCACCTTCCGGCAGCGTCTGCGTGAAGCGCAGCGGCTCCGCCACCACCTGTTCCACCTGCGCGGTGAACGGGATCCTGGTGGCGTCGCCACTGGCCATGTCGATGCGCCACAGCCCGCCCTGCGCCCAGATCACCACGCTCTTCGAGTCGGGCATCCAGTTGAAGCCGGAGTACGGGCCGAAGATCGACCACGCCTCCTGCTGGTCATGGCTCAGGCCATCCCACACCGGGCGCACCTCGCCGCTGGCGATGTCGAGGCGGTGCAGCACGCTGGCATCGCGCACGCGCTTCACGAACGCCAGTGTCTTTCCGTCGGGCGACACCTGCGGGCGCACGGCGCCGCCGGGCGTTGCCACCACGGTGTCGGTGCTGCCGGTCTGGCGGTCGAAACGCTTGATCGCGTAGATCACCCCGTGCGGGTCGCGGTTGTACTGGAACTCCGGACCGGGGCTCACATCCTGCGAGTAGTACACGTAGCGTCCGTCGGGCGAGACCGCCGGTTCGCCGATGTCCTGCTGGTCGTTGGGTTTCTCCACCAGCTGCATGCCGGTGCTGGTGCCGGCGGCATGGAACATCCACAACTCTCCGGCGCCCAGCGAGCGCGTCGCGGTGAAGTGCTTGCGGGCGACGATGTACTGCCCGTCCGGCGTCCACGCCGGGTTGTTGAGCAGGCGGAAGGTCTCGGTGCTGACCTGGCGCGGGTCGCTGCCGTCGGCGGCGATCGTCCAGATGTTGTTGCCGCCGCTGCGGTCCGAGGTGAACGCGATGCGCGTGCCGTCCGGCGACCAGCGCGGCTGGATGTCCCAGGCGCGGCCGGAGCTGATGCGGGTGGCACGTCCACCGGCGACGGGCATGCGGTAGAGGTCACCCAGCAGCGAGAACACCAGCTCGCGGCCGTCGGGCGAGACATCGACGTCCATCCAGGTGCCTTCGTCGGTCTCGAAGCGCACGGTCCTGGCGGCGCCCTGCACGCTTTCGACATCCCACTTCGCCGCATCGCCGGCTTCGGCGTCGTCACGCAGGCCGCGCGCACTGGCAAGCGGCGCCTGGGCATGGTCCGTGCCTGCCGCATCGAGGGCGTCCTGCTCCAGCTCGACATTGGGATCACGGCGCTCGTCGCGCGCCTGGTCATCGGCCTGCGCATCGGGTGCCGGCGTCGGCTGCGGGTGCGGCTGCTGCGCGAGCACCGGAGTGGAGGCGAGCGCGCAGGCCAGCGCGAGGGCGAGGATGTTTCGGGTCATGCGGCGGGTCCGGCTGGGGCAAACCATCGACCTTAGCGGTGACCGGGGCCGCCGGCGCGGGACAAAAGTCCCGGTTGCCGCGGCCCGCGCCTTCACGCAACCCGTGCGGACACCGTTCCAGCATCCACCGCATGGAACTCCTCCCTGACGACTGGGGCAGCATCTGGGCGCTGGACACGCCGCTGCTCGAACTGCTCGTGCGCGGCGGCGTGCTGTATTTCGCCATCCTGTTGCTGCTGCGGGTGATGCCGCGGCGCACCGGTGGCGAGCTCGCCACCATGGACCTGGTGCTGATCCTGCTGATGACCGAGGCCGCGACCCACGCACTGGGCGACTACACCTCGCTGGGCGATGGGCTGTTCGTGATCACCACGGTGATGGTGCTCAACTTCAGCGTGAATTTCCTCAGCTACCGGGTGCCGTGGATGGAGAGGCTGGTCTCCTCGCCGCCGATCCCGATCGTGCTGGACGGCAGGATCCAGCGCCGCAACATGCGCCGCGAATTCGTCACCGAGGACGAGCTGGAAAGCCACCTGCGCCAGAACGACATCGACGACCTCTCGCAGGTCAAATGCGCCTATGTCGAAAGCGAAGGGCAGATCACCTTCGTCACCCGGAAATAGGCGATGCAGCGGTCGGCGTCTGCGCGGCGTGGCATTGCGCGCCCCTTGGCCATGCACGCGCACCCGGGCGACATCGCTGCATGCGGCTGCTGATCCTCACATGCGGCACCGAGGGCGACACCCGGCCGCTGGCGGCGCTGGGCCATGCGCTGATGCAGGCCGGACACGACGTGCACCTGCTGGCCGACGCCGCCACCCTCGGCATCGCCCGGACACTGGGCCTGCCGTCGACGGCGCTGGCCGGCGACATCCGCGCCACCATCGCCGCCGACGGCGCCATGCGCCGGATCACCACCAACCTCGCACGGCTGACCATCCAGCACACCGATGCCTGGCTGCAGCAGGCGATCGCGCTGGGTCGCGGTTGCGATGCGGTGATCGTGTCCGGGCTGACGGTATTCGTCGGCCAGGCCGCCGCGGATGTGCTGCGGGTGCCGGCGATCGGCGCGATGCTGATCCCGCTCTCGCCCACCGGCGAGTTCGCGTCACCGTTCCTGCCGCTGCCGGTGCCACGCGCGCTCAACCGCGCCAGCCACTGGCTGTTCGGGCATGCCAGCTGGCGGCTGTTCCGCCCCGCCACCAACCGGGCGCGCCGGCGCGCCGGGCTGCCGCCCCGGCGCGGCCTGCATACCGCCTACCCGATGCTCTACGGCATCTCGCCGGCGCTGCTGCCGCCGCCCGCCGACTGGCCGCTCGATACCCACGTCTGCGGCCAGTGGGTGCCGCCCGTGCCGGGGTGGGTGCCTCCGCCCGGGCTGGTCGAATACCTCGACGCCGGCGAGCCACCGGTCTACGTCGGCTTCGGCAGCATGGGCGGCTTCGACAACGCGCGCCTGCTGCGGGCGGTGGTGGGCGCGGTGGGCAGTCGACGTGCGCTGTTTTCCGCGGGCTGGAGCGGCATCGACGCCAGCGCACTGCCTGCGAACTTCCATCCGGTCGGCCATGTGCCGCATGACTGGCTGCTGCCGCGCTGCGCGCTGGCGATCCACCACGGCGGCTCCGGCACCACCCATTCCGCGACCCGGGCCGGCATCCCCTCGGTGATCGTGCCGTTCGCCGGCGACCAGTTCTTCTGGAACCAGCGCCTGTGCGCACTCGGGGTGATGCGCCACACCCTGCGCGGCCGCACCATCACCGCGGACCGGCTGGCCGCCGCGCTCGAACATGCGGAAAGCACCGACGCCCGCCAGCGCGCGACGGGACTGGGCACGCGCATGCGCGACGAGGACGGCACCGCGGCGGCGGTGAAGCTGATGGAGCGTTACGCGATAACCCCCGCCTGACGTTCCAGCGCCGGGATCGTGCGATGACGCTCAAGAGTCGTTCGCAGCGGCCGATACGCACAGGAGGGCCGTCGTCTGCATCAGCGGGCGCATCAGGGATGTCATCGCGTTGCCGTCAGGCCGCGAACGAGAGCACAAAGGG
Source organism: Luteimonas sp. YGD11-2 (assembly GCF_004118975.1). Classification (NCBI taxonomy): domain Bacteria; kingdom Pseudomonadati; phylum Pseudomonadota; class Gammaproteobacteria; order Lysobacterales; family Lysobacteraceae; genus Luteimonas; species Luteimonas sp. YGD11-2. The sequence continues at coordinate 125,133 of NZ_CP035376.1, read as the reverse complement.
GGCTGCCATGAATACCCAGTTCGAGTTGTCCGCGCCCGCGGATAACCGCGTTAGCAACATCAGAATCGCGAACACGTTCCATTTCGCGGCAGGCGCCGCGTTCGGACTTGCTGGACTGGCAATGCTTTACCTGGCGCAGGTCACCTTGCGCGACGACTCGTTCACGTTTGACGTGGCCCGTCAGTTCGGGATCGCAGTCACCCTGTTGCTGATCGGTGGTCTCAACGTGGCCCGGTCGATGCGCTTCTGGGCGTTCCGCTTCAACGACGATGACGTGACCCATCCGGGTCCGGTGGTCAACGGAAAGCAGGCCACGCGAGATTATCTGTCCACACTTCTGGATGAAGGAGTGCGGCCCGGCGCCGGCTATTCCGGCGCCATTGGCGGACTTCTCGCGGTCATCTCTCCCCGTCTGGAGATGGCGCCGCCACCCGTGCGATTTCATGCCTATGTGCAGGCGTTGCGTGCGGTCAACCTGTCGGTACTCCTCATCGGCTTCGCCTTGGCGTGGGTGATGGCCGATGCGAGCGTGTTGCCTTACATGGCGATGGTGTTCTTCGTGTTCGCCATTGCGGTAGTGAGGCCACACGAAGCGGCTCGAGCAGCGATGGGGGCTGCGTCTGAGCCCCAGCTGACGTCCGTGCCCAGCTTGGGCAAGACCATCGCATTGCTGGCGATCGCTGTGTTGGGGCCCACCAGTCTCGCTTTGCTGGTCAGCCAAGGCGTACTGCCGCCGGCGCCAGCAGCCCTGTCATCCCTCGCATTGCCCACCCTGGCCGTCCTCGTGCCGGCACTTGCCGGCAGCGCATTGTTCTTCCTTGCTCTGTCACGACAGACGCGGGAACTGTCCCAGTCGACGGTGAAGCGACGCTGGGATAGCAGCTTCCGCGTGCCAGACCGCACTGACGGCGTGTTGACGCATCTCGAGCGCCACGTACCGGATCCCAAAACATGCCATCACCGCTCGTTCCGCGTCGACGGTAGCGAAGAAGGCAGTCTGCATGGTCGTTTCATCTACGAGACGCGTCCTCTGCTTGCCACGGCGGGTACCGGCTCGCTGGCACACGTATTCCGTCAGGCGTGGCGCGAGGCCCCGACTCGCCCACTCGTCGTCTTGGACATGCTCGGCCTGCTGCTCGGACTCGCTTCATGCGCGGTTTTCGTGCGCTACGGGACAGCCGGCGGATACAGCCTCTTGGCCATGGGAGTCGGACTGTTGTCGTCGGCGCATTTCTGCATGCTCTCGGCTCACAAGCTGTGGAAACGCGCAGACTTCCACTCCTTGGTTTATGAGGTCATGGTCGATGCCGAGTTCGCGCAGATCCGGCGCACCCAAGGCAACACAACACTGGGCGGCGGTACGTACACCGACAACGCTCTGAATGTGAAATCCGGACGGCTGGCGGCCCGCGTGGCGCGCATGCACAGCGTAAGTTTCGGCCCCCGTGAGCCGCGCTATACGACTTCGATCGACCTGGACATCGCCACGACCGACTATCTCCTCACCGAGGCGCGTGCCTACCGCGACCAGGTGGAGCAGCGAACGTCCGAGTTCAGCGCGCTCCAGCAAACTCAGCAACATGCGCATACGCCGGCGCCCCGCCTCGCCCCGCCGGAAATGCCGTCTCACGCGCTCGCAGCGCCGCCCACGCAAACCACCGAGGGTTGACTGCGGACGGCGGCCGAAGGTCTGCTGGCCGCGCCAAGGGAGGATCCGGTCAGTCAGCGCGAGGTGCGCCTCGCCGCGGCCCGACGCCGGATCAGCGCCGTCAGTGCGCCGGGGTCGATGACAGCCTGGACGCGTTCGACCCCCACCGCCTCGGCGAGGTAGCGCGCATTGGCGCCGCCCAGCCACACCGGCACGTGCGGGGCGAGTGCCGCATCCAGCGCGCGCAGTTCGGCCAGCGCCTGCGGTGCGTGGCCGGGGTCGATGGAACTCACCGCCACCGCCGAGGCCTCGAGGCGGGCGGCCACCGTGGCCAGTTCCACCGCCGGCAGCCCCGTGCCCAGGTACAGCACCGACGCGCCGGCATCGTGCGCGTGCAGTGCCGCGCCGAGCAGGCCGAGCTCGTGCGGTTCGCCGGACAGGGTGGCGAACAGCACCCGCGGCCGCACCGCACCGGGCTGCTGGGTCAGCACCGACATCAGCCGCGCACGCAGCAGGCTGCTGACCAGCCGTTCCTGGGCGATCGCCAGCCGCCCGTCCGCCCAGCGCACGCCGACCTCGCGCAGCAGCGGCGACACCACGCGCGCCACCAGCACCGCGACCGGCAGCGTCGCGATCGACACCGACAGGTCGCGATCGAACTCGTCGATGCGGTAGTCGGCGATCGCATCGAGCATGCGCCCGGGCAGCGCATCCAGCCCGCCGTAGCCGGTATCGCGGCTCTCCTCGGCAAGGCGCTCGAGGGCGGCATCGTCGAGCGCGGCCAGGTCGCGGATCGGATGGCCGCGGGTGGTCAGGCGATGCAGATGGCAGAGGCGATCCACCATCGCCGCGTCGTACAGGCGCCGGCCGGCGTCGTCGCGATGTGGGACCACGGCGGCATGGCGCCGCTCCCAGGCGCGCAGGGTCTCGGGCGTCAGCCCGGTGAGCTCGGCAGTGGCCTTGACCGGAAACATGACCTGCAATGTACAGGCTTCGTACAATTCCGTGCTGGACAACCGATTAACGGCGCCACGGCGAGGATGGGCCCTGTCAACCAACAGGAGCTTTCCCATGAACCGCATCAACCCGTCCCTCCGATCCCTCGCCCTGGCGCTCGCGCTGTGCCTGGCCGCCCCGGCGGCATTCGCAGCCCAGCCGTCGACCGGAACCGCCTCGCCGGCCACCCGCGCCTCCGCCGATATCGTCGACACCGCCGTCGCCGCCGGCCAGTTCAAGACCCTGGCCGCCGCGCTCGATGCCGCCGGCCTGGTCGATACGCTCAAGGGTGCCGGTCCGTTCACGGTGTTCGCCCCGACCGATGCGGCGTTTGCGGCGCTGCCGGCGGGTACCGTCGACAACCTGCTCAAGCCCGAAAACAAGGCGCAGCTGGTCGCGCTGCTGACCTATCACGTGGTGCAGGGCCGGGTGCCGGCCGCGCAGGTGGCCAACATGGACAGCGCCACCACCGTCAACGGCGCCGATGTGGCCATCCGCACCAACGGCGAACGCGTCATGGTCGGCAACGCGAATGTGGTCAGCGCCGACGTGATGGCCAGCAATGGCGTGATCCACGTCGTCGACAAGGTGCTGATGCCGCGCTGAGCGCGCGCGCTTCCCTACCCGCAAGGAGACAGACCATGAAAGCAATCAACATCGTGACGCTGGTGCTGGTGATCGTCGGCGGCATCAACTGGGGCCTGGTGGGCGCGGCCCAGTTCGATCTCGTTGCCGCGATCTTCGGCGGCCAGGACGCGCTGCTCGCACGCGTCGTCTACACCCTGGTCGGCCTGTCGGCGCTGTGGCAGATCATGCCGCTGATGCGTGCCGGCAATACCGGCGAAGTGCACGCGCAGGCGCGCCGCTGAGTCCCCACGCCGTCGTCCGGTTCTCCAGTGCCGGCGGCGGTCCGCCAGCCCTGCGGTCTGCTCCCCCGCAGGGCTGGCACCTTCTTCCGCGAAGCCGCCCGAGGGCGGCTTCGTGCTGTCGGCCAATTGGCGTCTCCGGTCCCGGTGATCGCCGCGCCGCGGCGCCAGCACGATCGATCGTCCGCTGCCCTCGTGTGGCCGCGTCTCACATCGGCGTGCCGCGGAAAGCGCGACTGCGCGCGGTAGGATGCGGCTCCGTCGAACGCACGCTGCCCACCGCATGAAGGCCCGCCATCCCGACGCCACCATGGCTGCATGAGCAGGGCGTCGACGCGGGCCGCGAACGGCCATCCATCCCGCAGCGATCGCGTGCAGCGCCCGATCGCGGTGCTGGCCACCGTGGGACTTCACCTGTGGCTTGCGTGGCTGCTGCTGTCCAGCACGCCGATGACCCCGAACGACCCACAGGGCGCCGAAGCCGGCAGCCCGATGGTGGTGGATTTCGTCGGCCTGACGCCGCCGCAACCGGTGCAGGCGCCACACGCGAGCCCGCCACCCCCGCGGCCGCGCGCACCTGCCCGCGCCGCGCCCTCACGCGTGCGCACCACCGAGGTCGCCCGCGCCGACGACGCGCGTCCGCCGGACGCCGACACGCAGGCTCCGTCCATCACTGAAGCATTGGCCCCGATGCCGGTTCCGGAGCCGACACCGCCGGCACCCGCGCCGGTCGCCGGTGCCGCCACCAGTCCACCCGCGCCGCAACAACGCCAGCACACCTGGGGCCAGCCGCCGGGCATGCTGCCGCGGGAAACCGCGCCAGTGAACGCCGGCAGGGGACGCAACGTCGCCGCCGGCCGCGGCCGTGGCCACGACTCCTCCAGCGGGCCCAGTCTGGAAGCCGGCGGCTACCAGGTGACCTACGACCTGCGCAGCGAAACCCGCCTGCGCGCCTGGCGCGACGCCGGCATGACCGAAGTCTTCTTCCCCCTGCCCGGCACCCGCCAGCGCATGGTCTGCCCGCTGGAAACCGCCCTGCGCCGCGAATCCGGCCCCTGCCGCCTGCTATCCCCCGACGACCCCGAACTCGCCAGCATCGGCGACGCCCGCGAGGTCATCACCATGCACGGCGTCTACCGCCGCGGCGAAATGCTCTGGCGCGGGCCGGGGGCGTACCGGTGACAGCGACGACCTCGCAGGCGGGCACGCGCCTGTACCCAGGCGCGGCGGGCGCCGTGCGGACGCCACCCCGCGTTGTATCAATCCAGCCGGATCGACGCCCGCACGCGTGAGTTGAGGCGGTCGACCAGCCACAGGAGGCCGCCGCGCCAGAAGCCGTGGATGCGGGCCTGGTGGCTGCGGTAGAGCATCACGTGGCTGAGCTGGGCGAGCTTGCCGCGGAAGGTGAGGCCGTTGAACAGGCCGAACTGGCCGAGCGAACCGAAGGCGTCGTAGTCGCCCAGCGACACCAGCGCGCCGAGGTCGCGGTAGCGGAAGTCCGGTACCGGCCTGCCCTGCAGCGCGCGCGGCAACGCGTCGATCAGGTAGCGCGCCTGCTGGTGGGCGACCTGTGCGGTGGGCGGTAGCGGGCGCTCGGCGCCGGGCAGGGTGAGCGCCGCGCAATCGCCGAGTGCGTAGATGGCGTCATCGCGGGTGGTCTGCAACGTCGGGCGCACCACCAGCTGGTTGCTGCGGCTGGCCTCGAGACCATCGAAGTCGGCGAGGAAGTCCGGCCCCTTCACCCCGGCGGCCCAGACCTTGAGGGTGGCCGGCAGGGTGCTGCCGTCTGCCAGCACGAAGGCGTCGGCCGTGGCCGCTTTCACCTGGGCGCCAACCAGCACGCGGATGCCGATCGACTCCAGGCGCGTGCGGGTGGCGCTTGAGATGTCCTCCGGAAACGCGGCAAGCAGCCGCGGCCCGGCTTCGACCAGGGTGATGGTGACCCGCCCGGCGAGGTCCGGCGCGCCGTAGGCCGTGGCCGACTCCAGCAGCTGTACCAGTTCGGCCGACAGCTCAACGCCGGTCGCGCCACCGCCAACCACCGCGATGTGCAGCGGCGCGTCCAGGGTCGTCGATTGCAGCAGCCGGATGCGCATCTCGCGACCGAAGGCATCGGCCTGGCGCCGTGAATCGATCCGCCAGCAGTGTTCGGCCACGCCCGGGGTGCCGAAATCATTGGCCTCGCTGCCGATCGCCAGCACCAGCAGGTCGTAGCCGACGCGGCTGGCCGGCACCAGCAGGCGCCCGTCGCCCGCGTGCTGCGCGGCCAGCAGGATCTCGCGGGCGGACCGGTCCAGCCCGCACAGCTCGCCTGGCCGGTAGACGAAACCGGCATCGCGCGCCTGCGCGAGATAGGCGGTCTGCTGCTGCGAGATGTCGCGGGTGCCGGCCGCGATGGTGTGCAGCATCGGCTTCCAGACATGCGCCGATTCGTGGTCCACCAGCGTGATCGATGGCGCAGCGCTGCGGCGGCGCCAGCGCCGCCCCAGCGTGCTGGCGATTTCCAGCCCGGCCACGCCGCCGCCGACGATCACGATCCGTGCTGGAGTGTTAGCCGTGGGCATCAGTCGGGGCCTCGGGCGGCCCGAGATTGCCCCGGCTGTACATGCCGGAGCGGTCGAAGCAGCAGGCGCGGCGCTGGCCCGAGGCCAGCTTGTCGCAGGCGGTGGCGATGCGTTTGACGCGGGTCGCGGCCTTCTTGCCCGACGTCACCCACTGGATCCAGTCGCGGCGGGCGAGCGGGGTGATGTCGTCCCAGGTGGCCCTGGCGGCGGGGTTCGCCGCGAGGGCGGCATCGAGGTCCGGCGGTACAACGGGCTCGGGTTCCTGCGTGACCGGCATAACGTCCAGCGCCACCGTGTCACCCGCCCGTGCAACGGCCGCCCCGAGCAGCGCGGGTCCGACCCTGAGCCAGTGGCTGCCCTGCCCGTCCGGCTCCAGCGTGGCCTGGAACGCTGCCCCGGCAAGCGTGCCCTCCACCGAGACCTGGCTGCGGGTCGGCAGCTTCGAGCTGGCGGACCCCGGCACGACAAGGAAGGCCCAATCGGCATCCGCCGGCCGTGCGGGCCGCTGCAGGCGTGCTTCGAAGCGAACGCGGGCGGGCGCGCGGCTGGGCATGCGACCCAGCGTAATGGCACCCGCCGCGGGTGGCTACTGTGGATCCGGCATGGATGTTCCCGGCGTAGGCGCCGGGGTCCTGCTGCAGCGCGGCGGCTGCAGGTGCGGTGTCGCATGGGGCCGGTGGCGACGGTGCCCGGACAGGGCGCGTGGATCGCCAGTGCGGACGGCGACGTCCGGTCCCGCGGTCGCCGATCGCGCGTGAGCGTGCGCCCTACTGGTCCAGGAGTTCCGGCAGGTACGACAGGCCGTCGCCGACTTCGTCGATGCACAGGCGCGGGTTCGCGGCCAGGCGGGTGTGGCGCTGCGGGCCGGGCGCGTCGTCCTCGATGCTTCCGGGCCGGGTCCACGCGCGGCCCGTGAGGTGGTTGACGCTGGTGGTCATGGTTTCCCCGCTCGCGCGATGCAGATGCATGTCGTCGTAGCCGACCAGCCGCATGCAGTCGCCTTCAAGGCGGAACGTGTGCGACACCTGGCGCATGCTCCAGGTGCCGGCGCTGGCCCAGCTGCGAAGCGCCACCGACCAGGTCCGGTTCGGGTGGATGGTCACGGCATGGGCCGGGTCGTCGTCGAGGTAATCGTCCATCACCGGCGACTCCGGCCGCGGCACCAGCGTGTGGTTGTGCATCACCCGGCGCCAGCTGCCGTCGGGCTGTGCAAGTACCGCCACCAGCATGCGCGGATTGGTGTCGAAGCGATCGGGCCCGAAGCCGCTGTTGTCGATGACATTGGCTGGATCGTCCATGCGCAGCACCAGCAGGGCGTCCTCCCGGTCATCGGCATCCAGCCGGCCGCGCGCGAGGTGCTCGAGCCGCCAGCCTGGCGGCGCGAACGCCTCGGTGGTCGCGGCGCGTTCCGCGATGGCGGGATAGGTGACGTCGGGCACCTCGAAGCCGCGCGCCAGCGCGGGCATGAGGCAGCAGGCGATCGTGAGCAGCAGGCAGGCGGGATGTCGGAGCATCGCAAACCTCGGATCTCGGATCTCGGATGTCGAGCACGATCCTGCCGAAGTGGGGCCTGCTTTTCCACGCGGCAGGCGAGCCTGGACTGCCTGGCGTGCCGGATCCGACCGCCTAACCCTTGACGCACACCACCTGCCGCAGCGTGTGCACCACCTCCACGAGGTCCTCCTGCGCGGTCATCACCGCGTCGATGTCCTTGTACGCGGCCGGTGATTCGTCGATCACCGCCTGGTCCTTGCGGCACTCCACGTGCGCGGTGGCCTCGCGGTGCTGCTTGAGCGTGATGCTGTTGCGCGCCGCGGTGCGGCTCATCACCCGGCCGGCGCCGTGGCTGCAGCTCTCGAAGCTGTCGCCATTGCCCAGCCCGCGCACGATGAAGCTCTTCGCGCCCATGCTGCCGGGGATGATGCCGAGCTCGTCCATGCCGGCGCGCACCGCGCCCTTGCGGGTGACGAACATCTCCTGCCCTGCGTGCGTCTCCTTCTGCACGTAGTTGTGGTGGCAGTTCACTGCCATCGCCTGCAGCCTGAACTTCGGCAGCTCCGCGCGCATCGCGTGCAGCACGCGCTGCATCATCGCCTCGCGGTTGGCACGCGCGTAGTCCTGCGCCCAGCCCACGGCTTCGACGTAATCGTCGAACAGCGGCTCGCCTTCCATGAAGAACGCCAGGTCCTTGTCGGGCACGTGGTAGCCCAGCACGCGCTTGCCGAGTTCCTCGCGCGCACGCTGGATGAAGTAGCTGCCGATCAGGTTGCCGGTGCCGCGCGAACCGGAATGCAGCATCACCCACACCGCGTCGCTTTCGTCCAGGCAGACCTCGATGAAATGGTTGCCGCCGCCGAGCGTGCCGAGCTGCTTCTCCACCTTGTCCAGGCGGATGCGCGGGTGCCTGGCCTTGATGCGCTGCAGCCGCTGCCACAGGCCCGATCCACCGAGCGCCGTTTCGATGCTGTCGGGGGTCTTGCGGTGTTCGCCGTGCGGGCCGTTGCCGACCGGGACGGCGCGCTCGATCGCCGAGCGCAGGCGCGACAGCGAATCCGGCAGTTCACGTGCGTTGAGCGTGGTGCGCACCGCGGCCATGCCGCAGCCGATGTCCACGCCAACCGCGGCGGGAATGATCGCACCCTGCGTCGGCACCACCGAACCCACGGTGGCGCCAATCCCCAGGTGCACGTCGGGCATCACCGCCACCCAGGGGCCGACGAAGGGCAGGCTGGCGATATTGCGCAGCTGCGCGCGCGCCTGGTCTTCCAGCGGCACGCCGCGCACCCAGCCCTTGATGGGCGTCTCGCCTTCGTGGTGCAGCCATTGGTAGTTCGAGGTGTCCATGTCCATCCACCCGGAAGCCGTGCGCGTCGTCGTATGGTTCGCCATCGGCAATGAATCGCGCGTCGCCATCGTCCCGGCAACCGTGTTGCAGCCTTCACGACGGCGGATGACGCACGGGGCAAGACTTCCGTTTACGCCTGCACCCGCAGGGCGAAAGGAGCCATGCCATGAATCCGGACGAGACAATGCGCATGCTGCAGGCGGCCGCCGTGCTGTTCACCGTGGCCGCCCTTGGCGGCCTGGTGATGGCCGGCATCCGTTTCAGAGGCCGTCGCAATCCCCCCGCCTGGCTCGCCATGCTGCACGGCCTGCTGGCGGGCGCAGGCGTCACCCTGATGGCCTATGCCTGGTATGCCGGTGGCATCCCGGCACTGGCGCTGCTGGCACTGCTGCTGTTCCTGCTGGCGGCCGCCGGCGGCGCGGTGCTGAGCCTCGGGTACAAGTGGAACAAGCGGCTGCTGCCGGCAGGCCTGGTGATCGGCCATGCGCTGGCGGCGGTGGCCGCGTACGTGCTGCTGCTGGCCGTGGTGCTTGGTGACGTCAGCGCTTGAGGCCGGCGACGATCTCCGACACGTCGACGCCCATCTCGAGCTGTACGCGCACGTACTCGCGTTCCTTGCGCGACAGGGTGCGGCCGGCTTCGATGCGCACGTCCTCCGCCTGCAGGATGCGCATGATGCGCGGCAGCGCCGAACCGATCGCGTCGGGGCCGTAGCCGGCTTCGCGGAGGGCTGCGCGGAGGAGTGCTTCAACGTCCATGCGACGTCCTGATCGTGCGGGGGCCGTGCATTGTGGCGCACGCGCCATGCGGGAAGCCGCTTCCGGCTCGGCAGGTAGGTTCAAGGCCCGCCATGCGCCGGCGCCGACCCACACCGGCCTGCGCGGCCGCAGCGACGCGCTGGACTCCGGTGGCGGCGGGCATTCGCACCCCCGCGGCCACCACGCGACATGCGGCACACTGGCGCGCCCATGCCACGGCGCGCCCGCGATGACCCTGCCCGACGACGATTTCGATCCCGACGACAACTACGCGCAGGAGGCCGGGGGCGCGGACATCGAGGACGCGGCCGGCGCCGAGGCGCTGGTCTGGCAACTGCTGCTGGTGATCAATCCCGGCGACGAGGATGCGGCGATGCAGCAGTTCGGGGCGTTCCAGGATGCGCTGGGTGGTGGCGATGCCGCTGACGTCGACGTGGTCGGGCTACTGAAGGATGTGATCGACTGGAGGTCGGGCTTCCATATCGACGAGAGCGAGACCGGTGCGCTGATCGATTGCATCAACGAGCTGGCCGCGCGATTCAACCTGGCGATCGACTGGGGTGTCGAGGATCCGACTGACGATGCTTTCCTCGGGAGCGTGTCGGCGACCCAACTGCTGGAAACTGCCCACGACCAGCTGCGGCTCGATGGCTACACGCTGTGGACCTGGGAGACCGGGACCGATGCGGTGGCGGGGTGGATGACGCTGGCGGCGGATGACGAGGCGGTCCGGGTGATCTCGCCGGCGCTGGGGATCGATGCGCGTCGGGCCGGCGTGTGATTCCGCCGTGCGGCCGGCGCCTCGATGACGGGCGCCACTGATGGGGCTGCTGTTCCTCCTGCTGCTGATCGCGCTGGCCTGGTGGCTCGGCGCGCTGCAGCTTTGGTCGCGCGCGCGCTGGGTGGGCGAGGCGTTGCTGTGGATCGGCGGCGCGCTGGCCGTGGGCGCGGCGGCCCGCTTCGCCTGGGGTTTCGCCGGCGTGTTCCGGTCTGGCGACTGGCATTCGTTGTCGACCGACCAGGCCGCGCACCGGCTGTTCGGCGCGGGAAGCGCCTGGTTCCAGCGCTCGGGCTGGCCGCTCCTGGATGGCGCCGCGAACGTCGTGCTGACGCTCGACCTGTTCTGGACGCTCGCGGCCCTGTGCGCCGCGGTGCTCCACGGCTTCGTGTTTTGGGCCGGCGTGGCCGCGCGTCGCCGCGCCACGCGAGCGCGTTCGCACTGAATCCTGTTCTGCCCTGCCCGTCAACGTGCGTCGCACCGCCCGATCCTGCTCCCGGTTCATCAGCGGGTGGCGCCGGCGCTTGTCGCCGATGTCACCTCCGGACGGCCAGCGAAGTAAGGTTGGGAACAGCCTGATGCCGCTCTTTCGGGGAGAAGCGCACTGTCACGGTCCCGCTGCTGGGATCAGGCGTCATCTCCTGGCGCTCCTACGCGAACGCGCACCGGCTGCCGCGGCAGGGTGCCGGCCGGCCTGACCCAGCCCTCCGCGTGACTACGGGAACTGACAGACGGTGTGCCGGAAGGAGCGGACTCCTACCGGCACACCGCCGAGTACTCCGGCAGCGGCTCAAGGAGTAGTGAGGACGCTAGCACCAATAGCGGAGAAGCGGTGAGCCGGCATGAAGTACATGTCGTTGACAAACTGCCCACTGCCACGGCCATGAACGATGCCGAAGGCCACTCCCGCGCTGCCGAACACTGGTCCGCCGCTGTCGCCGTTAATGGTCATCGGCTGGTTTGGTGTCAGATTCCGCACACGATAATAGTATCCGACCGTCCCGTTCTCACGATTAGTGACCCCTGCGTTGGTAGATGTGATCTCCCCACACGTCTGTCCGGAGGCTCTGCCGTATTTGCATAGCAGAGTTCCAACAACAGGATCATAGGTCGCCTGAATCGAGATCGTGGCGGGAGTGCTCTGGCCAGTGTAGATGGTGTTCGTCCAAGTGTGTCCGGAGGCGGTGAACCACATCTGGTCATAGTCGCCCGAGTACCTCCGGCTGGCTGGCTGGCTGAACAGCACGTTGTTCACCCTGACGCTGGTTGTCCCGCAGTGCCCCGCTGTCACCACACCGCGCTGGCTTGGGTTAGATGTCCGGTATACGGTGAAACCGGAGGTGCATTCTCTGCTCCCCACGACGCGTTGTCCTCCAAGGAACGTTGCGGTGGGTTCCGCTCGCTCCGCCACCTTTACAATCTTGAGGAAAGAAAGCTTCCTGAGGGTGGCCTCACCAAGGGTTTTCCTAGCCGCTGCATCGTCCTCGGTATAGACGGTGATGGTGCCGGTATCGGGCTCAATAGCGATCTCGAACCTTGCCCCAATTGCTTGTACAGAGCTTGCCACCGAGTTCGCCGCAGCCTGCAGTTCGACAAGGGATCGCGGCACATCCACTGCTTCGACCGGAATGGCGACATTAGCCTTGGTCGCTAGCCTGACCGCATTTCCTTTCGCGTAGATGATGAGTTTGAGAGTGGGCTTGTGAACAATCCTCATGCCAGCGAAAAGACGAATCACGCTTGAGCTGATCATGCAGCTCCGCGAGAACTCTGCTATTCCATCAGGACCAGCGATCCCTCGCCTCTTCGTATGTCAGCTCGTATGCAGCCGCATACGCCTCCAGTACGGGGTCCCCTTCCTGGCCGAATGCGGTCACCGACATGCCAGCAGATGCCAACGCAAGAATGGATGCAGCAAATATCTTCCGTTTCATGGTTTGACTCTCCGTAGGGTATTTGCTGAGGTGTACGGCGCACCGCATTCTCGTGCGCGCGCGTAGTTCTCCACGTTGCTGCCGACCGAGTCGACGACGCCACCGCCTATGCGGATTTCGTCTCCAGCAAATGCGGACTCTCCGCTGGTCTCGTCGACTACGCCTGTTTTCCCATCTCGGCTGAGAAGGCTGAAGTGGCTGTGCCAGATGATGGTCTGGAGCGGCTGGCCACGCGCGCGCAGCTTGAAACAGCCCTGTTCATAGACCAGCTTGCCCACTGCGGCAGCGGTGAGATGGACAACTTCTGCATTCTCTTGGGGAGGCGGAAATCGCACTAAGGGAAGTGCTTCCGCTTGCTCGGTCTTCGTCGTATGAGCGCAGCCTGCCAGTAGCATTGATGCAAGCACAGCGCCCTTCACAGTTAGTTTGATGGGGACTCTCCTTGTCAAATCACGTTTGCGTGTAGGCTGCGACAGTCTCCTTAAGCGGCGTGAAATATCTGGCTAGAATCATTTAAGAATCTACGCTGTCTTCACACCAGTGGCTCGGTTTAGAGAGAGACGATCTCGGCCGTGCATCTCCCGGTCGGCTTTTTGCCGTGAGTGTCTGAGCAGTCGGAATGCTCTAACCAACGGGGCTGCCGGCCCTCACGACCGTTCGCTACACGCGCCTCGCCTTCTTCAACGACACGACATTCAACCAGACAGTTGACAATGCCTACGGGGCAGCGCAACACTCAACCTCATGGTTGAACAAGATCTCGACAGCACCTTCACCGCACTGGCCAACCCGACCCGTCGGGGGATGCTCGCCGACCTGATGCTGGGCGAGAAATCCATCGGCGAACTGGCCGCGCCGCACGAGATGAGCTTCGCGGGCGCCTCCAAGCATGTCGCCGTGCTGGCGCAGGCCGGGCTGATCGAACGCTACAAGGTGGGGCGGCAACAGCTGTGCCGGATCAGGCCGGAACGGCTGAAGGACGCCAGCGACTGGCTGGGCCAGTGGCAGCAGTTGTGGACCACCCGCCTCGATGCCCTGGAGCGCGCATTGAAGGACGACGCCGCGCCACCGGCGCGTACACCCCGCAAACCCCGCAAGGAGGACACCCATGACTGACACCCGGCACACCGACCAGGCCACGCCTGCCATGCTGCGCTTCGAGCGGCTGTTGGATGCACCCGTGGGCAGGGTCTGGCAGTACCTGGTGGACCCCGAGCTGCGCGCGCGCTGGTTCATGGCCGGGCCCACCGATGCCCGGGTGGGCGGCAGCATCGGCCTGAACATGGACCACGATCAGCTCTCCGACCACGACGTGCCCACGCCGGAGCGCTACCGCCCCTACATCGGCCACAGCTGGAGCGAACGCATCACCCGCTGCGAACCGCCCCATATGCTCGCCTTCACCTGGGAGAACGGCGACGCCGGCGAAGTCACCATCGAACTCGACGATGCCGGCAACGACCAGACCCGCCTGGTCCTGACCCACACCGGCCTGCGCGGCCGCAGCGATGCGCTCAACTTCGGCGGCGGCTGGCACTCGCACCTGGCCGCGCTGGAGCGCCGCATACACGGCGACGGCGTGGAGGACTTCTGGGCGCTGCACGCGAAGGCGGAGGCGCGGATGGCGGAGATGTTGCGCGAGGGCGGCGACGAGCGCTGAGCGGGTATCGCCGTTTCGCTTTCCTTCCTTCCTTGCGTGAATTGCGCACATAGGCGCCACTACGACGGCAGCCTGCCGAGCCTATGGCGACGTGGTGCTTGTCTCATAGGCCCTCGTGCTGTGGCGCAGCACTATCGAGCACTGGACTCACTGTGGTGGTAGAGCGCGGCGAAGCGGCCGTTCGACACCGTTATCAGGTCGGGGCCGGAGCCATCGCCCTGGCGCCGGAGCGTCCCGGAGAACGCGCCCTGCACGCCGTCCCGGCCAAGAGCCGTCAGTGTCACCGTGAACCGAGTGCCGAGCGCTCGATTCGCTGCATAGACGAGGGTCGGTGTCTCGTCGCCCCTCTCGCCGTGATAGTTAACGTGAAGCACAGCGTCGTCAGTGGTGTAAGTGCCGGGCATGGCCGGCATGGCGCTCAAGCGCACGGTCCCGCTTGCCTCTGTGGATGACGTTGTTGCGAACGCGGTAGGGAGCCTCCAGCAGTCGCATGCCAAGCGTCTCAGGCCGTCGACCACCGCAAAGGCGGGGTGTCTGGATCGTCGGCGCGCCTTCCATTCACAACGATGTCGCGCTTGGGCGGAAGCGTCGTCAACACGTCCTTGCTTGCTTTGACCATCCGCGCAAGTTGCTGGCTGGACGTCCCGACCAAAGCGTTGCCAGTTCGTATCTGGACGCCCACCTTCCGCTCTTCCCTAGTACCGGGGCCCGTGCCTTTATTGCGCTTCCATCGTGACAAACACGTCCACCAATTCTGCTTGCGACTCCATGGAGATAGGCATGCGTTCACCTTGACTCGAGCGATGGACCGTTACAGGGGAAGAACTCCCGCTCCGGAGGCTTCTCTCCGAAGAGCTTCTTCTTTCGTTCCGAGCGGACCCGCTGGTAGCGGTTCTTCAACTGGCTTTCGACGGCAGGCCAGAACAGCCGATAAGGAGCGGAAGTAGTCCCGTCGTCCCGGCCAAAGACATCGAACCGTCCATCGACGACCTTAAGAAACAGCACCGAGAAGCGCCAGAAGTCCTCAGGAGTCGCCGCCTCGAGCATTTTCCCGTGCCAGTGCATCGCCCATTCATGGCGCTCGAACGCGTACGCAGCCGCGGACTGCGCAGCTCCAATGAAGCCCGGCGTACCTTTGTACCGCGCCAGCACGGCCGCATTTGCCTGCCGCTGGCCCGACAGTCCCGTCACCATCAATGCTCGAGCCATTCTGGACGGTTCTCCGCTCTCCAGGTTTTCGTCGACGTAACGCTCCAGGGCCGCCTCTTTGCCGCTCCAGAGCGCGGTCAGCACCTCCAGCGCGAGTTCGTCGTCATTGATGGCGCCGTCCAGGCGCCGACTACGGATGGCGTCGAGCAGAGCGTGATCCTGAGCGGACCAAAGGGCCAGTCCAGCCAATGGCAGTCCAATGCGACCGAAGCTGTTCCTGACATATGGCTCGCTTACGTGCAGCGTTTCGAACAGCCGCGCCGCCAGATCGGAATTCCAATCGGCGATCGCGTGCGCCAGCAGCAGCCCCAGGTTGTGGATGCCGCCATGACGAGCCTTCGGCAACCCCAAAAACAGGTCCGCCCAGTCCTCCGCGAGCCCTCTATCCGCTTCGGCAATATTCTTGAACTCGCTAAAGCGCAACCCGTCCAGGACAATCAAAGCGTCCGCCGCGGTGAGCTTCGCCTTGAAGACGTCGAAAGCCGCATGGGAAAGCCGTTGCTGCTCCTGGAATCTATCGTCCTCGTCCTCGTCATCGCGCATCAGTTTCGTCAGGTCGTTGCGTTCTTCCGGCCGCGCCGCGACGTGGTAGCGCGCAGGTTCGAGCTTGTCCTCGCACCGCTGGTTTATCTCGATGACGGGCAGGGCAACATCCAGTTCGAAGCCGGCCGCTTTCCTGATCGAAGCATCGATACACCGCGCAACCGTGGCGCCTGTATCGCCGCCGAGCCTCTCCGCAGCCTGGCCATAGAGCTCGGGAGCTATGCGGTCAAGCGCATCGCTACAGGCCAGCATTCCAAGACTGGCCGCCTCCAGGATCACATGGGACCCATACCACGCTTCGTAGCCGCCCCTGCCGTCGAGGTTCCTGGCGGACCACCCGCTTTTCACGACCGACTCGATCGCGCGTTGGTCGCCAGCGTTCAAGGCCATGTACAAGGTGAGCGCGCGGACCGTCTCTACCTCGCTCCCCATGAGTTCGGGGAAGCGATCGAGAACGCGATCGGACAGGAGAGTGTCGGAGTGGGCGCCGAACGCAAGGACGACGACCAATGCGCGCTCGTCCCCGCTACGAATTGCATCCAGCAGCAACGCTTCATATGTTGACTGCTCGAGCGACTTGGCGATGTATAGAACGGAAAGTAACGGGTTGCCTTCCGCATGCGGCGACAACAGGGCCTTGACCTGCTCGTCGGCGCTCAGCAGCGGAAACGCGGCCAGCAGGAAATACTGCGCGATGAAATGAGGCTCGTTTCCCTTGAGCGCTGCAGCAGCCCTGGCGATAACCCCAGCCTCCACGCTAGACGCCATTTCCTTGGCCTGCGCCGCAGTCAGAAGGGCATTGTGGTGACCCATCTCAAAAGTTCCCTGGCGCAACGCCAGCCCTTTCCGGGAGATCACATGGCCGATGAACTCCCGGTGCTTTGCGATTGCCACCGACGGCTCGAATCGCGCCAGCCCTGCCCTGGCATCCGCAAAATGCAAATCGTCGCCGGATGGCCCCATGAACAGGCGGATCTTCGCGACATCGATGTCGGCGTACCCCTTCGCCGTTTCCATGATGTTGTCCGGCCTCTGGCTCTCCGGATCGCAAGGGTCGCTCGCACAGTACCTCTCGACGAGACGCCACCCCTCGAATGTTGGCCGGTCCGCAGTCAGTTCGAGCAACAGAGCCTGCTCTTGGAATGCCGCGGCAGGATCTCCTGTCGCTCGCAGGAGATTCACGTGCGCCCACTTGCCGGTTCGCGACACACCGGCATCGGCGAACATACTGCCCGCCTCCACTATGGCATCGCGCGCGTCCGGCCAGTCGACGCGATTGAACCGGACCAGATGGATGAACTGGTCGTAGGGACAGGAGAATCCCATGTTCAGCGCACCGGCGAAGCTCCAGTGGAGCAGCGCCCTCGAGAACGGCGCAACCGGCTTTCCCGCGATCAGCGCCAGGGCAAGATGCGCAAGGGCATCGACATCGCCGTCGTTCCTCGTGAGCTCGTCCAGCAGCGCCTTCTCGGTCGGTGAAAGCGCAACGATCTTGGCCTCGATCCCCGCCTGCCGCTTGCGCCGTTCCTCCTCCACCTTGCCCGCATCGTCACCGGGGCGGATGGAATACATCCTTGCCTCGGGAGCCAGGGAATAGTGTCCCAACCATGATTGCAGGGTCGGGATCATCGCCGTCCATGCAGAATCCCTCTGCTTGGCGGCGTGCAGCGCAGCCCGCACCCAGTCGAAGTTGGATGGATTGTCGGGGGCCAGACACAGTTGGCGCGCCGCCTGCATGAAAACGTCCGGCCGGCCTTCGGCCAGCAGACAGAACGCCGGGAATTCGTCCGCATCGGGGTTCTGCAATCCGGCGAAGGCGCACGTGATGGCCGCACCGACCTCTACCGGGCAGTCGCCGTCAAGGCAGGAAATGGTAAGCGCGGCGAGCACCGCGTCGAAGGTACGATCGAGGGAGGCGATTGGTTCGATCATCGCCTCGATCGTGGCCGTCAGGTCGCGCCCATTGCGCCTGGCCGTGCGCAGTTCATCGACGATCGCGAACCCCAATGCGAGCGTGAGACCGCTTTCATCTAGCCGGTATCGCGTCGGATCATCTTCGAGCTGGACGAAGAATCGTCCGTCCGATACCGCTTCCAGACCGCCGTCGAAGACTTTGAGGTCGTCAATCTGCTGCCTGTCGACCCTCTCCAGGATCGCACGTGCATGCTCCCTGAGCGCGCGTGCGAACTCGTATGCCGGACGCGGAACCGGGTTGTCCCGCTCACCGTAGATGCGCATGTGCTCGAAAAGCAACCGGCTGATGCTGAGTTGTTCGAGCTGCCTGATGTGGGATCCCTGCAGCAGTTCCAATGCGATTGCAAGCAGTCTGGGATTGCGCAGCGACGTGGCCACCGTCTCGGGCAGTTCGTCTACGCGTATGCCGTGCCCCTCGAGGATCAAGTCGCGCTCGGTCTCTGTCCACTCCGGCACGGTAATCACTGAGGTGGGCGCGATCAGACGTCGCTTCACGTGCGCCGAGTAGTGCACGGTGCGCGTGGTGAGCACCAGCTGCCCGCCTAACCTGGCCAACTCGTGGCTCATGTCGTTGGCGATCCGCCCCCAGTCGAGCTGCGGCCGCTGGTTCATCCCGTCGATCACGACCACCAGCCGCGGCGAGGCGGGCATTTCTGCCTTGCGCCACCTGTTAAAGGTCCGGAGCCACCGTGTTACAGCGGACTCCGATTTCCTGCCGCCAGTCTGCGCCACAAGCTTGTCGATCAGCGCGCCGATGACATCGCTGACCGTCGCAGCATCGCTGAACTCGTCAGCCGTGAACACCACCATCAACGGCCGGTCCGCCTGCGACAACCAGCTTTGTGCGAACAACCACGACTTGCCGTTTCCTTCGTCCCCGACGATGACGGCAACTTTTCCGGCTGGCCGGGATGCAAGGAACGAACCCATTTCGGAGACCAGCAACTCCCTCGGCAACGGGTTGCCCAATGCCGCGTCGCCGGGGGCCAAGGGTTGCCGGAGATGGCGCTTGGCGCGTTGCTGGCTGCCGAAAACGTCCTCGAGCCAGCGGCGATTGTTGCGCACTGCCAGCGAGGTGCCGATTGTCGGCTCCCGAAGCAACCCACGGATGCGCGCGGCATGTCTCGCAAACCGCTCGTCGTCCTCCACTGCCTTGAGTGATGCCAATACGTTGGCACGGACTCCGCGCTCGTCTCCCGCGCTGCGGCCGATGAACTCCGCAGCCACCTCTGCGGCCATCGCCAGGGCGACCGCGAGAGCCGGCAGATCCGCCCTGCTCCAGTCCAGCACAAGCGTACTGATCCCGTTTCTTTCGCTGATTTCCAGAACGTTGTCCGCAAGTTGGGTACTGACGGACGTCGTCGCGCCAAGTACCCACAGATCGACTCCGCTTCCACCGTCGATCGTCAACTCGGCAATCTTGGTAATGACTTCGTTCTTCGGGATCTTGCGATCGTAGCGTTTCGCCTCGAAGCAGATGGCGTCGTCCTCGTAGGCCGACTTGCCATCCATGCCGAATTGCGATCCGCTGCCGGACAGGCGGAACGGTACCCCCGAAATTTCGGCCAGAACAATGGCCAGCAGTCCTTCAAACCCATCCTCCCCAGTGGCGGGCAGCTTGAGCAGCATGGTTCGCAGAGCCGCGATTGCCTTCTTATCCAATGGAAGTCCCCTGAACTGGTGGTGTTATCAGCTTGCCCTATTGACTCCCCCTTCCTGACAGGAGCCCCGGATGATGTTGGACACGTGCTCCTATGAGATCGCCGATTCGCTGCGCATGCGTTGCTCGCGTGCGCTGCGGATGGTCCCCGAACGGGTCAGGTTCACTTCTGCAATCTACCCACACCACTGGCTCTCACACGGCACGCCATCGCCGTCGCCGTCCATCTTCGTGTTCGGGCAGTTGCGGATGAAGAACGTGGCTTCTTCGCATGAGCGCATTTGCGAGCAGTGCTGCCGGCCGTCGCAGCTGAAACGTTGGGCCGGTGTCCGCATTACAGGCGCGGGATCCGCTCTTGCCGGCGCAGCTGCTGCGGTGGGCGTCGCCTCGGGCACGGGCGCATGGAAATGGCGATAGCCGCCCCACGCGGCGGCGATGAGCAGCAACACGATCAGAAAGCGCATTGAGGGTTCTGCCTGGTGAGTAGCAAGAACGGACGGCGATGCTTGGCAACGATGGTCATCGCGTGCCGCGGCACCTGGGAAATGAGGTGCAGCCCCAGAACATGGTGTTGGCGCGAGGGTTGGTGCGCTTGGCCATCCCGCTGCCGCAGCGCGGGCAGTCGGGGATGGCGACAATCGCGGGCGCTGTCGCGTCGACCACAGGTGTGAGCCGGCTTGCGGGCGTACGTGCGGGTGCCGGCCTGTCGGAGCGGGCTTCGTCCTGGACCTCGCGAACCATCGCGAGCAGGGCCTGTCCGTCGATCAGCTCAATGGGTTTGCCGGCAGCGAAGTACGCGGCATCGCGGGTGAAGCCGCCGACGGTGGCGATGCGCACCTGGTGCGCGCCGTGGTGTGCGAGCAGGCCGTACATCTCGCGCACGATGTTCACCGTGACCTTGTCGCGCCGCCAGCGTTTGCACTGCACGAGCGTGCGCTGCCCGTCGCGCGTCAGGATCAGGTCGATGCCGCCGTCGGCGCCGCCCAGGCCGGTTTCCTCCACGCTGTAACCCTGCCGGCGGTATGCCTCGCCAACGAGACGTTCGAAATCACGCCAGCCCAGCGTGGCGATGCTGTCGAGGCCAGCGCGCGTATCGAGCAGGCGGCGGCGGTGCCGCGCGCGGAAGAATGAAACCAGTGAGGCCAGCGTGCAGAACGCCAGCACCATCCACGCTACGGGCGCGAGGGCATCGCCGTGGGCTTCGAATGCCTGGCCGAACGGGCCACCACGGTTCGCCATCCACGCGGGCACGCCGTGGCGGATGGCGTAGTAGGCGATGATTCCCGATACCAGCGGGACCGGCCACGGCAAGCCGGAAAGATCGTCCAAGGTGGTGTTGCGGCCGCGTCCCATGCGTTCCCCCTTCCCCTGGCGCACCTTAGCGCGGGCCGCGCTATGTGGAAAGCGTCACAGTTCGCCGGGCGGATGCGGCGTTCGCCGTGATCAGAACAGGCTGGCCTGAATGCCTTCCTCGACACCGATGGACGCCACGGCCGTCGCCGCCGGCACGCTTGCACCTGCTCCCAGCCGCCACGCCAGCCCCGACCAGCGCCCGGCGTGCCGCGCCAGCGCTTCGGCGATGACATCGGCGCTCCCGGCCACGTGCAGCTCGCTGCGCGCACGCGTCATCCCGGTGTAGACCAGTTCGCGCGACAGCACGCGGTTGAAGCGCTCCGGCAGCACCAGCCACACCGCGTCGAACTCGCTGCCCTGGGCCTTGTGCACGGTCATCGCGAAGGCGCTGTCATGCGCGGGCAGCGCGGCTGGATGGAACGGCCGCGGGTTATGCGGGTCGTCGCCGGGGAACCAGGCCATCAGCGTGCCGCTGCCGTCGCGGAGGCAGATGCCGATGTCGCCGTTGAACAGCCGGTGGCGGTAGCTGTTCTCGGTGACCAGCAGCAGGCGGCCGTGGAAGTAGCGGCTGGCGGTGGAGGCGGGGCCGGCGCCGCGGCGGGTGCCGGCCAGCCCGCTTTCCAACAGCATGCTCTCGATGCGCGCGTTGAGCCCGCGTGCGCCCTGCGGGCCGTCGCGTACGGCGGTGAGGATGCGCAGGCGGGCAGCGCGGGCGAGGGCTTCGGCGGGGTCGTTGCCTTCGGCGAGCGAGGTCCAGTGTTCGAGCAGCTGGTCACGGTGGGATTGCAGCGGGTCGCTGTCGGCTTCGTGGAAGTGCACGCCGGAGAGCTGGCCGCTGCGCAGCAGTGAAAGGGCGGTGGTGGCGTCGCCTTCGCGCACGGCGGCGGCGAGCGGGGCGAGGTCGAGCGAGGCGCTCTGGCGGTAGCCGCGGGTGAGGTGGATGTGGCGGGCGGGGAAGGTGGATGCGTTGCGTGCCGGCGGAAGAGCGCCCTCACCCGCGCCTTCGGCGCGACCTCTCCCGCGGGCGGGAAAGGTGTTGGCATGGGCAGCGCCTGCAGCCCGGGCGGGAGAGGTCTTGGCATGAGCAGCGGCGGCAGCCCCGTCGACAGGCGCAGCGGCGGAGATGGCGGCAGGCGCAGCGGCGACCGGGTCGGAGACGGTGTCCCCGGTCGCGCGGCTGGCCGCGGCGAGGATGCCGGCGAGCACGTCGCCCGCTTCCACCGAGGGCAACTGGTCGGGATCGCCCAGCAGCACCAGGCGTGCGCCGTCGGGCACCGCTTCGACCAGCTTGGCCATCAGCGGCAGGTCGATCATCGAGGCTTCGTCCACCACCACCACGTCGAACGGCAGCGGGTTGTCGGCGTGGTGGCGGAAGCGCGGCGAGTCCGGGATGGTGCCGAGCAGGCGGTGCAGGGTGGTGCCGGTGCTGGGCAGCTGCGCGCACAGAGCAGGTTGGACGCCGAGCGCGGGCAGCGCCTGCACGGCCTTGCGTACGCTCTCGGCCATGCGTTCGGCGGCGCGGCCGGTGGGCGCGGCCAGTGCGATGCGTGGCGGTGCGGTGCCGGCTTCCAGTGCCTGCGCGACCAGCAGCACCAGCATGCGGGTGATGGTGGTGGTCTTGCCGGTGCCGGGGCCGCCGGTGACCAGCAGCAGGTTGTGGCCGAGCGCGGCGGCGGCGGCGCGGGACTGGTGGTCGATGGGAGCGCCCTCATCCGCCCCCGTTGGGGGCACCTTCTCCCGCTCGGCGGGGGAAGGGACACGCGGGAACAGGCGGACGAACAGCGGTGCCAGTTGTGCGGGAACCCCGGGCGCCGACGCCGCCTCGGGGCCATCGCGGCCGTGGGCGATCCCTGCGGGCGGGGCGCGGCCGATACGGCGCAGCCCGTCGGCGAGGCGGCGTTCGTATTCGCGGTAGCGGCGCAGGTAGACCAGGCCGTGCTCGTACACCAGAGGGGCGTCGTTGGCGGATTCGGCATCGCCCGCATCGGGGAGCGCAACCCAGCGCGAGGCCCGCAGCGCCGCGTGCCAGGCCTGCGGCGTGGGCCAGTCGACAGGCGTGTCGACCAGGCGCTGCGGTTCGGCCGGATCGAAGCCGGCATGGCCTGAGGCGACCGCCAGCGAGGCGAGCGCGGCGGCGGCGAGTACGGCGTCGGGCGTGTCGGGGTCGAGCCGGCGCAGGCTCTGCGCCAGCGCGTGGTCGAGCGTGCGCAGGGCGCCGGCTTTGAGGAGGGTGGCGAGGAGGGTCATCGCGACACTCCGGGGGTCGTGCCCTCACCCCTGCCCCCGCTCCGCGCCGCGGCCCTCGCGTCGCCGCTCGGGCGTTCATCGGCGCGCGAGCCGGTGGCTCGCACGCACGCCTCTTCACCCCGCAGGCGGGAGAGGGGTTCCACTGCTGCATCGCCGATCGGGGCCGTTTGCCCCGCGAAAAGTGCGTCCAGTGCGTGCACCAGTTGCGGTTCGAAGCGCCAGGCCTGCACGCCCTGTCCATCGCTGCGGGTGGCATCCAGCCCGCGGCAGAACAGGTAGCGCACGCCGCCGAAGTCGCGCGCGTAGTCGTAGCCGTCGCCGAGGCGGAAGCGCAGCCAGCGGTGCAGGGCCAGGGTGTAGATCAGTGCCTGCAGGTCGTATTCGCTGTGCGCCATCGCCTCGTCGAGCTGCGCGCGGCCGTAGCCGGGCAGGCGGTTGGTCTTGTAGTCGAGCACGTACCAGCGGCCATCGTGCACGTAGGTGAGGTCGATCAGGCCGGTCATCAGGCCCTCCAGCCGGCGGCGCGCGCCGAAGCCCTGGCGCGCGGTGAGCAGGCCATGGCGATGCAGCAGTGCCAGCAGTGCATCGACGCGCGTTGGCGCGAGCGCGAACTGGAACTCGATCTCCGGGCGGCGCTGCGGCGCAGGCACGTCCGCCAGGCGCACGCCTTCGGGCAGCGGCACGGTCAGCGTGTGGCCGATCAGCGGGGTGAGCACCGCGATGCCGTCGTCGATGGCGTCACCGGGGTAACCGCCGGCACGCAGGCGTTCGGCGATCAACGCTGCATCCTCGGCCGTCGGCGCGGGCGTGCCCGGCGTCCACGCGGACCACTGCGCGAAGTCGGTGCGTTCGAGCACGTCGTGCAGCACCACACCGAAGCGCGGGCCGGCGAAGCGCGGGTCGAAGACATCGGCATCGGCGTCGACCTCCGCGTCGACGGCCGGCTCATCCAGGCCACCGGCCGCGGGCTGGGTGGCGCTGGCCGTGGCATCGGCCTGCCCTTGCGCATTCGCCAGCTGGGTGAAGCTGTACACCCACCAGTCGCTGGCAATCGTGCGCGTGGGGATGCGCGCGGGCGGCACCGTGTCGGTGGATGCGGGGGGCAGCCAGGGCAGCGAGGTGGGCGGCGTGCTGTCGTCGATGGCGACGGCATCACCGAGCGCGGCGGCGAGTGCATCCGGCTTCGCCACCATGTGCAGCAGCGGCGATCTGTCGTGGTTGCAGAACATGCCGCTGGCCAGCCACAGCGCGTGGCGTGCGCGGGTGAGGCCGACGTACAGCAGGCGCGCATCCTCGGCGCGTTGCGCAAGCGCCCAGGCGTCCTTCGCATCGTCCCAGCCCGAACGCGACGGCAGCAGCTTCCAGTGCAGCGCGCGACCGCCCTCGCCGTTCACCACGGCACGCTGGCCGGGGCTGCGCGCAGGCGAGCCGATGGCGGCGAACGGCATGAACACCAGCGGGTATTCCAGGCCCTTGCTCTTGTGCAGGGTCACCACCTGCACGCGGCGGGCGTCGGATTCCAGCCGCAGCAGCTGGCTCTCGTCATTGGCGTTGGCATCGGCGATGGCATTGGCCAGCCAGTCGACCAGGCCGTGCAGGCCGAGCGCACGCGACTGCGCGTCCTGTAGCAGTTCGGCCAGCTGCAGGTAGTTGGTGAGGCGGCGTTCGCCGTCGAGCAGGCCGAGCAGGCGCCCGGCGTGCTCCGCACACAGCGCGGTGACCAGCGCCAGCGGGCCGCCACGCTGCAGGCGGTCGCGCCAGGCCAGCGCGGCCATCTGCCAGCCGCGCAGTGCGTCACCATCTTCGTCCAGCGCGGCGATCGCGCTGGCGTCGAGACCCACCAGCACCGTCGAGAGCGCCATGCGCAGGCGGCCATCGTCGGCGCCATGCAGCAGGGCGAGCAGCAGCGCATGCAGGTCGCGCGCCTCGTGGGTGGCGAACAGGCTCTGCTTGCCGGCGGCGACGGCGGGAATCCCGGCCATCGCCAGTGCGTGGCGGATGCGCGTGGCCTCGTGGTGCGAGCGCACCAGCACCGCGATGTCACCGGGTTGCACCGGGCGGCCCTCGACGCTGGCGTTGCCGTCGCGCGCATCGCACAGCACGCGGTGGATGGCCGCCACGCAGGCGCGGGTGGCGAGCTCGCGCGAATGGCTGGCGTTGTAGGGCTTCACCTTGCCTTTGTCGTCGGGCGACGGCGGTGGCGCGCGCCACAGGGTGAGTGCCGCCGCATCGGTGCCGTTACGCTGGAAGTCGGCATCGGCGCGCACGCCGCCCGGGGCGACCTCGCGGAACCCGATGCGCGGATCGATGAAGGGCGGCGCGATCTTCGCGTCCGCATCTGCCGCCGCCTGCGCCTGTGCATACAGCGCCGACACCGCGCGCAGCACCGATGGCCGTGAGCGGAAGTTCTGGGCGAGCGGCGGCGCTTCGGCGGCGGTCGTGCGTGCGGCGAGATAGGTTTCGACGTCGCCGCCGCGGAAGCCGTAGATCGCCTGCTTGGGATCGCCGATCACGAACAGCGCCGGCGGCTGGCCATGCCGGGTGGCGCTGGCGGCGCCGAATACGTGGTCGAAGATGCGCCACTGGCGGGCATCGGTGTCCTGGAATTCGTCGACCAGCGCCACCGCGTACTGTGCGCGCAGGCGCTCCACCAGCGCACCGGCCTGCGGGCCGTCGATGGCATCGGCGACGTGGTCGACCAGGTCGTCAAAGGTCTGCACGCGCTGCTGCTGCTTGGCACGCGCCACCCGCACGCGGGCATCGTCGCGCAGGCGGTGCAGCAGTTCGACGCGGCGTGCGTCCTTCCATTCCGCCATCGCGGTCAGCGCATCGAGGTAGGCCGGTACCGCATCGCAGACAGGCGAATCGGGTGTGCGGCCGGCGCCGGCCTTGCTGGTGCGCAGCTGCAGCGTCTCGCGCGTGAGCTGCGGCAGCTTGGCGTGCTCGAACGGTGCATCGCGTGCGCCGGCATCGCACCACTGCTTCAGGCCATCGAAGAGTTCGGCGATCCACGCGGCCTTGTAGCTGCCGGCGTGCAGCACCTTGGCGTCCACCGCGGCCACCAGTGCCGCACGGAAGTCATCGCCATGGGCGCGGAACGCGGCTGCCAGCGCTTCGCCACTGGCATGCAGGCGCGGCGCGGGGTCATCCGGCAGCTCGGCAAGCGCAGGGCGCAGGACCGGTTCGCGCACCAGCGGCGGCAGGTCGCAGGCCAGCGCCTGCGGGCCGCCCGGCCACAGCGCCAGCAGGTCATCGGCGGCCGCCGCATCGCGGCCGTGTGCACGCCAGAGGTCGGCGGCGATGGCCTCGTACAGCGGTGCATCGCTGGTGAGCAGTTCCGGCGCATCGAAGGCCTGCCCCACTTCCAGCGCGTGGTCGCGCAGCACCCGGGTGCAGAAGCCGTGGATGGTGAAGATGGCGGCGAGGTCGATGTCGTTGGCTGCGGTATGCAATCGGCGTCGCAGCGCATCGGCGCTTTCGTCGCCGCGTGCGAGGTGCGCTGCGAGCACCGCATGGGTCAGCACCGCGTCGGGCGTTGCATCGGCCGGCAACGCGGCGCCCACCATCTGCGCGGCCAGCAGCAGGCGCGCGCGGATGCGGCTGCGCAGTTCCTGGGTGGCGGCCTCGGTGAAGGTGACCGCCAGCACCTGGCCCACGCTCAAGGCCCGCTCCACCACCAGGCGCACCACCAGGGTGGCCAGGGTGAAGGTCTTGCCGGTGCCGGCCGAGGCCTCGATGGCATGCACGCCATCGAGTGCGAGATCGAGATAGGGATCGCGTGGCGCTGCGAGCAGGTTCCCGTCAACGGCGCTCATTCCGCGTCCTCCAGGTCGAGCTTCGCGGCGATGTCGCGCAACGCGGCAAGGTCGGTGCCACCGTAGACCTGGCCGGTGACCACCGCCGAATAAATCGCCATCGCCAGGTCGACGAAGGCGACCTGGGTGGCATCGTCGGTGAACGGATCGCGGCCGCGCAGGGCGAGTCGCAGCGCTTCGCCGGTGCCCTCGCCCCAGCTGCGGTCGCTGCCGTGCCAGCGCCTGGCCGCTTCGGCGAGGCCGCGCTCGAGATTGCCGGCGCGGTAGAGCTCCCAGCCGCTGTAGGGCGCGAACGGCAACGGATGGCGCAGGCCCGCGCTGCGCAGGGCGATCAGCGTATGCAGCACGTCGCGTGCCTGCGTGGGATCGAGCGGCGCGCGCGGATGCGGACCGACGCCGAGTTCGCCACCGTCGTGGAATTCCACCAGCGGCGCCGACTGCCCGGCGGCGCTGGCCAGCAGCCAGTCCAGGCCGTTGCGGATCGCCGACTGCCCGGCCGGTGGATCGAAGCGCACGCGGGCGATGCCGTGCGGATGTACGTCGGCGATGCGGCCATGCAGGGTGACGCCATCGATGTCGACCTCCAGCCGCGGCGCATCGGGTGCCGCCCCGCCGCACCACGCGCGGAACGCGGCCGCATACGCATCCACCTGCGCACGCACCTGTTCCAGCGTGCGCCGGCCCAGCGCGCCGGACGGCAGCAGCCCGCGCGCGCGCAGCAGCGCGTGGGTGCGGGTGTCGTCGTCGCCACGCAGCACCGCGTCGAACACCGCTTTCTGCAGCAGCTGGCGCGGGTAGCCGCGGCCCGGCGCCAGCAGCGGTTCGACATCGTCATCGAGCGCTTCGACCTCGGCCAGGCGCAGGCCGAGGCGCTGGCGCAGGAAGGTTTCCGCGGGTGCCTGCAGGAAGCGCCGCAGTTCATCGAGCGACAGCGTGCCGGGATGGGGCGCGTCGATGGATTCCAGCGCGGGGCGGTCGAACCACACCGGCAGCGGCGTGCGCTTCTGCAACGGCTGCGCGGCGGCCGGCCACCAGGCCGCGTGGTAGGAGAAGCGACGCGGCTCGTCGTGGCTGCCGAACGCAGCCGGCGCGAACGGCTGCAGCGGATGGTGGACCACCAGCGCCTCGGCATCGACATCGCCTGCGTGCTGGGCGCGTGCGGCATCGATGAGTTCGGAGACCAGCACCGAGGGCTCGCGGGTGCTGCCATCGCGCGGGTCGGCGCCCTGCCAGCTGACGTAGAACACATCCTGCGCGGCGGCGAACAGCTGCAGGAACAGGAAGCGGTCGTCCTCGCGCGTGGAGCGGTCGCCGATGCGGCGCTGCGTGCTGCCGAGCTCGGCGGTGAGGCGGTTGAGGCCGGCGGCGGGATCACGACGCGGGAAATCGCCATCGTTCATGCCGAGCACGCAGATCACCCGGAACGGCAACAGCCGCATCGGCACCATGCGCGCGACGCTGACGCCACCGGTGAGCAGCGGCGCGCGGATGTCGGCCTCGGCGAGCGCGGCCGCGAAATGCGCGCGCACCGCCTCCGCCGGCACCGGTGCCTCGAAGCCGGCGCGCCGCGCATCGCCGGCGAACGCATCGACCAGGCTGCGCAGGCGATCGAGCGCACGTTGCGTGGCGGGGTTCGATGGGGGCCGTGGCAGCAGCGCGGCGAGCAGATCCAGTAGGCGTTCGCGCCACTGCGCCGGCGGCATCGCGGCGGCCAGCGCGGTGGCGTTGCGTGCGAGCACGCGCAGCAGCCGCAGCAGGGTGTCGAGTGCATCCAGCGCGCTGCCTTCCAGTTCCGGCAGCGGCGCCACCATCCGGCCATCGGGCATCGCGATCGGTGCATCGTCGCCGGTGGCATGGCCGAGCAGCAGGCGGTCGAGCGCGAAGGCCCAGGTGTAGGCGTCGTCGGCGGGGGCATCGAGCGTGGCGCGATGCGCGGCGTCGATGCCCCAGCGCGCGCCCGCCTCCGACAGCCAGGCCTGCAATCGCTCGAAGGCCGGTGCATCCAGCCCGTTGGCATCGGCGAGTGCGGGGCTGGCCAGCAGGTCGAGCATCTCGTGCAGCCCGAAGCGCGACACCGGCAACGCCAGCAGGCGCAGGAACACCTCGGCCAGCGGCTCGTTGGCGAGCGGGCTGGCATCGGCCAGCGCATACGGAATCGCATCGGCCTGGCCGCGATTGCCGAACACCGCCTCGAGATAGGGCAGGTACGGGTCGATGTCCGGCGCCAGCACCGCGACCTCGCGCGGCTGCAGCGGCGGATCGAAGCGTGGGTCATCGAACAGGCCACGCAGCTGGTCGTGCAGCACCTGCAGCTCGCGCAGGCGGGTGTGGCAGGCATGCAGCTGCAGGCTGGGATCGCTGCGGTCCACCGCGTCGCGCAGCGCCACACCCGGTGCGCCACGTCGATGGAACAGGTCCGACTGCAGGCGCCGCAGCAGGCTGCCCTGCAGCGCTCCGCCGCCTTCGCCCGGATCGACATGCACGTCGAAATCCGCCGAGGCGTGCACCACTTCGTAGCCACCGATCACGCGCATGAAGTCGACGCCAGCCGCGCCCCAGCGCTGCAGCAGCGGGTTCTCGCCGTCGTCGGCCGGTTGCCCGGCACGCACGCGCTGCAGATCGCCCCAGTAGTCCTTCGCCGGCGACGGCACGAACATATGCAGCGTGCCGACGCGCGCCTGGGTGGCGATCACCCGCAGCACGTCGGGCGAGACGTTGAGGGTGGCGAATGCCGACAGCCGCGTCGGCAGGCCGGTGGGCAGCGGACCTTCCGCTGCGCCGAAACGGTCGAGGTACTGCTGGATGCGGCGTGCACGATGCGGGCGGCCGCTGGCGACGCGGCGCCACAGGATCGCCTGCGGGTCGTCGGCATCGGCGCCGGCTTCCCAGCGCAGCAGCCAGTCGCGCCGCCAGGCCTGGTACTTCTCGAACACCGAGGCGAGCTCGCCGGCCAATGCCCAGGCACGCAGTGGATCCGGCCCGTCCACGTGCGCGGCAATCGTTGCCAGCGCCGGCGTGGCCAGGAACGCATGGTCGGTGAGCGCCGCATACAGATGCCAGCGCAACGCGGCGGCATCGAGTTCGTCGCGGCTGCCGCTGTCATCGCTGCCCGAAGGATTGGCCGCAAGTGCACGGCCGACGAATTCGCCGGGAGTCAGGAATTCGATGTTCGCAGCGACGCCATGTTCGGCGGCCAGCGTGGCCTGCAGCCAGCGCCGCATGGCCACCTGCGGGATCAGCACGATGTCGGGTGCGAGCAGCGATTGCCCGGGTGCCGGATCACGCAGGATCCGCGCAAGGATGCCGGCCAGGATCTCGAGCGCGTTGGAATGGTAGAGGCGGATATCGCCGTGCGGGCCGGTCATCGCCCCATGATGCCGGACGCCCGTCGCGCGGTGCGAGACCCCACGGCGCAGGTGCGCATGCCCGGGCATGAATGGATGGCACGGACCAGCCCACCCACGGGACAGTTTCTGTACTCGCCAGTTCAGTCGATCGGTTAAGATTCAGCCCTTCTGCGCGAAGCTGCCGGGGTTTTGCTGCCCGGCGCCCGCGCCATTCCCGGTAGACGCATGCCCGACACCACCGCCCCCGCCGTGCACCTGCGCGACGTCCGCCTGCAGCGGGGCGGGCGCACGATCCTGTCCGGCATCGACCTGCTGGTGCCGACCGGTTCGATCACCGCGGTGCTTGGCCCATCGGGATCGGGCAAGTCGACGCTGCTGTCGGCGCTGACCGGTGAGCTGCGCGCGTCGCAGGGCAGCGTCGAGGTGTTCGGCCGCGCACTGCCGCAGCGCCAGCGCGATCTGCTGGAAACACGCAAGTCGATCGGCGTGCTGCTGCAGGGCAATGGCCTGCTGACCGACCTCACCGCCGCCGAGAACGTCGCACTGCCACTGCGCATGCATACGAAGCTGCCGGCGCCGGTGATCGCGCGGCTGGTGGAGATGAAGCTGCACGCGGTGGGCCTGCGCGCGGCGGCCGATCTCTATCCGCGCGAACTGTCGGGCGGCATGGCGCGCCGCGTGGCGCTGGCACGTGCGCTGGCACTCGACCCGCCGCTGATGATCTACGACGAGCCGCTGACCGGGCTCGATCCGATCGCCTCGGGCGTGATCATGTCGCTGATCGCGCGCCTCAACGCGAGCCTCGGGCTCACCAGCATCATCGTCACCCACCATGTGCACGAGACCCTGCCGGTGGCCGACCGGGCGCTGGTGATCGCCGACGGCAGCATCGTCTTCAGCGGCACGCCCGACCAGCTGCAGCAGACCACCGATCCGCTGGTGCGGCAGTTCCTCGACGGTCGCCCGGATGGCCCGATCGCGTTCGACGCCCCGCAACGGGAGGTGGCCTGATGCCCGTGGTCGCCTCGATCCGCTCGCTCGGCCGCGCCGGGCTGTTCTCGCTGTCGGTGCTGCGCGCATCCAGGCCGACTGCGGACTTCTTCGCCGAACTGCTGCGCGAGATCTACAAGGTCGGCGCGCGCACGCTGCCGATCATCGCGGTCGGTGGCGCCTTCGTCGGGCTATCGCTGACGCTGCTGGGCCATCGCGCGCTCGAAACCTATGGCGCGTCCGACCAGGTGAGCATCCTGATCGGCCTGGGCCTGTATCGCGAACTGGCGCCGGTGCTGACCG
The DNA here is from genome assembly GCF_004118975.1 of Luteimonas sp. YGD11-2. NCBI lineage: Bacteria > Pseudomonadati > Pseudomonadota > Gammaproteobacteria > Lysobacterales > Lysobacteraceae > Luteimonas > Luteimonas sp. YGD11-2. The sequence goes on along the minus strand of NZ_CP035376.1, from coordinate 93,643 downwards.
CACTGCTGTTCGTCGGCCGTGCGGGTTCGTCGATCGCCGCCGAGCTGGGGCTGATGCGTGCCACCGACCAGATCACCGCGCTCGGGCTGATGGCGATCGACCCGGTGGCGAAGACGGTGTCGCCGCGGTTCTGGGCGGCGGTGCTGACGGTGCCGCTGCTGACCGGTTTCTTCTGTACGTTCGCGCTGGCCGCCAGCTGGTTCCAGGGCGTGCAGATCCTCGGCATCGACAACGGCACGTTCTGGCAGGCGATGCGCGACGCGGTGGATTTCCGCGACGACTTCCTCAACGCCTTCCTGAAGTCCGCGGTGTTCGGCGGCGTGGCCGCGCTGGTGGCCTCGTACGTCGGCTACCACGCCGAGCCGACCATCGAAGGCACCTCGGTGGCGACCACCCGCGCGGTGGTGAACGCCTCGCTGCTGGTGCTGATGTTCAACTTCGTCCTGTCCGCGTTCCTGTTCCGCTGAGCGGCGGCGGGAACCATGACGCGCATCGCGCAAGGTGACACCGAGATGAGTAGCCTGATGAAAAACACGCAGATGGGTGGCCGCCGATGAGCAGCACACGCGGTCCACGTCTCGAGTTCGCGGTCGGCGCGTTCCTGCTGCTGGCGCTGGCGTCGCTGCTGGTGCTGGCAATCGCCTCCACCAACAACCGCTTCGGCTTCACCACCCACACCTACGAGCTGACCGCGCGCTTTTCCAACATCGGCCAGCTGCGTACGCAGGCGCCGGTGCGCGTCGGCGGCGTGACCATCGGCCGGGTGGCGAAGATCGAGCTCGACCCGCTGCGCTTCGATTCCATCGCCACGCTGGCGATCGACCGTCGCTACCACGAGATGCCGATCGACACCTCGGCCTCGATCCTCACCGGCGGCCTGCTCGGCGAGGCCTATGTCGACCTGCAGCCCGGTGGCGACATGGAAAGCCTGCAGCCCGGCGAGGAGATCGCCTTCACCTCCCCTGCCGTCGACCTGATGCAGATGGTTGGACGCTACATGTTCAGTGGCCCCGGCGGCGGTGATGCCGCCGACGAGGCCACCCCGCCCGCCCCCAGCGAGGACACCCCATGACCCCCATGCCTTCGATCAAGCGTTCCCTGACCGCCATCGCCATTGCCGCCGGCCTGCTGGCCGGCACCCCCGCCCTCGTCCACGCGCAGCAGGCCCCCACCGCAGCCGGCCAGGCCCAGGGCACGCCGAGCCGCCTGGTGCTCGACAACACCACGCGCATCCTCGGCGAGCTCGAGAGCCGCCGTGCCGAGTTCGGCCGCGACCGCAGCCTGCTCGAAGCCTTCGTCAAGCGCGAGTTCGACACCATGTTCGACCGCGACTATGCCGCGCGCCAGGTGCTCGGCCGCCACGCCCGTGGTGCCGACGACGCCGACGTGAAGTTGTTCGCCGACGCGCTGGCCGACAACCTGCTGCGCCGCTACGGCAACTCGCTGCTCGACTTCAACACCCGCCTGCGCGTGCGCATCAAGTCCGAGTCGGCGCTGCCGCGCGGGCTGGGCGTCAAGGTGTCGAGCGAGCTGCTGCGCCAGGGCGGCGACCCGATCCCGGTCGACTACCTGATGCGCCAGTCCGGCGGCAACTGGAAGGTGTTCGACGTGCAGGTGGAGGGCGTGAGCTTCATCAGCACCTTCCGTCGCCAGTTCGATGGCGAGCTGCAGAACAAGTCCATCCGCCAGGTCGCCAACGAGCTGCGCGCCGGCCGGCTGCAGGCCGATGCCGCGATCGACTGACCCCGGCGTGCGCCGCGAAGGCGATGCCCTCGTCTTCGCAGGCCCGTTGCTGCGTGATGGCGTCGCCTCGCTTTGGCCGGCCGCGCTGCGCGTGGTGACGGGCGCGCGCCGCATCGAACTCGGCGCGGTCGACCGCATCGACAGCGCCGGGCTTGCCATGCTGTCGGCGCTGGCCGCGCGCGCCGGTGGCGATGTGGTCATCGATGGCGAACCGGAAGGCCTGTCCGAGCTGCGCGGCGCGTATCGCATGCAGATGGATCTCGATTTCAGCCGCACCTGACGCCCCCGGCGCCGCGTGCGTTACGCACGGATGGATTTCCCCATGTCCCCCTCCCGCATTGTCCTGCCCAGCCTGTTGTTGTCGCTCGCCGCGTGTGCGGGTTGGCAGCAGGCCGCGCGCGCTCCCGCCGCTTCCGCCCAGCCGATGACGGCCGCCGCCGTTCCTGCGGCAATGGCTGACGCTGCGCCGGATACGTCCACGCCTCCGGTCATCGACGACGGCCTGCCTGTACCCGATGCCGACAGCGCACAGGCCGCGCTGCAGGAAGGCGCATACCGCGACGACGCCGGTGGCGAGCCCGTGCTTGCGCCGACCGAGGCCGAGCTCGACTACGCGGTGCTCTACGGCGAGGAGCCCTACGACCCGGTGGCCGACCCCACCCTGCCCGATCCGGCGCAGATGCAGGTCGGCTATGACCCGTGGGAACCCTTCAACCGCCGCATGCATCGCGTCAACGACGCGATCGACCGCACGGTTGCGCGCCCGTTGGCCACCGCCTACATGAATGTGGTGCCGCGCCCGGTGCGCCTGGGCGTGTCGAACTTCTTCAGCAACCTCGGCCAGCCGGTCAGTGCGGTCAATGCACTGCTGCAGGGCAAGCCGGTGCAGGCCGGGCAGGCGCTGGGGCGCTTTGTCGTCAATGCCACGCTCGGCATCGGTGGCATCTTCGATCCGGCAAGCGACGCCGAGATCCCGTTCCGCAGCGAGGACTTCGGGCAGACCCTGGGCATCTGGGGCTGGCAGAACTCGCGCTACCTCGAGCTGCCGCTGTTCGGGCCGCGCACGCTGCGTGATGCGTTCGGCATCGTTGGCGATGCGCCGTTGTCGCCGACCCGGCAGCTCAATGACGAGCAGACCCGCTGGGCACTGCAGGGGCTGCAGCTGGTGGACCTGCGCACGCAGCTGTTCGTCGTCGACCGCATGCGCGAAGGCGCCGCCGATGATTACGCGCTGGTACGCGACGCCTGGATGCAGCGCCGCCAGTACCAGATCTTCGGCGACCTACAGTCCGACGACGATGCGTTGCCGGACTATCTGCTCGACGACGAGGCGTTGCCGACGGTGCCGGCCGACGCGATCCCTGTGATCCCGGGCGTTCCGCTCAACTGACCCATGCCGCTGCCGGCGATGCCAGCCTCAACTGCTGGCGTCGTCGGCCTCGTCGGTGTCGTCCGCATCGATCGCGATGCCGGCATCCGCCAGCAATGCCTGAGATTCGTCCTGCGACAGTGATTCCACCCCACGCAGGCGGCGCTCGATCGTGCGCGTCTTGCGGCTGGCCTCGCCGAGGCTCTTGCCGACGGTGCTGATCTGCTTCTCGGCCTTTTCGAGAATGCCGGCGAACTTGCCGAACTCGCTCTTCACCGCACCCAGCAGCTTCCAGACCTCGCTCGAACGCTGTTCGATCGCCAGCGTGCGGAAGCCCATCTGCAGGCTGTTGAGCAGTGCGGTCACCGTGGTGGGCCCCGCCACCACGATGCGGTGGTCGCGCTGCAGCGCGTCGGTCAGCCCGGGCCGGCGGATGGTTTCGGCGTACAGACCTTCGGTCGGCAGGAACATCACCGCGAAATCGGTGGTGTGCGGCGGGCACACGTACTTCTCGCAGATAGATTTCGCCTGGATGCGGATCGCACGTTCCAGCTGCGCCCCGCAGATGCGCACGGCCTCGGCGTCACCGAGTTCCTGTGCATCGAGGAGGCGCTCGTAGTCCTCGCGCGGGAACTTGCAGTCGATCGGCAGCCATACCGGGCTGTCGTCATCACGGCGGCCCGGCAAGCGGATGGCGAAGTCCACGGCCTCCGCGGTATCGGGTCGCACCCGCACGCTGCGCGCGTACTGCTCGGCGACCAGCGTCTGCTCGAGGATGCCGTCCAGCTGCACCTCGCCCCAGCTGCCACGATTCTTGACGTTGGTCAGCACCCGCTTGAGATCGCCGACGCCGGTCGCCAGCTGCTGCATTTCGCCCAGACCGCGCTGCACCTGCTCCAGGCGTTCCGACACCAGCGCGAAGGACTGGCCGAGGCGGGTCTCGAGCGTCGACTGCAGTTTCTCGTCGACGGTGGCGCGCATCTGCTCGAGCTTCTGCGCGTTGTCGGCCTGCAGGCGCTGCAGCTGCTGGTCGAGGGTTCCACGCATCTCCACCAGCCGCTGCTCGCTGCGCTGCGCGGATTCCGCCAACCGCTGCGCCAGCGCCTCGGCCATGCGCTGCTGCGCCTCGCCGCTCTCCTGTCGCGTCTTGCGCGCATCCTCGGCCAGTGTGCCGCGCAACACCTCGAGCCGCTGCCCGAAGCCCTCCAGGCGCTGGTCGGTGCGGACGGTGAGGTCGGCCATGCGTTCCGACAGCTGCGCGCCGAAGCGCTGTTGGGCCTGCGCCGATTCCGCACGCGCACTGCGCGCATCCTCGCTGATCGCCTCGCGCATCGCGCCCAGACGGGACTCGGTGCGTTCGGTGAGCGCATCCAGCCGCAACCCGAACGCATCGATACGCTGCTCCTGCGCGGTCGACAGGCCATCGAGCAGGGCACGCAGTTCCAGCCGCGACTCGCGCTGCTCCTCGCGCAACGCGGCCTCGAGCCGCTCGCGCATCGCATCCATCCCGGCTTCCGGGCGGCGCAATACCAGCACGATCAACAGGATTACCGCGGCAATCACCGCGAGCAGGATCAGAACCAGCAACAGGGAAACGTCGTTCATCGCACCAGTGTATCCGGCACGGTCGCAGCAGCTGCGAATCAAACAAAGAAAACCCCCCGCCGGATACCGGCGGGGGTTTCAGGGTAAAGACCCTGGCGATGACCTACTCTCGCATGCTGAATGCACACTACCATCGGCGCATATGCGTTTCACTTCCGAGTTCGGAATGGGATCGGGTGGTTCCACACAGCTATTGTCACCAGGGAGAGGGTGGAGGGTCGCCGGGACTGTCGCGGATGCGACAGAGCAGCGCTCACGCTCTCGAGGGGTGGGATTGTAGCGAGCATTTTGAAATCGTGTCGTCGACGTGTTGTCGAGGCCTCGGTCTTCGCATGTTTCGGCGAAGCCACTTGAGGTTATATGGTCAAGCCGCACGGATCATTAGTACTGGTTAGCTCAACACATTGCTGTGCTTACACACCCAGCCTATCAACCACCTGGTCTTGATGGTTCCTTCAGGGGAGTCAAGCTCCCGGGAGATCTCATCTTGAGGCACGCTTCCCGCTTAGATGCTTTCAGCGGTTATCGTTTCCGAACGTAGCTACCCGGCAGTGCCACTGGCGTGACAACCGGAACACCAGAGGTTCGTCCACTCCGGTCCTCTCGTACTAGGAGCAGCCCCTCTCAAATCTCCAACGCCCATGGCAGATAGGGACCGAACTGTCTCACGACGTTCTGAACCCAGCTCGCGTACCACTTTAAATGGCGAACAGCCATACCCTTGGGACCGACTACAGCCCCAGGATGTGATGAGCCGACATCGAGGTGCCAAACACCGCCGTCGATATGAACTCTTGGGCGGTATCAGCCTGTTATCCCCGGAGTACCTTTTATCCGTTGAGCGATGGCCCTTCCATACAGAACCACCGGATCACTAAGTCCTAGTTTCCTACCTGCTTGATCCGTCGATCTTGCAGTCAAGCACGCTTATGCCTTTGCACACAGTGCGCGATGTCCGACCGCGCTGAGCGTACCTTCGAGCTCCTCCGTTACTCTTTGGGAGGAGACCGCCCCAGTCAAACTACCCACCATACACGGTCCCCGACCCGGATTACGGGCCCAGGTTAGAACGTCAAGCACGACAGGGTGGTATTTCAAGGATGGCTCCACCACAGCTAGCGCCATGGTTTCACAGCCTCCCACCTATCCTACACAGACGAACTCAACGTTCAGTGTAAAGCTATAGTAAAGGTTCACGGGGTCTTTCCGTCTTGCCACGGGAACGCTGCATCTTCACAGCGATTTCAATTTCACTGAGTCTCGGGTGGAGACAGCGCCGCCATCGTTACGCCATTCGTGCAGGTCGGAACTTACCCGACAAGGAATTTCGCTACCTTAGGACCGTTATAGTTACGGCCGCCGTTTACCGGGGCTTCGATCAAGAGCTTCGCCTTGCGGCTGACCCCATCAATTAACCTTCCGGCACCGGGCAGGCGTCAGACCCTATACGTCCACTTTCGTGTTTGCAGAGTCCTGTGTTTTTGATAAACAGTCGCAGCGGCCTGGTCACTGCGGCCCCCGATCGCTATAGCCCGCATGGGCCACGACCAAGGGCGCACCTTCTCCCGAAGTTACGGTGCTATGTTGCCTAGTTCCTTCACCCGAGTTCTCTCAAGCGCCTTAGAATTCTCATCCTGCCCACCTGTGTCGGTTTACGGTACGGTCTGCGTGAGCTGAAGCTTAGGGGCTTTTCCTGGAAGCGTGGGATCAGTGACTTCAGTCTAATGACCTGGTCTCGGTGCTCGGTCTTGAAGGGGCCCGGATTTGCCTAAGCCCCAAACCTACCGCCTTTCCCCGGGACAACCAACGCCCGGTACACCTACCCTTCTCCGTCCCCCCATCGCACTCACGCGAGGTGCTGGAATATTAACCAGCTTCCCATCGACTACGCATTTCTGCCTCGCCTTAGGGGCCGACTCACCCTGCGCCGATTAACGTTGCGCAAGGAAACCTTAGGCTTTCGGCGTGCGGGCTTTTCACCCGCATTATCGTTACTCATGTCAGCATTCGCACTTCCGATACCTCCAGCGGACTTCTCAATCCACCTTCGCAGGCGTACGGAACGCTCCTCTACCGCGTACATATAAATATGCACACCCCAAGCTTCGGTTCAGTGCTTTAGCCCCGTTAAATCTTCCGCGCAGACCGACTCGACCAGTGAGCTATTACGCTTTCTTTAAAGGATGGCTGCTTCTAAGCCAACCTCCTGGCTGTCTGTGCCTTTCCACATCGTTTCCCACTTAGCACTGAATTTGGGACCTTAGCTGTGGGTCTGGGTTGTTTCCCTTTTCACGACGGACGTTAGCACCCGCCGTGTGTCTCCCATGCAGTCCGTCTCGGTATTCGGAGTTTGCCATGGTTTGGTAAGTCGCGATGACCCCCTAGCCATAACAGTGCTCTACCCCCGAGAGGATTCACATGAGGCGCTACCTAAATAGCTTTCGAGGAGAACCAGCTATCTCCGGGTTCGATTAGCTTTTCACTCCTAATCACACCTCATCCCCTACCTTTGCAACGGGAGTGGGTTCGGGCCTCCAGTACCTGTTACGGTACCTTCACCCTGGGCATGACTAGATCACCCGGTTTCGGGTCTATTGCCCGCGACTATGCGCCCTTATCAGACTCGGTTTCCCTTCGCCTCCCCTATACGGTTAAGCTTGCCACGAACAATAAGTCGCTGACCCATTATACAAAAGGTACGCAGTCACTCCTTGCGGAGCTCCTACTGCTTGTACGCACACGGTTTCAGGGTCTATTTCACTCCCCTCGCCGGGGTTCTTTTCGCCTTTCCCTCACGGTACTGGTTCACTATCGGTCGGTCAGGAGTATTTAGCCTTGGAGGATGGTCCCCCCATGTTCAGACAGGGTTTCTCGTGCCCCGCCCTACTCAATTTCATCGACATGGCCCTTTCACGTACTGGGCTATCACCGTCTATGGCCAGCCTTTCCAGACTGTTCCGCTAGAACCACATCGACTTTTGGGCTGTTCCCCGTTCGCTCGTCACTACTCAGGGAATCTCGGTTGATTTCTTTTCCTGCGGTTACTTAGATATTTCAGTTCACCGCGTTCGCCTTGCATGGCTATGTATTCACCATGCAATACCTCTTGCGAGGTGGGTTTCCCCATTCGGACATTGCCGGATCAAAGCTTGTTGCCAGCTCCCCGACACTTTTCGCAGGCTGCCACGTCCTTCATCGCCTCTGACCGCCAAGGCATCCACCGTGTGCGCTTATTCGCTTGACCATATAACCCCAAGTCGCCTCGGAGTTGAATGTGTCCGCGGGTACAAACCGCAGACGCGAATTTCAACGACATCAAGTTTTCAGGGGATTTGCTCCCCCGCCTTAGCCTCTACGACACGTCTGGACATTTCGTTCCAAAACGCTCGCTACATCCCAATTTTCAAAGATCATGGCCCCGCCTCAACGCGGAACCCATCTAATTCTTTCGTGTACGCCGTCATCCAGAAAAACTGGTGGGTCTGGGAGGACTCGAACCACCGACCTCACCCTTATCAGGGGTGCGCTCTAACCACCTGAGCTACAGACCCAAATCGCTTGGGCTCAACCCTGGTGGAGCCAGTCGGGATCGAACCGACGACCCCCTGCTTGCAAAGCAGGTGCTCTCCCAGCTGAGCTATGGCCCCATGTAAGGGACTGTTCCGGCCTGTGCCGGAACTTTCTGGATGCAGGTGACTTGTGCGGACGCCTGGACGGTGGAAGCCGTCCGGTCTCTAAAGGAGGTGATCCAGCCGCACCTTCCGATACGGCTACCTTGTTACGACTTCACCCCAGTCATCTGCCACACCGTGGCAAGCGCCCTCCCGAAGGTTAGGCTACCTGCTTCTGGTGCAACAAACTCCCATGGTGTGACGGGCGGTGTGTACAAGGCCCGGGAACGTATTCACCGCAGCAATGCTGATCTGCGATTACTAGCGATTCCGACTTCACGGAGTCGAGTTGCAGACTCCGATCCGGACTGAGAGAAGGTTTCTGGGATTGGCTTGCCCTCGCGGGTTTGCAGCCCTCTGTCCTTCCCATTGTAGTACGTGTGTAGCCCTGGCCGTAAGGGCCATGATGACTTGACGTCATCCCCACCTTCCTCCGGTTTGTCACCGGCGGTCTCCTTAGAGTTCCCACCATTACGTGCTGGCAACTAAGGACAAGGGTTGCGCTCGTTGCGGGACTTAACCCAACATCTCACGACACGAGCTGACGACAGCCATGCAGCACCTGTGTTCCGGTTCCCGAAGGCACCCTCCGATCTCTCAGAGGTTCCGGACATGTCAAGGCCAGGTAAGGTTCTTCGCGTTGCATCGAATTAAACCACATACTCCACCGCTTGTGCGGGCCCCCGTCAATTCCTTTGAGTTTCAGTCTTGCGACCGTACTCCCCAGGCGGCGAACTTAACGCGTTAGCTTCGATACTGAGTGCCAAATTGCACCCAACATCCAGTTCGCATCGTTTAGGGCGTGGACTACCAGGGTATCTAATCCTGTTTGCTCCCCACGCTTTCGTGCCTCAGTGTCAGTGCTGGTCCAGATGGCCGCCTTCGCCACGGATGTTCCTCCTGATCTCTACGCATTTCACTGCTACACCAGGAATTCCGCCATCCTCTACCGCACTCTAGCCTGCCAGTATCCAGTGCAATTCCCAGGTTGAGCCCAGGGCTTTCACATCAGACTTAACAAACCACCTACGCACGCTTTACGCCCAGTAATTCCGAGTAACGCTTGCACCCTTCGTATTACCGCGGCTGCTGGCACGAAGTTAGCCGGTGCTTATTCTTTGGGTACCGTCAGAACAATCGGGTATTAACCGACTGCTTTTCTTTCCCAACAAAAGGGCTTTACAACCCGAAGGCCTTCTTCACCCACGCGGCATGGCTGGATCAGGCTTGCGCCCATTGTCCAATATTCCCCACTGCTGCCTCCCGTAGGAGTCTGGACCGTGTCTCAGTTCCAGTGTGGCTGATCATCCTCTCAGACCAGCTACGGATCGTCGCCTTGGTGGGCCTTTACCCCGCCAACTAGCTAATCCGACATCGGCTCATCTATCCGCGCAAGGCCCGAAGGTCCCCTGCTTTCACCCGTAGGTCGTATGCGGTATTAGTCCCGGTTTCCCGAGGTTATCCCCCACGTATAGGCAGATTCCGATGTATTCCTCACCCGTCCGCCACTCGCCACCCAAGGAGCAAGCTCCCCTGTGCTGCCGTTCGACTTGCATGTGTTAGGCCTGCCGCCAGCGTTCACTCTGAGCCAGGATCAAACTCTTCACTTAAGTCTTGCATAGGGCCGAAACCCCATTAAAGCTTGAGTGCAGTCGTCGTCCGGAGCTCGAATTCAATCACTCGCATTTGCATGCTTGGAATCGACTCTGTGCTCTTTCGAACGTCTGCGTTGTTGGATGGTCATCCAGCCGCCAGACGTCCGCACAAGTCTCCTGCGTACACTGTCAAAGATCTTCAGGCTCCGGCCTCAGCGCCGCGAACCCCTTCTTGCCGTACCCCGTCGTTTCCGTCGAGGTGAGCCGCCCATCTTAGCGCGGATCGTGTTTCTGTCAACACCTTTTTTCGCGTCGACTTCATTTCCGCGGCTTTCGCTGCTTCCCGTTCATCGAACCCCGGACACGAGGTCCGCAAGCGGTGCCGGGAGGTGAAGGCGTTGTTCACGTCGTCACCGGAAGGGGGCGCATTGTGCGTCGGTCCTGCGGAAAGCGCCAGCCCTTTTCTGCAGAATTTTTACGTCACGCTCAGCAGGCAGTCAGATCAATCCAGCACCCGGCAGAACACCGCCTTGAGATAGCGCGATTCCTGCACGTGCGCGAGGTAGGGATGATCCGCGCCGGCACCCGACACCTTGAGCACCTGCACCGTGCGGCCCGCGTAGAACGCGGCACGGCGCAGCATGTCGAGGAACTGCTCCTCGCTGACCAGCCCGGTGCACGAGAACGTCGCGAGCAGGCCACCGGGCTTCAACACGCCGAGCGCAAGCTTGTTCATGTCGAGGTACTTCTTCAGCGCCGGGATGACCTGCTCGCGGTCGCGGGTCATCTTGGCGGGATCGAGCACCACCACATCGAACTGTTCGCCGTTGATCGCAGCATCGCGCAGCCACGGGAAGATGTCGGCCTGGATGAAGCGCACGCGTGCGTCATTCAACTTCGCGTTGCCACGGGCGATGTCGAGCACCGCCTCGTCGATGTCGATGCCGACCACCTCCGACGCGCCGCGCACCGCGGCATACACGCCGAAGCCGCCGGTGTTGCAGCACAGGTCGAGCACCCGCTTGCCGGCGACGCGGTGCGACAGCCACTCGCGGTTCTCGCGCTGGTCGGCGAAGAAACCGGTCTTGTGCGCACCGGCGGGGTCCGCGCGGAAGCGGATGCCGTGCTCGGTGATCACCGCCGGCGGCACCGGCTCGCTGCCGCGGAAGTCGAACGACTCCTGCTTCTGCACGTGTTCGTCGGCAAAGCTGTAGAAGCGGCAGCCCGGGAACTCGGCGCGCAGGGCGTCGTAGATCCACTCGCGGTGGCGGAACATGCCCGCGCTGAAGAACTCCACCACCAGCAGGTCGCCATAGCGGTCGACGACCAGGCCCGACAGGCCGTCGCCTTCGCTGTGGACCACGCGCCAGGCGTCGGACACCGCATCAAGGCCCAGTTCGTCACGACGCAGGCGTACCGCCGCGCTGATGCGCCGCGCGAACCACGCGGCATCCACCGGCACGTCGGGATCGGTCTCGAGGATGCGCAGGGCGATGCGCGAATGGCCGTTGTAGAAGCCGCGGCCGATCCAGGTGCCGTCGACACCGGCGACATCGACGATCGCCCCGGGCTTGGGGCGCTGCGCGGGCTTCTCGACCAGGCGCTGGAAGATCCACGGATGGTTGGACCGCCACGCATTCTTGAGGTGGACGGTCGGAAGGGGGGTATTGGTCATCGGGGGATTCTAAGCGAGCGCACCCCAACGGCCGCCGTGGGGGCAGGGCGGGGGCGCGTGGGCCGCAATGTCCCACGGGCCGCGCCCTTGCATCGTGGCCCGGCGTCGCCATCCTCGTGGCATGCACCTCGACATGCCTGACCACCCCGCCGACCCCGCCGCCCAGCGCGTGGCCGACCATCGCCGTCTCGCCTCGGCCGCAAAGGCCAGCCTCGCATTCGTTGCGCTGCTGGCGGTGATGTTCGGTGTACAGGCGATGGTCGACTGGACGCTGTTCGCGGTGCGGCCGCAGCTGCCGGCCGGCCTCATCGGGCTGCTGACCGCGCCGTTGCTGCATGGCTCGCCGTCGCATCTGCTGGCGAATGCGTTCGCGCTGCTGCTGCTGGGCATGCTGGCCCTGACCGTCTACCCGCGCGCGACCTGGCGGGCGCTGCCGCTGGTCTGGCTGGGCAGCGGGCTGTGCGCCTGGTGGCTGGGCGATCCGGGCTCGCGCCACCTCGGTGCCAGCGGGCTCACCCACGGCCTGATGTTCCTGGTGTTCGTGCTGGGCCTGCTGCGGCGCGACCGACCATCGATCGCCGCCGGGATGATCGCGTTCTTCTTCTATGGCGGCATGCTGCTGACGGTGCTCCCGCACGACCCCGGCGTGTCGTGGCAATCGCACCTGGGCGGCGCACTCGGCGGGGTGATCGCGGCGGTGCTGTTCCGGCATGCCGACCTCGCGCATCCGCGCCGTCGCTACAGCTGGGAGATCGAGGAAGAGGAGGCCGCACGCGCTGCGGCGCTCGATCCCGACAGTTTCGAGCCGCCATCGCCGCATGCGGTGCCGGTGCTGTGGAAGCGCGAACCGCCGCCGCGCGGCGTGGTGCTGGAATTCCCGCGCCGCGATCGCGAGGGCTGACCGCCCGGGGCGGCAGGCACCGGGCGGCCACGGCCGCGGCGGCCACGGCCGCGGCGGTGACCCGCTTAGAATCGGCGGATGAACGCATCCGCCCTGCTTGCCCTGCTGCTCGTCGGTGGCATTGTCGCCCCGCCCGCCGATGCCGCCGACGATCGCCGCGTGACCGCGGTGGATGCGCTGTTGCGCGACTATGCCGGTGAGGTGCCCGGGGTCTCGGTGCTGGTCATGCACGAGGGCAGGGCAGTGCTACGCCGCAGCCATGGCCTGGCCGATCTCGAAGCCGCCACGCCCGCGAGCCCGGGAACCCGCTACCGGCTGGCGTCGGTGAGCAAGCAGTTCACCGCTGCGACGATCCTGCGCCTTGCCGAGGAAGGCCTGCTGCAACTGGATGACCCGGTGCGCCGCTGGCTGCCGGAACTGCCGCCGGCCACCGCACCGGTCACCCTGCACCACCTGCTCGCACACGCCTCCGGCCTGGTCGACTACGAGGATCTGATGGACGCCTTGCCCGCGCAGCAGGTGCAGGACGCCGACGTGCTGGCGCTGCTTGCCGGCGCCGACCGCCTGCGCTTCGCACCGGGCACCGGATATGCCTACAGCAACAGCGGCTACGTGCTGCTGGGCCTGGTGGCCGCGCGCGCCAGCGGGCAGTCGTTCCCGGAGGTGTTGCGCACGCGCCTGTTCGCACCGCTTGGCATGCATGGCGCGGTGGCATGGACCGCGGACGCGGCGCCGGTGGCGGCGCGCGCCTGGGGATACAGCCTGCGCGACGGCCGCTGGCAGCGCACCGACCAGAGCCCCACCAGTGCCACGCTAGGAGATGGCGGCATCTATGCGTCGATCGACGAGCTGGCGTTGTGGCTGGCAGCGCTCGATGGCGACACGCTCCTTGCCGACTCATCACGGCAGGCGATGTTCGCCGCCCACACCACCACGCCGACCGGCGAGGACGACGTCGATGCCTATGGGTACGGCTGGCGCCTGCATGGCGGCATGCAGTGGCATTCCGGCGAGACCATCGGCTTCCGCAACGTGGTGCTGCGTTTTCCGCAGCAACGCCTGGCCGTGGTCGTGCTGAGCAACCGCAACGCACCCGCTCCCTATCCGCTCGCCCGCGCGATCGCCGCGCTGTGGCAGGTCTCCGGCCCGGAGGCGCCATGACCGCTCCGCGACGCGCCCTGCGCCTGCTCCTCGCCACGTTCGCCGTCGCCGCGCTGCTGTTGCTGGGCTGGTTGTGGCTGCGGCCGACGGCCGAGCCGTCGGTCGATGGGTCGGTGGCTGTCGCGGCGGACCTCGACGACGCCACGCCGCTGTCCGACGACCCCGCCGCCCAGCGCATCGCGGTCGACCTGCGGCGGCTCGCCGACGACAGCATGGAAGGGCGCGAAACCGGCAGCCGCGGCCACGACCTTGCCGCGGCCTATGTGGCTGCGCAGTTCGCCGATGCCGGCCTCGAGCCGGCCGGCGACGACGGCGGCTTCTTCCAGACCGTGCCGCTGCTGCGCGCGGTGCCGCAGGCCCAAGGCGCGCGGCTCGCGGTGACGCGCGGCGGTCGCACCATCGAACTGAAGCTTGGCGAGCAGTTCCTGCCCTGGGCGAACTTCAATGCCGGCACGCACCGGGTCGAAGCGCCGGCGGTCTTCGTCGGCCATGCCATCCACGCGCCCGACATCGGCCACGACGATTTCGCCGGGCTCGATCTGGCGGGCCGGATCGCCGTGCTGCTGCCAGGCGCGCCGCAGGCCTTCGACGACCAGCACCGCGCCTACCACTCGGCGCTGCAGGAAAAGCTGGCCGCGCTGGCCGCGCGGGGTGCGGTGGGCGCGGTGCTGGTGTCGACGCCGGAGTCGGAGGCACGCCTGCCGTGGGCGCGACAGCGCGCGAGCTGGCAGAACGCGGCGATGCGGCTGCGCGACGACGACGGTGGGCCGGTGGACGGCTTCCCGATGCTGCAGGCGGTCGCGGCCGTCGGCGTGGCCGCCGCCGACCTGGTGTTCGCCGACGGCCAGCGCCCGGCGGCGGAACTGTTCGATGCCGCGCGCGCCGGCACGCTGCGTGGCTTCGAACTGCCGGGCACGCTGCTGCTGGCCGGGCGCACCACGATCGGCGAAATGGCCTCGCGCAACGTGGTCGCACGGCTGCCCGGCACCGACGACCTCGCCGGCGAGCAGGTCGTGCATACCGCGCACCTGGACCACGTCGGCATGCCGGCCGGCGGCGAAGGCGATCGCATCCACAACGGGGCGCTCGACAATGCGCTCGGCGTGGCGATCATGCTGGAGACCGCACGCACGCTTGCGACCACGCCGACGCGGCGTTCGCAGCTGTTCGTGGCGCTGACCGGCGAGGAGCAGGGGCTGCTGGGGGCGCAGTGGTTCGTGACCCGCGCCGACGATGCCGGCACCCCGGTGGCCAATATCAATATCGACATGCCGGTGCTGCTGGCGCCGAGCACCGACATCGTCGCCATCGGGCGGGAGCATTCCAGCCTCGGCGATGCGGTCGTCGCGGTGGCAGAGGAACTGGGCGTGGAGGTCTCCGACGACCCGTTTCCCGAGGAAGTCACCTTCGTGCGCAGCGACCATTACGCCTTCGTGCGCGCCGGTATCCCCGCGATCTACCTCGACGGGGGGGTGATCTCCGCCGATGGCGAGCGCGACCCTAGGCGGGCGCTCGCCTACTACCTGCGCAACTGCTACCACCAGCCCTGCGACGACGCCACCCAGCCGATCCAGTACGACGACGCCGCAAGGCTGGCGCGCGTGTCCGCGGCGCTGGCGACCCGCATCGGCAATGACGACGCCCGCCCGCAGTGGCGCGACGGCGACTTCTTCGGCGAGCGCTTCGCGGCCGATGGCGAGCGGTGAACAACCCTTGGCGGGACGTCGGTGGCAAGCCTGCGTAACCGCGACGCGTCGGACGGCAGCAGCCTGTTGAGGCCGTGATCACCCCGCTGCCGCCGGCTTGCAACGCGGCCCGGCGCCGCGACCATCGCACTGCTCCGGCCGTCCGGAATTCCCCGACAGGCCGCATCGGTCGGTCAGGCTGACGCCGGCTTCAGCCGGTGGCCGGCGGCGCTGCGTATGCTGGCGCGCTTCCCGACAGGTGTGTTTGCGATGCGTGTGCCGACCCCGCTTCTCCGTCTGCGCAACAGTGCGGCCGTCGCCTGCATGCTGGTGCTCGCTGCGTGCGGCGGCGGCGGCGATCCTGTGCGCGATACCCCGCCTGCGGCGCCGGTGGTGGCCACGCCGTCGCCACCGCCGCCCCCGCTGCGCATCGGCCTGGCGCTGGGCGGTGGCGCGGCAAAAGGATTCGCACATATCGGGGTGATCAAGATCCTCGAGGCCAACGGCATCCACGCCGACGTGGTCGCCGGCACCAGCGCCGGCAGCGTGGTCGGCGCGCTGTATGCCAGCGGGCTGGACGCGTTCGCCATGCAGGAGCGCGCGGTCGCGCTGGACGAAGCCAGCATCCGCGATGTGCGGCTGTTCTCCGGCGGGCTGATCCAGGGCCAGAAGCTGCAGGACTACGTCAACGCACAGGTCGACCGTCGCCCGATGGAGCGGCTGGGCAAGCCGTTCGCCGCGGTCGCCACCCGCCTGGATACCGGCGATCGCGTGGTGTTCGTGCGCGGCAACACCGGCCAGGCGGTACGCGCCTCGAGCAGCGTGCCCGGCGTGTTCGAGCCCGCGCGCATCGGCGAACACTCGTATGTGGATGGTGGCGTGGTCAGCCCGGTGCCGGTGGATGCCGCGCGCCAGCTCGGCGCGGACCTGGTCATCGCGGTGGACATCTCCACCCGTGCCAGCGGCAGCACGCCGCAGCACCTCGTGGGCATCGTCAACCAGTCGATCGCGATCATGGGCCAGCGCCTGGGTGCGGAGGAACGCGGCCGTGCCGATGTGGTGATCCGTCCGCAGGTCGACGAGATCGGCCCGGCCAGCTTCGAACAGCGCGCGCACGCCATCCTGCAGGGCGAACGCGCCGCCCTGGCGGCCATGCCGCAGATCCGCACCGCGATCGCGCAACGCCAGCGGCAACGCGCAGCCGCGCTGGCGCCACGCCCGGCACCCGCCCAGCCGTCACCTGCCGCCGACGAGGTCGACTGCGGCAACACCTGGGTGCGCAGGCTCAACCCGTTCCGCCGCGGACAGGCGGACGTCTGCGGCTGAGGCCAGCTGCGCTTGCCCGCACGCCGCACGACGGGGCAAGTTCCCACGCTCGAATCCATGGAAGGAAACGCCTCATGCGCAGGATCGCCACCGCACTGCTGTTGCTGGTCGCTTCGATGTCGGCACGGCCAGCGTTTGCTGTGAGCGGCGTCGACTCCGCTGCGCAGGCGGTGATCCGCGACGCCGGCGACAACCGCCTCGTCATGATCGGCGAGCTTCACGGCACCAGCGAAGTACCGGCGCTGGTCGCGGCGCTGGCACGCCATTACGTGCACAGCGGGCCGGTGCTGGTGGCGCTGGAGGTGCACGCCGCGGAACACCCGCGGATCCGCGCCTACCTCGCCTCCGACGGCGGCGTGGCCGCCCGGCACGCCCTGCGCGCCGGGCCGTTCTGGAACGTGCCCACCGGGCGCAACGACGGCCGGCGCACGCAGGCGATGCTCGATCTGGTCGAGGCGGCGCGCCAGTTCGACCAGTGGCTGATGCTGCCGCGGCTGACGCCCAGCCCGCTGCTCGAACCGCGGCTCAGTCGCGCGACAGCGGCAGGCCGCTGAAGCGCTTCACCGTGCGCAGCACGAAACTTGAATTGACGTCGGCCACGCCGTTCTCGTTCAACAGGCGGTCGAGCAGGAAGCGCGAGAAGTGGTCGAGGTCCTCGACCACCACGTGCAACAGGTAGTCCATGTCGCCGGTGAGGGCGTGGCAGGCGACGACCTCGTCCCAGCCATCGACCGCGGCGGCAAAGCGCTCCACCGGGGCGGAGCCGTGCTTTTCCAGCTGCACGCGCACGAAGGCCTGCAGGCCCAGGCCGATGCGCTCGGCGTCGACCTCGGCGCGATAGCCGCTGATCACCCCGTCGCGCTCCAGCCGCTGCACCCGGCGCAGGCAGGCCGACGGCGACAGGTGCACGCGTTCGGCCAGTTCCGCGTTGGTGAGCCGGCCGCCGCGCTGGAGTTCGGCAAGCAGGTGCAGGTCGATGCGGTCGAGCGGGGCGGCAGCCATTTTTTGCGTGATCCGGACAATTGACGCAACGATCCTGCGCTGCAGCCGGTGCTGCGTGCAACTTCGCAACCCCGTTGCGCGGCTGCGGCGCTAGTCTGGAGGTCCATGTCTGCAAGGGGATCGCGCCATGAATGCCGTCATCACCGAACCGCGCCGGGTCGAGAACCTGCACACCGACAAGGGCAAGGTGCCGGTCTACGCCACCGGCATCGTCGCGCAGCCGTGGGACAGCTACAGCGATGACGACCACGCCACCTGGGCGACCCTGTATGCACGCCAGCGCGAGCTGCTGGTCGGCCGCGCCTGCAACGAATTCCTCGATGCGCAGGACGCGATGGGGATGACGCCCGACCGCATCCCGAAGTTCGCCGAGCTCAACGTCGCGCTGGAAGCTGCCACCGGCTGGACGCTGATCGGCGTGGAGGGCCTGCTGCCGGAACTGGATTTCTTCGATCACCTCGCCAACCGCCGTTTCCCGGTGACGTGGTGGATCCGGCGGCCGGACCAGATCGACTACATCGAGGAGCCCGACCTCTTCCACGATCTGTTCGGCCATGTGCCGCTGCTGATGAATCCGGTGTTCGCCGATTACATGGAAGCCTACGGCCGCGGCGGGGTGAAGGCGCACGGCATTGGTGCGGACGCACTGCAGAACCTGACCCGGCTGTACTGGTACACGGTGGAGTTCGGCCTGATCGACACCCCCGAGGGCCTGCGGATCTTCGGTGCCGGCATCGTGTCGTCGAAAGGCGAGAGCATCCACGCACTCGACAGCGCCGCGCCCAACCGCATCGGCTTCGACCTCGAGCGGATCATGCGCACGCGCTACCGCATCGACACCTTCCAGAAGACCTACTTCGTCATCGACAGCTTCGAGCAGCTGATGGACGCCACGCGGCCGGACTTCACCCCGATCTACGCGCGCCTGGCCACGCAGGACTCGCTGCCGGCCGGCGGGGTGCAGCCCGGCGACCGGGTGTTCCAGCGCGGCACCGGCGAGGGCTGGGCCAGCGACGGCGACGTCTGAGGCCGCACCTGGCCGGAGCTGCGGCGGCGTGCGCAGCTCCGGCCGCGGATGTCCAGCCCGGCGTTGACCCGGGGTGCATGCGGGACCGGCCACACTGGCCGGTCTTTCCGTCACCGATGCCGATGCCGATGCTCGCCACCTGTCTGGCCTGCGCGCTTGCGCAGGCAAGTTCCACCGCCCCGCTCGACCCGAACCTGGCCGCCACCGATGTCCGCACGCTGGACCGCGTGGTGGTGGAGGGCACGCGCCTGCGCGGCGTGAGCGCGTTCGACACGCCCGCGTCCACCGCCACCATTGACCTGCGCGACGGCGCCGGAGGCAGTGGCGCCGATGTTTCCGAAGTGCTGCGCGGCGTGCCCGGCCTGCTGGCGCGCAACCGCCAGAACCTGGCCCAGGATACCCAGCTGTCGATCCGCGGCTTCGGCTCGCGGGCGACGTTCGGCGTGCGCGGCGTGCGCCTGTACGTCGACGGCATTCCCGCCTCGATGCCCGACGGGCAGGGCCAGCTGTCGCACTTCAGCCTCGCCGGTGGCGACCGCATCGACGTCATCCGCGGGCCGTTCTCGGCACTGCACGGCAACTCGTCGGGTGGCGTGGTCGAGATGTACAGCGAGGACGGCCGCGCCGGCGATCCGTGGCGGGTGCGCGCGACCGCCGGCCGCAACGACAGCCGCACCCTGGCCGCGCAGCTGCTGGGCGAGGGCGCAGGGGGCATCGGCTACAACTTCGCGCTGTCGCGCTACGACACCGACGGCTGGCGCGACCACAGCGCCGCGCGCCGCGACATCGCCAACCTCAAGCTGCACAGGGATTTCGGTGACCGCCGTCGGCTCGACGTGGTGGCGAACTGGCTCGATGTCGACGCGCAGGATCCGCTCGGCCTCACCGCGGAGCAGGCGCGCGAGAACCCGCGCCAGGCGGTCGGCGTGGCCCACCAGTACAACACCCGCAAGACCACCCGCCAGCAGCAGCTGGGTGCGACCTACGAGCACGGGCTCGGCGATGCGCAGACCGTGCGCGTGCGGGCCTGGGGCGGCGAGCGCGACGTGGTGCAGTTCCTGCCGATCCCGCCGGCGCCGCAGAACAACAGCCCGCTGCACGCCGGCGGGGTGATCGACCTCGACAACCAGTACGACGGCATCGATGCGCGCTGGACCTGGGAGGGCGCGCTGGCCGGGGCGCCGTTCGAGGTGACCGTGGGCGGCAACCTCGACCGCCAGCGCCAGCACCGCCGCGGCTTCGAGAACTTCGTCGGAGACCAGGTCGGCGTGCGTGGCGACCTGCGCCGCGACGAGCGCAACACGCTGGAGAATGCCGACGGCTATGCGCAGGCCTGGTGGCGGTTCGCACCGCAATGGTCGCTGCTGGCGGGCGTGCGCCACAGCGAGGTGCAGTTCGAATCCGACGACCGCTATGTCACCGGCGCCAATCCGGACGACAGCGGTCGCGTGCGCTACCGCCAGACCGCGCCGGTCGCCGGGCTGGTGTTCGCGCCCGATGACGCACTGCGTTTCTATGTGTCGGCCGGCCGCGGCTTCGAGACCCCGACCTTCAACGAGCTGTCCTACCGCGCCGATGGCGGCGCCGGGCTGGCGTTCGGCCTGCAGCCGGCGATCAGCGACAACGTCGAGGCGGGGGTGAAGTGGCGGGGCGCGCCGGGCTGGTCGCTGGAAGCGGCGCTCTTCCGCGCCGATACCGACAACGAGCTCGCCGTCGCCCGCAATGCCGGCGGCCGCAGCAGCTTCCGCAACGTCGGCCAGGCGCGCCGGCAGGGCGCCGAGGCCGCGTTCGCGATGCCGCTGGGCGAGGCCTTCGACCTGCAGCTGGCCTGGACCTGGCTGGACGCGACCTTCCGCAGCGACTACCTGATCTGCCAGGGCGCCGGCTGCACCGTGCCGAGCACCGTGGTGCCCGCCGGCACCCGCATCCCCGGCGTGGCCGAGCAGCAGTTGTACGCGCGGCTGAACTGGCGCCAGGGGCCGTGGTCGGCCGCCATCGAAGGCGAGGCGCTGGGCGATGTCACCGTCAACGATCTCGGCAGCGAAGCAGCTTCGGGCTACGGCCTGCTGCACCTGTCCGGTGGCCGCGACTGGCAGACCGCCAACGGCACCCTGCGCGGCTTCGCGCGGCTGGACAACCTGTTCGACCGCCGCCATATCGGCTCGGTGATCGTCAACGAGGGCAACGGCCGCTTCTACGAGCCGGGCCTGGGCCGGCAGCTCACCGTCGGCCTGCAGTGGAACTGGGACCGGATGCGCTGAAGGCTCGGGCCGGTCGCCCGCCCCCGCCAGGCCCACAAGGTGCCGCGGGGTATCATGGCCGGCCCGCAGCCTGGGCGCTGCGGGGTTCCCTCTTCCAGCCAGCGAGTCGCGCCGTGTCCGTTTTCGCACATCTTGAACAGGTTCCAGGCGATCCGATCCTGGGCCTGACCGAGGCCTTCAATGCCGACGCCCGCACCGACAAGGTCAACCTGGGCGTGGGCATCTATTACGACGAGGCCGGACGCATCCCGCTGCTGCGTGCAGTCGACGCCGTACAGCGCCGGCTGGCCGAGGAGGGTGCGGCACGCGGCTACCTGCCGATCGATGGCCTGCCCGCCTACACCCGCGCCACCCGCGAACTGCTGTTCGGCGCCGACTCCGCACTGCTGGCCGCCGGGCGCGTGATCACCGCGCAGACCGTGGGCGGCAGCGGCGCGCTGCGCACCGGCGCCGAGCTGCTGAAGCACTCGCTGCCTGCAGCGCGCATCGCGATCAGCAACCCGAGCTGGGAGAACCACCGCGCGGTGTTCGGCGCGGTCGGCTTCGAGGTGCTGGATTACACCTACTTCGATGCCGAGCGCCATGGCCTCGACTTCGACGGCATGCTCGCCGACCTGCGCAGGCTCGAAGCCGGCACGGTGGTGCTGCTGCACGCCTGCTGCCACAACCCCACCGGTGCCGATCTCGATGTCGCGCAATGGCGCCAGGTGATCGCGGTGCTGGCCGAGCGCGCGCTGGTGCCGTTCATCGACATCGCCTACCAGGGCTTCGACAAGGGCATCGAGGAAGATTCCGCGGCGATCCGCCTGCTGGCGGAGTCGGGCATCGCCAACTTCATGGTGGCGAGCTCGTATTCGAAGTCGTTCTCGCTGTACGGCGAGCGCACCGGTGCGCTGTCGGTGGTGTGCGCCGATGCCGACGAGGCGCGCCGCGTGCAGTCGCAGGTCAAGCGGCTGATCCGCGCGAACTATTCCAGTCCGCCCTCGCACGGCGCGATGCTGGTGTCGGGCGTGCTCAACGATCCTGCGCTCAAGGTGATGTGGGAGCAGGAACTGGGCGAGATGCGCACGCGCATCCACGCCCTGCGCGCAGGCCTGGTGGCGCGTCTGGACGCCCATGGTGCCGGCCGCTTCGGCTTCATCAACGACCAGGCAGGCATGTTTTCGTATTCCGGCCTGAGCCGCGAGCAGGTCGACCGCCTGCGCGACGAGTTCGGCATCTACGCCGTCGGCACCGGCCGTATCTGCGTGGCCGCGCTCAACGATCGCAACCTCGACTACGTGGCCGACGCGATCTCGAAGGTCGCGGGTTAAGGCCTGCACACGCGGCGCCGTTGCCCGGCGCCGCACGCCCTGCGCATGAACACCAGCGCGATCGCACCCGGGATCGCGTACTGCACGGCCAGCTGCAGGCCCAGGCGGATCCATTCGCGGATCCGCTGACGCACGAGCGCCTGCTCGAGCCACGGGTCGTGGTCGCGCCAGCCGATCCACAGGCAGGCCAGCAGTACCAGCGCCAGCACGACATACAACGTCAGCCTGCAACCTCGCACTCCGGGTGACATTGCCGGCTCCTGTGACGGGAATGCCGTCAGACTCGCTGCCGGCGCCGAAGCAGCACATGGCCGGAGGTCATCGCGTCGACCTGCCGGAAGTCACTTTCGGCCGCCATGGCATTGCCGATGCCGCGCCGGCGTCGCAGCATGGCCGCATGCCCGACGCCCTGCGCAACCTGCTGCATCCGATGCACCTTGCCGGGCTGTGCACGCTGGGCGCGGTGGGGATGTCGCTGCGCTGGATCGCCGGCGCACATCCGGTGCTGGCGTGGTCACTGCTGGGCGCCTTTGCGATCGCACAGCTCTCGCACGACGCCGTGCGCCGGCGGTCGCCGCGCGCGGCCGATGCCCTGCTGCTGCTGATGCCGGTGCTTGCCCTGCTGCTGCTGTGGATCAATCCACGCGTGGGCACCGCCCAGGTGCTGCTGGTGATCTGGACCGCGCTGGTCGCCTCGCACTGGTCGGGGCGCGCAGTGGTGGCGGCGATCGGGCTGAGCGGTCTCGGCCAGTACCTGCTGATGCTCGACTACGGCCATTCCGCGCCGTTGACGGTGACCCTGCTCTATACCGGTTTCCAAGGCTTCGCCGCGGTGACCGCGTGCGCCCTGCGCAACGCCGAGGACAGCCGCGATGCGCTGGTGCGGGTCAATGCCGATCTGCTGGCCACGCGCGCCCTGCTGGCCGACAGCGCGCGCGACAGCGAGCGGGTGCGCGTGGCGCGCGAGCTGCACGACGTCGCCGGCCATACCCTCACCGCACTGACCCTCAACCTGCGCGCACTGGCCAGCGATCCGCAGCTGCGAGAACGCGGTGAACTCAGAATCGCCCAGCAGCTGTGCGGTGAGCTGATGGGCGACATCCGCGGCGTGGTGCAGGCGATGCGCGATGGCGGCGGGCTCGACCTCACCAATGCGCTGCACGCGCTGGCCGCGCCCTTCCCGCGGCCGCGGCTGGCGCTGCAGATCGCACCCGACCTGCGCATCCGCGATCCGGCGCTGGCGGAGGCCGTGCTGCGGATGGTGCAGGAGGCGCTGACCAACAGCGCCCGCCACGCCGGCGCCACCACGCTTGCGGTCAGCCTGGTGCAGCACGATGGCTGCCTGCGGGTGGCGATCGAGGACGATGGCCATCTGCACGGCGCGGTGCGCGAGGGCAATGGCCTGGCCGGGATGCGCGAGCGCATCGACGCGCTCGGCGGCCACCTGGCACTGGCAACGGGGCGGCGCGGGGCGTTGCGCATCGAGGCGGAGCTGCCGGCATGAGCGCACTGCGCGTGGCGCTCGCCGATGACCAGGCCCTGGTGCGTGCGGGGCTGCGCGCCCTGCTGGAGCGGCTGGGCATCGTGATCGCGCTGGAAGCCGACGATGGCGCGGCCCTGCTCGCGCAACTGCAGGCCACCACGGTGGACGTGGTGCTTACGGACATCCGCATGCCCGGCACCGACGGCATCCAGGCCCTGCAGGCACTGCGCGCGCGTGGCGACACCACGCCGCTCCTGCTGCTGACCACCTTCGACGACAGCGACCTGTTGCTGCGCGCCGCGGAAGCCGGTGCGCAGGGCTTCCTGCTCAAGGACGCCGCGCCGGAAGAGCTGTTCGATGCTGTCACCCGCGTGGCGGCCGGCGAGACCCTGCTGCAGCCGGTCAGCACCGACCCCGTGCGTGCGCGTTTCCACTTCCGCGACGACCGCGCGCCGCTGGACAGCTTCAATCCGCGCGAGGTCGCGATCCTGCGCCTGCTGGCCGGTGGCTATTCCAACCGCGAGATCGCGCGCAGCCTGTTCCTGGCCGAGGGCACGGTGAAGAACTACGTGTCGGTGATCCTCGACAAGCTCGGCACCCGCGACCGCACCCGTGCGGTGCTGAAGGCGATCACGCTGCGGGTGATCTGAGTCTGCGCACGCAGGCGCGGCGGCAGGCCGGGTGGCGGCCGCATGGATGCGGGCGATAATGCCGGCCCCGCAGCCGTGGAGTGCGTCATGTCCCAGACCTCGTTGACCCGTTTCCTGATCGAGGCGCAGCGCGCCGGCCAGCTCAACCCGGAGCTGCGCCTGCTGATCGAGGTGGTGGCACGCGCCTGCAAGCGGATCTCGGTGGCGGTGGGCAAGGGCGCACTCGGCGGCGTGCTCGGCGACGCGGTGGCCGGCGACGGCGGCGACAGCATCAACGTGCAGGGCGAGGCGCAGAAGAAGCTGGACGTGCTGTCCAACGAGATCCTGCTCGAGGCCAACGCCTGGGGCGGGCACCTCGCGGCCTGCGCATCGGAGGAGATGGACCACTGCCAGCCGGTGCCGGATGCATTCCCGCGCGGCAACTACCTGCTGGTGTTCGATCCCCTCGACGGCAGCAGCAACATCGACGTCAACGTCTCGGTGGGCACGATCTTCTCGGTACTGCGCGCGCGCGACGGTGGCGACGTCGAGGATTCGCATTTCCTCCAGGCCGGGCGCGAACAGGTTGCCGCGGGCTACTGCATCTATGGCCCGAGCACGATGCTGGTGCTGACCGTCGGCCATGGCACGCATGCCTTCACCCTGGACCGCGAGCAGGGCTCCTTCGTGCTGACCCGGCGCGACATCCAGGTGCCGCCGGCAACGAAGGAATTCGCCATCAACATGTCCAACCAGCGCCACTGGGACGTGCCGATGCAGGCCTATGTCAGCGATCTTCTGGCCGGCAGGGAAGGCGCGCGCGGCAAGGACTTCAATATGCGCTGGGTGGCGTCGATGGTGGCCGACGTGCATCGCATCCTCACCCGCGGCGGCATCTTCATCTATCCCTGGGACCGCAAGGATCCCTCCAAGCCCGGCAAGCTGCGGCTGATGTACGAGGCCAACCCGATGGCGATGCTCATCGAGCAGGCCGGCGGCGCGGCCACCGACGGCCGCCGCCGCATTCTCGACATCGAACCGGGCGAGCTGCACCAGCGCGTACCCGTGTTCCTCGGATCGCGCGAGGAAGTGGACGCCGCCACGCGCTACCACCTCGAGCACGACGCCCGCGGCTGACGCGTTGCATGGGGTGGGGACGTCGGCGATGCTGGCGGCCCGCACCCCACACGCCCTCCGCATGGACGACCGCACTGCAACCGCCGTCGACGACTTCATCGAGGTCGTGCCCGCCGCCCTGGATGCCGCCAGCTGCGCGGCGATCGTCGAACGCATGCGTGCAAGCGATGCGCTGTCGCCGGGGCAGATCGGCGGCGGTGTGTTTCCCGAGCTCAAGCACAGCCGCGATCTCTCGCTCGCGGGCCGTGCGGACTGGGCCGATGTCGACCAGGCGCTCAACGTGGCGGTGTATGCGGGCCTGCTCGCCTACCTGCGGCGCTATCCGCAGGCGCTGATCGCACCGTTGATGCTGCAGCAGCCGGATGGCCGCGGTGGCCTGCGGCGGCTGTCGGCCGAGGACCTGGCGGCGATGGACGATGCCGCACTTGGCGGCCTCGCACGCACCTGCCTGCGCCCGGGTGCGGTCAACCTGCAGTGGTACCGCGACGGCGAGGGCGGTTATCCGTACTGGCATTGCGAGCTGTACCCGCGCGATCCGCAGTGCGAGACCCTGCACCGGCATCTGCTGTGGACGATCTACCTCAACGACGGCTTCGACGCCGGCGAGACCGAATTCATGTTCCAGCAGCGCAAGGTGACGCCACGCGCCGGCGACCTGCTGATCGCGCCGACCGCGTTCACCCATACCCATCGCGGCAACCGCCCGCGCGGTGGCGACAAGTTCATCGCCACCAGCTGGATCCTGTTCCAGCGCGCCGAGCAGCTCTACCGCGGCAGCTGAAGCGGCCTGCCTCAGGCCGGGCTGGGGTGGTTGAGCACCAGCCAGTACAGGCCGACCTGCTTCACCGCGCCGACGAACTGCTGGAAATCGACCGGCTTGCGGATATAGCTGTTGACGCCCAGCGCATAGGCGGCCTCGATATCGAACGGTTCGCTGCTGGTGGTCAGCACCACCACCGGCAGTGCGCGGGTGTGCGCATCGGCACGGATCGCCTGCAGCACCTCGCGGCCGTCCACCCGCGGCAGGTTGAGGTCGAGCAGCACGATCGACGGCAGGTCATCGGCATTGCGGTGCGCGTACGAACCGCGTGCGAACAGGTAGTCCAGTGCTTCCACGCCATCGCGCACCACCACCAGCGGGTTGGCGATCTTCGCCTCGGCGAATGCGATACGGGTCAGTTCGACGTCGTCGGGATTGTCCTCGACCAGCAGGATTTCCTTCTCAGTCATGCCCAGCTTCGTCCTCGCTGTCCTGCGCCGCCGGCAGGTCGATATGGAACACGCTGCCGACGCCGGGGGTGGATTCGGCCCAGATGCGGCCGTCGTGGCGTTCGACGATGGCCTGCGCGATCGCAAGCCCGAGGCCGTCGCCGCCGCCCTGCTCGCTGCCATGCAGGCGCTGGAACGGCACGAAGACGCGGTCAGCATAGCGCATGTCGAAACCGCTGCCGGCGTCCTCCACCGCGACCAGCAGGCGCGCGCCTTCGCGGCGCCCGCGCACGCGGATACGGATCTGCTCGCGCGAGCGCGAGAACGTCCACGCGTTGTGCAGCAGGCGGTCCATCAACTGCTTGAGCTGGCGTTCGTCGCCATGCACGAACAGGTCGGTCTGTACCTCGATGTCGGCCGTCGGGCCGGGTTGCAGGTCCTGCAGTTCGGCGAGGCTCCATTCCGCCAGCATGCCAAGGTCCACGCGCTCGGGCTTGAGCGGCGCGCGATCGACATACGACAGCTGCAGGAGTTTCTCGATCAGGCCTTCCATGCGCCCGGCGGCATCGTGGATGCGGCCCAGGTAGTCGCGCGCCTGCGGATCCAGCGCTTCCGCGTACTGGTTGACCAGCACCTGCGCATAGCCGGTGATCGCGCGCAGCGGCGCGCGCAGGTCATGCGAGATGCCATGGGCGAGATGCTCCTCGCGCTTGCGCATGCGCGCGATCGCCGCTTCGCTGCGCACAAGCTGGCCGGGCAGGTCGTCGACCCGCGGGACACTGGAACCGGAAGACATGACTCGTTCTGCGTGCACGGAAAGCCGGAAGTCTAGCCATCCCCGGGTCAGCAGGGCGTGGACACGCACGCCGGATCCCCGTCAGAACAGGTCGCCCTGCGGCGAAACCTCGCGCGGCGGGCTGAACAGGTCGCAACGCAGGGGAGGCAGCTCACCGAAACCCAGCGCGCGCCGCGCGCGGTCGAAGCGCGCACGGATGAGATCGGCGAACGGGCCCTGGCCACGCATGCGGCTGCCGTAGCGGCTGTCGTAGTCGCGACCACCGCGCATCTGCTGAACCAGGCTCATCACATGGGCGGCGCGCTGCGGATAGTGCAGCTCAAGCCATTCACGCCAGATCTCCTTGAGTTCGTGCGGCAGGCGCAGCAGCACGTAGCCCGCCGACGTCGCGCCGGCCTCGCGCGTGGCTTCCAGGATCGCCTCGAGCTCGTGGTCGCTGATCATCGGGATCACCGGCGCGACGAGCACCCCGGTCGGCACCCCGGCTTCGGCCAGCGCGCGGATCGTACGCAGGCGCGCATGCGGCGCGGCCGCGCGCGGTTCCATGCGGGCCGACAGCCGGTTGTCGAGGGTGGTCACCGAGAGATGCACCTCCACCAGCCCGCGCGCGGCCATCGGCGCCAGCAGGTCGAGGTCGCGCACCACCAGCGCGCTCTTGGTGACGATATGCACCGGCTGGCCCGCCTGCGCACAGATCTCCAGGCACCCGCGGGTGATGCCGCGATCGCGCTCGAGCGGCTGGTAGCCATCGGTATTGATGCCCAGCGCGATCGGCGAACACACGTAGCCGGGCTTGCCGAGCTCGGCGCGCAGCCGGTCCGGCGCATTGGTCTTGGCAAACAGCCGGGTCTCGAAATCGAGGCCGGGCGAGAGGTCCAGGTACGCGTGCGAGGGCCGCGCGAAGCAGTAGACGCACCAGCACTTTATGACACTTGTTAAAAGTGTTCACAGCCGCAGTTGGCGCAGTTCGTTCGAGGCCAGCTTGACGGCGGTTTAGGCGCCCCCGGTAGGGCCAGCTTTCAGGATAATTTTTATGCCGCGCCGGGGGTACGTAGTCTCCCGCCACCTCGGAGCGCCGCTGTAACCGTAGACCAGTCAACCCACGGCAAAGACCGCCGCAGGACGCTGCTACTTTTTAACCGCCTTGTCAGTGGCGCGTTTTTCTATCTCTACCAGTAGCTTCTTCTGCTCCGGCTGTGTAAGTGCCGAGAACGCAAGGATCATGTCGGCGAGCAGTTCCGACTCCGCGAAAAGATAGGCGAGAGGCACATCGAGCTGCTCGGCAATCTGGGAAGCAGTCTCCATATC
This sequence comes from Luteimonas sp. YGD11-2, assembly GCF_004118975.1. NCBI lineage: Bacteria > Pseudomonadati > Pseudomonadota > Gammaproteobacteria > Lysobacterales > Lysobacteraceae > Luteimonas > Luteimonas sp. YGD11-2. The sequence continues at coordinate 64,747 of NZ_CP035376.1, read as the reverse complement.
GCATAGCGACTTCTGCTGCTCGTAACGGTTAATGCGAGTGCTCCCCACCGTCTTCCCCAAGCCGATCAGCGCGCCAAGTTCGCGCTGTGACACGCCAGCCCGCGCCCTCGCCAACTTCAAGCGCTTGGAAAAAACGGAGGCGGCGAAGCTTTCGGGCAACGGCTGGAGACTTGACGAAGACGCCAAATCATGACCGTTGAACGCAGCTTCTGGCAGACTCTACACTAGCTGTAGATGCCAGCCAACGGAATAGGGAGGTCACAAATGAAGATGAAGCTGAGCGGAGCTCTCTTGCTTCTCTTGACAACATTCAGCACGGATTGTCGCGCGGAAATCAGTTATGACCTGTTCGTCGAAACATGTAGCAAGCCGAGCGACTTTTGCAGTGGTCTCCTTTGGGGGGTCGTTGAATCTAGGAACATGCACAACCATCGGCTCCGCAGTCGTCTGGATGAGCATGGTCTTCAAGCACCACCCGCATGGCTGTTTATTGGCACGAACATGTGCTTCCCCGACCACTACAAGCTCGACATGGAACGCTCACTAACCGCGTTCCTGGAACGCGTCCGGATTGATGTTCTCGCTCAGGTTATGAGTCGGCGAAACGAGTATCAGATGACGGACGGTCGGATGATCATGAATGGGACTGGTCGGAGCATGCTTAGCGACGCATTTGATTCGCTATACCAGTGCACCGCAGGGAACACTCAATGGAACCTCCACTGGGGTGGCGGCTAAGCTCTCATGGACAACACATGCTGTGGGACCGTTGGGACAGTCCCAACAGTAGCTGTAGATGGCTACCCCAGAGCTTGGGGTGGTCATCCTCCAAAAGATCCCTTAACTGGATTGGAGCCGCGAACGGCCACGTTCGCGGCGGGCATTTCCAACAGCGGCGAGTCGGACACTCTGGGATTCCAATCGACAACCGGCGACTGGTTAGCTCCATGGCGGATGCCAGAGCGGGTGTCGGGCCGGTCACCATGTACGTTTCCGCGATTGGCCGGCATATGTAGATCCGACTTGATCCCCTGACTCTAGATTGGCCTGCCACTAAAGCCGGTGGGACGTCGATTCCCAGGAGTGCTCCACGCATGCCCACCCTCGCAACGTTGGTACTTCACGCAAAGAATGGGCAGCCGTCGATAGGCTACCGTACAGAGACTCTCAGCCAGATTGCCTGTGGCGATCTAGCCGAAGGAACGCAGGCTGCATGGGAAATGCGTTGTTGGACACCGGGGGGAGCGAGGCTTGGTCATGGAGTGAAAGCGGTCGAACTCGTCGCACTCGTCGGCGCCACCTTTCGGGTGATAAACCATTGCTTTGGCGACGGCACCTTACGGGAGGCGGTCCGACGATTTAACTGTGCGGCTAACGGGATCGTTACCGAGATTCCTAACAAACAGGCTCTCGATGACCATTTAATGATCTGGAGCAATCAGGCAGCGCAGAACGACGTATTCCTGCAGACGCGAGAGGTCGGCATTGCGCAGATCCAAGCGATTGGCCAACAGCTTCAGCGAGCCATCGAGAAGGTGGCGGAAGTGAGAGATGAGGTACTTGGGCCGTCTGCTACTCCCACCCCAATCTCGTGGGTTTAATGACGGCTTTCCTCGCCCTATCTCCTTGTCCGCTTCCGGCCAAAAGCGGACGTACCAACTGCCGTTTCTTCGTGTAGATTCAAGTTAGAGACAGGGGGGAGGGTTGCCGCGCATGTCGCAACCAAGGACGTTTGCCGATCGCTATCTGCTGCTGACCGAGCAGATCGAAGGCGGTACAGCAACGCTGCATAAGGCCTTTGACCAGCAATCGCATGCAGTCGTGGCTCTGAAGGTCTTCACTGAGCAGGGCCGCGACCCCGCCATCGTCAACGAAATCTGGCACCGTGAACATAGCGCGCTTGGTCAACTGACCCACAACGGCATAGTGCAGATGCTCGACGCGGGGCGTTGTGCGCTGACCGGTCAGCGCTACATCGCGCTCGAATGGATCGACGGACAGACTCTCGAACAGCATCTCGCTGCCGCAGGGCCGATGGACTGGCCGACGTTCTACCAGCGCTACGGCGAACCGCTCCTCGACGCACTCACTTATGCCGCCGAACGCAACATCGCCCATCGCGACCTGTCGACCGGCAATGTCCTGATCACGCCGACCGGCGTGGTAAAGATCATTGACTTCGGCCAAGCCAAGCTGGCCAGCGTCGGCATCGGTCGTACGCTTATGGGGTGGCGTACGGTTCCGTACTGTCTGCCCGAAGAAGATACCGGCACTTACACTCTCACGCGCGACCCATATGCGTTCTGTGCTATTGCGCTGCGCGCGATGAATGGCCATCCCCTGGCTAATCATGAAGAGCTGTATGCCGCGTTACCCGGGCTATCGCTACCGCCGGGCGAGCGCGCGGCAATCGGACGGGCCCTAAGCCGCACGCCGAGCGAACGCTTTGGCACACTTATCGAGTTTGTCGAGGCCCTGCGCGGCGGCACCGGACCAGCCTGTGACGAGCCGGACCGACTCCGCATTGCGCTGCGCTTCATCGCCAGTGTAAGCGAGCAATTGTATGCCCCCGTTGACGCCGAAGCGAACCCGCTAGAGCAGCTGCTGGCCGAGCTCAGCGAGGTCGTGGCCGTGTCGGCCGTGGGCACCGTTGCCGATGCCACGATAGCGATGGAAACGCCCTCGTTCCGCCTCGCCGCCTCGCTCGACAGCAGTCGCGAGCATCTGGTGGTTACCAGCCTCGTGCGAAAACGCTTCCGCCTCGAGGCGTTGTTTCAATCGGACCGCTGGTTGCTACAGGCCGATTTCACCGATCAGCTACCCAGACAGTCGCTCGCGAAACAGGCCGCCCGCCGTGATATGCAGACGTTGTTCGCCGGCCTCGATGCGCATCTGCACGAGCTCAGCCAGGCCCAGCGCCACGACCCCGATCACGCCTTCGCCGAGTGGTCCAACTTGCTCGAGGCGCTGCGTCACATCGCCCGCCATGGCGTGCCAGCGCTGCGCTACAAGACTGTCGAACGTGACGGCGCGCGGCTGTTGGCGAGCGTCGAGAATCCGGAGGACGCCGTCGAAGAGCAGTTGCGGGTCATCTCTGTCAACGGGACCTGGGTGTTTCGTGGCGAGGTGGAAGCGGTGCGTGGGGCCCAGTGCGTACTGCTGTCGACTCGCCCGCACATCGATCTGGAACGGATCCCAAGCAAGGGCACGCTCGATATCGACTGGGCCCAGACCCGTGTGGCGCTGGATCGGCAAGCGCGCGCACTCGACAAGTTCAAGGCCGGCGAGACCCCCGGCGCCCGCCTGCGCGCCCTACTCGTCGGTGCCGACACCGGACCCAGCGAACCCTCTTACGAACCGGTCGCACGCTTCTTCGATCATGGCCTCGACGACGCCAAGAAGACGGTCGTGTCGCGCTTCGCCGCTGGTGCCGACCTGATCGTGACTCACGGTCCCCCCGGCACCGGCAAGACAAAATTGATCGTCGAGCTGATTCGACAGGAGCTGGCGCGCAATCCCGACGCCAGGATCCTGCTTGCCTCGCAAACCCACGTAGCCCTCGACAATGCGCTAGAACGTTTGCTGCGCGCCGACCATGACATCTCCTGTGTCCGTATCGGCAGCGGCTCCAAGGAAGCGGACCCGCGCGTGGAAGCGTGCTGCCTCGATCAGCGCAGCCTCGCCCTGCGCGACCAAGTCACTGCATCCTCGCAACGCTTCTTGCAAGACCAGGCTGCCGATAGGGGCATCGACCGCCATGAGGTCGAGCTTGGCCTCGCCGTGCTCGACCTCATGGGCGCGCGCGAGCAACTCGCGAGGATCCAGGCCTCCCTGACCGAGTTGGAGGAGGAAGCGCAAGTCTTGGAAGCGCAGATCGCAGCCGAGTCGTCCATGGCGACTCACGAGCGTAGCGACAAGCTGCTGCGCGCGGGGGTGCTCGAAGACGAGCTGGAACGGATCCGCGGCGACGATGTCCTCGCGCGTAGCACCATCGAGGCCGCTCGGCAGAAGTTGGTGGGACTGGGAAAGGATGGCGCCCAGCTGGCGACCCACTCCGATGCGGAGTTGCGCGAATGGTCGCAGTTGCTGCTCGGCGATCCCCAGCGCGAGGCACTGGGACAGCTGATGACGTTGTCTGAAGACTGGCGCATGCGCTTTGGCCAGTCCGACGATTTCAACGCGGCGATCATCGCGTCGTCCTCGGTCGTCGCGGGCACCTGCGTTGGGTTCTGTCGCGAGGAGGCTGCGTTGCGCACGGTGTTCGACCTGTGCATCGTCGACGAAGCCGGGAAGGCCACGACCACCGAACTGTTGGTGCCCTTGGCGCAGTCGCGTCGCGCCGTCCTTCTCGGCGACCACCACCAGCTTCCCGCCGTGCTCGATCACGCGCTCCGGTCCGAGGAGCTGCAGGAGCGGTTTGGGCTGAACCAGCAGCAACTCGATGAGCAGCTGTTCGAACGACTGACTAAGGACCTCGGCGACGGATGCAAGGCCGCCTTGACCGAGCAGCACCGCATGCGCGGCGAGATTGGCCGGCTCGTTAGCCGGTGCTTCTATGACGACAACCTCAGCGAAGGTGCATCCACCGCCGACCGCGAAATTGCGGACCTCGCTGTGGCCGGACTCGACCGCGAAGTAGCCTGGCTCGATCCGTACTCCGGCACTGATAAGGCCTACGAGGAGCGAACACGCGGGACCAGTTACGAAAATGCCCGCGAGGCACAGGCGATTGTCGCGCTGTTAAAGCGCATACAGTTCGCGCTGACGCGCAGTGGCCGCCCGCCCGCTTCCTGGCCGACTATCGGTGTCATATCCGGCTATGCCCCACAGGTCACTTTGATCCGCAACGAGATTCGCAAGGAGCGGGACCTCGACCGCCTGACCATCGACTGTGCGTCGGTGCATGCATTCCAAGGGCGCGAGGTGGACATCTGCATCTATTCGGTCACACGCAAGAACAGCCGCGGCCAGATCGGCATGCTGTCCGACTGGCGCCACCTCAATGTGGCCTTGTCGCGCGCTCGTGACTATTTGGTGATCGTGGGCGATCTTGAGTTCTGCCGTACGGTAAAGGGGCCAAACCCATTTCAGCGCCTCATCCAGTTCGTCGAGCAAGAGTCGACCGAATGCGTGATCAAGGGGTGGGACCATGAGTGACCTAGAGGCCATCGCCCAACGGCTGGATCGACGCGACGGGCAGCGCCTTGTCGCTTACCGCGAGGTCGGCCTGCCAGTGTTTCGGGTCAACTGCGCCGTCACCCTCCAGGAGGCCGGTAAGCTGGGCGCCATCGAGGAGTTCATGCTCAAGTCGATTGCGCGCGGTGTCGATTCGATCCGCGACCTCGAGCGATTCCTCGGCCTGCCATCCAAGGTAGTGATTTCGCAGCTTGGCCAATTGGCATTCGAGAACGCCGTGGTAGCGCTTGGTGGCGAACCTGTTCGTTACGCCCTGACCGCGGAAGGGACACGGCGGCTTGCGACAGCGGCTTCCTTCGTGTTGGTGCGTCAGCGCATTCCGGTTTACGTCGATGGCATCACCCGCCAGCTAGTGGCTTTGGACCATCGCGAGCTATGGACGAGCAAGCAGCTCGACCCGGTAGGCGTGTTACCCCCGGTGGAGCGGCGCATGCCCCGTGCCGCCGATATCGACCTGGCCCAAGTAAACCGGGTGACCGCACTGATGGCCAAGGTAGGCAGCCCAAGCCAACGCGCCGTGCGCCTTGATGCGGTGGTCGGCAAGCCTACCTTGCTGTTTCGTCGAGCTCTGGCCGCGGGCTTCAAGTCAAGCGACGGACGCCGGATCTCGATCGCCTTCGCTATAGACGGACGCCCGTCTGTCGAGCACGAGATCGCCTATGAGCGCAGCGGCGTGGCGCCAAAATCACCGTTGTTTGCAACGTTGTTTGACGCGGACAAGCGTCGCCGCGAAGTGCAGGCGGTGGCGCGGGAACTCCGTCGAGACCTCCATGTCGTCGAGGATGCCTCCACTGCGTCTCTCGACAGGCGCCCGCTCCTCACCCTGGCAGGCGCGAACGCCGTCAGCGTGACATCAGCCAAGGTGCGGGTTTTGGGTGTGTACGATCACCCGCCATTGCTTCGCGATGCGCTGGAACGCGCTAAGACCCGTCTATTGATTGTCTCACCGTGGATTCGCGCCGCCGTAGTCGACAAAGCTTTCATCAAGCGCCTTACGGTCTGCCTGGACCGCGGCGTGGAGGTGATCGTGGCCTATGGCATCGGTCGCGACGATCCGGGCGAGCGCGATGCGGACAGGCAGGCACGTGAGTCACTGGAAGCCTTGGCGACGTCCTTCAAAAATTTCCGCTTAGTGCGCAAGGGCAACACTCACGCCAAGGTGTTGTTGGTCGACGACGCGTACTTCGTCACGACCAGCTTCAACTGGCTGTCGTTTCGCGGAGACCCAAATCAGCCGATGCGCGAGGAAGAAGGCACCCTAGTCGAGGACTCCTCCGCGGTAAACGCTTACTATGCTTCGTTGATCGCACGGCTGCCGCGTGATCCGTTGGTGTCTGCACCGCATCGCGCGCCGAGGTAATGAGGGACAACCTACAGTCGGTTTCTGCAGCGGCATTACGAGCAGGAGCGGCCCGCAGAAGCGGGTGAGGCTCGGAAGGCTCCAAGCCATAAACTCGTCAGTCGCTGCATGCAAATGTCCGCAAAGGGTCGTTTGCCGCCGTTGACTGGCGTGCCCTTCCGACACATTCCGGGCGTCTGTACGACTATGAAATGCCGGCTAGTCCGCTGGCTAGTTCGGACTCAACGTCGAGGAGGCCGCTGGTTTCCGGAGTCAAGGCGTATCCATCATTGAGTCAGTGTCCAGTTTCCCAACATGGGACGCGCAGAACGGATCCAGCGCGTCTTGGATCATGCGCAGGGCGGCTTTCTGACTGTCGGTTGCGTCGGGTTGCTGTAGCGACTGCATCATCGATCCGAAGCGCGAAAGGTAGTGGTCCCAGAACGTTTCGTAGGTGTTGCTGCGATCGTAGGCAGCAATGAAGCTCAGAGCTTCGGCGGCAACCTGTGATGCGTCTTGGATGGTCATGCGGCCTCACGGTGCTCATAGTAGGGATGTCGCTTGTCGTCGAAGATCGCGTACAGCGCCGTCAAGTTCCCAGCGTCTGGGTTGAGCCAGGCGTCGATGTGCTCAGGCTTGATGTTGATGATCGTCCGATCGTGGCCCGCCGCAGCGACCTCCGGCTCGGGCTCGTCGGTGATGGCTGCGAATGACAGTAGATCTGGTTCCTGGCCCCGTGGGTCGATCCAGTGCGACCACAGGCAGGCGATCAACATCGGCTCGCGGTCGCGCGGGGTGAATGCCAGTATCTTGGTCTTGCCGTCCGGACCTTCAACGTTCTCATAGAACACGTCGGCGACCATGAGGCCGTGGGTGTAACCGAACTGGTCCTTCCAGAACCCCTCTAGGGAAGGTCTGATCAAAGCGCGCTGATGCTTAGATTTCAGCGCCAAGGCGCCTGATCGACCTCGATGTGATCACTTTCTCGCCATTTCTGGCGCTTTTTTACGGGTTTCCCCGTCCAACGGACGGATTTAGCCCGTCGGCAGCAACAGACGTCGCCGCGCCATCCACAGATTCGACAGCGCGAACAGCGTCAGCACCTGCGCCGTGTTCTTCGCCAAGCCGCGGTAGCGCACCTTGGTATAACCGAACTGCCGCTTCACCACCCGGAACGGGTGCTCAACCTTCGCCCGCAGGCTGGCCTTGAAGTGCTCCCAGCGCTCGGCGTACTTGCGCTCGCGCTTGTTCTTCAGCGCTCGCAACTTCGAGGGCTTCTCCGCGATCCAGAACGCAGCCTCCACGTCTTGCAGCTCCTCGCGCTTGTCCGCGCCGGTGTAGCCGCTGTCGCCGCAGATCGTATCTTCCTTGCCGTGCAGCAGCTTGTGCACCTGCGTCACGTCATTCACGTTCGCCGCCGTGCACTCCACGTGGTGCACCAGGCCCGACTCCTCGTCCACGCCAATGTGCGCCTTCATCCCGAAATGCCACTGGTTGCCCTTCTTGGTCTGGTGCATCTCCGGGTCGCGCTCGCCGCCCCTGTTCTTAGTCGAACTCGGTGCCGCGATGATCGTCGCATCCACGATCGTGCCCGCCTTCAGGCTCTGGCCCTTGCGCGCCAGATGCGCGTTCACGCGCTCCAGGAGCTGCCGCGCCAGATCATGCGTCTCCAGCAGCCGGCGGAAGTTGAGGATCGTGGTCTCGTCCGGGATGTTGTCCAGCCCGCCCAGGCGGGCAAAGCGGCGCATCACCGGCATCTCGTACAGCGCCTCTTCCATGCCCGGGTCGCTCAGCGCGTACCACTGCTGCAGGAAGTGGATGCGCAGCATCGTCGCCAACGGGTACGGCTGCCGGCCGCGCTGGCCCATCTTCGGGTAGTGCGGTGCGATCAGCGCCAGCAATGCGTTCCACGGCACCACCTGCTCCATCTCCGCCAGGAAGACCTCGCGCCGCGTCTTCTTGCGCTTGCCCGTGTGTTCCGCGTCCCCGAAGCTCAGCTGCATCGTCGTCACCCGTCGAACCTTGCGCTATTGTCGCCGAAGGGATTTGTTCAGAGCATCCTTAGCTCGTCTGGCTCCTCAGCTAGAGTCAGCCGCAGCTTGGGCCAAGCGAATCGCCACGCCAGCAATTCAATCCTTGGCTCGCCGGTTCGGGGCCTAACAATGCGTTCAAGCCGAAGCCGCTTCGTTCCGCAAAGCACATGGCAGGTACAGCTTGCCATGTGCTTGGCTCCACTGCGCGTCTCGGCTAAACTTAGGTGTTAGACCACACACACCATCAACGCAGATTCTTATGAAAATCATCGGTTCCCTCGCTATTTCTTCAATCTTCCTCCTCTCCGCTTGCGCAAGCTATCCGGAAGGGCAAGAGGACGCCCGAGCATCGGCAGTGGCACCCTCCACGTCCGCTGTGCATAGCTATCGCTGCGAGAGCGGAGAGACCATTGCCGCAACCTACCCCTCAACCGACTCAGCTACAGTCCAGTACAAAGGTAGTACCTACAACATGCAAATCGCGGTTTCTGGCAGTGGCGCACGTTACGTTGGTGGCGAACTGGAATGGTGGACAAAGGGTTCTGGCACGGGATCTGAGGGCACGATCTTCCGCCATAACGCTGATGGCACGACTGGGGACAGCGTCGAGGTTTGTATAGCGTCGTAAGTGTGGTCTAACAATTCGTTCAAGCCGAACGCGCTTCGCTACACCAACAACATGGCAGGCAGAGCTTGCCATGTTGTTGGCTCCGCTACGCACGCCGGCTTAACTCAAGTGTTAGGGCTCATAGGGAGGTTCACGGTGCTCATAGAACTGCTTCTTGCAACTCAGCTAGCTTCAGCCGCTATGGGTTTCGATCAAGCCAAGGCTTTGGCTGATGACAATGAGGCAAACCTCCCCAAGGAGATCAGCTCTCAACTGTTGCAAGCGCAAGGCAACGCGCTCGGATCAGCCATGGTCACGTGCGGCCGTCCCGGCATGGACCTTTCGGCGTTTACCGTAGTTTTCTCCCTCAATGCTGACGGCCCGGTGGCAGAGAGCTGGCGCACGGGTGAAACACCATTGGCCCAGTGCGTGCACAAGGCAATATCGGCATCCGGCCTTGCTGGACAATGGCCGACACCCTTCTACACGTCAATAGAGCTGTCGTTCAATGAGCCCTAACAATTCATTCAAGCCGACGCCGCTTCGCGGCGCGGCTTAATTCAGGTGTTAGGGAAGGTCTGATCAAAGCGCGCTGATGCTTAGATTTCAGCGCCAAGGCGCCTGATCGACCTCGATGTGATCACTTTCTCGCCATTTCTGGCGCTTTTTTACGGGTTTCCCCGTCCAACGGACGGATTTAGCCCGTCGGCAGCAACAGACGTCGCCGCGCCATCCACAGATTCGACAGCGCGAACAGCGTCAGCACCTGCGCCGTGTTCTTCGCCAAGCCGCGGTAGCGCACCTTGGTATAACCGAACTGCCGCTTCACCACCCGGAACGGGTGCTCAACCTTCGCCCGCAGGCTGGCCTTGAAGTGCTCCCAGCGCTCGGCGTACTTGCGCTCGCGCTTGTTCTTCAGCGCTCGCAACTTCGAGGGCTTCTCCGCGATCCAGAACGCAGCCTCCACGTCTTGCAGCTCCTCGCGCTTGTCCGCGCCGGTGTAGCCGCTGTCGCCGCAGATCGTATCTTCCTTGCCGTGCAGCAGCTTGTGCACCTGCGTCACGTCATTCACGTTCGCCGCCGTGCACTCCACGTGGTGCACCAGGCCCGACTCCTCGTCCACGCCAATGTGCGCCTTCATCCCGAAATGCCACTGGTTGCCCTTCTTGGTCTGGTGCATCTCCGGGTCGCGCTCGCCGCCCCTGTTCTTAGTCGAACTCGGTGCCGCGATGATCGTCGCATCCACGATCGTGCCCGCCTTCAGGCTCTGGCCCTTGCGCGCCAGATGCGCGTTCACGCGCTCCAGGAGCTGCCGCGCCAGATCATGCGTCTCCAGCAGCCGGCGGAAGTTGAGGATCGTGGTCTCGTCCGGGATGTTGTCCAGCCCGCCCAGGCGGGCAAAGCGGCGCATCACCGGCATCTCGTACAGCGCCTCTTCCATGCCCGGGTCGCTCAGCGCGTACCACTGCTGCAGGAAGTGGATGCGCAGCATCGTCGCCAACGGGTACGGCTGCCGGCCGCGCTGGCCCATCTTCGGGTAGTGCGGTGCGATCAGCGCCAGCAATGCGTTCCACGGCACCACCTGCTCCATCTCCGCCAGGAAGACCTCGCGCCGCGTCTTCTTGCGCTTGCCCGTGTGTTCCGCGTCCCCGAAGCTCAGCTGCATCGTCGTCACCCGTCGAACCTTGCGCTATTGTCGCCGAAGGGATTTGTTCAGAGCATCCCTAGGTTGTCGCGCCGGGCGTTATAGGTCCCCGGGAACTTCCGATCGTAGAAGGCCGGCTTGCCGGCCGGACGGCACTGGTAGCGCATGGGGCGGATGACCCGCTCGCCGCCCTCGGACACCAGGACATGGCAATAGCTGCCCGGATAGATGCGCTGATCGCTGTCCTTGGGCTCCGTCCGCTTCAGGGTCGCCAGGCGTGTCTTGATCTGGTCGAGCTTGTTGCTCCCGATCCGCACATCCTCTTGCGCCTTCTTGGTCGTCTTGGTCTGGAGGGCGCGCTGGCCGTCCGCGACCCGCTTGCGCTGGGCGAACAGCTCGGCCTCAAGCGCGGCCGTCTCCCGGGCGTCCCATTGCCGGATCAGGTCGGCGACCTCAGGCGGTCCGTCCCGGAGAAATCCAATGTCCATTGCACGAGGGGTGCGCGGCCTCCGGGCGTACGGATCCATCCCTTCGTCCAGCCAGTACAGGCGGACGTACTCCTTGACCGTCATCTTGGACCCGGTCTCGCGCTGGAACTTCCGGTGTTCGGCGCGAACCATCGAGGAATAGCACATGGGAACCTCCGGACGAAGCATGAGCGTAGCGCGTCGCAGCCAGCGAGACCGTGAGGGCTAGGCTTCTGCCCATGCCCCGCCACACCCCACCCAACCCCTACCGCGAGATCAAGCTCGGGGAGCTGGCCGACGCCCTCATGCGCCGGGCAGGCGACCTGCTCGACGGGACACAGGTGGGACGCAGGGATACCGCGTACATGCTCATCCGGGCCAGCCACACCCTGCGGCCGGACCAACGCTTCCCCAACTCACCCGGGGTTCTACCCCGAAATCACGGACGGTTGTAAAAGGGTTGAGAACTTCTGGTCGTGCCTGGCCACCCTTCGTCGCATCCTCGGATTGTGGAACCGCTCGATGTATTCGAACACATCGGCCCGTGCGGCATCGCTATGAGGCCTTGCCGTGAACCGAGGCGCTCAGCGCAACAGCAGGATAGGTATGCGACAAGTCCGCAGCACGCTCGTCGTGGTACTGCCAACGATCAGTTGCCTTACACGCGAATGGCCATAAGCACCCATTACCAGTAGGTCAACGGACTCTTCCTTCACCCGTCGTGAAATGACCTCTTCGGGATCACCGGCCTCCACGAGTCCGCGGTTGCCCAAGCCGGCGCGTGTCAGTGTCGACAGCGCCCATTCAAGGCCCTGGCTCGCTGCATCACTTTCCTTGCCGACGGTAAGTACATCCACGTTCATGCCGCGGAACAACGGACTGCCCGCCACCATTTCGATGCCCTTCCGTGTGGTCGGGCTGCCGTCGAACGCAAACAGGATCTTGGAGACCTCTGTGTACGCTCTGGAAACCACGAGCAGCGGGCGGTGAACCGCACGGACAGCCCGCTCGACTTGGCCCCCTAGATGCCCTTTGGCAAAATCCGCGTGCTCGCCGCGTTTACCCAAGACAAAAAGGCGGACGCTCGCTTCCTGCTCGGTCAACGCGTCAACTAAGGCGCCGTGACGGAGCTTTGTCTCGGCCTGGATACCGTGAAACTCCTGTGCGATGGCCTGCGCATGCTTGAGCAACAGTCGACCACGCTCCTGGGCGAGCTTGCTCTTGGATTCATCCAGCGATGCCAGTTCCTTCATCAGGGCATCCAGCGCGCCGAGAGCGAGGCTGCCACTCAGATCCTTGCTTTCCGCGTGTTCCGGGTGACGATCCAGTACATGGAGATACTCCAAGGGGGCGGCTAGCCGGCGCGCGGCCCAAGCTGCGTAGTGGGCCACACTCTCGCTGTAGACAGATGGATCGATGGCGGCAAGAACCTTGCCGCCGATATTCAGATGCGCCTGCCCGATCAGTTGTTCCGACATCAGTTCGCTCCTCAGTGACCCATGAGCCGTTCAACGGCATCGGGCTTGTCGTGCACACCCAGGCGATCCACTAGCGTCGCGCTGGCTTCATTCAGACCCAGGATCTCCACCTCCGTGCCTTCGCGCCGGAACTTCACTACGACCGTATCCAGAGCGCCCACCGCGCTCAGATCCCAGAAGTGGGCACGACCGACATCGATCCGTACGCGCTCAAGCGCCTCGCGGAAATCGAAGCCAGCAATGAACTGGTCTGCCGATGCGAAGAACACCTGTCCCGTTACGGTGTAGTGCCGCACGCGGCCATCTTCGTGGGAGGTCGAACCGATATGGAGCACCTGACCCACCTTACGGGCGAAAAACAGCCCGGACAGCAGTACGCCGGTCAGGACACCCTTGGCCAGGTCGTGGGTGAACACCGTTACGACGACCGTGGCAATCATCACCACGCTTGATGTCCTGGGGTTGGTCTTCAGTGCCGCGAGCGATCCCCAGCTGAATGTACCAATGGACACCATGATCATCACTGCGACCAGCGCCGCCATGGGAATCTGTTTCACCCAAGGGCCAGCGAAGACCACCAGCATCAGCAGCACCACGCCTGCGGTGAGGGCGGAGAGGCGGCCACGGCCGCCCGATTTCACGTTGATGACCGATTGGCCGATCATGGCGCAACCCGCCATGCCGCCTATGAAACCGGACGCGATGTTGGCAACGCCTTGGCCCATGGCTTCTCGATTCTTATCGCTCGGCGTGTCAGTCAGATCATCGACGATCTTGGCGGTAAGCAGTGATTCCAGCAGTCCCACGACGGCCAGCGTGGCCGAGACGGGAAGGATAATCCTCAGCGTATCGAGGTTCAGCGGAACATCCGGCAGCAAAAATACGGGCAGGCTGTCTGGTAACTCGCCCATGTCGCCGACCGTGCGGATGTCGAGCTTGAGCAGGAGGGCGACAATGGTCAGTACCACAATGGCGACGAGAGGAGATGGAACTGCCTTCGTCACGCGCGGGAACAGATAAATGATGGCCAGGCCGGCAGCGGTCATCGCATACACGGTCCAGGGAACATTCGTCAGCTCCGGCAGCTGCGCAAGGAAGATCAGGATTGCGAGGGCATTGACGAAGCCCGTGACCACGGACCGGGATATGAAGCGCATCACCGACCCGAGTTTCATCGCGCCGGCAATCATCTGAAGAACGCCGGTCAGCAACGTGGCTGCAAGGAGGTACTGAAGACCATGCTCCTTGACGAGGCCAATCATGAGTAGCGCCATTGCGCCGGTCGCTGCGGAGATCATTCCTGGCCGACCACCGGTAAAGGAAATGACGACCGCGATACAGAAGGACGCGTAGAGGCCGACTTTTGGATCGACACCCGCGATGATGGAGAACGCGATGGCTTCGGGAATCAGTGCGAGGGCGACGACAACGCCGGCCATCAGATCGCCGCGAACATTCCCGAGCCAATCCTGGCGCAGGGTAGAGAGATTATTCAAGGGAGATAGTCCAATACGCTTCGGCACACACCGAAGGAACACTGTGAAGGGATACAGCAGCACCAGCCCGCCATGGCAGGCAGTCTCTTTTGTCGAGATTTAGGGCGGCGTCATCACAGGAATTGGACTTAAATGGCCCGAAGATCACTTCGGCAAGTGTGCGAGCTTAACATGGCACGCATGTCGCGCGGACTGCTTCGATGCCTCAACCTAGAGGCCTGCGTGGCGGGAATAATCACCGGGAGGATCCCGAAGTTGGGTGGGGGCCTCAAACCCGTCAATGAACGCGCCGCCCGCTCTCGTCGATGACGACCTCGCCGTCCTCCTTGGTGAACGGACGGGTCACCGGCGGCAGGAGATCGAGCACGACCTCCGAAGGTCGGCACAGCCGCGTCCCCATCGGCGTTTCCACGAAGGGCCGGTTGATCAGGATCGGCTCCGCCAACATGGCATCGAGCAGTTGCTCGTCCGACAGGGTCGGATCGTCGAGCCCAAGCTCCGCGTACGGCGTGCCTTTCTGCCGCAGCGCATCGCGCACGCTCAAGCCCGCGGCCGCGATCAGCTCGATCAGACGCTCGCGTGTGGGTGGAACCCGCAGGTACTCGATGACCGTGGGCTCGATGCCGGCGTGGCGGATCAGTGCCAGCGTGTTGCGCGAGGTGCCGCAGTTCGGATTGTGATAGATCGTGGCGTTCACGTCCTGCTCCTCAGCTGCAGGTGGAAGTTGTCCCGCAGCAGGCGGCGCGGACAGGCCGTGCGACGTCGGTACTCGATGTGCTCGCCGGCGAGGCTTCTGCCGGCGCGATCACCGTAACCGAAGGGGCGGTGACCGCCCCGGAGGCCTCGGCCAGCGTGGCTGCGGCCAGGTCGCCCTTGCGTTCGCTGTAGCGGCTGGTCAGATAGTCGCTGCGGTCGCGCACCAGCAGGGTGAACTTGACCAGCTCCTCCATCACGTCGACCACGCGGTCGTAGTACGGCGAGGGTTTCATCCGGCCGCCGTCGTCGAACTCCTGCCAGGCCTTCGGCACGGAGGACTGGTTGGGGATGGTGACCATGCGCATCCAGCGGCCGAGTTGGCGCAACGCATTGACCACGTTGAACGACTGCGAGCCGCCGCACACCTGCATCACCGCCAGGGTCCGGCCCTGGGTGGGACGCATCCCTGCCTGCTCCAGCGGCAGCCAGTCGATCTGGTTTTTGAACACGGCCGTCAGGGTGCCGTGTCGCTCCGGGCTGACCCAAACCTGGCCCTCGGACCACTGCGACCACGCGCGTAGCTGCTGCACCTTGGGGTGGTCCGCGTCCACGCTGTCCAGCATCGGCAGGTCGTGCGGATCGAACACCCGGGTTTCCGCGCCGAAGTGGCGCAGCAGACGCTCGGCTTCCAGCGCGAGCTTGCGGCTGTAGGACTGTGGGCGCAGCGAGCCGTACAGGATCAGGATCCGCGGCGGGTGCGTGGCCCCGTCCGCGCCGAGCTTGTCGTGGGCAGGAATGTCCACGGCCGCTGGAGCCAGGTTGGCGAGATCGGATGTTGTCATTGCCGTTGCTTCGTTCGGTTTCATTCCAGTATTCTAGAAACATGGAACTCAAGAACGCAACCACCGCCTTGGCCGCCTTGGGGCAACCCACGCGGCTGTCCGTCTTTCGCCTGCTGGTCGAGGCCGGTCCAGAGGGGCGCATGCCCGGCGAGATCGCCGAAGCGCTATCGCTGCCCGGCGCGACCTTGTCGTTCCACCTCAAGGAACTCGCCGCCGCCGGCCTGATCCAAGGCGAGCCCCGCGGCCGTTACATCTGCTACCGCGCCGACTTCGACGCCATGAACGGCCTGATCGAATTCTTGACCCGCAACTGCTGCGGTGGTGACCAGAGTCGCTGTCTCCCTGCCTCCCGCCCGTCCGCCGCGGGTACCTGGAAAGCGAGCAAGGCCTGAACCATGCTGCTTGCGCTGCTCATTTTCATCGCCACCATCGTTCTGGTCATCTGGCAGCCGAAAGGCCTCGGGGTCGGCTGGAGCGCGATGCTGGGTGCCGCATTGGCATTGCTGACCGGCGTCGTGGAGCTGGGGCAGATTCCCACGGTCTGGGGCTTCGTCTGGAACGCCACCTTCACCTTTGTCGCGGTGATCATCATCAGCCTGGTGCTGGATGAAGCCGGGTTCTTCGAGTGGGCGGCACTGCACGTGGCGCGCTGCGGCAAGGGCAACGGGCGCAGGCTGTTTGTCTACCTCGTGCTGCTCGGGGCGGCCGTCGCGGCGCTGTTCGCCAACGATGGCGCCGCGCTGATCCTGACGCCGATCGTGATCGCCATGCTGCTGGCGCTCAGGTTCACGCCGGCGGCGACGCTGGCGTTCGTGATGGCGGCCGGATTCATCGCGGATACGGCAAGCCTGCCCCTGGTCGTGTCCAACCTGGTCAACATCGTCTCGGCGGACTACTTCGACATCGGTTTCGCCGAATACGCCTCGGTCATGTTCCCGGTCAACCTGGTCTCCGTGGCCGCGACGCTTGCCGTCCTGCTGTGGTTTTTCCGCCGAGACATTCCCGTGAACTACGACGTGACCGGGCTGAAGGATCCGCGTTCGGCGATCGTCGACCGCACCACCTTCAACGCGGGCTGGGCGGTGCTGGGCCTCCTGCTGGTGGGCTTCTTCGTGCTGGAAAGGCTCGGCGTGCCCATCAGCGCCGTGGCGGGCGCCGGCGCGCTGGTGCTCCTTGGGGTGGCCGCGCACGGGCACGTGATCTCGACCCGCAAGGTCGTGCGCGAGGCGCCTTGGCAGATCGTGGTGTTCTCGCTCGGCATGTACCTGGTGGTCTATGGCCTGCGCAACGAAGGGCTGACCGACCACCTGGCCGGCCTCCTGGACTGGTTCGCCGGCCATGGCCTGTGGGCGGCGACCTTCGGGACCGGCCTGCTGACGGCCTTCCTGTCGTCGGTCATGAACAACATGCCCACGGTGCTGGTCGGTGCGCTGTCGATCGACGCAAGCCAGGCGGACGGGGCGGTGCGCGAGGCGATGATCTACGCGAACGTCATCGGCAGCGACCTGGGTCCGAAGTTCACGCCGATCGGCAGCCTGGCCACGCTGCTGTGGCTGCACGTGCTGGCACGCAAGGACATCAGGATCACCTGGGGCTATTACTTCAGGGTCGGTGTCGTCCTGACGCTGCCGGTGCTACTCGCGACGCTGGCGGCCCTCGTGATACGGCTGAGTCTTGCGTGATGGCGCCGGCCGCTGCGATGACCCAGCCTTGCGACAGATCGTTTGCTCGTTCCTGACCTGAGGTGACCACATGAAAGACCGTTACAACGTGTTGTTCGTGTGCACCCGAAACTCCGCCCGCAGCCTCATGGCCGAGACACTGGCCAACCGCTTGGGCGGCGAGCGAATCCGTGCCTTTAGCGCGGGAAACCACCCCGACGGACGTGTGCATCCCGGTGCTGTTCGAGCTCTGACTGCTGCAGGCTTGGCGACATCCGAACTGCGCGGCAAGAGCTGGGACGAATTCACCGTGTCGGACGCGCCGGTGATGGATCTGATCATCACCGTCTGCGACCGCGCCGCGGGCGAGACCTGTCCCAACTGGCCCGGTCATCCGGTCACCGCCCACTGGAGCATTCCGGATCCCGCCGCCGTTGAGGGAACTCCTGAGCAGAGCCAGAAAGCCTTCAGCATGGCGCTTCAGATGCTGCAACACCGGATTGCGCTGTTGCTCTCATTGCGCCCCGAGGCATGGGATCGTCTTTCCATCGAGTCGCATCCCGGCAAGGAAGTGAGCCCATGACCATTCGCGTTGGCATCAACGGCTTTGGCCGCATGGGCCGTCTCACCCTGCGCGCCGCGTGGAAGGAGCCGGATATCGAGTTCGTCCAGATCAATGACCCGGCAGGCGAGCCGGCCACCCTCGCGCACCTGCTGACGTTTGACTCGGTGCACGGCCGCTGGGACCGAACGATTGTAGCCGACGGCGATGCGCTCGTGATCGAGGGCCGACGCATTCCGTTGACGCACAACAAGGAACTGGCCGCCACCGACTGGTCCGGCTGCGACGTGGTGATCGAAGCCTCGGGCAAGTTCCGCAAGCCGGACGTGCTGCAGCCGTATCTGGATCAGGGCGTGAAGCGCGTGGTGGTGACCGCGCCGATCAAGTCCGCCGGCACGCTCGACATCGTCATGGGCGTCAACCAGGACCGGTTCGATCCGACCAAGCACCGCATCGTCTCAGCGGCGTCGTGCACGACCAATTGCCTGGCACCGGTGGTCAAGGTGATTCATGAGGGGCTTGGGATCCGCCACGGCAGCCTGACCACGATCCACAGCCTGACCAACACCCAGACGATCATCGACGCACCGCATAAAGACCTGCGCCGGGCGCGCTCGGCCGGGGCAAGCTTGATCCCAACCTCCACCGGCTCGGCCACTGCGATCGCGGAGATCTTTCCCGAGCTGAAGGGACGGCTCGACGGCCACGCCGTGCGCGTGCCGCTCACCAATGCCTCGCTGACCGACTGCGTGTTCGAGGTCGAGCGTCCGACCACCGTCGAGGAAGTGAACGCGATGCTGAAAGCGGCCGCAGACGGCGAGCTGTCCGGAATCCTCGGCTATGAGACGCGTCCACTGGTGTCGATCGACTACCAGACCGATCCGCGCTCCAGCATCATCGACGCGCTGTCCACGCTCGTTGTCAACGGCACCCAGGTCAAGATCTACGCCTGGTACGACAACGAATGGGGCTACGTGAACCGTACCGCCGAACTGGTGCGGCTGGTCGGCAGCGCGGATCGGTGACCATGCTCGCGCGCCTCTCCCCGGACGTGCGCCAGTACCTGCTGATCACCGGCAACTACTGGGCGTTCACCCTGACCGACGGCGCCTTGCGCATGCTGGTGGTGCTGCATTTCCACCAGCTTGGCTACAGTCCGCTGCAGGTGGCGATGCTGTTCCTGTTCTACGAGATCTTCGGGGTGATCACCAATCTCGTTGGCGGCTGGCTCGGTGCGCACGTGGGGCTCAACCGCACCATGAACATCGGCCTGGCCCTGCAGGTGGTGGCCTTGTCGATGCTGCTGGTGCCGACCGCATGGCTGCTGGTGCCGTGGGTAATGGCCGCGCAGGCCCTATCGGGCATCGCCAAGGACCTCAACAAGATGAGCGCCAAGAGCAGCATCAAGCTGCTGGTGCCCAACGATCAACAAGGGGCACTGTACCGCTGGGTCGCTGCGCTGACCGGCTCGAAGAACGCGCTCAAGGGCGTGGGCTTCTTCCTGGGCGGTGCGCTGCTTACCGCCGTCGGCTTCGCGCCGGCGATCGCGATCATGGCGGCCGGCTTGGCAGTTGTGTGGCTGCTCAGCATGGTGCTGCTGAAGCGTGACCTGGGGAAAGCGAAAGCCAAGCCGAAGTTCCGAGACATCTTTTCCAAGAGCCGCGCGATCAACCAGCTGTCGGCCGCCCGCATGTTCCTGTTCGGCGCCCGCGACGTCTGGTTCGTGGTGGCCCTGCCGGTATTCCTGGCCACCTCGCTGGGATGGGACCACTGGCAGGTCGGCGGCTTTCTCGCGGCTTGGGTGATCGGTTATGGCGTGGTGCAATCGCTCGCGCCGTACGTCACCGGCCGCCGAAGCGGCAAGGTGCCCGATGGCCGTTCCGCGTTGGGTTGGGCGAGCGTACTCGCGCTGGTGCCTGCGGCGATGGCGATGCTGTTGCTGCAGGGCCATTCGCCGCAGCTGGTTCTGATCGCGGGACTGACCGTGTTCGGTGTGCTGTTCGCGATCAACTCCTCGCTGCACAGCTACCTGATCGTCAGCTATGCGGCCGAGGACGGCGTCTCGCTCGATGTCGGCTTCTACTACATGGCCAACGCGATGGGCCGGTTGCTGGGCACGGTGCTGTCTGGCTGGGTGTTCCAGCGCTTTGGATTGGCCGCCTGTTTGATGGTGTCGGCGGGGCTGGTCGCGATCGCAGCCTTGGCCTCGGTCACATTGCCGCGGCACGACCGTGAGGATGTAGTCCCACCACGCGACATGGTCTAGTCCCGCAACTCGTTTGGATACATCAACTTAGGCAGGATTCGGCCCGTTTTTACACGAATCCCTGCCGACCCTCTACACCACGAAATGGAGTGACTTGTTGCGGGTACGCTGAACGCGATCGCGTACCCTAGATAATGCGCCCTAATCACTTGCCCCGCCCCCTTTCGGCCAAGAGCGGCCGTTAAAGCGTTATCAACAGTTGGCACGTTCTACCCCAAGCAAAGCGATGCCTGCTATCGCCGACGAGCGGAAAGGAGTTGGGTGGAGGATTCCGATCGTCAACGACCCAAGGATAATGAACGCGTACTATAGCTCTTCAAGAGTGGTTTGCAGCGCATTGCACGGCTCTAATCGAGACGCACGAATGTAAGCGCGCGGTCCGGCGAATATGCCCGGCTATGTTCGGTGGCGATACGGCGCTGAGCGCCGGAGAACCAGGCGTCCCCCGGCAGTTGTCGCGAGCGCACGACCGAAGCGCCAGCGTGCAGAATGTCGAAGGCACCGGAACGATAATCCACAGCGATCATCGGTCGTCCGACGTCCTCCGCAGTGGGCGCCTTGAAAGCGAAGGGCCGGCCGGTGCGCGTATGGCATACGAGCCATCCCGGCCAAAGGTCCAACGCGATTACGCGCAATGCTGTGGCCAGCAGGCTGGTCTGGAACAGGCTCGAAAGAGACTCAACCATCGTCCATGGGGGTTTACGGTCGAGCGCCGCGGCCGCGGGCTCGAACAAGAAGCGGGGCATGAGCAGGGCGGCGGCAAAGCGATCGGCATCTACTTCAAGACCCCGGGCTTCGGATGCTGAGCCTTCGATTTCTTCGGCTCGACAAAGCGTCAGGCGGCCGCGGTGAAGCTGCCAATGACCCAACTCATGGGCAATCGAGAACCGCTGCCGCGCAAGCCCTTGCTTCGAGTTGACCGTGAGAACGCCCCGATCCCCCATACCGACGATACGAGCATCGCAGCCATTCAGCGATGTATATCGAACAGCCAATCCGCAGCTCCAAGCGATCGTCTCCAGGTCAATGTCATCCGGCGAATCAACCCCAAGCGATCGAAGCAGGGCATCCGGAGTAGTCAATCGCGTAACCTCTGTGCGATAGCATCCAAGTCATGTCCAAGTGCTTGAAACTCACTAAGGATCGACAGCACCTCGTCGTCTGGAAGTGCTTTTCCGCTGCGGAATGCCAATGAGAACTTCTTTAGGGATCCGGCGTCACCTTGAACTATCTGATCCAAGATCTCGCGCGCCTTTCGAATGACCTGATCGGATAGTTTTGTCTGCGATGATCGTGTTCTAGCAGCTTCCATTTCTGCGCGAGCACGCAAGAATCGAATTCTCCCGGCTCGTTTTCTCGCTGCGGCGAGCACGGCACCCCTATCGATCGCAACCGGTTCCGCATCTAGCGGCAGGTCTTCAATGTCCGAATGTAAGTAGTCCAGCAGACGCTGGTACTGCTGCGACGGGCGTTCACTGCCACTCATGTCAGTTCTCCCGTTTGGCCAGTAGGCGCTTGATGCGCTCACGTGCGGCGATGATCTCGCTGGCGGTCAATCCGGTCACTTCTTCCAATTCAGCTCTAGCAAACCCTTCCATGGCGGCATACATCAAATCTCTTGCCCCTGGATCGTTGGCGAGCAACGCGTCAATCTCTTGGAGCTCCTCTTGCAGCCGCGCCTCGAAGGGCTCACATGCTGCCATGTCCTCGTCGCCATCCAAGTCCAGTGCGTCGATCGCGTCATTCCACTGCACTTCCGGGTTTCTGGCTCTGGCCTTGCGCCAAGCGCTCAGCACGCTCTTCATCGTGCTGATCAGCTGCGTCCGTAGCGGCAGGTCGTCGCGCCAGGTCCGGTCACCGGCCAAGGTCCGCGCGAGGGCCTCGTTCATCAAGTCTTCTGCCGAAATGGTGTCGCCCATGCACAGACGTGCAGCGACCGCGCCTAGGTAGCGCAGATCCTGCTCAGTGATCGCGTCAAGGGCGTCGCCCTGTTCGACGCCACCGCTGGCCACACGTACGTCTGCCGAATCCGCCAATCCTCCCTCCTTCATATGGTACGGCTCCACCCGATGCCCATTTCGGACGCGGCATGGGATTCCGCCCTTCCGTGGAGCCTTAGATCCTGACGGGTCCGGCGAATCTCGAGTTACGAGACCGGCCAGACCTATACCGGATGACGCAGGTGACCGCGTCCCGATCGCCTGGACCACAGGAGCAAGGGTAATGGATCGGCAGGACTGGATGTATTTTCGGGTATTGGTACCGCCGGGCGTGGTCCTGGCGCTCTCATTCGTGCTGGCGTGGGTCCTGAAGGACATCGGAGCCTCGCCCCTGCTGGCCGGGCTGACGGCCTTCCCCCGGTGGGTTTTACTTGGCGGCATCCTTCTGGCCAGCGGAATGGCGCTCGGGCCGCTTTACCGGTTCTGGCTGTGGCACCGCGGGGAGGGGCTGATGTGCCCGAACTGCAACGGCCCGCTCGGTGACCGCATCGACGGCCGCTACGGCCCCTACTACAAGTGCCTGTGCTGCAGTGGCAATGTCGCCGCCCGCCGGGTTGAGTGAATCCCGCGACCTCGAAGGACTTCGCATGACCCACCTCGCCGCCGTACCGCAGGATGCCGCCAAGGGCATCCACGTCGATCGCCCCCTACCCGATCCGGAACTAGGGGCGCTCTGGGACTCGATCGTTCTGGAGGAGTCGCTCAAGCAGCAGTTGCTCGGGCAGGCCGTCCTGAATTTCACCGTGCGCCGCAAGGTGGCCCGAACCGTGCTTCCGCTCCACGGAGTGATCTTGTTGGTTGGCCCCCCGGGGACGGGCAAGACCTCCCTAGCACGCGGTCTGGCGCACCGGATCGCTGAGTCCTTCAAGGGTCAGCCCTTCCGGCTCCTCGAAGTCGAGCCACACTCGCTCACCAGCGCCATGCTGGGCAAGAGTCAACGCGCCGTCACGGACCTCTTCGCCAAGAGTATCGCCGAGGCGGCGCTGCGGGGTCCCACGATCGTCCTGCTGGACGAAGTCGAGACGCTGGCCGCCGACCGCTCAAAGATGAGCATGGATGCCAATCCGATCGATGCTCACCGCGCCACCGACGCCGTGCTGATCCAGTTGGACGCCCTCGCGCAGCAGCACCCGGACCTTCTGTTCGTGGCAACCAGCAATTTCCCGAAGGCGGTCGACAGCGCCTTCACCTCGCGCTGCGACCTGGTACTGGAGGTGCCGCTCCCCGATCCCACGGCCTGCCGGCAGATCCTCATCGAGTGCCTGCAGGGGCTGGCGGCAACCTACCCTGAGGTAGCAGCGCTCGCGAGATCCGCGAGCATCGGCGATTGCGCCGATGCGGCGGTGGGGTTGGACGGGCGCGCCATCCGCAAGACGGTGGCGGCGGCGCTGAGTAGTTCGCTGGACATCGCGCTTGATCCCAACAAGCTCACTGTTCCGGTGCTGCGCGCCGCGCTTGACCGGGCCCGCCGGGTGCGCGTCGACGGGGGCCTGCAGCGATGAGCACCGTTCGCCGCACCATCCGCAGCATCCCGTATCGGGACTCGATTGCCACCTGGCGTTTCATCATGGCGCTGCTAACGCGGGACAATAACGCCACCGCAGCCGCGGAGCTTGAGGCTGTCACCGGCATCGTCGCGAGTGTGATCGGCGACGGCTCCATGCGCCAGACCCCGATTGTGGTGACCTGTGACGGTCCGCGCACCCGGCTGTATTGTATTTACGATGAAGACGCGCTCGACGAGGCGGAGGCAAGCGAAGATGCGCTGGGCTTCGACCCGTTGAAGGGCGACTGGTCAGTATCGCTGCCGTGCCAAGCTGAGGACCTCGAGTGGGTGCAGCGTGCGCTGGCTGGATCGAGCAAGCGCATCACTGCGCGAGACACCACCGACGGTTTCGAGGTTGCCGACAGCACACCGGCGGCGTCGACTGGCAACGCGCTGACCCTCGACCTCGAGGGCCTGCTGAAATGACCACCGTCAGCGTCTACTCGTACACGCACTCCGTCCGCTACGTGGCCGACAACATCCTTAAGAGCCTCAAGGACATCCTGCTCTTCAGTGGACTGGATCCGCAGAAGTTCGTGCAGAACAAGGAAAGCAACCTGCGCGCCCTCACCGCCTGGATGGAGTCGCAGCACCTGCGCTCGGTGAAGCTGCAGATCATCGACCCGAAAACGGACACGATGGTGTTCCGCTGGGACCTGGAAATCAGCTACGGCTGGACCGGCGGTGATGGATCGTTCTGGACCGACACGACTCAGCTTCGCTACGCGATCACAAAGGCGGGGCTGGTGCCGAGCCAGTGCCGCTACTCGCTCTTGCTCATCGTCGCGCCTGGCGCGCCGGACGTGGTCGGCTGGGGCGATGCTACTGGCTATTCGACGGCCGGGATGGTGCCGCAGAGCCTAGGGACCACCGTCGAGCACCAGGGCCTGGGTGCCAATACCACCTACTGGAGAAAGACAGGATGATCAGCTTGGATGACGCCTTTCGGAAATTCCGGTCGCGACTGGAGCTGAACGAGAACGAGAAAAAGAATGCCATCGCCAGGCACACGGAGGTGCGTGAACACATCAACAGCAAGTTCAAGGTCGATCGTGACTTTTTGACCGGATCTTACGCGCGCTACACCAAGACCAAGCCGCTCAAGGACGTCGACATCTTCTTCGAGCTGGCCGACAGCGAGCGCGGCTATCGCGACAAGGCACCGTCTGAGGTGATCGATGCCTTCTACACTGCGCTTGTGGAAAAGTACGGGCATGAGAAGGTCAGCAAACAGTCACGCTCGCTCAACGTAGATTTCGGCGTTGACGTGGATTCGGACGACAACACCCACTATCGCATTCTGAGCGTGGACGTGATTCCGGCCTTCCGCGCCGGCGATGACTACGAGATCCCCGACACTGCGTCGGGAGCGTGGATCAAGACCAACCCGGAGAAACATGCGACAAAAGCAACCGCTGCCAACAAGGCGTACTCGGGCGAGTGGAAGGGCATTGTGCGAATGCTCAAGTACTGGAACAACAACCCCAAGCACGGCGAGAAGCCCGTGAAGCCATCGTTCCTCCTCGAGGTCATGGCGCTGGACTGCCTGCACGGTGGCTGGGGTGGCAGATTCGACTACGAGTTCCAAGGCCTTTTCGCTACGTTGGCTACGCGCATTCACGACACGTGGCCCGACCCGGCCGGGCTGGGTCCGCCAGTGAGCGACAGCATGGATGCGGCCCGCAAGGCACGCGCCAAGACCCTGCTCGAGGCTGCTGCTCGGGAGGTCACACTAGCGATAAACCTGGCTCGCCAAGGCAAGAACGGCCAAGCACTCGATGCTTGGCGCACGCTCTTCGGCCCCAAGTTCCCTAAGTCGTAACAAGGACGTTGCAGATGACCCACCCAATCGACGATACCGCCTGGCTTCGTGATGCGTTCGTTGGAGTACAGGACGACCTCGCACTGAAGATTCGCCGTGCCTCTCAATCGATCAGTCATTCGGGCACCCAGGGTAGCGTCAATGAAGACAACTGGATCGAGGTCTTCCGCGCATACTTGCCCGACCGCTATAAGGTCGAGACCGGCTTTGTTATTGACAGCGCCGGGGGAAGCAGTGAACAGATCGATATCATAATCTTCGATCGGCATTTCACTCCGACGTTGCTCGATCAGCAGCGGCATCGCTATGTCCCGGCGGAGGCGGTGTACGCGGTATTCGAATCCAAGCCGCACTTCGACAAAAGCTACTTCGGGTACGCAGGGCAGAAGGCCGCTTCGGTGCGCAAGTTGCTGCGTACGTCAGTCCCCATCGCCCATGCTGGGGGCGTGTTCCCCTCCAAGCCCCCGTTCCCCATCGTGGCCGGGCTAGTGGCACCGCGCTCGAGCTGGGCTGATGGACTGGGCCCTACGTTCGAGAAGAACCTGCCGGACACCGTGGACGAACACCTGGATTGCGGGTGTGCGCTCGAAGACGGCGCCTTTGACACATTCAATGGCAGCCTGAGCGTGTATCCAAGCGATGGCGCGTTGATTCTCTTCCTATTTCGCTTGCTGTCGAAACTACAGTCCTTGGGCAGCGTTCCGGCTATCGACTGGGCCGCGTATGCGGCCGTCTTAAGCAACGGACGCTACAAGGGAGAAAATGACATCGATGGTTAGGGGACCCACCTGACACACGACACGTTGGCCGACTAAGTTAGCAGCGCGATAGGTCCTCGGATGGCTAGCGAACGACCGCTTCGAGTCGGAAGCTGCCTCGACCCTATCCCGGATACTGTCCGCAATCACTCATGCGTCCTCGACGACTTCATGCTTGCATGAGCAGCTCGCGTAGGCGCCTTGAGCATGCATGCGGATATGTCTTGAGCAATCCCTACTACAGGCACGCCTAAGCTGCTTGTCGGTGCTCGTAATACGGGTGCCGCTTGTCGTCGAATATGGCCTGCATAGCCGCCAGGTTCTTGCCAGGATTGAGCCAGGCATCGACGTGCTCGGGGCGGATGTTGATGATGGTCCGATCGTGGCCTGCGGCGGCCACCTCGGGCTCGGGCTCATCGGTGATGGCGGCGAACGACAACAAGTCTGGATGCTCGCCCTTGGGATCCGTCCACTTCGACCAAAGGCAGGCGATGAGCATGGGTTCATGGTCGCGCGGCGTGAAGGCCAGCACTTGGTTCTTGCCGTCCACCTCCACGTTCTCGTAGAACACGTCGGCCACCATCAGGCCATGCTGCTGGCCGAAGAGATCCTTCCAGAAGCCTTCGAGGTTGTCCCGCCGGGCGTTGTAGGTGCCCGGGAACTTGGTGTCGTAGAACGCGGGCTTTCCAGCAGGCCGACACTGGTAGCGCATCGGCTTGACCACCCGCTCCCCGTCTTCCATGACCATGACCGGTACGAAGTAGCCGGGGAAGATCCGCGAGTCGCTGGGCTTGGGCTCGGTGCGCTTGAGCGCGTCGATGCGGGCCTGGATCCGGGCCATCTTGTCCGTGCCAATGCGCACGTCGTCCTGGGCCTTCTTGGTGACTTTTTCCAGCAGCTTGCGCTGCCCGTCGGCCACCCGCTTTTTCTGCTTGAACAGCTCCTGGGACAGATTCGTCATCTCGTCCGCGTCCCACGCCCGGATGAGCTCGGCGACCTCGTCGGGCCCGAACTGGAGGACATCGATTTCCATGGCCCGAGGCACCTTCGGGCGCTTGGCATGGGGGTCCTTACCCATGTCCCGCCAGAACAGCTTCACGTAGTCCCGAATGGCCATCTTCGAGCCGGTCTGGCGCTGGAACTTGCGGAATCCGGCGAACACTTGGGCGGAGTAGCACATTCAGTCGTCCTCGCAGTCGAGCTCCATGTAGGACATGTAGCGCCCGTGCTGTGCCAGCATGGCCGCCAGTCGTTTCCCCACCGCCTGGCAGTGCTCGCCCGCCTGGTCTTCGATGACGTCGGCCACCCCGGCGAACGCCATCCAAAAGTCCCCGTCGTCGGGGTGATCTGCGATGAGCTGGGGCAGGCTGGCTTCCAGTTCGTCGAGCTGGGCCGTGAGGGCTTGGAGCGTGGCCATAGGGTCCTCCAGAGACGGGGTCTCGCGTCTATAGTAGGCCGATGGACGACGCACTGAAAAAAGCCCTCCACGACTTCCAGTTGGCCACGCGTCCCGCGCACTGGTATGGCAAGACCTACGGCGAGTTCTGGCGGTGGTTTTCCGAGCAGGAGCAGGCCTTGCTAGCTCAAGCCGCCCCGGAAGACCTGGACGCGCTTCGCGTCGAACTGTTCGAGCTGACGGCCGACTGCGACGATGCGGGCTATGCGGTGCCCGACGAGTGGACGGATCGAGTCATCGAACGCCCCGGGTGAGCGTCCTTTGTCCCTACTGCCAGCAGCCGGCCGTGTTGCTGCGCTGGCAGGAGCCGGGCTATCCCTACCCCGCGGACTGGGGCCCGGCGTGGAAGTGCGAACCCTGCGACGCCTTCATTCGGTGCTGCCAAGGCACCACCCGGCCGTTGGGCACCTTGGCCGACGCCGACACCCGCCATTGGCGGAGCTTGGCGCATAGAGCCCTAGACCCGTTGTGGCAAGGCGGTGGACGCTCTCGCTCTGCTGTCTACCCGGAACTGGCGGCAGCCCTTCGGCTTTCAGAGCGCCAAGCCCACATCGGCCTCATGGGGCCGACCGAGTGCCAAGCGGTCATCGCGTGGGCGAGCTCGGCTCAGCGGCCGGCCAGATAGTTCTCCACAGCCTCGGCCGAGTTGCCTACCGCGTTCACTGCGTCCTGGAGGCGCTGCCGGTCCACCCCGAACTTCTCCGTCCAGTAACGCACCTCGTGATCCTGCTCCATGGAAATACGGGACCGGTCCTGCGAACCACGATCATTGGGGTTGTCGGGCATGGAGAAGCTCCTGGCAGATAGTGCCGCCCACCCTAGCCATCCACTCGTTAGGCCAGCGTCGCCTTCAACGCTCAGCGCTACTGCCTCCGGCCCTGCAGGCTCGAGGTAAGCTCGACCGTCGTGGTAGGCGGCATTGCCTTGCCAAGGGGGCGCCCCATTCAGCGAAATGCTAATGGCCTTGCCGGGCCCGGGCTCCTACTCTGTTGGCCCGCCCTGAGCGGGTGACGTCCCCGGATCCTGGCCCCCATGTCTGAACTTGCTGTTGTCTACCGCCTGCCCCGCCGTATGCCTGACCCACCTGGGCTGTTGGGCGCGTGCGTGCCTGCCCCCTCATGGATGCCCCGGCCGGTGATGCCCTTCCGCGCCACCTGCGGCTTTCCCTCCCCGGCCGAGGACTTCTACGGCCAGGGCGATGATCTGGACCTCAACGAGCGGGTGATCGGCAACCCCGCAGCCACCTTCTTCGTCGAAGCCGACACGGGCACGTCGATGGTGGAGTTCGGCATCTTCCCCGGCGACACGTTGGTGGTGGACCGCTCGCTCACACCACGGCATGGCGACGTGGTCATGGTCTTATGGGAGGGCGGCTACACCGTCAAGCAGTGGTGGCCGACCGCCCGGGGCCTGGAGCTGCGTTCGGGAAGCCCACAGCACGCCCCCATCCGGGTAGGCCCGGAGGAAGAGGTCGAGGTGTGGGGCGTGGTGACCTGGTCGTTTCGCAAGCAGTTCCGCAGAAAGCGCTGACGACAACGCCCCCGAAGGGGCGTTGAAGGCTTATCGGCGCTCGGAGGAGGGGACTGCTCCCGGCCCACCCGGGTGGACATTGGCCTGAACCGCAGGGCCAGTGTCCCTGACGCGCCAAGGCGTGGCCATCGGGCTTTGCCTCGGCGGGGGTAGGACTTCGCCACCTGGGTCTGTAAGGCCTTGCCAGGGCGGCAGTCTCAGCCGGTGAGAGCGACCGGCCTACCCTGTCCCGCATCTCCAACGGATTGAAGCGATGTTCGGCCTCGTCGACGGCAACAACTTCTATGCCTCGTGCGAGCGGGTGTTCGACCCGTCCTTGCGCGGCCAGCCCGTGGTCGTGCTGTCCAACAACGATGGTTGCGCGATTGCCCGGAGCAACGAGGCGAAGGCCTTGGGCGTGAAGATGGGCCAGCCCATCCATGAGGTGCCCTCCCCCATCCGCCGGCAGCTGAAGGTCCGCTCGGCCAACTTTGCGCTGTATGGGGACCTGTCGGGCCGGGTGGTGTCGATCCTGCGGGATCTGTTCCCCGCCGTGGAGGTCTACTCGATCGACGAGTCGTTCGTGTCGTTCGACGGCATCCCTGCGCACGAGCGGGTGCGAGTCGCCACCGGAGCGCGCGCTCGCATCCGCCAGTGGACCGGGATTCCGTGTTGCGTGGGCATCGGGTCGACCAAGACCCTGGCGAAGCTTGGCAACAAGCGGGCAAAGTCGACGGTGGAGGGCGTGGAGGAGGTCAGCAATGCCGCGCAGCTGGCCGATTTCGCGGTGGAGGATGTCTGGGGCGTGGGCCGCAAGTGGGCGACCCGGCTGGGCGCCGAAGGCATCCTCACGGCCGGGGACCTGGCCCGGGCCGACCCCGACACCCTCAGGACCCGCTATGGCGTAGTACTGGCGCGTACGCAGCGCGAGCTTCAGGGCACTGCCTGCGCGCAGCTGGAAGAATCCGAGCCGGACCGGCAGCAGATCGTCGTCTCCCGCTCCTTCGGGCGCGAGGTCGTGGACCTCGACGACGTGAGCCATGCGGTGGCAACCTTCGCCGTCCGCGCTTGCGAGAAGCTTCGCGCCCGATCGCTCCAGGCTTCGGGCGTGTGGGTGTGGCTCAACACCAACCCCTTCAAGCCTGGCGCCAAGCAATACCACCCCAGCCGCGCCATCCCGCTCATCGCCCCGTCCAGCGACACACGTGAGGTGCTGGCGGTGGCCCAGGCCCTGGTGCGTTCGATGTATCGGAAGGGTTACGCCTACAAAAAGGCCGGCGTTGGTCTACTGGACCTGACCCACGAGGACACCTACCAGGCCGACCTGTTCGCGGGCGTGGACCCGCGGTCAGAGAAGCTCATGGCCGTGCTTGACCAGGCCAATCGGCGCTTCGGCCGGGGGACGATGGGATTCGCCTCGGCCCACCGGCGCACCCCGGCCCAGTGGCGCATGCGGCAGGAGCACTTGTCGCCCTCGTACACCACGAGATGGAGTGACTTGTTGCGGGTACGCTGAGGCAATCTTATGGCACGCCACCCACTGCTCACAGCGGGACAGGGGCGGGCGACTTAACGCGAATGCCCACGCTTGAGAGTATGTGATAAGCAGACATATGGAGCTCCCGTGCCCACGCCGCAACTACTGATGAAGTTCAAGGACAAGGACACACCGAACACGGTGACGCGCAAGACCGTCAAGGCGATGGCCGCAATGCTCGGGCTCAACGAAACCCAGCTCATCAACTACGCGTTGTCCAAACTGCGCGAGGAATTGTTCCCAACCTTGCCGGATGGCGCCCCGGAGCTTTCCGCCAAGGCGATTGAAGCCATCCGTGCCCGCTATGGGCATCTTGAAGCCCGGTACAAACCCTCGTCCAGCTTGATCCAGGACCTGTAGTGTCCACGTCCTGGCACAGGCTGCGATGTTGTATGTTGTATTGCGCTACAACATACAACACAGCCACAACTACTGACGCAGTTCGTTCTTTCGTGTTTGGCCTTTAAAGGCTGGGAAACGTACAGCATTCTTGGTCAGGCTGCTTAAGCACGCGTTCAATCAACGACGTCTGCATCACGTCCGGCACCTTGCTCGCCATCCTAGCCACCCAATCACTCTGATGAATCGGTTCTTATGCCCCGCAATCCGCGGAGGTGAATAGACGATCCAGCGTGGCGGGCAGCAGCGCGGCATTGTCGTCGTGGATTGCGGCGTGACGGGCCTTAAGCGACGAGACCGTAGCTTGCAGATCAACGAAGGCCTGCTGGGCGACAAGTGGTGGAACCGGAACTTTGATGTTTGCTAGCTTCTCGATGCCCAATGTTCGATTCCGCCCTGCACCACCCGGAGAGGCCTCACGCACCTTCTCCAAGCCTTCCGGTGCCAACAGGTAGTACAGCAGGAAGCTGGATAACACCGCCTCCTCGTCAACAACGCAGGTCATGAAACGGTGCGAGCCAAAGCGTCCGGCGTCCGCAGGGCCGGCAATCGCGATCGCCCCTTCCCACGCGAAAACGTTGGAGAACAACAGATCCCCTGCTTCGATGCGGAACAGCCGCTTAGTGCCGAGCTCCATCCCAGGCAATGCCGGCTTGTGAAAGGTGCCCTTCCCAAACGAACGGATGCCCAACTCCGGGTAACTCACTTCCGGCGCGATGGCCGCTTGGCGCCTGATCAGCGGTGCCACCTCGGACATCGGGCGATACGGCGCATCGGCGATGGCCGCTTGGAACTGTTGGGCCAGCAGCTGGTCGGCATCGGCCTCGATGGCGTCGAGGTGGGCGGTCAGCTGTCGGGTCTTATCGGCCAGGGCGTCGAGGCGGGCGACGATGGCTTGCTGCTCGGCCAGCGGAGGAAGCGAAATCTCGATGCCAGAAATGTCCGCAATCTTCAACGAAACGTTTGCGCTACCTTGCATCAAGGGAATCAGAACATCGTCCTTGCGCGCACTTAGCCAGTAATGCACATATCTCGCCGAGACCTGGCTCTCGTCTTTGGCAATGCAAGCACAGAGAATGGAGCCGACAGCGAACTTGCCACTTATGTGATGTAGCCTCTTGATGCTGGCATGTCCGTGGCCTGTCGCCGAGACCATCGGTATGCATACCGCATCTCCAGAAAAGTGAGCCTCTGAATGCGTTTGATGCTCCTCGCCAGTTGTCACCAGCGGAAAGTCACCTGGCGTTGCCGCTCTGATTCCAATTCGACCTTTCTCAACTGAGAAAAGATCACCGAATCGACTTTTCTGGATCACCGCAGCGCCTCGCCTACGATCTGATCCATTTCAGAAAGCAGCCGCATGACACTGCCTTCATGCTCCCGCATCCTCGCGATCAACTCCGCCGGCGGCACATGCTCGGCGCCCCGCTTCGCATTGGGGTTCTTCAGGTCCAGGTTGTAGCCGCGCTTGGCGATCTCGGTCGCCTTTACCTTCCACGCCTGCGGCCCCTCCTTGCGCTTCTTCCACCACATCAGACAATCGGCAAACTCTTCGAACTGCATGGGCGCGGTCTTGGAGTACTTCTTGCGTCCTTCCGGCAGCGGAATCTCGTAGTACCAGATATTTTTGGTCGGACCGCCGCGCTCGAAGAACAGCAGGTTGGCCGGAATGTCCGTATAGGGCGCGAATACGCCCTGCGGCAGGCGCACGATGGTGTGCAGGTTGAAGTCCTTGAGCAGCTGCTCCTTGATCAGCGCAGCCACGCCGTCGCCAAACAGGGTGCCATTGGGCACCACCACGGCGGCACGGCCGCCGCGCTCGGCGCGCCCGGCCTTGCGCAGGCGGCCGTGGGCCGGTACCGGCGCATCCTTGTGGCGCAGCATGCGCATGATGTACTGCAGGAACAGCAGCGCGGTTTCACTCGTCTGCAGGTTGGGCGGGAAGTTGGCCTTGATGCCGGCTTCTTCCTCGCCGCCGAAGGGCGGGTTGGTCAGGATCACGTCCACGCGCTGGTTGTGGCCAATCTCGTTCAGCCGCTGCGCCAGCGTGTTGCCGTAGGCGATTTGCGGGGCCTCCAGCCCGTGCAGCAGCAGGTTCATCTCGGCCAGCATGTACGGCAGCGGCTTGGCCTCCTGGCCGTACACGGTGGCCTGGTGCAACAGCTCGCGCTGCTTCGTGTCGCCCTTGACCTGCTGGTTGAGGTGATCGAAGGCCTCGACCAGGAAGCCGCCGGTGCCGCAGGCTGGGTCGAGCACGGTTTCACCCAGCTTCGGGTCGGTGACCTGCACCATGAAGCGTACCACCGGGCGCGGGGTGTAGAACTCGCCCGAATCTCCGGCAGCGTCGCGCATCTCGCGCAGCATCGATTCATAGAGGTGCGAGAGGGTGTGGATCTCCTCGCTGCTGCTGAAGTGGATCTGGTTGATCTTGTTAAGCACGTCGCGCAGCAGGTAACCGCTGACCATGCGGTTCTGCACGCCCTTGAACACGTTGGAAATGACGCGACGCTGGCCGCCGTTGGCCTCGCGGTCGGCCAACGAGCGCAAGTAGGCGAACAGACCGGCCCGGCGCTTGCCGTCCGGTCCGGGCGCCTTGTCCTGGCTCAGGAATGCCAGCAGCTCATCGCCATTGATACCGTCCGGACGCGCAGCCCAGTCGCGCCAGCGGTATGGGGGTTCGATCAGCGGATCGTAGTCGCGCCCGTCCATCGCGGCCTCGTCCGCCTTGCGTGTTTCCAGGTCATCGAGGAACTTCAGGAACATCACCCAGGTGAGCAGCGGCAAGCGGTCGGCATCGCCGTTGAGTCCCTTGTCCTTGCGCAGAATCTGGCGCACGGACTTGATGAGGGCGGACAGCTGCTGGGCGGTCGTCTGGGCAGGTTTGGTCTTCTTGGTACGGGGCATTACGCGTTCTGCTTACTGGTACAGCGTCGCCTGTAGTCGGGTGACGGCCTCGCGCAAGGCGGGCACGCCGCCGAAGTGGCGGTCTGCGATTTCGGAAGGGGTGCCGTAGCGGTCAAAGGGGTCCACCTTCAACAGGTCCGACAGGCGGTTGAACTGGATCACGCCGCGCTCGACGTAACGGTCGAGCAGCAGACGCAGGATATCGCGGGCGGTGTCGCCGTACTTCGAAAACTGGTCTTCGGCGTGCTTGCGCGCCTGCTCGGCGCGCTGGCGACGGGTCAGGAGCGGCGCGTTCCACGCCAGGTGGCAGAGCAGGTCGAAGGCGTCGGCGTCCTGATGGCCGGTCGAGGCCACCAGCTCGTCGAAGCTGATGTGGCGCTCGGCTAGCTCGCGCAGCACCTCGATGCGGGTGTCCGGGCTGGCCCACTTCGACTTCAGCTCGTCGCGGTTCGGGAACAGCGAGCGCACGGTCCGGGCCGAATACTCGGTGTAGCGCACCACCTGGAGCTTCTTGCCGTCGGCATCCAGGTCGTAGACCAGATGGCCAATGACTTCGACCTTGCCGCCGTCCACGTAGAACTTGCGCGGTTCGTCGGATTCCTCACTGATGACGCCGGCGATTTCCGGATCGTCCTCGGATTCGACTTCCGGGTACTCGGGCGGTGGGTCGGTCTCGCTCAGTTCCTTCTCGACCACCTCGCCTTCATCGTCGATGGTGACCTGCTCGATGCGCGCCGGCTCGCCGTCGAAGTCCGGGTCCGCAAAGTGCTGGGTCGCGGTGCCGGTGAAGTCGATGATGTTGAAGAACTCCTTGCCGTAGTCCACGCGCAGGCGGGTGCCGCGGCCGATGATCTGCTTGAACTCCGGCCGCGAGCCGACGACCCGGGCCAGCACCACGTTCTTGACCATCTCGGCATCCACGCCGGTGGTCAGCAGCTGGGACGTGGTCAGGATGACGGGCGTCGGTTCATCGACATCCTTGAACTTGTGCAGGTGGGCAAGGCCGATGGCGCCCTCGTCCGCGGTCACGCGGCACACGTAATCCGGGTAGTCGCGCACGAGGTCGGCGTTGAGGTTCACCAGCGCCTGTCGCATCTCGGCCGCGTGCTCCTGGTCCACGCAGAAGACGATGGTCTTGGCGAAGCGGTCGGTACCGCGCATGAAGTCGGACAGGTGCCTGGCCATTGCCTGGGTGCGCGCACGCAGGGCCACGACCCGCTCGAAGTCCTTGGTCTGGTATTCCTCGTCCGGAATCTCGCGGCCGTAACGGTCCAGTTCGTCGCGGTTCGGACGCCAACCGGCAGCATCGGCCGTGGTGATGACGCGATGCACCCGGTAGGGCGCGAGGAAGCCGTCCTCGATGCCCTGTCGCAGGCTGTAGGTATAGACGGGGTTGCCGAAGTACTCGTAACTGTCGCGGGATTCCTCGCGCAGTGGGGTGGCGGTCATGCCGAAGTGCGTGGCCGCCGAGAAGTAGTCCAGCACCTTGCGCCAGCTGCTGCTGTCGCGGGCAGAGCCGCGGTGACACTCGTCGATGACGATCAGGTCGAAGAAATCCGGGGCGTACTGCCGGAACACGTCCTCGCTGGATGTGGTCAGGGCCTGGTAGATGCCGAAGTACATGTCCCGCGCCTGGCTGGGATCGGCGCCGGTGATCTTGTGGCGGGCATCGCCAAAGTGGATGAAGTCCTTGTCCTTGGGATCATCGACCAGGATGTTGCGATCGGCCAGGAACAGGATCTTCGGGCGGCGGTACTCGCCGCTGCGGTTCCAGCGGCTGTTCCAGAGCTTCCAGCACACCTGGAAGGCGACGCTGGTCTTGCCGGTACCGGTGGCCAAGGTCGCCAGCACCCGCTTCTGACCGGACAGGATGGCCTCGACCACGCTGCGGATGGCCGCGTCCTGGTAGTAGCGGGGGATCTTGCCGGACGTGAGGTTGTAGGGCTCCAGCCATTGCGCCT
Organism: Luteimonas sp. YGD11-2; assembly: GCF_004118975.1. Lineage (NCBI taxonomy): Bacteria > Pseudomonadati > Pseudomonadota > Gammaproteobacteria > Lysobacterales > Lysobacteraceae > Luteimonas > Luteimonas sp. YGD11-2. The sequence goes on along the minus strand of NZ_CP035376.1, from coordinate 28,567 downwards.
GCGCCGCCGCCGGAAGCCCGTTCGCACCGTTCAGGCGCGCCCACAGCTCCTCGGGCGTGGCGTAGCGATCGACCTCGCGCTCTGTGCCGGTCGTGTAGTCGATTTCAATGATGCGGCGGCCGTTGGTCGCGTAGGCGAAACGCAGGCCCAGCAACTGCGCGTACTCGCGTGCCTGCTGGACGCCGTTCTCGGCCGGCAGACCGGCCTCCTTGGCCTCCACGACGGCAATTGGGAAGTCGCGCCGGTAGTAGAGCAGGTAATCCGCCCGGCGCTGCTTGGCACGTCGGGCTTTGCCGCCGATCAGGAGGATTCGGCCGTCGGTGATCTGGTGCTGCTCGCCGATACTATACGGCGCGCTGGACCAGCCAGCCTGCTGAATCTGGGGTGTCACCAGTTCTCGGCACGTGTCCGCCTCGGTCAAAAGCGTGCTACTCGCTGTGTTGTTCACCCCTGGGCCCCTGCATCCAGCATCGGGGGGATGCTACGGCATAGGCGGTCTCATTGGCAGGCTAGCCCAGAGATGGACGTCGCCAGATTCTCGAAGGGCTAGCCGCCCTGTCTACTTCTTCTGATTGGCACGACTTTTGGATCAAGAGGCTCGTGTTCCTGAAGTCGCCTCTCAAGCTCAGCGATCTTGAGTCGGGCAACGGCGAGCGCAGTGTCCTTTACCTGGATTGCACTCTTCAGCCTTTTGACCTCATCCGACATCGCCTTCAACGCTTGAGATCTCTTGATCTGGAGCGGGCTTTGATCCTTCGATGCAAGCACTTCTCGCCTGATATCAGGATACTTGCAGCCCTCCATTCCGATCAGGGTTCGGCTGCGCCGAGCTTCCTTCGCTACTGAAGCTGGTGAGATCTTCAGCAGGCCCTTCTCCGCCATGAGAATGAGGTCGGGATGAGTGGGCTTGGACTGACGCAATCTACCAAGCGCAGCCAGAAAGTCTGCCCGAGCACTGTCGTTGCCAGTCATTCCGATTCCTTTTTAGGATTCGCTATCAGACCTCTCATCTGACGAGCCTGCTTGAGGCGCTGCTTCAGATGGCGGTGGTAGGTCGGTTCATCAGTCTCAGAGTTCTGGATTAGCATCTCTTCATACTTGCGTACTCGATCTGCGAAGTAGGGCTCGTGATCCTGCGATACAACAAGCAGCTCGCACTTGATGCAGTTCGATGTAGTTCTGAATTCGTCCTTTGGGAAGGGTCGTAGCGGGCCAGCGTAGCCAGCTAGCTTGTTACAGAAAGAAAGAGACGGAGCAAAGGACGATAAGCACTGACCTATAGCCGCATCGTATAAGTAGAGCTCCAACCTCTCCACGTACGAGAGCGTCCGCTCAAACTGTGTTTTTCCGGGTTGCCTGGCTATAGCAGCAACAAGTTCCCTAGAGTGCTTCCTGAACAGCTTCGCCCCACGCCCGATGAGAGGGCTCCTCTCATCCGTCATGCGCAGCAAACTTTCTGCGGAGGCCTGGGCCCTGGCTGATGCCATCTCATCGCGAAGTGCGGGATTTGTCCCGATGTAGCCGGCCTCCGTCACCGTGGCGTTCAAGTGCTTGTAATGGTCGCTAAGCGCTGGAATGAGCTTTGGTGATACTCGCATCACAAACATGGCAAAGGTCGTGCGCCATCGATGTGGGCGGAGGGCGTCGCCATTCTCAAAATCGATCTTCGACTGATCGCTAGCAGCTGTGAGATCTACCCATTCGGCGACGAACTCCTTCTGCAGCACGCTGAGTGCCGAGACGGTCATCGACCCTACAGACTCTGCACGGCGTGGCAATCCTCGAGTCGAAGAGAACGTAATCAACAGCGACTTCGTCTGGCCGAGCTTGCGCCATGGCGAGTTCAGTTCGTGGAGTACCAGCAACGCTTGCACCGGCAGAGGGACGTATCCTGATCCTTCCAGAGACGCGCCCAGCAGCCATTTCTCATCCCGCGCCCTCCCCTTGTGGGTTCGTCCGGTAAGGTAGTAGCGCCGTATATCGCCTGAGCCACTGCAATCTGACGTCACGCAGCTTGGCAGGCCATCCACCAGTTCCTCCTCAACCTCGATGCCAATAAGCTCATGCGCGCGCAGTCCGGTCAGTCCTTGCAGCACAATCACGCAGGCGGTCTGCAGCGAAACTATCAAGCGGCGTAACGCCTGAATCTCTTTAATGTGAACGCTACGTCCGTCGCGCATCACTCTGGTGTGCGGTGTGATTGGCTTGTGCCATGGCCGCTTCTCGTTCTCTCGGATCCCGAACTCGAAATCCAGGATGCGCTGTCGATTCCGGTGGTACGCATCGATGCGATCCTGCCCCGGGCCCAACGAGGCCACATCATCATGAATCTTTTGTAGCGAGATAATATCCCGAGAGGGCACACCGAGGAGGCGGGCCGATGCGTTGAGTACTGGCACCGCCACATCATCTGGAATAGGCATCAAGCGCCCGTCCCGCCGCAGACCAATGTCCTCACGAACGACAGCGAGCGTGCTGCGCCCGTCATAGGGCACGCTCTCCAGTGCCCCGCCACCTAGCGCCTTCATTGCCTCGCGCTGCCGGAACAATAGCGGCAGAATGTTGACATCCCGCCAAACCGTGCTGTGACTCAGACCATTGAACTTAGAAGACGCTCCTTGCCTAGCGGTCCTCTGCTCGCGAGATTTTTCTGCATTTCGGGCTTGGCGCTCCATCAATAAGTAGTCCACATAGTCCCAGGTCAAACTTGTGGTGATGTCTGTGATTCTGGTTAGGCCTCTATGGTTCATCCAGCGTGCAAGCACGCGTAGCGCTCGACCATCGGCACCACAGGTAGCCGCGCTCGCCTGCGCTACTCCTCGGGGGTCTTTAACCCGGCTGACGATGAATAACTGCATATCCCAGAGGAGCTGCTGATTGCACTTGTCGGTCAAACAGGTGCCGTCCGGGAGTGCAGTTTCCCAGATGATCTTTGATGCGTAAGTCTTGCTGCCCGGCGTGCTGTTTGGCAGATCCCAAACTCGCTCTCCTACACCGCATTTGCTTCCAAAGAGGCTGTAGCTTTCCTTTGTGGTGGCTAGCCGTGACCTCTTCATTAATCAAGGTCCGGCAGCGGAGATAGCTTCATCATGGCAGCTTGCGATTGAATCTCTGTGCTTCTGATGCGCTCCCTGCCCGCCGCCAGGTACGGAAGCAAGTGGCCATAGCGCGCCAGCGCGGCCTTAGGGCCTTGACGCGCGACAGCATCTTGAATCTTCCCGAACAGCTGAACCGCTCGCGCCAAGAAGTAGCTCTGGTTGGGATGCGGCTGTGCGTGTGGACATGCGGGGCATTCTGGATACGCCGTACACGGGAAGCCATCACGTTGACCGGGAATTGGGCTTGACAGGTTGTCAATGCAGACCCAACCGGGGGTAGCGCCGGTGGTCTCAATCATTCCGCGCACCCCTCTTGGATCAACCTTTCCATTGGATGCAAGGTAGCGCTCACGATGCAGCATCACACCGGCCAGCTTCATCTGATCTCGATCTCGCATTGCTGAGGATCGGTAGGAGTTGTTGGTGGTAACGATTGTCTCGTGGCCCATCGCTATCGCTACCACTGGAAGATCACCGTTGGTGATGTCGTCGATGATCTGTGCGCCCGACGCACGTATTGATCGCGGGCCGATGTACTTGTCTCCGAGCTCTTTGCTCAAAGTGCTCATGCAGTTCCGGAACACTGTCGAGCCCATAGTGTCCACATCTGAGAAGGTTCCTACGGGGTAGGCCGATGTTCGATTGCGAGGCAAGAACAGGAACAGTTTGTCCTGCATCTCTGCTGGCGCAATCGCCCTAAGAAGAGAAGTCCAGCGCTTCATGACATCGACAACGCGAAAGACGGATAGCCTGTCCTCAGGATCGTCATGGAACACGCGCCGCACGGTTCCCAGCGATCGATTCTTCTCCGCAGCAAAAAGAACTCGTTTGAACCCCATCACCGCCTCAATCTCGATGTTACAAAGTGCAACATCTCGCAGGGGCTGCTCGTTGAAGGCCGTGAAGATCAGCAGATAGGTGTACGCGAGATGTGCTTGGCGTGAGTTTGGTCCTGCAAGGGCGACCAGGTGGTCAAGGAATGCAGGGTCGCGAAGGTATCCCGATATGGATACATCTGATCGCAGCTCGTGCTTCTGCGGGACATAGCCTCTGCCATCAACTATGTGTTGGAGTACTTCCCAAGCCTCGGCGACCGACGATGCATGCGAGTTGCCTTCTCGGGGGCTTGCGGGAAAGGTTTTATCTGCCCAATCGATGATGGGTTGCAGCGCGTTCTCGACATGCTGGACAAGGCTGCGAAGCTGTTCTGTAGTTAGGGGCTCTGTAGCACTACGACGACAAAGTTCGGTAGCCCAAGGATTTGGCGGAACAAGCAGAGAGACATCGATGGCTGCATCGTCTCTCGAAAGCCGGCGAAGCATCTCCTTTAGACACCCCAACTTGTGGATGCGATTCCCTTTCGTCAGGGGTTCTCCATCGCGGGCACTTCTTGTCGAGCCAAGCCACGTGATGAAATCGCCTACATGTGCTTGGGTTAGGTTACCTAAATCTGAAGGCGGGTAATCTAACTCGTCGATAAACTTAAGATACCCGTACTTAAAATCCTTGTACTTTGTTCGCCGACTTGATCCGGCCTTCATTGAGGAAAGAACTCGTGCGATGGACTTCGCAGCAGGCTGCGCGAGACCCCCAAGTTTGACGAGCTCGCGCACGTCATAACGTATCCCTGGCTGATCAGCGAATGTAATTGCAAGGATGCTGGGGAAGACTTCCAGCGCGACTCCAGGTGGCAGTTCATTGCTAGCGTTTGGCTGCGCAGTTTCTCCGGCGTCCAGCGCAAACCGCGTCTTTGACTGGCCCTTCTTAGCCATTTGATTTCAACTCATCAAGGCCTGATTTCAAGAGCTGGCCGAACTCGTACTCGTATTCGCGCGCTAACGAGAGATAGATTCCTGTGGTGGTCGACAGATCGCTGTGACCAAGCTGGGCCTGGACAAATAGCCAAGGTTCGGGGTCACCAGCCTCTTTGCGACTGAAGTATTCAACGAGGGCATAGGTGTGACGCAGTGCATGCACGCCATAGCGTCTTTGATACGGCTGATCCGAATCAGAGATACCGTATCTGATCCCCAGTTTCATCTGAATCTGCCGAATAGGTCCGCTGAGGTAGCGCTCGTCGAATGGCTCTCCAACGCAAGTAGTGCCGCTGGCTTCGCGTACGAACACGAAGCCATGGTCTTCGAACGACGGATCTGCGTGGCGTCTGTACGCTATTGCCTCGGCTCGCTCGCAATCAATGTACTTTGCGATGTTCTCGATGATCCAAACGGGAAACATCACCGTCCGAACTTTTGCGCCCTTGCCGAGCACATCAAGTGGCACCCGATTGAGGAGCTCCCTCCCAGCAGCCAGTCTCGAACTAACCCTCACGTCAGCAACCGTGAGGCGAGGGATCTCGGCCCTTCTTAGGCCAGCCTGCAGAGCACATTCATACATGAGCCTTAGGCGGGATGTCGTGCCTTCCTTGACGGCGCGGGCATCAACAACTAGTGGTCCACACGCATCAAGGATAAGGCGCAGCTTTTCGCGCGGAATGTAACGTACTTTTGCGTCCCGCTTCTGAGCCCTTGGTGCGGACAAATAATTTGAGTTGGAGCGGAACTCTCGTTCAACAGCGTCGATCCTAGCTAGATCCAGCCTGTACTTTGTGATTCCTTGATCCGAGGCCCACTGGTAGAAGCTTCGTATCGTTGAAGCGCGGCGGCGCACTGTCTCCCGGGAGTAGGCCCTGCCTGTCGTAGGCGAGTCACGCGAAATCATCGAGAACAGGTAGTTCTCGAGCTGGGTGTTGCGGACTTCCTCGAACTCCAAGCCACTCGCATCCAGGAAGTCGAAGAAATCTTTCAGGTCGTAGACACCTGATTCAACGCTTCGTGCCGACCTGCGGAAGTCAGTCGTGACTCTGGAGCCGTATTGATGTCGGAGGAATCTCAGCACGGCATCAATCGGTTCGCCGCTGACCTCAGAGACGAGAAAGTGGCCTCCGGCTGGCCAACCGACCCCTCTCAGCTGCAAGTCCGCGGGCAAGGCTGCCGACGGAACCGCTCTCTGAACATACGCGTTGTACATACCCGTGTTCACATGAAGGCTCGGAGCAGCCTGTTCTGTTCACAGATAAATGTCAATAAGGCTATGTAATCAATTAGATAGGTCGATCATCGCCGTTGAACAGTTAGTAAAATGTCCAACCGTGCTCGCAGCCACGGTATGGATTGACCGACTGGCTGAACCCGACATCCGGCGACTGGTTGCGGCTGATGATGCTGCGCGCGGTTTCCTCGGTGACATGGGTGCGCAGCGGCGCCGGCTGGAACGTCGGATCGTCCTCGCGCAGGCTGTCCCAGCCGTCGTGGCAGGCCTGCGCGCTGCGGCGCTCGAAGCGGCCCTCCACCCACGATGCCGAGCCGCGGCCCTTGATCGCGCCGCTGCCCGGAATGCGCGGCTTGCCGTGGGGTCCGGGTGCACTCATCGCGGCAGTCTGCCGCGGCGGTGTCTCAGCCGGTGCGACGCGCCTGAACATGTTCAGCGTGCGCCGTGGCCGCCCAGGCCCGCGGGCGGCGTTGGACCTCCTGCCGGTGCGTCCACCCGGGCGGCGCCGGGCGACGCGATGCGGACCGGCGTTCGCGGGGGAAATGGACGTGAACCACAACGAGGTGGGGCGATGCTGCGTGGTCTGGTTCGGCCAGCCCGGCGGCAAGGAGCGCAGCATGCTGGCCGCGGCCGGCTGGCAGCTGCGGGTGGTGGCCGGCGATGCCCCGGCACGCATCGGTATGCGCACCGGCGACCGGGTGATCGGCCTGGTCGACCTGCGGGCCCTCACCGCCGAGCAGGTGGCGCCGCTGGCGCGCCTGCTGGAAGCACACTCGGAATTGCCGCTGATCTCCCTGGATGGCAGCGGTGCTGTGGAGCAGCATCCGGCGCTCGAGCGCATCCTCACCCGCTGCAGCGAGCGCCTGGTGTCCCCGGTGAACGCGCAACAGCTGGCGCAGGCCCTGGCCGCCTGCGAGCGTACCCGCGCCGATACCGCCGGCGACATCGACCGGCTGGTCGGCGCCAGCCCCGCGATGCTGGAGGTACGCGCCACCGTGCACCGCTATGCGCGGGTGGACCTGCCGGTGCTGATCACCGGCGAGACCGGCACCGGCAAGGAACTGGCGGCGCGTGCCCTGCACGATCTTTCGGCGCGTCGCTGGCGGCCGTTCGTGGCGGTCAACTGCGGCGCGCTGTCGCCGACGCTGGTGCAGTCGGAACTGTTCGGCCATGAGCGCGGCGCGTTCACCGGCGCCAATGCGCGCCGGATGGGCCTGTTCGAGACCGGCAACGGCGGCACCGTGTTCCTCGACGAGATCGGCGACCTGCCCGCCGACGCCCAGACCAGCCTGCTGCGGGTGCTGCAGGAAGGCACCCTGGAACGGGTCGGCAGCAACCAGTCGGTGCATGTCGACGTGCGCGTGCTGGCGGCCACCCATGTCGACCTCGAGCAGGCGGTGGAACAGGGTCGCTTCCGCCAGGATCTCTACTACCGGCTCGACGTGCTGCGCCTGGACATGCCGCCGCTGCGCGTGCGCGGTGACGACATCGAACTGCTGGCACGCCGCGTGCTGGAGGAGTTCCGCGAACACAACCAGGTGCGCGCGCGTGGTTTCGATGCCGACGCACGGCGTGCGCTGCGCGAGCACGCGTGGCCGGGCAACGTGCGCGAACTGCTCAACCGGGTGCGCCGCGCGGCGGTCGTGAGCGAGCAGGAGCTGATCCGCCCTGCCGACCTGCACCTGGCCGACCCCACCCTGCAGCCGGCGATCTGCCTCGACGACCGCCGCGAGCACGCCGAGCGGCAGGCGGTGCTGGATGCCCTGCGCGCATGCGGCTACAACGTCAGCGAGTGCGCGCGCAGGTTGCGGGTGTCGCGGGTCACGGTGTACCGGTTGTGCCGCAAGCACCGCCTGCAGTTGCAGGCATTGCGCTGAGCGGCCTCGCCCGCGGCTCGTCCACCCGCGCCCCATCCCGGCGCGCTCTGCCGGTTACAGCATGTAGGGCAGCTTGAAGGTCAGCGAGAAGTCGGGCGCATCCGGCGTCAACCCGATGCCCAGGATGCCGACCAGGGTGGTGTTCGGGTTCAGCGCGTGGGTCACCCCGAGGTTGAACATCGCGGCGTTGGCGTCGCTGCCGATCACCTTGCGCCACACGTCGCCGTCATACCGGGTGCGTGCACGCGCGGCGAGGCGATCGCTGAAGGAAATGCTCAGGCTGGTGCGTTCGTTGAAGGCGAACGCCACGCCGGCGCCGAAGAAGTAGGCATCACCCATCCGCACCTGGCCCGGGTTCACCGTTTCCGGGTTGTTGTCCAGGTCATCGAAGGAGCCGGCCATCGTGCGGGTGTAGCCGATGTTGCCGAACAGGATCGCCGGGTCGGTGGTCTTGACCGCGGACAGGCCGACGGTCGCCGCCCACAGGCCATTGCCGGTGGGCTGTTCCTCGGGCACCGCGAAGCGGATGAAGTCGTCGTCGTCGCGCTCGAGGATGCGCCAGTTGATGCCATAGGGCTCACGACCGGTGGGCGCGGTGATGCCGAGATTGAGCACGGTGTCGGGCCAGATGCCGCGCTCGCTGAACAGTTTGTAGTTGGCACTGAGCGATACGTCGCCGATGCCGTGCCCACTGGTGCGCTCCTGGGCGATGCTGGCCGCGGCACCGCCGGCGCCGCCCTTCTGGTAGAGCGTGCGCCGCGCCAGATAGGGCACGTCGAGGTTGAGCGTCAGCCGCGGGTTGAGGCCCCAGCGCGCGGCGAAGCTGTAGTTGAGGGTGTCGGACTCGACGTTCTCGATGGCGATGTTGCCGAGGAAGATCGCATCCAGCGCCAGGAACCCGTTGAGGGTGAGCTGCTTGCGGTCGTAGCGGGTGTAGGCAACGCTGTTTTCCAGCACCAGGCGGCGGTCGAACAGCGCCTGGTTCTGCTGTTTGACGTCGGCCACGCTGCGGCTTTCGCGTTCCTCTTCCTGCGCGCGCCGCGCCTCTTCGGCGGTACCCGCGTAGCCCTCGGCGGGTGGCGGTGCGGCCGCGGCAGGCTCGGCCTGCGCCTGCACGGGTGCCTGCAGTGGTTGCGGGGCTGGTGCTGCGGCCTGCGAGGCGAGCGGTACCGCCGGTGGCACGCGTCCTTCCAGACGCGCCTGCAGCGCCTGCATCTGCATGTCGAGGTCGCGCAGGCGCCTGACCTCCTGGGCATAGGCCGCACGCATCTGCGTGAGCTGCTCCATCAGCCTGCGCATTTCGGCGCGGTCGGCGTCGCTGGCCACGGTGGCCGGCGGCGGTGTCTGCGCGCCGGCGGCGGATGCGGCCAGCGCGAGAACAAGACCGGCCGCGATGCGGCCGGTGCCATGCAAGGTCTGGTTGTTCACTGCGTTCCCCCCCGGGACGGTCTCAGATGCCGACGCCGCGGTTCAGGCCGATGGCCTGTGCCACGTCGCGCTGCAGGTTGGCGGTCGCCGGCAGGCTCTGCCGGACCAGGTCGATCTGCAGCTGGTTGTGGATCTGCTGGCCACTGGCGGCGAGTTGCACGCTCTGCCCGGCGCTGCCCGACCGCAGCCACTGCGTGGTCAGCCCCTGGCCGTCCACCTGCAGCCGCACCTGCGCCACGCCGTCGACGACTCCGGCGCTGGCCTGCATGCCGGCAGCCGAAGCGGTGCGGCTGGTGGCGTCCTGCGCGGCCGGCGGTGCCGGCGCCGCGCCTTCGCGCACGCGCAGCGCGGTGACGTTGCGCACCGCATTGTCGTCACCGGCCACCTGCACGCTCTGCACCAGGCCGGAGACATTGGCCAGGCCGGATGCGTCCACGCTGGCACCGGCGGTTGCCGTCGGCAGCGGCGCATCGGCGGCGGTGATGCTCACGGTGGGCTCGAAGCTCAACGTCGGCGTGCCACCGGCCGAGAAGTCCATGCCGAGCTGCAGGGTGCCCTGCAGGGTCTGCCCGGACGCGGTCTGCCAGACCGAGGTCATGGTGACGCCGAACCAGGCGACCAGGTCGTTGCCGACCACGTAGCGGCCGCGCATGTCGCCCAGTTCGGCATCGGGAATCTCGGAAAGAGGGGTGCGCGCCGGAGCGGATGCGGGCGGCGCGGCCACGGCGGGAGCGCCTGCAAGCAGCAGGGCGAGGCACCAGGTGGCGGTGTGCATGGCGTTACTCCATCAGAACAGGTCGGCGTGGCTGAAACCGAAGTCGATGAGCTCGGCGTCGGTGATCGGCCCCTGCCGTGCATACAGGGTTCGCGCACTGGGCCTGGACATCGGCTCCAGCAGCACGGTGTTTCGGTCGAAGTCGCTCCCTATCACGACAAACACGGCCCGTGACGGCCACGACTCCAGGAATTCCCCCATCGGCACACTGCGGTTGCCGAGGATCGGATCACCCACCTCGACCTGGTCGCCCACCACCTGCTTGAGCACCACGAAGTGGCGGAAGCCACGCACGTCGACCAGCACGATGGCCGGCACGCGCAGCGAACGCAGGCGCGATTCGTCGATCCGGTAACCGCGGCCACGCATCCCCAGGGCTTCGACGTAGCGCTTGATGTCGAGCAGCGAGAAACCGCGTTGCTGCACCACCACCGGGTCGGCCACGCGCATCATCCCTTCGATGACGGTCGCCTCGTCGGCATCCAGGCCATAGGCGTAGCGCAGCAGCGTCGCCAGTGCGGCCGCGCCGCAGCTGTAGTCGGTCTGCTGGCGCACGAGATTGCGATAGCGCGCCTCGCGCATGCTCTCGACCGGGGTGCGGTAGATCGCACCGTTCGGCAACACGCCGCTGAAGCCGATCTCCGCGGCGACCGCATGGCCGCTGCCGGCAAGAAACAGGACGCAGGCAGCGAGCACCCTGGTGACGAGCACGCGGATCCGTGTGCGGGCTGACATCGATCACTCCAGGAAGGGAAAGCCCCGCTCCGGGGGGAGTGGAGCGGGGCTTTCGGGACCCCGGCGACAGGGGAGGCGCCGGGGGTGACGCACTTGCTCCGTGGGGAACTCAGGACGCGATTCGACTACTCACCGCCGCCGCCGCCACCGTTGCCACCCGGCTGCGCAACCGCCAGCGCAAGGCTGTTGGACTGCAGATTGCCGGTACCCGAGGCGATATTGACGCCGATGTTGCCGGACGCCCCGCTGAAGGCCGAACCATTGAGGCTGGCGGTGTTGGTTGCCTGCACGTCGACATCGAACAGCAACGTGCCAGCACCACTCAGGCTTGCATCGAGCTCGAGCTCGGACAGGTCGATGATGCCTGCCTCGTCAGTGTCGAAGGCCAAGCCACCAACATCGTCCTGGTACGGGTTGTCCACAGCACCCTGCATATCGCTATCGAGGTCGATATGACCCAGCCGCGGGCCACTCTCATGGTTGCCGTCGTTCTCGTCGGCGCCCCAGGAGTCCGGATACATGTGTGCTTGCTGGTACGCGTTGCCGCGACCGGCGTACGCGAGTTCGGCGCCATCACCAGCGGAGATCGTCCCGTTCAGACTGAAGTCCGAATCGACTTCGCGGGTTTCGGTCATGCCCATGTTGTTGGTCACGTTGCCGGTCGACACCTGGTCGGAAGCCACCGAGGCCTGTGCATAACCGGCAACCGACACCGACGCCGCCAGCGAGTTGCGCTGGGCGTTGTTGTTGCCGGCGGCGATGTTGACCGCGATGTTGCCGCTCGCACCGTTGAAGGCGTTGCCGCCCATGTTGGCGTTGTTGGTCACGCCTTGGTTCTCGGTTGCGTTGTTGGCGCCGAGCTGGTTGTTGAAGATCTCGGCATCGGACATGCCGAAGCTGAAGGCCGCATCGGCAGCCGACAGCGCGGCCGCATTGTCCTGGGCGTTGTTGTCGCCCGCGGCCACGTTGAAGCCGAGGTTGCCGGACGAACCCGAGGCCGCGTCATCGGAGATCGACGCGTCGTTGGCCAGCATGTCGTTGTTGCCTTCGTTGTCGACGATGGTCTGGCGGCCATCGACCACGGCAATCGCCGCGGAGTCGACCTCGAGTTCGCCTGTCAGTTCGATGTCCCCGTTGAAGCTGATGTCTGAATCCAGCGACAGATCCTTCGACAGGTACACCGAACGGCCGTGTTCGTTGCGCTCGCGGCGGATGTTGGAGTCGACGTTGACGTTCTCCTCCTCCTGGTGCACTCGCTGGTAGACCTCGAGCTCCTGCGACACGCTCAGCGACACGTCCTCGTTGTAGGAGCGGTTGTCCTCGAGGCTGACCGACTCGTCGTAACTGCGGGTATCGTCCCGCGTCACATTGACGTCTTCGTCGTAGCTGCGGTTCTCGGTCCAGCTGCGGTCCTCGGTGTAGGTCCGGTCTTCGTCGTAGCTGCGATCGTCGAGCACGATGCGGTCTTCGGTGAAGCTGCGATCCTCGACATAGCTGCGGTCGTCGAGCAGGGATACGTCGACGCTGTTGTTGATGTCGGTCGTGCTCGAGTAATCGACGCTGTTGCTGGTGTCATTGGTCGTGGTGCTGGTATTGGTGACCGTATTGGTGATGTCGTTGGTCGTGGTGTTGTCGATGACGTTCGAGATATCGTCGTTCGTCGTTACCGTGTGGTCATGGACGACGTTCTCGTCGATGTTGACGTCGCGCACGTAGGTGTCGGTGTAGTCATACGTCTGGTTGAGGGTGATCTCGCCCCCGACCACCAGCTCGCCACTGACGTCCACTTCACCGACGGCCTCGATGTCGCCGGAGATGGTGATGTCGGTGTCGACTGCGGTATTGACGTCCGCCCATGGGAGCGAGGGTTCGGCGGCGTGGGCCGCCAGTGCGAACGATGTAACGGCCAGTGCAAGCGCGGTCCGCTTCAGGTTGGTGTTCATCTGGGTGTTTCCTCTTCGTGTTCCTGGGAAGTGAATTTCACGGTCCGGCCTGCACGGAAATCACCAGCGCGTTGTCCGTGGTGTTGCCTGCCCCCGCGATCTGGTTGAGCTGCAGGACCCCTTCGAACCCGTGCAGGGCGGTGCGCTCCACAGCGACGTGTCGCGTCGCCGGGTCGCTGTCGTCCTGCACGGCGGGGGCCCGCGGCCCTGCCGACGCGAGATCCGCGGATGCCAACCACGCATCCCCGGCCTCGCGTATGCCCTGGTTGGCCAGCGTCGCGATGACGACATTGAGCTCGGCGTTCGCTGCGCCGCTGGCCTGGTTGATCGAAACGAGTCCGCCGGCGCCGCGGAATGCGTCGCCACCGATGACCGCGCGTGCGGTGTCGGGCAGCGCGCCGCGGGTGCGGATATCGTTGCTGTACTGGCGGGCGGTGGCCGTTGCGCTGGCGCGGTCGCCCTGCGCAAGGCTGTGCAGGTTGGCCTGCAGGTTGTGGTCGCCGGCCGCCTGGTTGATGGCGATCGCACCCTGGGCGCCGGCAAAGGCGCGGTCCTCGATGCGGCTGTCGGCGAGGTAGCCGAGCATCGCCGTGTAGTCGTCCGCGGCCGCCTCCCGGGGCAGGACCGCGGCAATGCACAGCGCCAGCGCAGCCGCGCCGGCGGCCGTGCGGTGGAATGCGCGCGGCAGGTTCACGGGCCGCCCGCCTTGGTGCCCATCATCGGGAACTGCGCCAGCGCGCCCTTGACGTGGTCGCCGATGCCGCGGGTGGTATTGCCGACGGCGTTGAGCGGCACGCCGAGCGCGCCGCCCAGCGCGCTCCCGGTGCCATTGGCGCCGCCGTTCGGCCCGGTACCGCCGAGCACGCCGTGCAGCGGCTGCTCGATGCGCTGTGCCAAAGGGACGGCCACGCCGCGCGTCGCAGTGACCGGGGCATCCGCGGCCAGGCCGGCGAATTCGGCGTCGCTCAGTTCGCCGGTGCCGAGGGCATGGGCCAGTTCCCGGTTCGGGGTCGGGTCGGCAATGATCGCCATGCCCGGGGGCATCGGCCGATAGGCCGGCCGCGCATGCACATCACGCAGCAGGGTGATCTCGCCATGGTGCGCGTCCACGGCGCGCCTGGCGCCGGCGGCCGAGGCCAGGCCCGGCAGCGCGAGCAGCAGGCCGGTGACGATCGCGGTGGTGGCGGTGCGGGACATGGCGGAACTCCTTTCGGGTCCCACAGCCAACGCATACCGCGTGCCACATCAATTTTCATTTTCGAATCAACGACTTGTATCCGCCGGCCGGGCACTGGGGCCCTGTATCCCTGTAACGCCTGCGCATCACCCGTCGCGCGCCCGGATGAGCAATGGCGCGGCGGGGCGCGGTTCCCGGCCTGTTACATCCATGCAACACCCCTGCGTGTGGGGTTACACCCGCCGCTCACACTGTGGCGCACACCGGCAAGCCGCTATCGTGTCGCCGTTCTCCGAGGATTTTTCGATGCCCGACGCGATTGCGCCGCTTGCCGACACCATTGCCGCCTCACTGGACCTGACCACGGTCCTCGCGCTCGGCTGGCTGCTGTACCTGGTCGTGCTTGGCGGCTGGATCGTGCTGCAGAAGCGCGAGCCGGTCGCGACGCTGAGCTGGCTGCTCGGCCTGGCGCTGCTGCCGTACGTGGGATTCCTCATCTATCACGTGTTCGGGCCGCAGAAGATCAAGCGGCACCGCTTGCGCCGCGCCAACAGCCGCAGCCAGCTCGACGCCAGCCACGATGCCTTCGGTGGTCATGCGGACGCACGCGAACTCGCCCGCCTCGGACAGGCGGCGAGCGGCCTGGCGCCTTCGGTGGCGCGCGAGGTGCGGCTGCTGGTCGATGGCGGCGAGAAATACGAAGCGCTGCTGGACGACATCCGCGCGGCGCGCAAGCACGTGCACCTGGAGTACTACATCTATCACTGCGACGAGATCGGCACCGCGCTGTGCGAGGCACTGACCGAGCGCGCGCGCGCCGGCGTGCGCGTGCGCCTGCTGGTCGATGCCGTCGGGGCGGCACGCGCGCGGCGTATGTTCCGTTCGTTGCTGGACGCCGGCGGCGAGATCGCCTGGTTCCATCCGGCGCGCTTCGGGCGCATCTGGCAGCGGCCGTGGATCAACCTGCGCACGCACCGCAAGATCGTGGTGATCGACGGCCGCATCGCCTATACCGGCGGCATCAACATCAGCGACGAACAGGACAACCGCAGCCGCGACGATGCCTTCCGCGACCTGCACGTGCGGCTGGAGGGCGACGTGGTGCGCCCGCTGCAGAGGGTGTTCACCGAGGACTGGATCTACGCCAGCGGCCAGCGCGACTGCCTGAAGGAGATCGCCGACCAGACCCCGCACGCACAGCCGCCCGGCGACATCGCCGCGCAGGTGGTGGTGTCCGGGCCGGATTCGGACTGGGAGGCCATCCACCGCGTGCAGGTCGGTGCGATCCACGCGGCGCGACGGCGCGTATGGCTGGCAACGCCGTATTTCGTGCCGGGGGAAGCCGCGCGGATGGCACTGACCTCGGCGGCGCTGGCGGGTCTCGACGTGCGCGTGCTGCTGCCCAAGCGCAGCGACTCGGTGCTGGTCACCCATGCGGCGCGTTCCTACTTCGACGAGCTGATCGCGGCCGGCGTGCATATCCACGAGTACGGCCCGCGCATGCTGCACACCAAGGCGCTACTGGTCGACGACGCGATCTCGATCTTCGGCAGCGCCAATTTCGACCACCGCAGCTTCCGCCTCAACTTCGAGGTTGCGGTGATGTTCGACGACCGCGACGTCGCGGCCCGGCTCGACCGGCATCTGCAGGGCGAGTTCGCCGACGCGCCCGAAGTGGAGCCGGTCGCCAGCCGCCCGTTGTTCACCTATCGGCTGCCGGAAGCGATGGCCAGGCTGCTGTCGCCGTTGCTGTGAGTTGCCACCCGGCATTCGGGACGGGCGGTGCCGTGGCGTTCGCGAGCGGCGACCGCCGCGCCACGCAGCGGGTAGACTTCACCGGACGAGGCTCAAGGAGAGCGCCCATGCCCTGGCTGTTCCTGTTGCTGGCGATCGCGGCATTCGCCATCGCGATGTCGACCACCTCGATGGCGCTCGCCGTCATCTGCGTGCTGGCCGCGCTGGTGTTCCTGGTGATCTGGGTACTGTCGCTTCTCGCACAGCGGGTGGGAACCCGCAGCCGCGACGACACCATGATGATCGACCCGACCGAATTGCGGCGGTTGCGCGAGGAGGCCGAGGCGCGCCGCGCCGCCGCCGCCGCCGCCACGCTTGGCGACCGTGACACCGCACGCTGAGCACGCACGCAACGCATGACCCGGCTCAGCGTCAACCTCAACAAGGTCGCCCTGTTGCGCAATTCGCGCGGTGGTGGCGAACCGGATGTCGTGCGTGCGGCAAGCGTCTGCCTGGAGGCCGGCGCGCACGGACTCACCGTCCATCCGCGCCCCGACGCACGCCACGCACGCACCGATGACGTCATCGCATTGGCGGCGCTGTGCCGGCAGCGCGGCGTCGAGTTCAACCTCGAAGGCAACCCGTTCGCCGGGGCACGCGAGGGCTATCCGGGTTTTGTTGCGCTGTGCGAACTGGCGCGACCCGACCAGGCGACCCTGGTGCCGGACGACGATGGCCAGCTGACGTCCGACCACGGTTTCGACTTCGCGCGTGATGCCGCGCGCCTGCGCGCACCGGTGTCGGTGCTGCAGGCACTGGGATGCAGGGTCAGCCTGTTCGCGGATGCCGGCGCCGACGTGGAACAGGCAGCCGCGATCGGCGTACAGCGTATCGAGCTCTACACCGGCCCCTACGCCGAGGGCCACGCGCGCGGCGATACCGCGACGCTGGCTCCCTTCGTCGACACCGCCCGCCGTGCCCGCGATGCCGGGCTCGGCGTCAATGCCGGTCACGACCTCAACCAGGACAACCTCGACCCGTTCCTTGCCGCCGTGCCCGGCGTGCTGGAAGTCTCGATCGGCCATGCGCTGATCGGCGAGGCGCTCTACGACGGGCTCGCCGCCACCGTCGCCCGTTACGTGCGCATCGTCGGCGGCTGATCACACCGCTGCGTTCGTACTGCGTCGGTTCGCGATCCGCAAAGCCAGGTCGACCGCGCGACTCGCCGATCGGTGCACTCGTCGGTGGGCTGGCCCTCCGATCACCCGGATCACAGCGCCGAGGTACTGCCATCGCTCATGCGCGGGGCGCGGGGCGATGTCGCGGGGCGATGTCGGTCCGTGTCGGCTCGCTACCTTCCACGCCGTGCTGTGCCCAGGGCGCAGACAAAAAAACGCCGCCCGGAGGCGGCGTTCAAAGGTAAGCGGCTGGCCGGCGCGCTGCAGGCGACGACCGGCCAGGTCCTGCGATTACTTCTTGATGAAACCGATCTTGAGCATCTGTGCGTTCTTCGCCTCGGCCAGGACCTTGGCGAGCACGCCGTAGTCCGAGTCCTGGCTGGCGTCGATCTCCAGCGTCGGCTGGTTGGCCGGATCACGCTGCACTTCCGCTTCCATCATGTTGCGCAACGCGGTCACCGGCACCGGGCTGTCGTTCCAGAACACCTGGTTCGAGTTGTCGATGCGCAGACGGACGGGCTCCGGCGGCTCCACCGGGTTGTCCGGCGGCGTCGTCGAACGCTGCGGCAGGTCGATGTCGATCGGGTACTGCGTCTTCAGGGCGGTCACCATGAAGATGATCAGCAGCACCAGCATCACGTCCGCAAGCGGAATGATGTTGATCTCGGCCATGGGGCCGTCGCCGTCACCACTACTGAATGCCATGGGTGCTCTTCCTCAATTGCTTTCGACGGTCGATACGAAGCCGACCTTACGCATGCCCTGGGACTGCGCGATGGTCACCACTTCGTTGACGATCCGGTACTTCGTGGTGCGGTCGGCACGGAGGTTGATCGGCGGCTGCGGGGTCTTCTGTGCCTCCACCGACAGCGCGCTCTCCAGCTGGGCCAGGGACACGGGCTGATCGTTGATGAACACGTTGCCCTGGTCCGTCACCGCGATGGTGATCGGCGGAGCAGGACCCGCCTCCGGCCGTTCGAGCAGATCGGCTTCGGGCAGGTCCACCTGCACGCGGTGGGTCATCAGTGGTGCCGTCACCATGAAGATGATCAGCAGCACCAGCATCACGTCGACCAGCGGGACGACGTTGATGGCCGCCATCGGCTTGCCGCCACCCTCATTGGAACTGAAAGCCATATCCGGACTCCGTCAGTACGTCGACGAGATCAGCGCTGGGCCGGCGGCGCATCGCCCACGCGCGAACCCGTGGCGAAGAAGTCGTGCAGGTCGTGCGCGAACGTGTCGAGCTTGTTGTTGGTGATGCGGTTGGAGCGGGTGAAGAAGTTGAAGCCCAGCACCGCCGGGATCGCAACACCCAGACCGATCGCGGTCATGATCAGCGCCTCGCCGACCGGACCGGCCACGGCACCCATGTCGGCCTGGCCGCTGGCACCGATGCGGATCAGGGCGCGGTAGATGCCCCACACCGTACCGAGCAGACCCACGAACGGAGCGGTCGAGCCGACGGTGGCGAGCACGGTCAGGCCGGACTCGAGACGCAGCGATTCGCGGATCACGGCCTGGCGCAGGGCGCGGTCGACGAACTCGGAACGGTTGAGCGACTCGACCAGACGCGAGCCTTCATGACGCTGGTGGTGCGCAGCGGCCTGCGCAGCGTCGAGCGCGACCTTGGAGAACGGCTCGCTGGCGGGCTGCTCTTCCATGTAGCGGATGGCGTCCTGGGCGTTCGGGGTTTCCCAGAACGTGGTCACGACGCGATCGGCGGATGCGCGCAGGCGCATGTTCTTGATGAAGTTGAAGATGATCCAGTAGATCGACATGGCCGACATGGCGATCAGGACGATCAGCACCGTCCAGTTCACCGCATCCATGTGCTGGAGCATGTCCGCGAAGCCCATCTGGCTCATTGCCGCGGCGTTGTCGGTGGCTCCGGTGACAGGGGCGTTGGTGGATTCCTGCAGCATGACGCTTACCTTTGAATGATGAAGATTGGAGTTATGGATGGTGCGGTATGGAACGGGTGTTGCGACCCGCGGAGGCGTCAGCCGCCGAGGTTGAAATCGACCGGCACGCGGACCCGGCCAGCGGCTGGCTTGCCGTTGGCGGTTGCGGCGTTGAAGCGCCAGCCACGTGCGGCCTGCATCGCGGCACGGTCCAGGTCACGGTTGCGGCTGGAGGTCTCGACGCTGACGTTGGTGACGTTGCCGTTGGCGTCGACGTCGATGATCAGGATCACCGTACCCTCGATGCCGGCGCGCATGGCGGCGGGCGGGTACTTCGGCGGGTTCATGTTCTTCGACGAAATGTCGACGCTGGCGCCGATATCGGCGACCGGGGCCGGAGGCGCGGGCGGAGCCGGCGTCGGTGCAGGCGTGTCGACCGGTGACGGCTCGTCGAACACCACCGGCGGATCTTCCGGCGGCGGCGGCACCGGAGTCGGGCGCGGCGGCGACAGTTCCTTGATGGGCTGCGGCTTCGGCGGTTCCGGCGGCGGCGGCGGCGGCGGGGGTGGCGGCGGCGGCGGTTCGATGATGACCACCTGGGTCACCTCTTCCTCCTCGGGTCCCGCGCCCGGCGGATTGACCGGCGCCATCAGCAACATGATCGCGGCCGCATGGACTGCGATCACCATCGTGAAGCCAGCGATACGCGCCCAGTTGAGGCCTTCGTCTTCGCGCGGTTGGTTATGCAAGCGTTGCGTCATGCGGGGGGAACTCAAGTCTGGCTGGACGCCGGGGCGCCCCTAGTCGGTGGCTTTGGAGCGCGTCTTCACCGTGTGCAGACGCGAATTCCCAAGTCTATAACAAAAAGAATCCTCGCCACCACCGCACCGAAAACGTTTTTTCAGTGCGGAGGTGGCGACCGCTCAGTGCGCCAGCAGCTTGCGCGCCTCGTCGGGGTTGCGGACTCCCTTGTCCAGCGCCTGCTGCGCCGCCTGCTTGGCTTCCGGGATGCGGTCCTCGTTGAAGAGGATGCGTGCCAGGTTGAGATAGGTCTCGCCGTTCTCGGCCAGCGGCGCGGCCTTCTGGTAGGCGTCGATGGCCGGCGCCACCTGCTCGGAGAAGTAGTACGCCTGGCCGAGCGCGAGGTAGGTCTGGTGGTTGCCCTCCAGCACGCCCTTCTCGAGGCCCTCGTTGATGACCTCGATGGCCTTGGGCTCACCGCCCTCGGTGTTGAGGTGGAGCGCGAAGAGGTTGCGGTACTCGCGGTCCTCGGTCAGCTGCCCTTCGGCGCGCAGGCGTTCCATGATCGCGATCGCTTCGGCGCTGTTGTCGGCCTGGATATGCATCGACGCGAGGTTGAGCTGGGAGCGCTTGTCGCCCGGCGACGCCGCGGCGATCTGCTCGGCGAGGCGGGTGGCCTCGGTGGTGTTCTCGGTGTCGAGGTAGGCCGCCATCAGCGCCTGGGTCCAGCCCATGTTGGGCGTCTCGGCGGCGTCGATCGCCTGGCGCAGCACCGGGATCGCATCCTGCGGGCGGCCGGCCTGGACGAGGATCTGCCCCTTCAGCGCGAGGTCGTCGGCCTTGCTGCTCTGGCTGCCTTCCAGGTAACGGTCGAGGGTGGCCAGCGCCTGCTCGTACTCCTCGTCCTGTGCCTGCAGCTGCGCCAGCATCATCATCGACTGGAAGTGCGCGTTGTTGTCGAGCGCATCGAGTTCCACCGCCTGCACGAGGTAGGTCTTGGCCGCGGCCAGGTCATCGTCGTTGTAGGCGGCGTTGGCTGCCAGTTGCGCGGCATAGGCCTTGTCGTAGTTGTTGGCGCGCGCGTTGGCGATCACCTCGTCGGCGATCTGCCGCACCTGCGCGTTGTCTTCCTTGTCGAGCGCGGTGCCGAGCTTGTTGAGCTGGCCACCCATGCGCTGCGAGGCACGCTCGGTCGGTGCCGTGCGGGTCGACTCCGGATAGAGCTCCTGCGGGCGATTGCTGCGCGACGCGCGTTCGCGCTGGCACTGCTGTTCGTCGGCCTGGATGCCGGACGTCGCCGTGGCATTGACGGTGCCGGTGCCGAGGACGGCGGCAACCGCGAGCGCGATCAGGGCCGGTGCGTGGGTAGTGGCTTTCATGCAATCACCTGTAGCGTTGACATTGGGCACCGGGCCGGTGCGTTGGTTTGCGCTGGAATCGATCTGCCAACGTCCTGTCAGCCACACCTGGGTTGGCGACCCGCCGCCCGCGCCTGCTGCCAGGCCGGCACCAGGCCCTGGGCGCGGGACTGGAGTTCGCCGATCCGGCTCTGCGGATCCGGGTGGGTCGACAGCCACGTCGCGGGACGGTTGCCACCGCTCGCCGCGATCATGTTCTGCCAGAGGTTGACCGCGGCCCGCGGATCGAAACCCGCCGACGCCATCAGTTGCTGGCCGACCACGTCGGCCTCGCTTTCCTGCTCCCGCGAACCGGGCAGCAGGAACCCCGCCTGGGCGGCAATACTGCCACCTTGCACCGCTGCATTGCCAACCCCCTCGCCATAGCGCGAGCCGAGCACGGCGCCGACGACCTGCAACGCGCCGCTCGCGCCGGCCTGCCGGGTAATGCGTTCGTCGTGGTGGCGGGCGATGACGTGGCCGATTTCGTGGGCGATCACCGCGGCCAGCTGGTCCTGGTTCTGCGCGACCTTGAAGATGCCGGTGTACACGCCGACCTTGCCGCCCGGCAGCGCGAACGCGTTCGGATTGTCGTCCACGAATACCGCCGATTCCCAGCGGATGCGCTGCTCGTTGGCCGGCAGCTGCTGCACGATGGCATTGACCACGCAGCTGACGTAGGCGTTCTGGCGGGCGTCGCCCGACACCTGCTGCTGGGTCTTCATCTGCACGAACGACTGCTCGCCGAGCTGGTCGAGCTGGGCCTGGGAGACGGCGCCCACGTACTGGGTGCGCCCGGTGGGCGACACCGTGGTCGCGCAGGCGGTCACAAGCGCGGCCGCGGCCAGCGCTGTCAGGATCGGCTTCATGCGTCGGGAGTTCCGCAGGGAGAGGATTCGACTTGTAATCGGGCGGGGCTTAACGATTCGTCAAGCCCGGTTCCAGCCGGACGGGACGTGATATCGCCGGATCCGGCAAACATCGCCGCCGGATCCTGTGCATCGAGCCGACTCAGACGTCGAGGTTGGAGACCTTGAGCGCGTTGTCCTCGATGAACTCCCGGCGCGGTTCGACCACATCGCCCATCAGCGTGCTGAAGATCTGGTCGGCGGCCACCGCGTCCTCGACGCGCACCTGCAGCAGGCGGCGCGAATCCGGATTGACCGTGGTTTCCCACAGCTGCTCGGGGTTCATTTCGCCCAGACCCTTGAAGCGCTGGATCTGGCGCCCCCTCTTGGCCTCCTCGAGCAGCCAGGCCTGCGCCTCGGCGAAGCTCGCAACCGGCTGTTGGCGGTTGCCGCGCACGATCATCGCGCCATCGCGGACCAGCCCATGCAGCAGCTCGGCCGCCTCGCGCACCGCGCGCAATTCACCGCTTTCGAGCGCGGCCAGCGGCAGCACCTGCTGCAGTTCCACGCCCATGTGCCTGCGGGTGGACAGCAACGCCGCAGGCCGGCCGTCGGCATCCGCCTGCAGGGTGAGCCGATAGACGGGGCGGCCGAGGCCACCCCGGTTGAGGCGGGCCTCGAGGGCATCGAGCTCATGGCGCTCGTCGATATTGGCGCGCAGGCGCTCCGGATCCACCGGGGTGAAGTCGATCAGCGCCTCGATCAGCGCCGGGTCGTAACGGTGCGCGTTGCGGGCGATGGCGTCGCGGGCGCGGGCGTACGACAGCAGCAGCTTCTCCAGATGCACGCCTTCGATGGCCGGCTCGCCCTCTGCCGGGGTGAGTGCCGCACCTTCCACCGCGTTGCCGGCGAGATACGCATCCAGCGCGGCATCGTCCTTCAGGTACAGGTCGGTCTTGCCCTGCTTGATCTTGTACAGCGGCGGCAGGCCGATGTAGATGTGCCCGCGCTCGATCAGTTCCGGCATCTGCCGGTAGAAGAAGGTCAGCAGCAGGGTGCGGATGTGCGAGCCGTCGACATCGGCGTCGGTCATCACGATGATCTTGTGGTAGCGCAGCTTGTCCGGGTTGTACTCGTCCTTGCCGATGCCGGTGCCCAGCGCGGTGATCAGCGTGCCGACCTCGGCCGAGGCCAGCATGCGGTCGAAGCGCGCGCGCTCGACGTTGAGGATCTTGCCCCTGAGCGGCAGCACCGCCTGGTTCTTGCGGTTGCGGCCCTGCTTGGCCGAGCCACCGGCCGAGTCACCCTCGACGATGAAGAGTTCCGACAGCGCCGGATCCTTCTCCTGGCAGTCGGCCAGCTTGCCCGGCAGGCCGGCGATATCCAGCGCGCCCTTGCGGCGGGTGAGGTCGCGCGCCTTGCGCGCCGCCTCGCGGGCACGTGCCGCGTCGATGATCTTGCCCGCGATCACCTTGGCCTCGTTCGGGTGTTCCTGGAGAAACTCCTCCAAACGCGCACCGAACGTGCTCTCAACAGCCGGTCTCACATCTGATGAGACAAGCTTTTCCTTGGTCTGCGATGAAAAGCTCGGGTCCGGCACTTTTACCGACAGCACCGCGATCATGCCCTCGCGCATGTCATCGCCCGACAGCGCCACCTTGGCCTGCCTGGCGATGCCGTTCTGCTCGATGTAATTGGTCAGCGTGCGCGTGAGCGCGGCACGGAAGCCCTGCAGGTGGGTACCGCCGTCCTTCTGCGGGATGTTGTTGGTGAAGCAGTACATCGTTTCCTGGTAGGCATCGGTCCACTGCAGCGCGACTTCCACGCTGATGCCGTTGTGTTCGCCCGAGACCGCGATCACATGCGGATGCAGCGGCGTTTTGAGCTGCGCCAGATGTTCCACGAACGAGGCGATGCCGCCCTCGTACTCGAAGGTGTCGCGGCGGTCCTCGCGCTCGTCGGCGAGCGTGATGCGCACGCCGGAGTTGAGGAACGACAGCTCGCGCAGGCGGCGCGCCAGGATGTCGTAGTGGAACTCGGTATCGCTGAAGATCTCCGAGGCCGGCTTGAAGCGCAGCAGCGTGCCACGGCGATCATCGGGACCCAGCTCCTTGAGCGGGTACAACGGCACGCCCAGCGAGTACTCCTGGCGGTGGTGGTGGCCATCGCGCCAGATGTCGAGCCACAGGTGCTCGGACAGCGCATTGACCACGGAGACGCCGACACCGTGCAGGCCGCCGGAGACCTTGTAGCTGTTGTCGTCGAACTTGCCGCCGGCGTGCAGCACGGTGAGGATCACCTCGGCCGCGGATACGCCTTCTTCCTTGTGGATGTCGACCGGGATGCCACGGCCGTTGTCGGACACCGACACCGAGCCGTCGACGTGGATCGTCACCACGATGTCGTCGGCGTGGCCAGCCAGCGCCTCGTCGACCGCGTTGTCGACCACCTCGAACACCATGTGGTGCAGGCCGGTGCCGTCGTGGACGTCGCCGATGTACATGCCCGGCCGCTTGCGCACGGCCTCGAGCCCGCGCAGGACGGTGATCTTGCTGGAGTCGTAGGCGCTGGTGCCACCGGCGGCGGTGGACTCGGGGGTCTGCTCGGTCATGCGTTCCTCTGTGCGGACGCGGCCTGCGCCGGGCCAAGGCGGCCGGAAGGGCAAAGAAGCAGGCTCGACAATCGACGAATTATAGCATTTTGGGGGGTACGGCCGCCCCGGATGCGCCTGGGCCGGCCGGCCCGTCGGGGATCAGGCTGCCCTGTTCCACGTGAAACACTGTCGCCCCGGCCGCGGCCGCACTGGCCAGCGGCTGCAGATCGGTCCCACTGACGAAGACCTGGGCACGGGTGGCGGCCAGAAGCCCCAGCGCACGCTCGCGATGGTGGGCATCGAGTTCGGAGGCGAGGTCGTCCAGCACCACGATCGGCCATTGGCCCTGCCGACCAGCGAGATCCTGTGCCTGCGCCAGCAGGCAGGCGAGCGCCACCAGCTTGGCCTGCCCCCGCGAGAGCGCCTCGCCCTGCGGGGTTGCGGCCACATGCACCCGCCAGTCGGCGCGGTGAGGGCCCACGGTGGTATGACCCGAGAGGCGATCGCGCTCGCGCGAGATCAGCAGTGCATCGCGCAGGCTCAGGTCCGCGCGCTTCCAGCCCGCGACGAACTCCATTCCCGCCGCGCCCAGCGACGGCGCGATCACCGGCACCACGTCGGCCAGCGCCGCCTGCAATGTGTCGACGTATCCGGCACGGAGCCGCGTCATCGTCTCGCCGGCGACGGCCATCTCGTGCTCCCAGCCGTCGAGCTCGGCATCACCGCGCTGCGCCTTGAGCAGGGCGTTGCGCTGGCGCAGTGCACGGGCATAGCGGCGCCAGGCGGGCAGAAACTCATGTTCCACGTGGAACAGGCCCCAATCCAGAAAACGCCGCCGCGGCTCTCCGCCTCCGGCCACCAGCGCGTGGCTGCCGGGCTCGAAACTGACCACCGCCAGCGCGGCGCACAGGTCGCCCAGCTGGTCCACGGATGCGCCGTCCAGACGCCCTTCCCAGCGGTCGCCGCCATGGCGCAGGCCGGCGCGCCGCTCGCGCCCGGCGTCATCCCACTCGACGAATACTTCCACCGCGGCGGCACCGGTGCGGATCAGGCCGTCGCGTACACGGCCACGGAAACTGCGGCCGTAGGCCATCAGGTGGATGGCCTCGAGAACACTGGTCTTCCCGGCACCGTTCGGGCCGATCAGCAGGTTCACCCCCGGCCCCGGCCTGACGTCGACGTCGTGAAGGCGGCGGAAATCGCGGATATGCAGGCGGGTGATGCGCACGGATCGGTGGTACCGGAAGGCGAAAGCCAGAGCAGTGTAGGGCGTCGCGGGGAGGCGGACTTTCCCTGCGAACGCCCGAAACGAAGTACCCGGCCGGAGCCGGGTACTGTTTCACGTGGAACATAGGGTCAGGTCAGAGCCGCAACGGCATCACCACATGCCGCGACTTCTCGCTGCCCGCCTCTCGCACCAGTGCCGAGGAATTGGCATCGCGCAGCTGCAGGATGACCTCCTCGTCGCGCAGGGCGCTCAGCGCGTCCATCAGGTAGTTGACGTTGAACCCGATCGCGAGGTCATCGACGCTGGTCTGTGCCTCGATCTCTTCCTGCGCCTCTTCCTGCTCGGGGTTGTGCGCGCTGATCCTGAGCTGGCCAGGCGAGACCTCGACGCGGACACCGCGGTACTTCTCGTTGGACAGGATCGCCGCACGCTGCAGCGCCGCGCGCAGCACCTCGCGATCCACCCGCACTTCACGGTCGGCACCGATCGGGATCACCGCGGCGTAATCCGGGAACTTGCCATCGATCAGCTTCGAGGTGAACGTGACATCGTCACGTTTGACCCGGAGGTGGCTGCGGTCCATCTCCAGTTCCAGCGAGCGGTCCCCGCCCTCGAGCAGGCGCTGCAGCTCCTGCACGCCCTTGCGCGGCACGATGATCTGCCGCCGCGTCACCACCGGTGCCTCCAGCTCGGCCTCGCACAGCGCCAGGCGGTGGCCGTCGGTCGCTACGCAACGCAGCCGGCTTTCACCAAGGTCGAACAGCAGCCCGTTGAGGTAGTAGCGCACGTCCTGCTGGGCCATCGCGAACGCGGTGCGTTCGATCAGCTCCTTCAGCGTGGCCTCGGGCACCTGCACCCGCTCGGTGGTCTCCACGTCATCGATCGACGGGAAGTCGTTGGCCGGCAGGCTCGCCAGGGTGAAGCGGCTGCGCCCGGCCTGCACGGTGATCTTGTCGCCGGTCTGCGAGACCGTGACCTTGCTGCCGTCGGGCAGGGCACGGACGATCTCGAACAGCTTGCGTGCCGGGATCGTGGTCTCGCCGTCGACCGCGTCGTCGACCGCGGAGCGCGCAACCATCTCGACCTCGAGGTCGGTACCGGTCAGCGACACCCGCCCGTCCTGCACCTGCACCAGCAGGTTGGCCAGCACGGGCAGGGTCTGCCGGCGCTCGACGACATTGACCACCTGGGCCAGCGGTCGCAGGAATACCTCTCGTTGAAGACTGAATCGCATGCCTGCGCTAACCCCCATGCCCATGTATCAAGGATTGGATAAATATCAAAAAGCGGTGGTGATGGTGTCGCCGGAATCGGTGGGCTAGTGCTTCAACCCGTTGAATCCTTTGGAGAAATTGGAACTGTGAAACGGGTGGACAAGTCGGTGCGGGTTGGAGACAACCTGTGGACAACTCTGGCACCCCGGATTGGCGGTCGACTTATCCACATGTTGTACCGGTTCCGTGCACCGGCTTCTTCGCGCTACTCGCTGAGCTTGCGCAGCAGCTTGTCCCAGTCCTCGCGCAGCTTGCCGTCGGTCTCCATCAGGGTGCGGATCTGACGGCAGGCATGCAGCACGGTGGTATGGTCGCGCCCCGCGAAGGCGTCGCCGATCTCGGGCAGGCTGTGTTCGGTGAGTTCCTTCGCAAGTGCCATCGCCATCTGGCGTGGGCGGGCCAGCGAACGGGTACGCCGTTTCGACAGCAAGTCCTTGATCTGCAGGCCGTAGTAGTCTGCCACGGTCTTCTGGATGTTGGGGATGCCGACACTGTGCATCTGCGCGCGCAGCAGGTCGCGGAGGGTCTCCTGGGCGAACTCCTGGGTGATCGCGCGGCCGGTGAAGTTGGCGCGTGCCGCCAGCGTGTTGAGCGCTCCCTCGAGGTCGCGCACGTTGGAGCGCATCTTCTTGGCGATCAGGAACGCGACGTCCTCGGGGATCTGCGCGCCTCGCTCGCGCGCCTTCGACAGCACGATCTGCGCGCGGGTCTCGAAATCGGGCGGGTCGATCGCCACCGACAGGCCCCACGCCAGCCGCGACTTCAGCCGCGGCTCAAGCCCTTCGACCTCACGCGGGAAGCGGTCGCAGGTCATGATGATCTGCTGGCGGCTGTCGAACAGCGCATTGAAGGTGTGGAAGAACTCCTCCTGGGTGCGGTCCTTGCCGGCGAAGAACTGGATGTCGTCGATCAGCAGCGCGTCCACACGCTGGAACTGGCGCTTGAAGCCCTCCATCGCCTTTTCCTGCAGCGCCTTCATCATCGCGCTGAAGAACTGCTCCGAGCGCAGGTACAGCACCCGCATCGACGGATTCGCCGCACGCATGGCATTGCCGGCGGCGAACATCAGATGGGTCTTGCCCAGGCCGGTGCTGCCGTACAGCAGCAGCGGGTTGTGTGCGCGGTCGCCGGGTTTCTGCGCGGCCTGCAGTGCGGCGGCACGGCCCAGCTGGTTGCTGCGGCCCTCGACGAAGTTCTCGAAGGTGTAATGACTGTCGAGGTTGCCGGCGAACGGTTCGCTGGGCGCCTGCGGCGGCACCACGCTGATCGGCGTGTCGGCCATCGTCTCCGGCGCCGCGCGCGGCAGCGAGCCGATCTCCAGCGAGACCTCGCCGTTGCCGGCGAAATGCGCGAGCAGCTCGCGGATGCGCGCCAGGTAGCGCGAGCGCACCTCGTCGCGGACGAAGGCGTTGGGTGCGTACAGCACCGTCATGTCGTCGCGCCGCGCGGCCTGCAGGGGCTTGAGCCAGGTGTGCACGTCCTCGAGCGGGAATTCGGCTTCGAGGCGTTCGAGACAGCGGGGCCAGACATCCATCGGGTGTTGAACTTTTTTCAGCAGGCGACCTGCGCGCCGCCGCAGGATGGGC